>JADBYQ010000036.1 GCA_020402945.1 Cytophagales bacterium | reverse complement strand
GGAGTCTCCCGCTTCGGGGACTCCGCAAATTTGAGGCAACAATAAAAAAGTATATCTTCGATTACGCCAAGCGGATAAACTCAAAATGAGTACCAAACGAAAGATACCCAACAGCGAAGGAGTTTACTTCATCACTTTCACATGCCATAAATGGTTACCCCTTTTTGAAATAGTCAATGGTTATGATATTGCTTACAAATGGTTTGGTCACCTGAAAAGCAAAGGGCACTACATAGTCGGTTATGTGATTATGCCCAACCACATCCACGCGTTGATTGGATTTTCTAATTCCGATTCGTCCATCAATTCAATCATTGGCAATGGAAAGCGGTTCATGGCATATGAGATGATTCGAAGATTAAATGAAAAAAAGGAAGTTGAACTACTTGACAAGTTGGCACAAGCGGTAAAGAAGCGAGATGAAAAAAGAGGTAAACTCCATGAAGTATTCGAGCAGTCTTTTGATTGGAAGGAATGTAGTAGCGATAGATTTATCGATCAAAAATTAGACTATATGCATGACAACCCCTGCCGCGGTGTGTGGAGATTGGCTGCAAGCCCCGTGCACTATTTGCATAGCTCCGCAAAATTCTATTTAACAGGCGAACAAGGTATTTACCCCGTTACCAACAGTGGCGAATTGAAAGACATTGATTTAACGATAAAGGCAATTGTTAGAAAAAGCGTGGAGTAAAGATATACGCGGAGTCCCCGAAGCGGGAGACTCCGCTGCGAAGGGAAAAGGCAACATTATTTTCCGCACGAATAAATCCTCACACAGGTTACAAATAGTTTCAGAGCGGCATCGTGTTGCAAACGCGCGCCAACAGTGTTGTTACTCCATGCCTGATAGCTTGGGATATTCGTTAGTGCCCTCAATTCCTGCTTTTGTCAAATCTACCCCATTACTGGCATTGCTCAATTACATGCATTGCATAATCCGCAACCCAAAAAAGAAATGAGGTTGTTATCACAATGAAGGCTACTGTCAGGTACTTTGAGATAATTATGCTATCGAAAAATTTCGGTTCATTTTTGACAATAACTTTTGCTCTTTCGCCTTTTATGTAGATTAAGTAGTTTATGAACAAGACACCAACCAAAATCAAAATCATCCCCCACTTGCCTATTATAAATCTGCAAAGGAGGTGCGCCCCGAGAACATCAATCGAATAATTCAGCAACAATGATTCAGAAAAACTTAGCGTCAGTATCGCAGTTACCGCTGGATTTGTAACAGGCTGATTTCTGTTTGCCAGCAGGTAATAATTATAGAAGAGGACATCGAATATTCTCATACTTTTTCCAACTCCCCACGCAGCACCGTACAACCCCCAGCTACCCCCAAAAAGACCGGATAATGTTGAAAACGCATTAGAGCCTTGCCCTACACCTCTATTCCAACCATTGATTTTTCCACCTCGATATTGAGCTTCTATTAAGACTAAAAATAACTTTCTGAAAACAGTAACCTGGGGCCTATTTCAGTCCTTAGCCGCTGCTCCAAGCAGCGATCGTTACCTGCATTGGTCAAGTGCATTCTTGAGATATATTGGCCCCCAAAACAGTAGTGAGATTGAAAAAATTGCCAAAATAGATGTTATCCGCTGTGTGAGTACGTGATTGTTGAAAAAAATCGGCTTAGATTTTAGGATGTCGCTCGCTCTACTTGTCGAGTGATAGTATAGATAGTTGATACCTAAAACTACCAATAAGATTGAAATCATAATCCACTTGTCTAAATCCTTACAATAAAAGTGCACTGCAATCCATTCAAAAATTCCATTTACTATAAGTGATTCAAGGAAGCTCAATGCCAAAGTTGATGATAAGTGAGGTTCACTTTCTTTAAGAAATCGAGTATAAAATGAAAAAGAAGAATAATAAAAAACATCAAGTATTTTCATAATTTGTTTAAAGCTAGTAGCGTAGATATTTTTCCCTGAATGGAAGCCATGTGTTGTTCCTCCATGCCTGATAGCCTGGGATATTCGTTACGGCCCTCCCCAACTCCCAGCCAACTCCCCATGCTGCCCCATATACCCCTCCCAAAGTTGAATATACGTTCGAGCCTTGTTCCACAATAAGATTCCAAGTATTAAATCCACTTTTTCCGCTATTCAGATACTGCTGGGTAACCGAATAGGCATTGAACGCACCCAAACCATACCCAGTGAATTGAAGTGACGTGGTTATTTTGCTCACCTTGCTGATGCTGTTGCCAAAGCTGCTGGCCATGCCATTGTCCCACGCTTGGTACTGCAACAGCCGCAGGTTGGTGCCCACGCCCTTGAACATGTCCTCGGTCATTGATAATACCATCCCACCTCCTGCTAACGTCATGCCCGCCATGTCGGCACCGCGCGCGTTGTTCGCCCAACTGTTGAGCGCGGATTGATAGCTTTGCCCGGGACCAACGTTAACAAGGGTGTTGATGTCTGCCCTTACCACCAAACCCCCAATATCAGTCGGCAGCGAATATGCGAATGCAAGGCTCTGCACGCTCCCGTTTATCACAACAAAATTTCCACCGTAGTCCTTTCCGTTAATCTGGAAGGAGAAAACACCCCCGTATGTCATGCTGCCTATGGTGCTCCCCAGCACCGAGTTGCCAGTCATGGCAGCCATGGTAAGAGCCATGTCGCTCAACGTGAGGTTGCTGCCGTACTTGCCAGCGTACGCTTCCAATGACATCTGCCCATTGCGCACGTCACGTGCATCCTCGTATACGCTCCTGCCGAACGAGCCCGCGCTCAACGACCCACTGTTGCCCCAGTCGGCATCGTCCATGCCGTTCCTGCCGCCCCTTGGGTACACCGCACCGCCCCTCATGTTCCCACGCCACGCCTCGCGGTTGAAGAAAGGCGGCTCATCGCCCAAAGGGTCGTTAAGGTTGGCCGGTGAGTTGAAAGCATAGTTATAGGGTGTGAGGCTGGCGTACTTCCCTGCCACCGGGTCCACCTGGGTCATGCGCCCTAATACAGGGTCGTAGTTCCTGTAGTGCAAGTCGTATACACCAGTTGTCGAGTTCAACTCTGTCCCGCCATTGAAAAGGAAATTATTTCCTGTTGTGTTCTCCCTCGTCCAGCTGTTCGCAGTTTGCAAACCGAATGGATAGTACTCGTTGTACTGCAAAATATTGCCGGGCGTATAGGTCATGGTCACATCGTCAAAATAACCTTCTACCAAGGTAGCGCTTTCGTTGGAGAAATACACATAGGCAAAGCCGGGTTCTCGGGCTGTTAACTCTGCACTCATAAAGTCGTGCGGTAGTTTGGTGCCGTTGCCCACGGGCTGCTCTCCGCCATCTATCTGCTGCCAGGCGGCATCAATCAGCACGTAGTTTTTATCGAACAGCAGTATGTTTACAAAAAGTTTTGGAAAGCCGTTGTCGTTATGGGCTGTGCCCGCGGCCACCAGGCCACCATAGTTGTTCAATCCGTTGTAGGCCTTCAGTGCTTCGCCCGTGCTGGCAGCACTCACGCCAAAAGCACTGGCAAGGGCGGTGGCAAAACCAGTCAAATTGCTGCTGGTGCTTTGTGGATTAAAATACTTGGCAAAAAGTTCAATCTTCACTTTGTCGCCCGCCATCACATTGTAGGTTTTTGCCAAACCCACTTGGGCATTGTTGCCACCCGTCAGCTTCTGTGAATACTGAAATACGGTGCCTGCATCGGTGTGGTCAAATAGATCGAACCCTACCATGTTATTGTAGTTTTGAAAATTAGGGTTTGTACCTGCCTCCATGTTGGAGGCAGTGGGTTGGGCGGCCTGCGGTGCACTGGTAAACAACACCCTGGTGTTTCCTTGATGATCCGTGATCGCATATTCGTATTCAAAGGTACTTCCCTTCTTTACCACGCGTCCCTCTGGGCTGCTGAAGAAACTCAACGCATTGTTGGTATAAACAAAGCCTCCTACGTAATCGGTGGTGGTGGTCACCCCATTGGCCACGGCCACGGTTTTTATCTTTGCGCCAGTTGCATCATACGTATAGGTCACCGTTTTGGTAGGCGTGCCGCTATACGTTATCACTTGCGGCTTGCCCAGCATATTATAGGTGATGGTTTGTATGCCCTTGTTCAGGTCCTTTGCCATGCTGCCATCGGCATTGTAGGTGTATTCGGTGGCCGCGGTGCTGCCGTTTTTAAAATCGCCCACACCCACGGTGGTGGCCATGGCATCTTCTACTTTCAGCAGGCGGTTGGTATTGGTGGTATAGGTGTAGGTCAATTGGTCAACCGCCATCGGTAAACTGGTAACGGTAGTGCCCGTGAGGCCGCGGTTATTTTGGTAGCGTACTAAGGTGGCCATGTTGCCATTGGCATCATAGGTCATGTTTTCGTCCAGCGTGCCGGCCTCCTTGGCCCAGGCCGTGCCGTTGTGAGCGGCAAAGGTGGCGGTCTTCAGGCGGTCGGCCATGTCGTAGGTGTACTTGTAGCTGCGCTGGTCACTGGCGCCTGCCGTTCCCAATCCCTTCCATTTTACGGCAGAGATGTTGCCGTTGTAGCTGGGGGTGTTGGCCAGCCCGCTCTCTACTGTGCTGTAGTGCAGCTCCATGCCAAAATAATCATTGGCGTCATCGTTATCACCGTTAACTGCTAACTGTGAATTGTTAACTGACCGCAGCCAGCCACGTATGTTATAGCGCAGGTCTACGCTCTGCAAGGGCAGCCCGCCCACCACATGCAGTTGTTTGTCCACCACTTGCCCCAAAGCATTGTAGGTATAACCAGCAACCTGTGTTGGCGCTGCCCCATTGATGCTATGGTAGATGGCCGTGGTGCGCGATGCGTGGTCATAAGCATAGCTCTGTTCAACCGTTAACGAGGTTGGGCCGCTGTGGATCTGCTTGGTGCGCTCCACCCTGCGGGCATTATCGTATTTCACTGTGGCCTTGTCTTGCATGGCCAGGTTCAGAGGGTTGTTTTGCAGCGTTTGTAGGGTGCGGCCATAGTCATCATAAAAAACAACGTTCACCAGAAAGTTGGTGGTCACCGCGCCTGTGCTGCTCAGCAGTGCGCACTTGCTGCCGGTGGCTTTGCCCCACGTGTCGGTGCTGGCCTGCGCAGGGGTGGCGCCCAAGTGGGCATTGTCATAGGTATAGTCGGCCGTGCCGTTGCGGTCAAAGTCATAGTGGTCATAATAGCTCACCGCCATCACCGTAAGGTTGGCCGTGGGCCAGGTTTGGTTGCTGTAGCCGTGGTAGGTATTGGCAGCTGTGGCCTCTACCTCATACCAAGGGGTGAGGTTGTAGTTGATTCCGCTTGCCTGCTGCTGCAATTGGTGGCGGCTGCTGGTGCTGGCATAGAGGCCGCTGTACACCGCGCGGTTGCGCTGGTCATACTTCACGAACATCCACATGCCCTGCGCCCTCAGGCTGCCATCTTGTGTAAGCACCACACGGTCCAGCGGGTCATACACCAGTGCCTGCATGGCTGCGCCTGGCACTTTCTTTTCTTTCAGGCGGTTCAGCGAGTCGTAGGAGTAGGTGTATATCAGCTCGGCCAGGTTGGCGACCTTCACATCGGTGCCACTGCCCAGCACGGCCAGTGCCTTGGGCGGCACTTGGTATTTCAGGCGGCCCTGTTCATCGTAAATAGAATAGGTCTCCAACCAGTTGCTGGTGCCTTCTTGCACTTGTTTCAGCACGGTAAGCCCTCTGCTATCTGTAAAGGTGCGCACTTGGTTTCCGTTTTCGTCATGGGTAATGGCCACGTTCACCGAACGCACGGGGTAGTTGCCCGTGGTAGTGCCATCGGGCTTCCAATATTTTACAGGGTAGCTGGCGGTGTTCAGGGTAAGGGTGCTGCGCACGGTGTGGTTGGTGCCCGGTTGCCAATCGGCCCCGGGCGCGCCTTGCTCGGTCACGCGTGCATCGGGCGCGTTGCGGTAAATGGTTTTGGCAAAGGGGTGCTGGCTGGCAGCCACCTTGGCCGTGCCTTGGTAAAATTGGTATTGTTCGCTTTGAGTGTAGCTGTTGTTCGCTCTCAGGGCATTGGGTCGCATGCGCCCGTCTGGCACGGCTGTGGCGTAAGGTAAAAAGGTGGTGTCCACTAGCCCGTTGCGCCCCCACGCGGTGCTGGTCACCAGATCACCGCGGGTGGCACCGGCCGCTTGTGCTACGGCCACAGTCTGGTAGGTGCGGCCAAGCCCATCTTGGTATTGCACTACTTGCTTTACCTCGTGTGGCTGCAGGCTAAACAATTGTGAGGGGTCGGTGATGCCAACCTTTAAAATAACGGTGGAGCTCACCAAGTTCACAGGTTGAGATTGCGCAGTGGCAACTCCACCCATTCCAAAAGGTGCCGATGTACAATAAAACCCGGCCGCGGGTTGCGTGCGCACAGCATAGGCACCAAAGTTGGGCACGGTGTAGCTTTGGCCTGTGGCGCCCACGATGTCGGTGCCATTGCGCACCCATTGGTAACTGGCCGAGGCCCCTGTGCTCAATTGAGGGTTTGGACTGCCGTAAATGATAGTATTTCCGGTTGCGGTTACCGTAGGTGAGGCATAGGCCGCTACCGTGGCAACAGTTGAATAGGCCACCGCGCACGTACCGCTCTGCACGACCGCACGGTAGTGGGTGGTGGCGGTCAGGTTGGTGAAGTTTAGGGTGTCACTGGTTTGAGCCAAGGTAGTCCAGCCGCCACCCGTATTCTGCTCCCATCGCAAAATATTTCCCACTTGGCCGCTAAGCGTTACGGCACCTGCTGCTGGTGCGCATACCGTGGTGCTGCCGGCCACGATGCCGCCCACACTGGTGGGGTCCAAAATAATGGCAGCTGAGCCGCTCATGTTAACCGTGCAGCGACCCTGTGGGCTTTTGGCCATCACCGTATAGTTGCCGCTGGCGGTCAAATTGTTCCACGTAAGCGAGGAATTGTTGCCTGTTGCAGTTGTGCCAGCATTGGCACCGTTCAATAGCAATTGGTAGCCATAGCCACTCTGCGAGTTGGCCAAGGTAACCGCGCCTGTGCCGCAGTAGGTGCCGGCCCCGCCCACTGCATGAGCAACGGGCGGGCTTTCGATGGTAATCGTAATAGGCACGCGGCTGCTCTCGCAAAAAGTAAGGTCACTACGCCTGGCGCAGTAATAAGTGGTAGTGGCCGAAATAGTTTGGCTCATGGGTGTGCCAGTGGCAAACGCACTGCCGCCCGCGGCCACCGTGTACCACGCAAAAGTAGTGTTGGCCTCTGCAAATTTGGCGGTTAAGCTGAAGGTGTTTTCTCCACAGGAAACTGCAGCCGACCCCTGTGGGGCTAGCAATGGGTTTGATGGCAACGAGTTGATGGTAGCCGTAGTGGCAATGCGCGGCCCTTCACAGTTTATAGCCGGCAGATAGCAAGCGGCATAGTAGACGGTGGTTGAACTCAGTGACGGAGTAACAAAGCTATTGCCGCTGCCCAACAAAGTGCCCCCAATGGCTGCATCGTACCACTGCATGATGCCAGTTGCTGGCGATGGGTTGGCCGTGAGCGTAACAGAGCCTGCACCGCAACGGCTGGCAGATGTAGTGGCAGCGGTGGGGGCGTTCACGGTTACTTCCAAGTAGTTGACCAATGTGGTTGCATTGCGAAAACTCAATTGGCCTATGAGCCCCGTGCAGGTAGATGCCCAGAGTATCGTGGCAGTGTAAGTAGTGCCAGCCGAAGAAGTGGACTGCACGGTGCCACCCACCACCACCCAGTTGCGTCTCGCATACACTATCCCGTTGTTCACGGAATAAACAACGGTGCTACCGCCTGATACAGGGGCGGTGGGGGTGATTTGTGCCCACAGACAACCTGGCGCGAGCCAGCAAAACAAAATGAATGGAAGGGCTTTCACACGCATAGTAGGGTCAATTACAAGGCTATTACTTCCGCTACTTTTAGTTTATAAATTAGTCCTCTCGAGTCATTTGGAGCGAAATAAATAGTGACCCATATGCCGGAGCTTTTCTTTTCAAAGGTGAACCTCACTTCCTCCGGTTCATTTAGAAACGTGGCTCGAAAGTCGCAAAAACCATTTGCGGAAACATCGCGCCAAGTGCCGCTCTTAGAAACCACCTTAAAGCTCTGCACGTTTTCGCCTGCCTTCTGTTGCCAGGTAATAGTGTTGCTATCGGTAGTCAAAAAGGAGGCCAACGCAAACGGCTGGTTGGCCTTTACATCAATCGCTTCGTTGGTCACCCACCTTAGCCGTGCCACGGCTATGTCTTGGCCATAAACGGCTAAACTTGCTGCAAACAAAAAAAATGAAAGAGGGTATTTCATATTGTTCAAGTAGGTTATGGACAAGGTCGGTTGTCTATGTACACAGTAGTGGTGATTACTTCGCGTTCAGTAACCATTGTTGATTGGCAGTGCAGATCAGGAGGATAACTGATGGAAACCTTACACTTAACAGAGTAAGCATAGGTAGATATGCCCACGGAGGCCAGTGGGCCAGTTATGGGAACACCATTTGCATCTAGAATTGCAAACCACTGCCCTGAAGCACTTGTATAAGCCCAACTGTATATAACCTGCCCTCCGGGAGATACTTGTAAATTGATAGCCCTAAAAGTCTTTGGGTTGCCGTTTACATCACATCGATAAATATTTAGCCCATTGGGGGCCACAATATCAAACACTAACCGCGGATCCACACAAATTGTATTGCCAAAACTAATTGGGCTATACAACGGGTTTGAGGCCGTCATCAACACGGTGTGCGTACCAGGCTGGGCAAAAGTGTAGGTGATAGAAGCTCCTTGGCCCGTGGCCACCTCGCTATTGTCTCGTTTTATTGACCAAGTATACGTGAGATTGCTAACACATGCAATTGCCGTAAAAGTGGTGGTGTTACCCACGCTATAGGTAGCGGTGGATGATATAAATACTGCATTCAATTGATTATCTCCATCTTTTTGGTTAGCATATTCTTGATAGGCAACTAGATTTCTTTTTTGGTCATACGTTCCCAGCAGCCTCCTTTGATCATCGTAAGTAAACGTGGTGCTGTTTGCCGCAACATCGGTTTGTGCCACCACACCGGTAAAGGGCTTACTCAAGCTAAAGGTGGCCGAGGCCTGCTCGGGCAATACCAACACATCGTCAACATCAACTTGGGCAGAGGTGGCCACCTCAAACGCAAAATTGGGCGATACATTGGCCATGTTGAGGGTTGCCGTAATTTTCTTCCATTGGTTGCTGCCGTCAAAAGCCGCTGTCACGCTGGACTGCTCTGTTGTTCCATTCAAGGCTTTGAAAGTGAGGGTGCCTGCCATAGGTGCTTTCACCCAACAGCTTATGCGATACCGTACACTGCCTTTTTGAATGAGTGCCAGGCTAATTAGTCGGTGCGAGGGCATCAGGCGTGCAGCCCAACTGCCAGTCCAACCAGTAGTGTAAACAGGCTCATTTACTCCACTTGCAATAGAAAGGGTTGATTCGCTAATACGCTCATCAAACCCTACAAAAACAAATTGCTTCGCTTTTGCATTGCTTACCGTCAAAAATGCAGTATTGCTTTGCCCACTGTTAAGATAGGCCATTCGATTTTTCCGGTTGTTTGAGACATCTATTGGAGATCCAACTGAATTATAGCGTTCCACCTTTTGATCCATTGCATAGTCTCCATCGGCCACAAGCGATTGACCCAAGCGTATGGCATCTGTAAAAACAGCCCCCGCCAACAACGAAAATGTTTTGTAAGGCAATACTAAAGCAGTGGAAAGGCTGGTATAGTTTGCGTAAACTGTCAGGTTTGCCCCTGTTACTTTTTCTGTCATGCCTGGCAGTGTCAACCGCTGCGCACGCTCAATAACTTCCGCGTGGCGCGAAGTATTGTTGAGCAGTTGAATGGCAAATGCAGCTGTATCGCTTGGCACGGCTGAAGTAAAATTGAAGTCGCCCGCATACAGCAAGTTCTCTCGATTAACCGTGCCATTGGGCGATGTACGGGTTATTTGCTTGAGCAAATTTTTTGCATTGTATTGATAATTGACCGTTACTACGGAAGAGTCGGCTGGGCTTTGCTCACCTACAGTGGTCACTATTTCTGAGCTTACTACCTCCGAGCCACCAGTCAGTATTTCATAAAGCCCATAGTGAAAAGCATTGCCGATCCGCTCAAACCGAAGGCCTTTGTGTGTAGTAAGGCCTTGCGCACCGGGGGCATATACCAACCTGCGTTGGCTGGTGAGGTCTCCGTTTTGGCCAAATTCCATTTGCTTTACCAACTGACCCCGTTTATAGTCGTACGTGGTATTTGGTGCAAATGGATACGTGTAAGCTCCATTTTTAAAGTTCCCTGGATCGCAAGCAGCACTTGGCTGTCGGGCAATTTTGCTGATGGTAGCCTTCCATATCCCATCGGTAAGCTGTGGGTACATGCCCGGAATTTTAAATTCACTTACGCGCTTGCCCTTGCCATTCATTATTTCCGTAGTTCGGGAATACAAAATTTCGGGATAATCTGAAGCAAGGTTAAAATTGCTTCGCACAATAGTCGTTCCATTGGCAAAGGCAAACGCAGGTGCATAGGTAAGCTTCCCGCTAGACTTACCATCTGTCAGCTTATACTCATAACTGGTTTGGATCAAGTTAAATTTTGCATTGAAAGAACCTAGCTTCTTTTGTTCTCCAAAAGTCGTAATGGAAGCCACGCGCACGCCTCCGCCCAGCACATCCGCATTTCGATCAGAGTCAAAGTAACTATTCGGTTCATAAATAAAATGAGTATAGCCGCCCGTGGGGTAGTAGATGTACTTAACGGCACCCGTTGCGATCGAAACAGGATTGATACTGCGGTTATTGCCGCTCAATTCTATAGTGGGCGTCAATCCTAGCAGGGTGGAAGTGCGAAATCGCCTCGCATTTGCTTCGCCTGCATAAAAAAAGATGTTGGGGGTATTTTTATAAGCTATCGAGTTGTAAAAGCCATAGTGGTCTTGGTTCTGGCCTGTATCCCAAGACATTGAGGTCGTTCCTACACCGAATTCGGGATCAACAATATCGGGAAAAGAGACTCCATAATAGCTGAACTGATAAGCTGGCGATGGAAAGCAATCCTGGTTTATTTCTCGAATCTGCGTCAAAAAATTATGATAGGCTCGGTTAGAGGACAGCTGGGTAGATTGAATAACCTGATAGATAAAGTCAATTTTTTTGTTGTCACCTGTTTCGCTCTCTGTAAACGTTATGTTGTAGTATCGCCCATCGCCTACACCGAAAGTGGCTTTGAAGGATTGAAGTGTAATCTCAGAGAGTTTCTGAGTTTCCACTTTGTCAGTCAAATAGTAAAGTGTATCAACCACCGGACTGCCGCTAGCATCGATATTTATCCGCGTGTAATACGAAGCACCACTGCTGGGTGCTTGGCTAGAATAGGTAAAAGCGGCTTGCAAGCTGCTGGCTGTCGAAGCAATCTTACTTAATCCCCAAGAAACAGCATACCGCACCGGAGTTGAATAGTATAAATGATTGGAAGTAAAGTAGTCCACAGCCGAAGATAAATTCCTATAGGTAGCCGATTTCCGTTCAGACATCTCGGCAGCATCAAATGAATAAGTAAACCCCTTATTTGTCTTAATTACAAAACCAGTAATAAATGTACCATTTGGTCGAATCATTGTGATTGATAGGTCTTGATAAGTGAGAAGCTTTGCCGTACGGTCTGTTCCAAGTATGAACTTTCCAGAGATGCCGGGTGCCTGGAAATAATAAATGTCGGGTTCTGAGTCTTTTAAATACCCAAGTCCATTGATGAAGTTAAAGTCTGCTTGCTCATCGGTGCAAGTACTAAGCACGTCATCTGCCGAGGGAACAAAATTTTGGATGGCCTGTGCATTGCCATTATACAACCATCCGCTGCGTGTGGCATCCAGAAAGTCGTCCGGCAGCCCACGAACTTCACGCGATACCATTCCACCGGCTACCAACCTCCAGCCTGCACCCACATCCCCTTCTCCATCCATTACCTTCAGCGACCCCCCTTGGTGGCTAATGCCGATGGGGATGTTGATATCACCCACTTGCAAATTACCTAACGGCAGATCAATGACCGCCCGCCCAGTCAAAGGTTCTACCGATTGGCCAAAACAACAAAACATCGGCAGAATAAAAGGCCACACTGCCATCCATAAAGGAATTGGGTGGACGCTCTTAAAAATCGAATCCAAGAACCTCATTTTACTATTTGTGTTGATTGCTTAGTAGAATAAAGATAATGGTAATTCCTGAAATACGCAACCGGTGTTTTTCGGGTTTGTTCGTGAAAAATATGGGCTGATTTGTTGATTTTTTTAAGCCAGCTTTTTTGATCGATTGATGTATCGCCACGAAAACAGTTAACGCGTGCTAGATAATAAACTAAAACCCAAATCTTATGGGCACGCACAAAAAGGCAGGGCAGCCACTTTGATATGGCAGTGACGAGATGTCATTCAGCGAGGCAGACTCTAAATTGAACAAGGTAAACGAAACGGAGAAAAAACTCCGGGATATGAGCGAGCGGAAGCTCACGGTTGTGGCGTCTAAGTTCGGCAAACACTCAGATTAATATGAGATGGCGGGTGGCTCGCGCTAAAGCAATATTAGAAAATCATCCCGCGGCAAAAATGCGGCTAAGCTGAATAATGGAACTTAACATAATGACAGGGGCGAAAAGCCCCTTTTCTTTTAGTCCTTTTGTTTGAGTTGGGTTCCCCTGTGATCTTTTGGCACCTTCACTTCTTATCAAGCTATTTCCCATGCGCCTGCCCACAGGCATCTTTCGTTCACAGAATCTTCGTAGCGAATGCAGAACCAGGCTCTAGGTGCCAGCAGTTTGGTGTGGGATTCTCTAGATAAAAAGAAGGCGGAGCTGGTGTGACAAAATCGCCACTCGGTTGAACTATTTTTAAAATTGCCTTCCAAGGGAATTGACTATCTTTACCAAATTATTACCAATTAAAAACCTACCGTGGATTACAACCCCTACTCGCCCATTTGGAATAAGTATCGACCTGTGATTTTAAAGTTAATGAGCGCTGCTGAGCAGGAACCACAACAATACAAGTTGTATGGCCATGAATTCAAGGCGATGGGTCAAAAGGTAAAATCCGGGTATAGCTTCGTTCTTGAGGCAGCCAACGGTAAAGCGGTCAATAATATTAAAGGTTCAATTATCGCACATGATCTTTTGCAGATCTTGCAACAATCAACAAAAGCAATGCAATTGATGAAGGAAGCCACCTACGAACTAAGCCTTGATAAAAACTTCCTTTTGAAGGTTGTTCGGAAAACGCCCGTAGCTTCTACTGTACCGGAAGAATCAAAATAAGGTTTACTAACCTAAATAAGATTTTAGCAACCTACTTCGTCCATTCTGACGGAGTTTAACTGTCGCTTTCTCTTTGATCTGGCGAACACGCTCTGGAGTAAGACTGAACGTTTGTCCAATCTCTTCCAATGTCAGAGGATGTTTTCCGTTCAGCCCAAAATAAAGAGAAATCACATCTGCTTCACGATCGGAAAGGGTAGATAACGCACGCTGAACCTCTTTGATCAACGAACCCTCCATCAATCCCTGATCAGGTTTGTCCTCTCCATCGTTTTCGAGAACATCCAGCAAACTGTTGTCTTCACCCTGTACAAAAGGTGCATTCATTGAAACCTGCCTGCCGGAGATACGCTGATTGATTTCAATCTCTTCGATGCCTATATCCAGTTTCGTTGATAGTTCTTCGTGTGTGGGTTCTCGCTGAAACTTCTGCTCCAACTCCGAAAACGCTCTTGATATCTTGTTTAGCGAAGACACTCGATTTAAAGGCAAACGGACAATTCGTGATTGCTCTGCCAGCGCCTGCATAATGGACTGACGAATCCACCATACCGCATAGGAAATAAATTTAAAACCACGTGTCTCATCAAAACGGCCCGCAGCTTTTATAAGACCTACGTTGCCCTCATTAATTAAATCACCCAGCGACATGCCGTTGTTTTGATACTGTTTCGCTACAGAAACAACAAAACGCAAATTCGCTTTCGCTAATTTTTCCAAAGCCATCTGATCTCCGGCACGAATTCTTCGTGCTAAATCAACCTCTTGCTCTGCCGTTATTAAATCTACTTTTGCGATCTCTGTCAAGTACTTATCCAGCGATTGATTTTCGCGATTGGTAATTTGCTTAACAATCTTTAATTGTCTCATGTAATAATTGAAATTGAAAATTTAGTAAGCCATGCCCATTCTGCGCAAATGCAGCAAGTGCGATAAAAACGCCTTTGACATGGATGTGTACTCGTTATAGGTTATATTAAACTCTTCACAGGTTTCTTTTACCAGTTTACTGATTTGTGGATAGTGAATGTGGCTGATGCGTGGAAACAAATGGTGCTCGACTTGAAAATTCAACCCACCCAGCAACCAAAAAAGAAACCTACTCTGCGTTGCAAAATTTGAGGTCGTGCTCACTTGATGAACTGCCCACTCCTTTTCTATCTCTTTTTGGTCAGGATATGTGGTCGCCTCAACCACATGCGCCAGCTGGAAGACGATGGCAATAAAGAGTCCGCAGACGAATGTCACAATAAAGTATCCAACAAGAGCCTTCAACCAGCCCAACATCACAATGGGTAATACGAGGTAAATCACCACGTAAGAAAGCTTTGTAGCCCAAAATATTATTTGTTCTCTCAAGGACAAGGATTTAGGATCCATGTGAGGGGCTATCTTTCGTGTAAAGTATTTTACAAAATCATCATAGAAAATCCATGCCATGTAAGAAACTCCATACAATATAAACCAATAGAGATGCTGATATCTATGCATTTTCCGCAACGGCTGATTGGGATGTAACCGCATGAATGGTTCTACGCTAATATCAGAGTCAACACCCTCGATATTTGTAAATGTGTGATGATTCACATTGTGTTTTACTTTCCAGAAATAGGTACTGCCGCCCAGTAAATTCAAAAAGTAAGCCGCAACGCTATTTACCCATTTGTATTTTGAAAAGCTCTGATGCCCTCCCTCATGCATGATGTTAAAACCAAGCAATGCCATGTTTAACCCTAATAATACTGCTAGCGCAATTGATACAGCAAGCGGAAGATTGAAAAATACAACCGACACATAAAGACCTATAGCAGATAATACTTGTATTACCCCTTTGATATACAATCGGTTATTACCAGCCTGATCCAGTTTATTCTCAGAAAAATAACGATCTACCTTCGCCTTCAAGGCAATAAAAAATGAATTTTGACTTCGATCGAATGTTGCTTTTTGCATATTCTATTTGTTTACTTTTTACGTCCCCACTAACCTTACTTTAGTGTAACACGCATTTTGAAGACAAAGTTGTCTCAAACAATGTATTTTCAGTTCAAATGATTAGAAGAGGTAGCTGTAGTAGTACTACCGCAGCACAGAATCAGAATGATTTTCCCTAAAAAACACGGCAAGCTAATCAAATTAGAGCCCATTACCTAATAAGTGCTAGAGCCAAGAACAAAAGAGCAACCAAAAGATAGCTCAATCTCGGTACTACTAAAACCTGCCTTTTAGCCCAATAAAAACAGGTTGGGCGAGTTTTAACTTTCTCGTTGTTTTTATACTTACCATGTTCTTTCCTACCAATACTTTCACTTCAAAACCATTCCCTAAAAAAGCTATCTCTTGCACAGTTCCTCCCAAACTGTACCGATTCTCTTTAACAAACTTGAAATCTTCTGGTCTTACAATTTTTCTCTTCCGATAACCTAGTGATTTTTGTTGTTGATCAGTTAATCGAAGAAACTTCCCAAATAGCCCAGCCACGTAAGTGTTCACCGGCTCACGATAAATTTCTTCTGGCGTTCCTTTTTGCACCACTTTTCCTTCTTTCAACACAATGATCTCTTCGGCCCAAGAAAGCGTGTCGTCAGGATCATGCGAAACGAGAAGGCAAGTGATTTTTAGTTTTCTCGAGATGTTCTGAATAACATCTTTCAATTTACTCTTCAACGACATATCGAGGTTGGAGAAAGGTTCATCGAGGAGCAACAACGAGGGTTGTCCGATTAGCAATCGACACAACGCAATCCGCTGCCTCTCCCCTCCTGACAATTCCTTAGTTTTTCTTTTTAAGAGAGCCTCGATTTGGCATAGCTTAAACAATCGATTCGCTTCGCCAGCACTAACGTGACTTGCATAAGAAAGCACTTGCTCTACGCGTAGAAATTTGGGCAACTCGAAATACTGTGGCAAGAAAGCAATAGATGGGTGACCTGCCACAAGTGTCTCTTCGGGTCCATCTACTTTCGTGTTTTCAAAAAAAACATCTCCGCTACTTGCTTGCTCAAGCCCTGCAATAATTTTTAACAAAGTAGTCTTTCCACTTCCGGTTTCACCGGCAATCGCGATTCGTTGGAGGCGAGATTGAGAAAAAGTAATGTTCTTTACTGCAAATCGTTCGTCTCGTTGCTTACTAACTGCTTTTACCTGTAACAAATCCATCCGGTATTAGCCCTTTGGATTCAAATTTACTCCAGTCAAAGCGTCCTGTTTACTAAATGGCTGATTGTATAGTCGCTTACCGGTTGCCTTGTAAAGTGCGTTCGCGATGGCTCCACCAGTCGGTGGAAGTGCGGGCTCACCTAGTCCGGTTGGATCAATTCCATTATTCACAAAATGAACATCTATTTCAGGCACTTCATTGTATCTAATTAGCTTGTAATTATTAAAATTCACCTGCTCAGAGGCACCATCTTTAAACGTTAGGTTTCCAAAAAAAGCATGCCCCATACCATCTACGATTCCACCGCGTACTTGTTGATTGGCTCCGCTTAAATTGACCACCACTCCACAATCAGCAGCAGCAAAGATTTTCTTCACAACGGGCTTGCCTTTTACTATCTCAACTTCTGCCACTTGTGCAACATATGATCGATGAGAAAAGTATACACTAAATCCTTGAGCTACATTTTTTTTCTCTCCCCAACCCGATTTCTCGGCAGCTAACTCAATCACGACTTTCGTTCGGTCAATGTCGTACTTAATCGCCCCTACCGGTGCTCTCTTAGCTTTCTCCAACAAATTCAATCGAAACTGAATGGGGTCTTGTTTCGCTTCTGTGGCTACTTCATCCAGAAAAGATTGTTCTGCGAAAGCGAGAAAATTAGTAATAGGTGCACGCCACGCACCAGTAGTAATTGCTGATTTATGTTCTACAGAATCAATCAGCAAATTATCGACAGCACCTGCAGGGAAGTTATCTTCACGAGTTGAGTTACCTGCATTAATGCCCACACCACGAAGTTTATATCCAATCAGATTTCCGTTAACATCCAATGCTGCTTGAAAACGATAACGCACGGCTGGGCGATAGCTTCCACCACCCATGTCATCTTCGCGCGTCCAGATTACTTTCACAGGAGCTTTCATGATACTCGATAGCTCTGCAGCTTCTAAGACAAAATCGGCCTTCAAACGTCTTCCAAAACCACCTCCTAATCGGGTCAATTCCAACGTAACTTTATCTGGTGCAATACCCAACAATTTAGCTACTTCGTTACGTGCCATATCCGGTGTTTGTGAAGGGCCTACTAATTCTACTCCATCGGGCCTTACATGAGCAAAGAAATTCATTGGCTCCATAGGGTTGTGTGGCAGAAAAGGGCACTGATACTCTCTTGAAATCACTTTGGAAGCATTTGCAAAGGCAGCATCCACATCGCCATCTTTCCGTCTTACTGTTGCCTCCTTGCTTTCCAATAATTCTTTGAAGAGCTTGTCATGATCCTCTGTACTTTCAATTTTTCCGTCAACCTCATATTCAATCTTCAACAGCTTGCGCGCTTTATTTACTTGCCAAGTTGATTTGCCAACTACCGCCACGTTATTCTTGAATGTAACTACATCAATAATTCCGGCACTTGCTTTGGCTGCACTAGCGTCTACTGATTTAATTTTCATCCCAAAAGACTTGGGGCGCTGGATCATTGCGATCAGCATTCCCTCCCGATAAAAATCAATTCCGTACAGAGGTTTACCGGTAATCATGTCCTGATTATCGACATTGCGTAATGGCTGGCCGATGATCTTAAAATCTTTTTTGTCTTTCAGTTTTACCTCCGTAGGTACAGGGATGGTCGCGGCTTCTGTAGCTAGAGATCCAAACGTTACTTTCTTGCCGCTTTCCGCATGAATGACGAGCCCTGTGTCAGTTGTGATGGTGGCTACTGAAACGTTCCATTTTTTTGCTGCCACTTCGATTAACATCTGTCGAGCAGTAGCGCCTGCTTTGCGAAGGCGCTCCCAAGAATGTGGAATAGCTCCACTCCCACCCGTCAATTGACGTTCGTATTTTTTTGTGTCCAACATTGCCTGCACTACTTTCACTCTTGTCCAATCGGCATCCAACTCCTCCGCTACTATCATCGGAAAAGACGTTTTGATGTTTTGACCTAGTTCAGGATTGGGAGAAAAAATAGTAATTACATCATCCGAAGAAATAGAGAGATAACTATTGAAATTAATATTATCTAAAAGAACAGGGTTTACGACTTCGAAGGAAGATGCGGAGGAAGTATTCCAATGGAAGCCGAGTATCAATCCACCTCCGGTGGCAAGTCCTAATTTTAAAAAATCACGTCTGTTGGTCTTAGCTATTGTTTCCATATCGTGATTATTTTGAGATTTTAGTTGAGGCTAGCACCACTGCTTCATGAATGCGGTAATAGGTACAGCAACGGCAAATATTTCCGTTCATGGCGGTTTCTATTTCCTGATCTGTTGGCTTTGTTTTCTTGCCAAGCAAGGCTGCAGCTGTCATGATTTGCCCGGCCTGGCAATAGCCACATTGTGCCACATCAACTTCATTCCATGCTTGTTGTACAGGGTGATCACCTTTTTCGGAGAGCCCTTCAATGGTCGTTACCGCTTTATTACCCACTGCTGAGACAGGCAATGAACAAGAACGAACAGCCACTCCATTTAGGTGAACGGTGCAAGCACCACATTGTGCGATGCCACAACCGTATTTTGTTCCTACTAATCCTAAACTATCTCGCAATACCCATAAAAGCGGTGTATCCGAATCCGTTTCTGTCTGAAGACTCTTGCCGTTGATTTTAAGCTGATAGGTTGGCATAATTTTTTGTTTTGATAAAGATAAATAATTTCATTTCACTATTTCTGCTCTTTTCTTTAGTTCTATAGCTGCAATTGTCAGTTTGGTTACTGCTTGAACCTGTGCAGCCGTTGGCTTAGCCTCCGCACTTTGCAAAACAGCCATCAGGTACAATAGTTTTTCCTGAAGTGCCACGATCGTCTCTTTCTCAATGGATGTGTCAGAAATACTTCCATACATCACATCCGGATTTTCGGGGCGGCCTTCTCCGCGAAGTGCAATAAGGAGTTCTTTTTTTCCTTTCGCCCATTTCGCTTTTGGATTAGACAATTTCAGATCAATCTCATTTCTCAACGCTAGCAACTCATTATAAGATTTATAACACATCATTGAATGAAGGGATTGCAAAACCAGATCGTCATTTGAAAAAGTCACTCGAGGATCCAGCCTGATCTGGATTTCCTGTTCTTGTGCGATTGTACCATCCACTACCAGTCTGACTTTATATTTGCCAGGCAGGAAGTAAGGTCCCACCGGACCGCTTGGCGTATTGTGGTATACAGCGGCTATTGCAAATTGTCGGTCTGCTCCTTTTGGTGGATCATGACGTAAATCCCAAACGATTCGATGATGACCGGGTTGAGTGGAAAATGATTGGTTAGGTCTTATCCAATACGTAGGATGCGGAATCGAAAGGGTATCTATTGGCTCTGGCTGATCCTTACTCGAAAGCACTCTCATGACTGCACCATCTAACCCAGCAATTTCAATACGCACCACACTGGCGTTAGCCGCTAGCCAATAGTCAATAGTAGCACCATCGGGTGGATTTTGTCCGGCAGGTTCTTCTGGGGGAAGTGGTGTATCAGAAAACATGTTGTTGCGAACTCGGGTGGCCAGAGTCGGAGGAAATAAGTAGGCGTTCTTAGCTGCAAAAGCATTGGCGAGATTTCGAAGAGGGCTGATGTTATCTAGAATCCAAATTGATCGTCCATGTGTACCAATCACCAAATCGTCTTCATGAATGACTAAATCACGAATGGAAGTAGCCGGCATGTTTTTTCTAAGCGATTGCCAATTTTCTCCTTCATCAATAGAGAAAAACACTTCTCTTTCCGTGCCTGCAAACAATAACCCTTTTTGTTTCGGGTCTTCGCGCACCACGTTGACAGATCCGTTAGCTGGGATTCCATTTACAATTTCTTTCCATGTAGCGCCTCCATCGTTAGTTTTATAAACGTGCGGCCGCAAATCATCTTTGCGAAATGCGTTCACTGAAAAGAAAGCCGTCTTCGTATCGAAATGACTGGCATCAAATTGAGAAATTTTATCCCACGATGTAAGTGAAGACGGTGTTACATCTTTCCAATTCTTGCCTCCATCCAGCGTTACGTGTACCAAGCCATCATCTGTTCCGGCCCAAATGATATTTTTATCCAGCGGTGATCCTGAAACGGAATAAATAACAGCTCGCAGCTTCATCGTATTCAAACTTTCTGTTTTGAAATCGCCAATGCTGGCGGGTACCTCAGGTTGTTTTCTTGTCAAATCGGGGCTGATTATTTCCCATTGATCTCCCCCTGAATGTGTTTTCCAAATTACATTGGTAGCGAACAGCAACATCGTTTGGTCAGCGGGATGAAAAAGTAACGGCAAGGTGCGAAGCATTCTGTATTGACCAGAGCGCAATGCTTCTGGTGCTACATTTTGTGTCTGCCCTGTCTTCTTGTTGAAGCGTGTTACTCTTCCACCATAAATGATATCTGAATTCATTGGATCAGGTGCCACATAGGCATATTCATCAGCACCTGCACCCATCCAATCGCGAAAAGAAATCTGCCCTCCATTGCCACGGCTCGCAGTTCCTATTGCGCCACTCTCTTGCTGACCACCATACACCCAATAGGGAAATTGATTGTCTGTTGACACATGGTACAATTGTGCCGTGGGTTGATTGTACCACGAACTCCAGGTCTTTCCTCCGTTCACTGTAATGGTAGCCCCTTGATCGGCTGCGAAAATCATAATATCTGGTTGCAATGGATTGATCCAGATGCGGTGGTAGTCATCACCGCCAGGCGCGCCTTTGAATGACGTCCAGGTGATTCCTCCATCTGTAGAACGATAAGACGCAGTATTGGCAGCATATACTACATCAGGATTTTTCGGATGCACGCGAATCTCTGCGAAATCACTTCCACGTCCCCACACTCTGCGTTCGGTGCTTACCAATTTCCAGCTTTCACCGGCATCATCGCTTCTATAAACTCCGCCTTGCTCTCGCGCATCTACAGTGGCGAACATTCTTTTCGGGTTGCTGTAGGAAATCCCAAAACCAATTCTTCCCAAACCTTCAGCAGCAGTAGGCAAGCCAACTGTCAGCTTTCGCCAGGTTGTTCCTCCATCCGTTGATTTATGCAGACCACTGTTTGTTCCTGAGAAAGAGGCATTCTCCCAGGGGCCTTCGCGATGTTCCCACAGATCGGCAAATAGGATCTCAGGATTGTTCGGGTCAAATTCAACTTGTATAGCACCCGTATTATGATTGATATACAAAACCCTTTCCCAACTTGCCCCACCATCTTTGGTTCTGTACACACCACGCATTTCATTTGCGCCATAGGGATGACCCAAGACTGCCGCGAAAACAATTTCCGGGTTGGTAGGATGCACTACTACACGACCTATTTGCTGGGCATCATTTAATCCAATATGTTTCCATGTGTTTCCACCATCTGTTGATTTAAACATTCCGTCTCCGGTAGCTAAGTCAGGGCGATGAAGTCCCTCGCCAGTACCCACATACACGACATTTGGATGGGAGGGTGAAACTGCAATGTCACCAATGGAGCCGGTTGACTCTTTGTCGAAAATAGGTTTCCATGTACGGCCAAAATCAACCGTTTTCCAAACTCCTCCATTATTCACACCCATGTAAAACACGTTGGGCTGTGTTGGAATTCCCACAGCGCCTACGGTGCGACCTGCTCGAAAAGGTCCAATGAGACGATAGCGAAGGTCTTGAAAGTAATTGGAGGGCAGTGATTGAGCGGTTGCCCCGATGGATAGTAGCAAAAGGAAGGGAATGATTCTTACCATGGGTTTAGTTTAATGGATTGGATGAAAAAGTAAGGATAAAATCAGGAAAGGACAAGGTGTTTTACAAAACAGATCGGGTCAGGACAGGTGGCTACTCAAATTGATGTCATCCTTCCGTGCTGACAACTGTCAAAAAATACTATGATGATAGTCATTATTTCACAGACTCCTTTTTGTAAGATTTGATTAAATAAAAGCGCAAGTTGACAAAGTTGTTTTTTTTTGACTAAAAGAACTCTATGGTTTCGGCTTAAAGAGAATGTTGCTTATTTGATCACACAATGAAAATCCCAAACTATCTGCAGCGTTTTTTTGAGGAGACGGGGGATATTAGTCGTTTTGCTGCTCGTTTTTTTAAAGAAGGATTTAAACCGCGTTATGAATTTGGCGAACTGGTGAGACAAGCCTTTTTCATTGGTTACAAGTCCTTGCCTTTAGTTGGAATCACCGCGTTCATTATGGGCTTAGTATTAACAATCCAATCTCGACCGACTTTGGTAGAATTTGGAGCTGAATCGTGGCTGCCACGTATGGTGTCTGTTTCACTAGTTCGGGAAATCGCACCCATGATTACCGCACTAATCGCTGCCGGAAAAATTGGCTCCAGCATTGGCGCTGAACTCGGATCAATGAAAGTCACAGAGCAGATAGATGCCATGGAAGTTTCCGGAACTAACCCATTCAAGTTTCTGGTTGTAACACGAATATTGGCCGCTACGCTTATGTTGCCTATTCTATCTCTTTGGTCGAATGCCATTGCACTCTACGGTGCCTACTTGGGGGCGAACATTAAAGGTATAGTGAGTTGGAGTTTATACTGGAGTCAAGTCTTTCAAGCAATTAGTTACAGTGACTTTATCCCCTCTTTGATTAAAACCTTCTTTTTTGGTTTTGCTATTGGGGTGATTGGCTGCTATAAAGGATACAACTCCCAAAAGGGAACGGAAGGTGTAGGCAACTCAGCTAACTCAGCCGTTGTCGTGTCTTCATTAACCATTTTCTTAATTGATTTAATTGCTGTCCAAATAACAGATCTCTTGGGCTTAACCTAGTGGATATGGAAAACGCTGTGGTACGTGAAGCTGTTTTAGTGATTCGGGACTTATGTAAATCATTTGGAACTAATCATGTACTCAATCATTTCAATTTGGAATTATATAAAGGCGAAAATCTTGTCGTGTTAGGAAAATCAGGATCTGGGAAATCCGTACTTATCAAATGCATTATTGGATTAATGAAACCGGAAGTAGGCTCAATTACCATTTTTGGTGAGGATGTTCTCGCCCTCGAGCATGAAGACCTTGATCGCTTACGGATGAAAATTGGTTTTCTCTTTCAAAGCAATGCCTTGTACGATTCAATGACGGTTCGAGAAAATTTGGTATTCCCATTGCGCAGACATTGGCTCAAGAAAGACATGAGTCGCGTTAAGACTGACGAACTAGTATTGGAGGCGTTACATAATGTAGGCTTAGAGCATACCGTTGACATGATGCCTATCGAGCTCTCTGGAGGTATGCGAAAACGAATAGCGCTTGCACGTACACTTATTCTAAAGCCGGAAATAATTCTATATGATGAGCCAACTACGGGATTGGACCCAATCACCGGAAAAGAAATCATCCAACTGATGATTGACATTCAGAAGAAGTACCAAACTTCGTCCGTGATAATCTCTCACGACTTGCTGTGTGTGAGCATGGCTGCAGACAGGGTTGTTATGCTCATTGATGGTGTTTGCTACGCAACAGGCACTTATGCCGATTTAAGAAAGAGTATAGATCCAAAAGTAAAACTGTTCTTTGATTAAAATAATACTATGAAGAATACCACCTCCAGCAATGTGCAACTAGGAATTTTTGTCATGATAGGTTTGGCATTTCTACTTTTTACACTTTATTTAATTGGCAGCAACCAAAACCTTTTCGACCAGACGTTCGAAGTTAAAGCCACCTTTTACAATGTTAATGGACTCATGAAAGGCAACAATGTTCGCTTCTCCGGAATAGATGTAGGAACGATCAAAAAAGTAGAAATCATTAGTGACACCACCGTGAAGGTGACGATGGCGATTAAAAATAATATTCACCCATTTATCAAAAAAAATTCAATTGCCACCGTTGGAACAGATGGACTCATGGGAAATAAACTAGTGAATATCTCAAATACTTCTGGTGGATCTAGCGAGATCGTAGAAGAAGGAGATATGTTGACTTCTATCAAACCGGTGGAAACGGATGAGATGCTACGAACCCTGGATTTGACCAACCAAAATCTGTACCTAATAACAACAGACCTAAAACGAATCACTCAAAAATTGAAAAGTAGTAACTCACTATGGAGCCTTCTGATGGATACTTCAGTCGCTCAAAATGTCAAACTGTCCATTTCGAACATTCGGGCAACAACCGATAACACAGCCGCTTTTTCGAGGGATCTCAATTTTCTCATTCAGGATATAAAAAATGGAAAAGGAGTTGCGGGCGTTTTATTGAATGATACTGCCTCCACAAAAAGACTTCAGAATAGTATTCAGCAACTCCAACAAGCTACTACAAAGGCTGTAGAACTGACCAGCGATATTCGCATAGTGACTGAACAATTGAAAAAAGGACAGGGAGCAACTGGTGTGCTAATCAGCGATACCGCTTTCGCCAAGGACTTGAAAAAAAGCATGAAAAATATTGAATTTGGCACTGATCGATTTAATGAAAACATGGAGGCGATGAAGCACAATTTCCTTTTCCGGGGGTATTTTAAAAAGCAGGAGAAGGAAATAAAAAAAGCAAAAGAAGATTCTATTTCAAAAGCATCGAAAAAACGAAAATAATGAGATCTTGATATTTATCATGACGGTGAACAACACCTATCATGGTTTGGTGGCCTGGTAGTTCCTTATTTTACTTGAACAAAAAAGGTTATGTTTCAAGATCGAAAACATGCTGCACACCTCTTAGCAGAGAAGTTGATCAGGTATAAAGGACGAGATCAAGATGCTGTTGTGGAGGCAATACCAAGAGGCGGATTTCATGTAAGATCAGATTTTGCCCTAGCGCTTAGTTCTCCAATTGGAACCACCCCATTTAAAGGCAGACTTACAAAAGCAAAACAATTATTCGCGATAAGCCCTAAGGAGAATTGGTTTGTCAACTTATAAACACATGAATTATGAAAACCGTTAAAAAACTTGGTATTTGGATCGATCATGCAAGTGCCCACTTGATGGAGTTTACGCCCGATCCTATATCGACAAAGACGATTGCTTCGAAATTTACTCCAGCCGTAAGGGAGGCGATCATGCGAAAAGGGGAAGATCACATGCACAGCAAAGAACAAGCTCTGCAATCAGACTATTATCACCAATTGGGTGATGTAATCAAAGAATACAGCGATGTAGTAATCTTTGGCCCCACCAATGCAAAAGTAGAACTGTATAATTCGCTACTTGAAGATAAGCAACTGAAACATATTACTATAAAAATGCAGTCAGCCGAGAAAATGACTGAAAAGCAACAGCATGCGTATGTAAAAAACTATTTTGTTAAGCATTGATGCTTTGTTCTAAATGGTGAGTCCTCAAAAATCCCTAAACTATCGCAATCATGAAATTCCACATTCAATCTCCGCATATTCACAAGTTGAATCCGGAAACACAAAAGTTAATAGAAGAAAAATTTGAGCGACTGGAACGCCAATTTGATCGTATTGAGCGGTGTAATATTTTGTTAAAAAAGGAAAAGAGCGCCAAGCGCAACAACTTTCTGGTAGAGGCTATCCTGGTCATCCCAGGCAATGATCTGTTTGCAAAAGAACTCGCAGAAAGCTTTGAAACTGCAGCGCAAGAGGTCTGTCGAAGTTTAGAAAGTCAACTCAAAAAACACAAAGCTAAACTCCACAACCAAGCAACTGCTTCAGCCGATCAACAGCTGGAGGATGACGACTTTGAATAGAACAGCCATTCAAACTTAAATAGACCAAGTTTTCTAACAACCGCCTGTGGATTAGGCGTTATTCCGAACGCTCATATAGATTAAGTCGGCTTTTTAGGGAATTCAGTTCTTGCTGTAATTTATCCATTCGCTGAAGAATATGCTTGATCGCATCTATCCCCTCCATATTGATATCTAGCTCATAGTGAAGGCGCGCCATTTTTTCCAATTCTGTGAGGTCCTCCGCTCTAAGGTATTGGACTTCTTTGACGGTCGTAAACTCCACCAAGCCAAAGTCATGCAATGAGCGAACAAACGAAAACTCTATGTGATAATGATCACAGAAGTCTGCTACCGGAATTAACTGTCTATTTTCCATTACCTCTCAGTTTTTGAAGTTGCCGGAATAATTCTTTTTCCTTTTCGGTGAGGCCGGAAGGGATTTTGATCTGCCAGGTGACAAACAGATCTCCAAATTCATTGTCCTTTTTGTAAACAGGAAAACCTTTTCCTTTGAGTTTGACTTTTTGGCCAGTTTGAGTTTCCGGTTTCACGACCAGCTTTGCTTGGCCGTCAAATGTATCTATCGTCACCTCGCCACCCAACAGTGCCGTATAGAGATCAAGTTCCACCTCCGTATGAAGGTTATTGCCATCGCGTTTAAACTTTGTCGTATTTTCAATAGAGAAACTGATGTACAAATCACCCGATGGACCACCATTTACCCCTTCTCCACCATGCCCCACAATCTTGATGGTCTGACCGTGTTCCACACCCGCAGGTATAGTCAATCGAATGTTTTTTCCATTTACATTTAATGCGTGCTTTTGCGAGTTGTAGACATCTTTCAAATTCAGATGAAGCTCAGCCGTAATGTCTTGACCTCTAAATTTTACCTGCGCTCCCCTTCGACTCGACTGGCCTCCAAACATGGATTCGAAAAAATCAGAAAAGTCTCCGCCTCCAAAATCTCCTGAGAACCCTTCCCCTGCATATTGCGGCCTCTGCCTATTTTTAGCACCCCTTTGCTGTTGGTAACGCTTTGCCTCATCGGCATGCTTCCAATCCCTGCCGTGCTCATCATACTTTTTTCGTTTCTCAGGATCGCTTAAAACTTCATTTGCCTCGTTGACTTGTTGGAAGTTCAGTTTGGCGGCAGCATCATTTGGATTCAAATCGGGATGATACTTTCTGGCTAACCTGCGATACGCCTTTTTAATATCAGCATCAGTAGCGCTTTTCGCTAATTCTAGTATCTTGTAATAATCTATAAACTCCATTTGTACGATTTTTTACTACTTCCAAAAAACATACAACGGATAATCTGCAACCATCGCTACCTTTTTGATCACATTTTCACTGAAGAGCATTTCTATCAACGATCGCTGATGGAATGAAAGAGCCAACACGCTAGCGTTATTGTTCTTCATGTATTGATCTAGTGCCCACCACACATCTCCAGAATATTGAAAATCAAAACTCCACGTCAGATTTCTGGATTCACGTACTTTAACGGCATCTCGAAGTATTTCCATCCTCCGTTTTACTTCTGCGGATGGTTTGTCATCTGCAATGTGGAGAACCTTGAGTTCGCTATTCAATGGAGCGGCTAGTTTCTTTAGTTGATCTATTAAAAAGATGGGATTTGTATCCGGATCATACCCATAGACAATCAGGTCTATTGGCCGATAGGTACATCCCTGGGGCACAACAACAATCGGGCAATCAGATTGCTCAATCAATTGATAGGTATTGCTGCCAAAAAAATACTGATAGGTGTTATCGGCTCCATTCGTTCCCATTACAACCAAATCATATTGCTTGGCAACGGAAGCAACTGTGTCTTCTAACGTATCGGTTGTAGTTGCAATGTGATAGTTGCAATCAATTCCAAACTCGTTTTGAACTTCTGTTCTGAATAGCGACAGGCTAGATTGAATTTCTTCATTGCTTTTACTCGATTCCTGCTTTAGCAGCACAGCTTCCGGCCAAATGGAGGTCCGAACGTAAAGCAAAGTAAGGCTCGCCTTAAGTGCCTTTGCCAAATGCGATGCATACTCCATGCCATTTGCTGAAACATCTGAGAAATCTACTGGACATAATATTTTTTTCATGTGATTCGGCTTTAATTGCATCGGTAAATTGAGCAAAATACCCGAAAATATTTGTGACATAAATCATTATTAAGCGTGATATTCCTCACGGCAAAGAGCGAAAAGTCTCGTCCTCTTTTTTTATTGTTAAATTGGAGGGTCAAAAGGAAATTTAGTCATGAAATCAAAAATTCAAATCGTCAAAGCATCCGGTGAAAAGGCTTGGTTTTCCGCTATTAAGTTACGAAAATCATTACAGCGATCGGGTGCGAGCGAAGCAATCATAAAAGCGGTGATACAAGAAGTAGAAGATCATTTGCAGGAAGGCATGACCACCAAAAAGATCTATCAATTAGCCTTTAACCTACTAAAGAAAAAGCATAAGCCGGCAGCCTCTAAATACAAACTAAAAACAGCTATCATGGAATTGGGGCCTTCCGGATATCCTTTCGAGAAGTATATAAGCGAGATATTGAAATACCAAGGTCACATCGTTCAACTCAATTTAATCCTTAAAGGGCGATGCGTGAACCACGAGATTGATATTCTAGCTGAAAGAGAGGGAATTCAAAAGCTCTTTGAATGCAAGTATCATAATTTGCAGGGAACCATTTGCGATGTAAAAATCCCTTTGTACGTTCATTCCAGATTCAGGGACGTTAGTGAGAATACTGTAAATAAAACGAATGAGGGTTGGATTGCAACAAACACACGATTTTCCACAGATGCCATCGCCTATGCCCTATGTTCAAAATTAAATCTACTAGGTTGGGACTACCCGAACGGTAACGGGATCAGAGAAATGATTGATCAAGCAGGCCTCTATCCAATCACGTGCCTTCAATCATTATCGCAGAAAGAAAGAGTACCCATCATGGAGGCAGGGCTAGTGCTGTGCCGTGACGTTCCTTTCAATAAAAAGCTATTTAAAGAACTCGGTTTTTCACCCGACCGAGTTGAGCAAATCATTGCAGAGGCTGCCCTTCTCAGCCAAAGCAATGTTCTGGAGTAAAGAAGCAGGAGCACTCAGTTTATCTGTTAGAAAGGGCGATAAACATCATCGCTTCCAAGATTTACAGAAAACGAAATCATCTATTCTTGGCGAGTGATGAAAATCATCATTGAAGCAAACGTTGCTCATAGCCTCGTGGATATTAAGAGAGCTATCTTTGAACGCAAAAGGTCGTTAGACCAATCTGGTTCGTCAGCAGTGATTCTGCGAACAGAGTTCAAAACAAATTTCTTGAGGGAGATATGTAAACGTGTTTATCAATTTCTTTAGAGTATAATAGTATGAAAACGAAACTTATGATAGTAGTAGCAGCAAGTTTTTTACTGTTCGAAATCAATTGCAGCAATCAAATTAGTGTTCGCTCAGACTACGACCGAGACGTTAACTTAGTCATTTATAAAACGTATGCATGGCTCCCTGAGAAAGAAATTGAATCAAAAAATAATCCATTGCTTTATAACGAGCTCACCGACAAAAGAATCAGAAAAGCTGTCGAATTGCAGTTTCAGGCAAAGGGAATACCTTTCGATGAAGAGAATCCGGATTTTCGCGTGCACTATCACATTATCGTTGAGAATCGTTCGTCTGTAAGTCCAGCACCATATGGCTACTACTATAGCCCTTACTGGACGCGCAGCCAAATGTATGTTTATCAATACCAAGAAGGCACGCTTATCATCGATTTGATGGACGCCAAAAATAACAACCTGATTTGGAGAGGATGGGCCACCGAAGTTTTGAACAATAGGAATCTCCAACTTACAGAAAAGGAAATTGCAGAAGCCGTCTACGAAATTCTAAAAGAGTTTCCTCCGAAACGCAGATAATTTTTCCTATTTTGGTAGTTCTACTAACAATCCGTATGAGGTATTTCTTGCTCACGCTGCTGTTTCTAACTACTTTCTCCTGCAACAAAAAGACAGAAGTAACGTCTCCTTCAGTTGTCAATATCTCTGAATCAGTATATGCCTCAGGTACCGTCAAAAGCAAAAACCAATATCAGGTCTACTCTACCGTAAACGGACTTATCCAGGAGATATTGGTAACGGAAGGAGATCTGGTAAAAAAGGGCACTCCTTTGTTCAAACTATTAAATGAGCCATCTAAATTAAACATGTCGAATGCCAAGTTGGCTTCCGATTATACAGACATTAGGTCAAATGCGGATAAACTAAAAGCTGCCAAAGTAAACAGTGATCTTGCGTATAGCAAACTAAAAAATGATTCATTGCTTTTTGTAAGGCAGGCAAATTTAAGGAAACAAGGAGTAGGCAGTATGGTTGAATTAGAACAACGCGAGTTGGCTTATAAAAACTCGGTCACCAGCTATGAAGTATCACTATTAAACTATCGCGATTTAAAAAAGCAATTGGAATTTGCTTCTGATCAGGCAAAAAACAATTTAAGAATTAGCAACGCCCTGGCTGGGGATTACATTGTAAAGGCCGATGCAGATGGGAAAGTGTATAAAATCTTGAAGGAGAAAGGAGAATTTGTCAACACCTTAAACCCCGTAGCCATTCTGGGCGATGCCTCTGATTTTATCTTGGAAATGAAAGTGGATGAATTTGATATTGTGCGTTTGCAAGAAGGACAAAAGGTACTTTTTACGATGGACAGCTATAAAGGACAAGTCTTTGAAGCAATCGTAACCACGATCGAGCCACTCATGAACGAACAATCTCGCTCCTTTACCGTAAACGCAAAATTTATCTCCAAGCCCGCCATACTCTACCCTAATCTATCGGTGGAAGCCAACATAGTTATTAATACCAAAGAGAAAGCCCTCACGATTCCAAGAAATTACCTGATTGGAGATTCTGTGGTGTTGGTAAATAAAAATGAAAAGCGTAGGGTAACCATTGGCTTAAGGGACTACCAGAAAGTGGAAATCCTCAATGGATTATCTGCTTCCGATGTGATCTATAAGCCTAATCCATGAACGCCCACCTAATCATACGCATTGCCAAAGCACTTTTATTGGCACGCTGGAAGCAAACGTTAGTTGCTGCTATCGGTGTAACCTTCAGTATCACTATGTTTATCACGCTACTGAGTTTCATGACAGGTTTAAATGATTTGCTCGATGGGCTCATCTTAAATCGTACAGCTCACATCCGGTTATTTAATGAGATCAAACCTAGTCTGGATCAACCCATCAACCAGTCAAAAGACTACAAAGGCAGTTATAATTTTATAAGATCCATAAAATCGGGTAGTAGCCGACAAGAAATATATAATAGTCAGGCGATCATGCAGGCCTTACGAAAAGACAATCGGGTAACAGGCGTGGCACCCAAAATCACTGCACAAGTTTTCTTTAATGATGGGTCCATCGACATTACAGGCGTAGTCAACGGCATCGATGCACGGGAAGAAAGCAGCTTGTTTCATTTCAACGACTACGTCACGCAAGGAAACCCCCTCGATATAGAAAATGTGTCGAACAGCATTATCTTAGGGAAAGGGTTGGCCGCCAAACTGCTGGCCAATATTGGCGATGTAGTACTGGTAACCACGGCCAAACAACAGCAGTTCTCACTCAAAGTAGTTGGCTTTTTTCAATCCGGATTGCAAGAGCTAGATAAAGTGCAGAGTTATGCTTCTATCGGTACTACTCAAAAGATACTTGGCAAACCAAGTGACTACGTTACTGATATTCAATTAAAAATGGTGGATATCAACCAAGCACCAACGGTTGCCAAAGAGTTTGCGAAATTATTCAACGCAGATGCGGAAGATATTCAGACGGCCAACTCGCAATTTGAAACCGGTTCATCGGTGCGATCGTTGATCTCCTACTCCGTTGGAATTGTGTTGTTGATTGTAGCGGGTTTTGGAATTTACAATATTCTGAATATGATGATCTATGAAAAAATGGATTCGATCGCCATCTTAAAAGCCATCGGCTTCTCTGGTCTGGATGTAAATAGAATCTTTCTAGTCATTGCCATAAGCATTGGCTTTTTTGGTGGTTTGTTGGGGCTGTTCTTTGGTTTTCTGCTGTCTATGTTCATTGATCAAATTCCGTTCAATACTCCTTCACTACCTACGATTAGAACTTATCCTATCAATTACAATCCCGCTTTTTATCTGATTGCTTCTATTTTTTCTTTGGTGACAACCTATCTGGCTGGCTGGGCACCTTCTCGTAAAGCCAGTAAAGTAGATCCTGTTATAATCATTCGCGGCAAATAGTATGGACGAAAGCATTGTACTACAAGCCGAGCACATCAACAAGAGTTTTCATGACCCGGTCACCATTCCGGTGTTAAAAGATGTTTCCTTGATCATTAAAAAAGGTGAGTTTGTTTCAGTTACCGGTAAGTCAGGATGCGGTAAATCTACCTTGCTCTATATACTCTCTACCATGGATACCGACTATGAGGGTGATTTGTACATTGGTGGACAGGCAATGAGGGGAAGAACCGAAAAGCAACTGGCCAGAGTACGCAACGAGAGTATTGGTTTTGTTTTTCAGTTTCACTATTTACTAAATGAATTTACTGTATTAGAAAATGTAATGCTTCCTGGTCTCAAGCTAGGGATTCATTCAGAAGTTGAAGTGAAGGATCTCGCTATGGATAGGTTGAATACCTTAGGCATTCAGTCGCTGGCAGCCAAAAAAGCCGACCAACTCTCTGGCGGGGAAAAGCAACGCGTAGCCATCGCCCGTGCCCTGATCAACAGCCCCAGTATCGTGATGTGCGATGAACCCACCGGGAATTTGGATAAGAAAAATAGTCTGGTGGTTTTTGATATTTTTAAGAAACTGGCAGAAGAAAACAAACAAACCTTGCTGGTAGTTACCCATGATCAGGAGTTTGCCAAAAATACACACCGTACCATTGAGATGGAAGACGGGAGAATCATTAAGCAATAGGAGGCAACTATTCCTCTCACTTTCTGAGTGACTAAGATCATCCATTTTGCCCAGAAAAATTGATGGCTAAAAATTATACTGACGGGTAACTTTTAGATAGTATTCTTCATTAAGAGAAAACGCAACTTAGGCTTTGACGCCAACTAGATTTGAAACTCTAGCGATCAAAAGAATCTTGCATCCGTAAAAAACAAAATACTTTTTTAGAAAAATAAACATAAAAAATACTTTGATATGCCGAGTTATCAGAAACAGCGAACCAAGCCATTCCCGATGCTGCTAAACTATGTGAAAAATAGAGGAAGAATTGACGCTACTAAACATCCAGTCCATTTTCTAATTTCTTTGAAGATCAAACAGGGGCGGATCCTCGCAGTGAATTCGCTTTTTTAATTTCCTTTGATACGCTCTATCAGAGCATTTATACTAGCCGCATTCCACTTGGCAAAACGACCTCGCTGCACGGCAAGTTGATTTTTATCAGCATGCGTCAAATCATACTCGAAGACAAATTTCGCTTGTGGGTCATACCAACCAGCCTGTTGGCCAAAGCGAAGCTCACTAAAAACCAACGCGTCCGAGCGCTGACTGACCGTATAGTAACCTTGGGAAAATTGAACTAACTGCTTCACGTCTTCGCGCGAGCGAATAGGCTGCAGCAATGAATCATTTTTTGAGAAGTAATGAAACAATGTGGAGTCCTTTTGATCGAAAACCGAGCGATAGCCAATTTGGTAGCCATTCTTCTCCTCTACTACTATGTACCATAACCAATTATTCAAGGGCGTGGGTGTGGAAAAGTAGCGAACAGAGGCAAGATGTTGCTGTTTAATGATTCGTTGCACATCGTTGTTAATTCCATACTTGTTGGTAAACGTGTAAAACAGGTAACCAGACGATAAAACCAAACCGACAAATGCCCACTTAACACGGTATTTGCTTTTTAAAGGGATAACAAGCAATGCTAAGAAAGAAATACCCAAACCAATCGAGTAAAACGGATCCGCCACAAAGAGCACGTTAAAAGAAAACCGTTGCGCAGAAAATGGTACTAACCACCCTACACCATAGGCATTCAAAGAGTCAATCAGCAGATGTATCACAATTTGAAGTCCAAAAAAAGCAAGCCATTTCCGATAACCAATCCCCTCCTCGCGATACAGGAATGAGGTTAGCCATGCCAACGCTGGAGTAATGATCAATGCAAAAAAGAATGAATGAGTAAACCCTCTGTGCGCAAGTAGATTGTGCGAAGCATCTACAAAAAAAGATGCAAGAAAATCAATATCCGGTATTGACTGAGCAATTGCACCCCATACCAATGCTCTCTTGCCAAGTTGCTTTCCTACAATAGCCTCGCCTAGTAATCCACCTAATGCAACATGTGTGATCGAATCCATTCAGATAATGCTTAATAATATTTTCTGCGGACAATGCTCTTCAAATTTTCCCTTTGCCATAGTGCGCTTGGATAGCCATTTTTAGATTCACCAAATCTTCCTGGCAACTGGCTATCAGAATAGCAGATTGATCTTTATATTGAGTACTGTTCAAAATCTTCAACAAGACTTGTTTATCGTGCCATTGACCAATTCTATTCTCTATCTTCTTAAGAAAAGTAACTGACGGCTTGTCCTTATCTACCCAGTCGAGAAAAATAATCTCTTTGATAATTTTTCGCGTCTTATGAAGTGCATCTGGTTCGAAAACAGGGAAAAGCAGACGTTTTACCTGTCGCCTTCTTTTTGTTAGGTATTTTCCAGCCTTTTTTTCAGTAAGATTTTTTATGTACTCCTTCAATTTACTTCTTTTAGCAGTCACTGTTGCTATAAACATTGGCACGTCATTCTTAAATGCCGAGAGTAAGCGTTCTTCCTGGTCAGCATTTGGAATTTGTGAATCTGTAATTCCTTCAATTTGATTTTGTAAAAGCAGCTTGTAAATAACTTCTGGTTGACGAATCTCTCCGGCTCTTCTAAAAATCGTTCGAAAAGGAATATAATGTTTATGGCCTCTAAAATTTGGTAACCCGTATTGCAATAGATTGAGAATTGATTTGATTTTCTTCAGTTCAACCCTTAAAGAATGAAGCACCTCCGGTTCATCAATTTGATGATAACTATGTAAGCTATCGATGAGGGCTTTAAAGCGTTTGTTAGCATAAGAACTTAACTTTTTCATTTTCCAATCTACAGCCGATCTGGCTTAGAAAGGTAATAGAGAATCTAACATTATAGCATGACTTAGATCAATTGCAGAACAGATTTTTCTCCTGTTCCAATAACTCTATCTCGCGAAAAAGCATGATGAAAATCATGCGGAGTAATGATGACCGAGGTTCTTCAACCGGACAGACAGGGTTAGCTTAGTATCAGCAAACGAGTCAGCAGAACATGTCTAACGAACTCAACTATCTAAAATAAATAGCTATGAAAAACATTCTTGTTCCCATCGACTTTTCGCCCTACTCCTCCAGCGCAGCCAAAGCAGCAGTGACAATTGCTCGAAAAACAGGTGGTAATATTCATCTCCTGCATCTGGCCAAAATTCCCGTAGGGTGGCACAAATTAGCCGTTTCGACACAACAAAAGTATCCAGCATTGGAAGTGGCGCTGGTAGAAGCGAGAATAAAGTTGGAAAAGTTTTCCAAACAGGCAGTATTTAAAGATCGTAACGTATTTACACATGTTTACGGTGGGGTGCCCTTTGAACAAATTGTACTATTCGCAAAAAAGAACAAAATAGATTTAATCGTAATGGGAGTTCATGGAGCCGGAGATACCGAGCTCAAGTACATTGGCTCGACCGCGCAGAAAGTGATTCGAATGGCGCACAGCCCTGTCTTAGGCGTTAAGAAGAATTACACTTTTGGTGCAATTAAAAAAATTCTATTTGCCTCAAACTTTGATGAAGATGTACGCCCAATGATAAATACTATTAAAAACCTTGCCAGCGATGTGGGTGCAAACATCGATTTAGCCTATGTAAACACGGCAGGGCATTTCATTGACGATACTACCATGGAAGCAAGAATGAAACAGTTTACCATTGTTCAAAAGCGAGTCAAGTTTCACCATGTAATACAAAACAGTGCCGAGAAAGATGAGGGAATATTGACTTGTGCGAAGAAAAGGAATGCTCAAATAATTTCGATGGCTACTCATCTACGAAAGCAAAAAGCGGGCTATCTGGTAGGAGTTACAGAAAGCGTACTATTTCAATCCAAATTACCCGTGTTGAGTTTTGTGATTGACGAATCACGGTATCAAATCAAATGACATTGTTTATGGAAACCAACGAAACTAAAATCAAAACACCCCTTCTGGAAAAAATGGCGGAAGGATTACTGCTAGCCCAGCAAGAGATTGATGAACTGGCTCTTCAACTGTCGCTGGGCAAATCAGAAGCCAAAGAAAAATTGGAAGAGGTAAAAAAGGAATTCGTCAGGGGTATAAGCAACTTGAAAAAATCTGTTCAGTCTGCTTTGGATCAACCGATTCCACTGGTACTGAAAATGAAATTTGAGGCGGTGGAGTTACAACTTCAAGTCGGCAAGGTGCAATCAAAGGAGTCATTTGATTCGCAGATAAAGACACTGATCGCTGCCACCATTGCCCTGGAGGAGGAAATCAAATCGTTGCTGCATAAAATGGAAGTGAAGGGCTATTTTGGTCATGAGATCGAAAAATTCTTGCTCAAACTAGAGATCCTACGCTTGAAATTTGGCATCAAGAAGTTTGAAATCAAAGAAGGCTTCCGGTCGGAAATGGATATCGTGAGAAAGTCTATCGAATCTTTTCGAAAGAAAGCAAAGAAGTTAAAAGCCTTGCCAGCCGCAGCCTATGATGATATCAAGACAGAAATAAGCAGCAACTACAAAAGTTTAAGAAATGCAATAAAGAAGTTGTAACTTCACCTTTAATTTGATCGAACCGTTAACTCCATTACCCAAACCAAGATATGAAAAAGATAATAGTGCCATGCGATTTCTCTGAGCCCGCCATTGAGGCCTTCAAATTTGCCATTGACCTTGCAATAAAAAGCAAGGGATCTGTATTGGTAGTAAAGGTGATTGATATACCAATAGCTTATGAAGCCTCGTTTGGAATGCCCACCTATGCATTTAACCTGGGGATGAGCAAGGAATTGGAAAAAGATGCCAAGAAGAGCTTTGACAGATTGCAGCAGAAATTTGGTAAGGGGTATAAAAAAGTTAAATTTTTTGTCGTTCACGGACCTGCCTCTATGATGATCCGCGACTTCATAGAAGAGAAGAAGCCGGATTTGGTCGTCATGGGAACCCATGGGGCCTCCGGGCTGCAAGAGTTTTTTGTAGGATCCAATACTGAAAAGATCGTTCGATTCTCGAAAGTCCCTGTATTCGCTATTCGCAAAGCTATTCCGGTTTCAAAGATTAAGAATATCGTATTCCCTACCTCTTTAGAACTAAATCAAACCGATTTTATCAAGAAACTGATGGTCGTGCAAGCATTCTTCAAAGCCAAATTGCATATCCTGTTCTTAAATACACCTTTCAACTTTGTGCGTGACAATGAGCTAAAAGAGTATGCATCACACTTTAAGTTTCGCAACTATACCCTAAATATTCGCAATGACCGCTATGAGCCGGACGGAATCATAGCGTTTACAAATGAAGTGAAGGCCGATATGTTAGCCATGGCCACCCATGGCCGCAAGGGACTTTCCCACTTTGTTTCCGGCAGCATTACCGAAAGTGTTGTCAATCATGTAAAGTGCCCGGTTTGGACATACACCATAAAATCGAAAAAGTAGTACTCACCAGTAACTCAGTTACTTTATGAAAAACATTTTAGTGCCAACGGATTTTTCTGAATGCGCTCAAAACGCCACGACAGTCGCATTGCAAATCGCTTCGCAGGTCAAGGCGAGCATTCATTTTTTACACATCATGCCCAGTCCCGATGAATCCCTTCATGTGCCGAACATTGCTAAGGTGAAAGGCAACAATGTGCAGAAGGGGCACGCGCAAGACAAGCTCAATGCTTTAGTAGTTGCGGCCTCCAAAGCAGGTGTCATGGCTACTCCCCTCTTGGTTTTTGATAAAGGGAATGAACAAATAGAACAGTACATCAAACCTCTGAACATTGACTTTGTCGTAATGGGCTCCCATGGTGCAACTGGAATTCGGGAGTTGGTAATTGGAAGCAATACTCAACGGGTCGTTCGCAAATCTTCCGTTCCCGTGCTGGTTATTAAGAACTTGCCAACAAAATCGTTTTCGGTGAAAGGTATCGTTTTCGCCACTACCCTTCAAGGCAATGTGCTTGACGCATTTGACATGGTAGCCGGCCTTGCCAGGTTGTGGAAAGCCACTGTACATATTCTCGTTATCAATTTCATAGAAAGACCGGGAGATCAGGCGTTAATCGACAAAGTGGTAAAAGAACTGGCCCTACCCTACCCAGACTTATCGACTACCCAAAGTAGTATTGAAGTAAACGATGAAGAATGGGGCGTTCATCAATTTTTGGAAAAGACAGATGCCGAGATGATCGCGATAACAAAATATGATAAAACGGGATTTATTCTTTCACACAGCGTGGCTGAAGATCTGGTAAACCACGAAGATGTACCTGTTTTAGTTATTGGTAGTCATAACGATGATTAATGCACTCGACTAGGCATCAAGCACCACGCATGGATTCAATAGGTTACGTTAGAATAACTAGTTTTTTAAAGAGGATTTTATTTCTTCGTAATCTACCTCTTCTATTTTTTGGTTCTTATTGATAGACGTGGGTGTCATAGTGCACCCACTTGCTCCGCAGCAACCTGTATTCGTCAATGCCTGAAATAAAAAAATAGCCGAGATCATGCCAGCAAGGGCATCGCGCATTGTTACTGCCTGCACCAAAACAAATATTCCAAACACAAGACGTAAAATTCGCACAACGTGCCAGTTTGTAAATAGTGTACTTTTGATTGTCTCCAATGTCATGAGTTAACTTTTTACTTGTTTGCGAAATTCTATTGCCTTTCCAATCAAAAATCCAATCATCAACAACCAAGGAGTGCCATGAAATAGGGCGTCAAACCAATCCAGGGGTTGCATGCCTACCTCCCCTCCGGCAATCCATTTAATCTTACCTAAAATATGAGGTTCCGGAAAAAAGGGAGCAAGCCCTAACGTAAGACAAGCCATCAACAGAAATCTCCAATCGCCAAAAATCTTCATTAGGAAAACAATTTATTTGTATGGTAAAAGAAACAGGCAGTGAGTGCACTGCCTGCCACTATTAAAATCTAGTTGCAATTAATTTTCCGACACAACGGGCTTTCCTTTATTCGCCCACTCACTCATGCCGCCTGAATAGTTTAGAATATTTTTGAAGCCATTTTTTGCAAGCAACGAGTATCCAATGGCAGTGCGGTCGCCCGACTGACAATAAACAACGGTCGTTTTATCCTTGCTGATTTTATTCAGGTTATCCTGAAGTGTTCCCACAAATACATTATCTGCTTTGGCAATATGGCCAGCTTTGTATTCCGATTCTCCACGCAAGTCAACGATTTGGATGCCATTGTTCTTGGCCAAAGCATCAAACTCATCAATGGAAATTACTTTAGATGTTTCCAGCTTATTGCCAAGCTCTGTCCACACAGAAACGTTTTCTACATATCCATAAATATTGTCTAACCCGATTCGCATTAGCTTACGGGTAAGGTCATCCAATTGCGATTCGCCTGTAATCAGCATGAAAGGCTCATCGTACTTTACCAACCAGCCCGCCCAAGTGGCAAAAGCATTATTGCCCTGAATATTGAGACTGCCCGGAATAAACCCAGCTGCAAATTCTGTTTTGACTCGCGCATCAATCAATTTGATGCCTTTATCCATCGCAATTTTAAACTCTTCTTTGCTTAACTTTTTTACTTTAGGAACTTCCGTCAGTAATGGACGATCCACTTTATTTAGCTTCTTCATCATTGCAAAATACTTTGGCGGCTCAGGCTGATCTTCCAGTAAATATTTAACAAATCCATTTTCGTCTTCTGGATATTGAAACGCCCAGTTGCGTACTTTTTCATAACCAACCGTTGTGCTCGGCACTGCACCTAATGCTTTGCCACAAGCAGAACCCGCTCCATGACCTGGCCATACCTGGATATAATCCGCTAGTGCATTGAACTTATTGATAGACTTATACATTTCCTTGGCTCCGGCCTCCTTAGTGCCTGCAAATCCAGCAGCCTTCTCTAGTAAATCCGGGCGACCTACATCACCAACAAACACAAAGTCTCCAGTAAATAACATCACCGGTTCATTGCTGGCAGGATGATCCGTTAGTAGGAAGCTAATGCTTTCCGGTGTGTGGCCTGGCGTATGCAATACTTTCAATGTGAGATTACCCACTTTAATTGCGCTGCCATCTTTTAGGCCGTTGTGTGGGAATTCATATAACCAACCCTCACCGCCTTCATCCGATAAATACAACTGGGCACCCGTTAGCTTTGCTAACTCGCGCGACCCAGTTAAAAAATCAGCATGAATATGAGTTTCTGTGATATGGGTGATTTTCAGGTTGTTCTGTTTTGCTACTTCGAGATAAGTGTCCACATCCCGCTTTGCATCAATGACAATTGATTCACCTGTTTTCTGACATCCAATAAGATAGCTGGCCTGTGCCAACGTTTTGTCGTAAATGTGTTGAAAAAACATAGTAATAAATTTTAGTTATTAAATCGATTCATTTTCCGCCCGACTTAAGAGCTTTGAAAAAGTATGATACAAAGATATGGCACGGCCGGTTTAAACTTCCGTGATTTAAGTTACACAACCTGAAAATATTCAAAAAAAATAGGGTTTGCTGAAACAAATATCAGTGACAAAACCATAATCCGTGTGATTAATGTCACACTCAAATCACAGACATTTTACAACCTTTACAGCAAAATAATTCACTATGACAACGATAAAACTTACAACTGAAGACTTTAAAGAAAAAGTACTGGACTATACCACCCAACAAGAATGGAACTATCAGGGAACGCAACCCGCGATTATTGATTTTTATGCCGATTGGTGTGGACCTTGTAAAATGGTGGCCCCGGTATTAGAAGAATTAGCCAAAGAATATGAAGGCAAATTAATTATCTATAAAGTTGACACAGAAAAGGAACAAGAACTGGCTTCTGTTTTTGGAATCCGCAGCATTCCTACTTTTCTTTTTATCCCCATGGAAGGGAAACCGATGTTACAACCTGGCGCCCTTCCTAAAAATGCGTTTAAGCAAGTAATTGAAGAGCGTCTTTTAGTAACAGAAAAATAGGACAATCCCGCTGTAAATTAGATCTTAAAGGCAGTTAGCCGAACTACACTGGCAGGCCCTGAATGAAATGAGCCCTCTTTTAGTTCTATTAATTTTTCCTCCAATTCGTCAATCCGCAAGTTCGCAAAATCACCGTGGATATCCGACATGGAATGGAGTAAAGCCGAATCCTTCGGCCCACCCGTGTTGTACTTCAGTTGATCTTTGGAAAAAGATTCGAAAATCAGTTTGCCACCAGGCTTTAAACTTTGTTTACACTGTAGGTGCAGATGCTTTCTCAATTCCATTGGTAAATGAACGTAAATCAAAGCTACTGCATCAAACTCTTTACCTGGTAACTTTATCTTCCCTAAATCATATACTTGATAATCAATCCTAGAAATTCCCAGAGAAGCCGCACGCTCGAGTGTTTTGGCTTTGGCTACTTCACTAAAATCATAAGCAGTTACTGTCCATCCAAGGGAGGCCGCATAAATTGCATTTCTTCCTTCGCCTTCAGCCGGCAACAATAGCTTTCCGGGCTTTACAGATTTAATTTGTGCCTTGAAGAATTCGTTGGGTTCATCTCCATAAACGGTTGGATGCTGTCCATACCGGTTGTTCCAGAATTCCTTATCCATAAATCAAAAGTCGCTCAGATAAATTCTCCAAAAAGAATTTGTTTGTATTTCCCCGAACATCATTTCTACCACTTGAAATTTAAACACTTCTTTGTTCAATGTTGTAATACTAAAGTTACGCTTGCTATCTGAACTCATAACCCACTCCCATTAACTGTGTTAGTAATGTATTGGGCGCATCTGTAGCTGTGGCGCGACCTTCTAAAGTAGGTGCAATGGGTGAAGCCTTTACAAGATACTCCTGAATTATTTTATGCAAGGTGCTGCCCAAACGTGTTGGTTCATCCACCCCCTCCACTCTGCAAATAGTTGTGTCAGGATCCCCGTCCCGTTCGCACGCAACGAATGTATATTTTTTTGTGAAATCAACCGCCTTGCCTTTGACTTTTATAGAATTAACACGCTTGCCCAGTTCATTACCAATAGTAAAGTTTACCTGCATTCCATTGAAGCGAACAACCCAACCTCCAAATCGTTTGGCCGGATCTTTAGCAAATGCGTTTTGTAATTCCTTCTCCATCCAATCCCATAGTTGCTTACCTGTGATAACACCTTGCTTCGCTTCACTATCCACCGGCAGCATGCTCCACAAAAAATCCATCGTGATCTCGGCTTCTCCTGTTTTTGAATCAGGCACCAACGGAGGGCAAAAACGGAAGCCGTTACTTAACGCAATATCCGGTTTATATTTCCACATAATTGCATCCGTAATAAAATTATCCATGGGTGTTTCAATCACATAATAGCGTACCAGCGGAGTTTTTGTTTTTCCAATCACCCGATCTAATTCCTTTCGATAAGGTTCGCGGGCACTCTGTACCAACGCTTTCATTTCCTCATCTTCCTTGTATCGTTCCGGATCTACGTCCAACAATTGATAGGTGTGATCTTTAATGACCCCGTCTTCCACCACGATATCTAACTTGGCAACAAAAGAACCAAATGCACCAGGCTCGGTAACTTTTGCATATTTTCCTTCTATCGGTGTTCGTACCCGCTCGTGGGTATCGGCACCGATAATATAGTCAATGCCCTTTGCAAATTCGGTGTTTGCCAGGCCTACTTGTTGTGCTAGTCCCATATGGGTGATTAGAAAAACCATAACGCAGTGCTCGTACTCACGAAGTAGCTTACTATACTTTGCTACATTAAGCTCGGGCTGAGTAAACTGAATTCCATAGCTGTATGCCGGTGACTGGCGCTTGGGAGTGAGCGGATCATTATAACCAATAAATCCAATCTTAATTCCTGCTATGTACTTTATAAAGTACGGTGGAAAAATCAGATCTCCATTTAAAGCATCATCCGTTTTATGAAACATATTGGCGCACACCTTAGGACCGTTATAAGCAAACATGTCTCTCATCATCATCTCCTTGCCATATACCACTTCCCAGTTGCCGGGCAACATTAAATCATAGCCGATGTTATTCATCAGCGGCACAATGGCTTTTCCTTCAGTTAGTGCGGCAACACCACCACCCTGAAAACAATCTCCCCCATCAATCACCAATGTGCTTTCCGGATTTTGCTTTCGCAATTCATTAATCATGGTTTTAAGCGTGGCAAAGCCACCACGCTTTTTGTACACAGGCTTTCCGTTTTCAATAAAAAACTCATCATGAATCATTAACTGAGAATGTATGTCAGCAGTGTGCAATAACGTGAGCTTGTTAGCCTTACCCGTTTTCACGGATTGCGCGTTTGCCATCTCCTTACTTAGTCCTGCAGCGTCCTCATTACTAAGTGCTGAAGCGGCAAGCGGTGAAATCAAACCTGCCCCTGCACCCAAGGCCAAACCCATACCCGAGGCTTTCTTTAAAAACTCTCTACGACTGCTTTCAGATACTGAAATATTCAACTCCTTCTCCTGTTTGGTAACAGCTTCGCTGTGACAAGAAGAACAGCCGCACTTGGTGTGGTGAATGGACATGATTTATTTTTTAAAAGGATAGACTAGCTGTTGTAAAAATGTTTTTGGAAACTGCTCATCGCCATCAAACCCCAACTTTTCATCCCGCCCGTTTTTTGGAATGTACGCGGTTTTAAAAAGATAATCCCAAATGCTGAGGCTAATGCCATAGTTAACGCCATATTGATTTGGGAGTGTTTTGGCATGATGCCAGATGTGCATGGCAGGATTATTCAGCAAATACTTTAATGGCCCATACGTGATATAAAGATTGGAATGATTCAGGTGCCCTATCGCTACCGAGATTATATGGATGATGAAGAAATCCTGCAGGCCAAAACCAATCATGGCCAATGGAATATATTGAATAGATTTATAAATAATTGTTTCCATCCAATGAAACCGCAGATGCGCAGCAAATCCCATTTCTTCTACAGAGTGATGCACTTTATGAAACTCCCACAACCGGGGAACCCGATGTAAAAGCCGATGTACATTCCACTGAATGAAATCTGCTATCACAAACATGGTTAATAACTTAGTCCATGCCGGCCAGCGTTGGATCTGAATAGCCACCAGGTTTTCGATCCCAAACAATCCCAAAAAGTCGTTGAAAAGGTTGACCCCAATATTTGAAATTGCATTATAGCCGATTAGTGAAAACAAAAAGAAATTGAAAAACATATAAAAGGCATCGAGCCAGAAATCTTTTCTGAAAATCGATTGTCCTGTACGCCACGGAACCATTATTTCTAGCAACCATACAACTAGCGAAAGACCCACTAGCCACCAGAAGTAATTATGCCATCCCGGATAGGCTACTTCACTTACCAGATAGTTCCAGTAGCCAGTGTAAGAATCAACCACAATCTTCCAGTAATTCTCCATTCTAAAAAATTAATTATCGTAAACTTTCACTCCCTGGTTTAGCCACACGGCCCAGGTTTTACTATAGGCGTGAATCTTTTTTGTCTCCGCTCCTTTTTCATCCACCACAGGATTTCCCTGGTTTACCCACTCAAATATGCCTCCGTATAAATTCGAAACATCGGTAAAGCCAGCTTGTTTTAACTTCTCGGAAATTTTCTCACTTCGGTAGCCTACGGAGCAATACACCACAATCTTATGTTTCTTGTCGATAGAGTTTAATTTACCTATTTCAAATTGATCATATCCAACGTAGGCAGCTTTATCGATATGACTTACCTGATACTCACTCCATTCGCGCGCATCCAGCAACAATACACCCTTCATCTCTTTCATCTGCGAAACGGATACTTCTGGTACCGAATGAGAAAGTAGAGTTTTCAACGTCAGGTTATACGCACTGCTTTGAACCTGGGCAGAAGACTGTATAAATGAAAACATGGTTATTATCAAACCGATTCTCTTCATTTCTTTTCTATAGGCTTACTAGCTCGTTGCCATGCAGTGATCCCGCCACTCAGATCGTAAATTTCTTTGAATCCCATTTCTGTAAATACCCCAACTGCCGAACCGCTGCGACTACCCGCTTTACAATATACAAACACAGGCTTTGATTTGTCCAGCTTGCCAACTCGACTCCTGAAATCGGCTGAATAAATATCAATCAATACCGCATTGGCCAGATGTCCTTGCGCATATTCACCCGGAGTGCGCACATCTACCAAAATAGGATCTTTTGATTCTTTTAGTTGCTTCTCAAAATTTTGAGGATCAAGTTTATTCACGGTTTGGGCCTGGACAAACGAGCCCGCTATGGCCATTAATAACATAAAGGTTAAAAGTCGTTGCTGTCGCATATTCAATATTTTAGATTCAACAACAAAGATTAGTAAAATGGGATTCCTTTTATGTGACAAATGTTACAATTAACCACTATCTCAATAATCCAGGCAGCGCAATCTAAATTTTCTAACTTCTAAAAATAATAATCCAACACTACGGACAGGTGGTGCACGTCTACTTTATTGTGATAAAACGATGGTTTTATTTCTAGACTCTTATCCAGATTCCCTTTGTAGGTATAAAGCACTTCCAGGTTTAAACCTCGAAGAAATCCTTGAAAGCGATACCGCGAACGGGCATTGAATTGATAGTAGGAAGGCATTGTGTACTTATTAAGCCTCGCATCGTCCACCGAAGGCAACCAATACATACCAGCTACTGCCAGCAATTCAAAATGCTTTCCTTTATCCAAAAATCGTGTGTGTTGCACTGTTGCCGCATGCACATCACCCAATCCTTCATTGCGTTCGCGTTGCATAAATGTATAGAAGGGTTCTACTCCCCACTCGCGTGGAAACAGAAAGCGACCGTGACTTGTGATGCGGGTATAATTTAGAAGCCACTCTTCACCTTTGCGATTTGTTAAACCTACCCGGCCACTGAACGTGTGCGATTGTTCATCTTTTGTGATGTATTGCTTTTCGATCGCCAGCGTATCGTTATACAATGATTTTTGCCATGAATATTGAAAGCCTGCCATGAGTGTGCGGTCATCCCATTTCTTCTTGTACTCTATCTTATTCAAAGACATATTAAAAAGACGATCTGCATAGTAATTCCACACCTGATACTCAAAACCATGTTTGGATTTCAAGGTTACATTGGCAATGGCTAATCCATTGCTTTTCGTGTGCTCAGTATATTCTGCTTTATTACCATTAACCGCCCGCCCATTCGGATAAACAAGTGACTTTCCGATATCAAACCAATGAATGGTGGAGCGTGGCGATGTGCGCCAGAGCCAACCGCCTTTAAGCATTATTTTCTTTGACTCACTCCATTCGGCCCATATTCCTTCTTGTAAGTTAGGTCGCATTCGACCATCCTGAAGATTGATCATCGGAGTCTTTAAATGAAACTTACCAATCTGAATAAATGATTTACTCTTTTCAGAAAAATAATAGCGGAGATAGAGATCCTCCAAACGATCAAGATCCTGATGATTTTCCGGATTGGATACATCAAATAAACCAAGCTCATAGCGATTGGCATAAGGAGGTGCCGGGGCAAGTGAAGAAGAAGCGAGGTTAAAAATAATAAACCCTGACATACCTACCTGAAATCCTTTAATGATTGGAGAGTAATATCCCAACCCACCACCAACACCCCAGGCATAGTAATCCGGAAAATCTCCATGATTAGTGGTTGCCATGAAGAAATTGCGAATGTGGCCTTCAAAAGTTCCTGTGTTGTGTAAAATATTTAAAAGACTATCGCTTTCTAGACTGTGCTTGTCAATTAACACCCGCTTGGCCGACCAATTTGGATCGTGATGTTGGGCATAGGCAAAAATATTTACTGCCACCAGCGCAACAGATAACAATAATCTCACAACAAATTTCATCTGGATTTATTGGCAATTACTTTTCGTTTTTCCTGAATCGGCTTGAAGGGACCCAGCTTGTGTTGTGTTTCATCAAAGCCATCTGTATAAGGACCAAAAGGATGGTCGAGTGGCTTTTTAGAAATATCCGGCCAGTCTCTACTTAAATTTCTAGTGGGTCGCGGCATCGAATTAACATAAGCTGCAACATCCCATGCTTCTTCATCAGTCAGTATGGGTGCATCGTAGGTAGCGCCCAAAGGCATGTTAGCTTTCACATATCCTGCAAAGCGTGAGAGTCGATAGAGGCCAGCTCCATGATTGTAACTACCCTCGCCCCACAGCGGTGGAAACTGCCATCCGGTGTTATCTGCCAGTGCAATGCCCTCACCATTTTTTCCATGACACACAACACATTGTTGATCGTATAAAAGCTTTCCGTTTTCTGCACTTGCCGGCCTGTCAAGAAATCCAAGTTCTACCAGTCCTGATCCTTTAGGCGATTTACCTTTCGCAACATCCTTACCCAACCAATGAATATAAGAGACAATGGCTTTCATCTCGTGACTATCTTCGGCCAGGGCATCGCCATTCAGACTTCGTTCAAAGCAATCGTTTACACGCTTTTCAATTGATTCTTCAGTGCCAGACCGCGCTCTGAATTTTGGATACGTGGATGCCACCGCACTATAGTTATTTCCAAACGGTTTTGTGCCTGCATCGAGGTGACAGTTTTGACAATTCATACCGTTGCTCATCGCTTGCACCGAGCCGTTGGGACCCAAGTAAGTCGAAGTGCGAACGATTAACTCGCGACCGTACTCAACTAACTTACCTTCTTCATTCTCTGGAACATCGCTGAGGGCCGGGGGCCTCCACAAATCAGGCTTTGGCTTTTCGGCTATAACCGGACTAGAATGTTCTGGCTGGACAAACCATGCTATCACTGTTTGTGGGCCAATAACAATTACCGTGGTAAGTGCTCCTATTAGTCCCAGCAATATTGCAACCAGGACAACAACGAGGATTACCATTTTTATCAGGGGACGATCTTGCAACGAATGGTTTTCCATTCTTTAGTTATCTCGAGTCATTTAATAATCAGATATCGATAGTCCTATTGCCTTTGGCAATTAGACCTATTGAATTAATGTGGCAGTTTCTCCTGAAACAATCCATATACCCAGGTGCCTGCTACCGCACTTAGCAGAGTAACACTCACAACCAAAAAACCGCTTCCTATCTGGGCAAAGAGCGGCCCCGGGCACGCACCCGTAATGGCCCAACCCAATCCAAAAATAAAACCCCCTATAATATTCCCCCAGCTAAATTGCTTGTTATGAAAGATTACTTTTTCACCCTGTGCTGTTTTAATGTTAAAGCGTTTGATAGCCCACACTGATATCATGCCCACAATCACAGCCGTGCCGATTACGCCATACATATGAAAGGAATGAAGCCGAAACATTTCCTGAATGCGGTACCAGGAAATAATTTCTGCCTTGACGAAAACAATTCCAAACACAATACCTGTGATCAGATACTTAATATTGGATGTTATTAATGTTTCACGAGCCACCTGATCATTGGGCGCCTCGCACTCAATTGGGTGCGCAACTGGTGATACATCTACAAAATTACCTTCTGATTTCTTCATACTAATTTCTTTTTGATTGTTATAAACTCATTAACCAAGGGAAAATGAAATGGACCATCACGAATCCACCCGCCATAAAACAACAGGTAGCTACCAACGAGGGCCATTGCAGGTTTGACAAGCCCATGATCGTATGACCACTTGTGCAACCACCGGCATATCGCGTTCCAAAGCCAACCAGAAACCCTCCCACTACAAAAAACATCAAGCCCCGGAGGGTAAAAAGATTCTCAAACGTAAAGATTGAGGCAGGCATCAGTTCGTTATCAACTGTGATATTCAGGGCTTGCAAATCCGTTATGGTCTTTTCAGAAATGATAATCCCTTCCGGATTGGTTAAGAATTGTGTGGCTACCAGCCCACCCAACAACACGCCCGCAACAAAAAATAAATTCCAGATTTCCTTTTTCCAATCGTACTTGAAAAAAGTGATGTTGGCGGGCAAACAAGCGGCACACAAGTGGCGCAAAGATGAAGAAATGCCTAGATGCTTATTGCCCAACAAAAGCAAAGCAGGCACTGTAAGACCTATAACAGCACCTGCTACATACCAGGGCCAGGGTTGACGTATTATTTCAAACATAATTGGTTAGGGTTAACTTATTATAAACACAAAAGTAGGACGATGGTATGACCTTTATCAGTGACAAAGATCACAGAGTCAGTATTTAAAAGATATCACTGATTTTATTTTCGTAGGGCAATGCATACGTACAGCAAGAATGATAGAAGATAATAAAGTAATCAGGGCAACAAGCTCAATCGAGAAAGCAAATCCAAACCAACTTGCGGCCATGGCTGTAATTAACCCACCGGCCACATAACCAGAGTCGCGCCAGAAACGAAAAATACCAATACTTTCCGGCCGATCTTTCACAGTTGTGTTCTCAGCTATACCCGCTAAAAAAGTGGGGTATACCAGCGCGGTACCAATACCAAGCAATGAAGCCAGCATTAATAAAGCAACCAGACTGGTCATAAGTGGAAATAAAAAGAGAGCCAACGCTTGCAGCAACATGCCATAGGTTAATATGTCTTTCTTACAAAATTTATCCGCGAGTTTACCGGAAAATAGTTGTCCAATACCCCAGAAGGCTGGATAGACAGCCGCCACTAAACTAATATCATAAATTGAAAAGCCTTGCTGACTCATCCAGATCGGGATGATGCCCCAGGCCAACGCATCGTTTAAATTATTTATAAAGCCGGCTTGCGTAATGGAGCCCAGGTTTGGATGGCGCCACGTAGTATCAGAAAACATCTTCTGTAAACCCGGAGTGTTGGAAAGATCTCTTTCGGTTAACGAAATCTGCGTAGTGTCATGTACCAAAAGCCACGAAAGTAGAAAGCCACCTGCAGCCAAAAAGATTCCTATGTAAAACGGATACGGATGCAAACCATATTCGGTCGCGACCCATCCACTTATAAAAGCCATTATCGATACTGCCAGGTAGCCCGCAAACTCATTGAGGCCCATAGCAAAACCACGATTCTTTTCGCCTACTAGATCAATTTTCATTAGCACGGTAGTCGACCAAGCAAGGCCCTGATTGATACCCAGAAAAACATTGGCAATAATCACCACGTTCCACGAAGAGGCAACGATGAGCAGAAACGGAACAGGCAAACCAAATAGCCAACCGACAACCAATAATTTCTTGCGACTAAGCCTGCCGGCAAATTTTCCTGCGATATAATTTGAAACAGCCTTAACAAAGCCAAAAGCAATGATAAAGGATAGAATGGCGTAATGGCCATCTACACCAAATTTTTCTAAAGCAAGTTCCGGAAGAATTGAACGCTCAAGCCCCACCATGCCACCAACAAAAGCGTTGATGATTACCAATAAGGTAAACTGCTTCCAATTTTCTCTAAGGCCCTGCTGCATGAACTTTTTAAGTGAGGGTGGAGTTTATCTATAATCCTAAGTTGCTTGAATTAGAGCTTCTGGCGAAGATTTTAAAATAAAATCTCTTTAACGAAAATATATACTGCCATCACCATGACAAACCAACCAAAAGCCGGTTTGAGTTTTTCGTTGGGAATAAAACGGGATAGATAGCTACCCGCCAAAATACCTACCATGGCAAAGGCCGAAAAGAAAAGCATAAACCGATAGTCAATTTCCAGGCCTGTTCCCAGGTCACCGGTAAATCCAATGAGTGACTTGAGTGCGATTATAAGAAGCGAAGTTCCTACCGCCTGCTTCATAGGTAAGCCTGCCAACAATACTAGGGCTGGAATGATGAGAAACCCACCACCTGCACCTACTAGACCTGTTATGCCACCTACTAAAATACCTTCTACAAATATGAGTGGATAGTTATAGGATAACTCTCCTGTTTTTTCCTTTATTTTCTTTGGTTTACGAATCATTGTGATGGAAGCGAGTAGCATCAGAATTGCAAACAATAATAGCACAGCTACCGATTTAGATACTTCCGAGCTTCCTAGTGTAAACACCGGATCGGGGATGATTGGCATAATAAACTTGCGTACCGAATACACAGCAACGATAGAGGGTAAACCAAAAATCAAGGCGGTTTTCAAATGAACATTACCTTTTGTAAAATGGCTGAATGAGCCTACCGCACTAGTAAGGCCTACCACAAAAAGTGAATAAGCCGTGGAAAGTATCGGGTCAACACCAAAAATGTAAACTAAGATCGGTACCGTAAGAATTGAGCCGCCCCCACCGATTAAACCCAGCGAAAGCCCCATAACTATTGAAGCCACATATCCAAAAATTTCCATGGAAGTAATTAATTGAAGTACAAAAGTACCGGTTTGGTCATGCTAAGTTTGTAACATAAGTTACACAGCTCGAATGAGTGCCTATTCGTTCAAAAAGATTATCACATTTTATCGACCAAGTCAAATACAGCACAAGAATCAGGTTGGTTCTAATAGGCATGAAATTTGGCTTTGTAGCGATTCCTTTTAACTCAATAAAATTATTTATCAAAAACAAAGTGATTGGTGGTTGGGAGACCAAAAAAAATGTGACAAAAACAAAAGTGGTTAAAGGAATACAAAATGACGATTAACCAGTTCGACTTGAAGTTTGGCGTTACCACCTATTGATATGAATCTGCACTAAAATCAAGTGGCTTCGATGTAAAAATAGTAATATCTTTGCGCGCTTATTTTTAATCAATGATTTCAGTCGACAACCTTACAGTAGAGTTTAACGGTTCTGCGCTTTTTAGCGATATTACCTTCAACATCAACGAAAATGACCGGATCGCCCTCATGGGTAAGAACGGGGCGGGTAAATCCACCCTGTTAAAAATTATTGCAGGTGTGAGTAAAGCCACCCGTGGTAAGGTAACTGCACCCAAAGAGGCGATTATAGCTTATCTCCCTCAACATCTGCTCACAGAAGATAATGCCACCGTCTTCGAGGAAGCTTCTAAAGCGTTTGGTAAAATCCTGGCCATGAAAAAGCAGATGGATTATTTGAATAGTCAACTTGAAACGCGTACCGATTACGAATCGGATGAATATTCAAAAATCATAGAACAAGTATCTGAGCTAAGCGAAAAATACTATTCTATTGAAGAGATTAATTTCGATGCGGAGGTAGAAAAGACACTGATGGGTCTGGGCTTCCTGCGCACAGATTTTAACAGACCCACCACCGAGTTTAGTGGCGGCTGGCGTATGCGAATCGAGTTGGCTAAAATTCTATTGCAAAAACCTGATTTGATTTTGCTCGATGAGCCGACCAACCATTTGGATATTGAATCGGTGCAGTGGCTGGAGGAGTTTCTAAAAACAAGTGCGAAAGCAGTGATCGTGATTAGTCACGATAAAATGTTTGTCGACAACCTTACCAATCGTACGATCGAGGTGACGATGGGGCGTATCTACGACTATAAAACCAATTACACTCATTATCTACAACTCCGGAAAGAGAGACGCGAGCAGCAACAAAAGCAATTTGATGATCAGGCAAAGCAGATTGCGGATATTCAACAATTCATCGATCGGTTCAAAGGAACTTATTCCAAAACACTTCAGGTGCAGTCGCGCGTGAAGATGTTGGAGAAAATCGAAATCATCGAAGTAGATGAAGTCGATTCATCGGCCTTGAACCTAAAGTTCCCTCCTGCCCCACGCTCTGGAAATTATCCGGTTATCATGGAAGGTGTTACGAAAAAATATGGAGACCATGTCGTTTTCAAAGATGCGTCTATTACGATTGCTCGTGGTGAGCGGGTGGCATTGGTCGGTAAAAATGGCGAGGGAAAATCTACGCTCGTTAAAGCCATTATGGGCGAAATAGAGTATGACGGGAAACTTCAATTGGGCCATAATAGCATGATCGGGTACTTTGCGCAAAACCAGGCTTCATTGCTCGATGAAGATTTGACCGTCTTCCAAACCATCGATCAAATCGCGTTTGGAGATGTGCGTACTCAAATAAAAAATATCCTGGGCGCGTTTATGTTCAGTGGCGAAGCCATCGATAAAAAAGTGAAGATGCTTTCGGGGGGAGAAAAGACACGACTGGCAATGATCAAGTTACTTCTGCAACCTGTGAATTTATTAATCCTGGATGAGCCTACTAACCACTTGGATATTAAAACAAAAGAGATCTTAAAGGATGCGCTGAAAGCATTTGACGGCACACTGATTCTAGTTTCTCACGATCGCGATTTCCTGGACGGATTGGCGACTAAAGTTTTTGAGTTCGGGAACAAGAGAATCAAAGAACACTTTGAAGATATCAATGGATTTTTACGCAATAAAAAACTAGAGAATCTTCGCGAAGTGGAGCGAAGCGTGAAATAGATAATCAATATTCAGCCACTAATGCACGAATAACACCAATACGGTCTAGTTAAAATTCGTGTTCTTTCGTGTTATTAGTGGCAATATGCCTTGGTGATCGCGACCAAGTACTTAATCAATTTTCGTGATTCTTTTTACTAAGATTGTCTTGTCGGTCTTGACCTGCAACAAATAAATTCCATTGGACAGAAGTGATAGGTCGTATTGTATTGGATTCGTTTCCCAGCTAACTGAAGTCGACTGCTGAAAAATCTGCTGACCCAACAAATTGTAAACTGATACGGTAATCAATCCGTTGGAAGGTGCCTTCAACAAAATATTTAACGATCGCGATACAGGGTTTGGAAACACAGAAATATCTTCTTCCAGAACGCCATACTTCAAATAGCTTTTTGCGATTTCAAAATTGGGAACTCCGTAACCCAATGAGTTATTGGGAGTGGAGAAAAGGCTCCCTGATTGGATGATCGCGTTCGTTATCTCGTTGGCTGATTTATTGGGGAACGCTTGGATCAGACCGGCCGCCAACGAAGCGACCAGTGGACTTGACAAAGATGTGCCGCTAGCCGTACTCAAAGAACCAGTGGCGGAAATCACTGCAGTGCCGGAGCCCAATGCAACAACATCAGGCTTTAGTCGTTGGTCAGCTGTTGGGCCAATAGAACTAAATGAGCTTTTGCTACCGAGCGATGTAATCGAGCCGACAGCCAACACACCTTCTGCATCAGCAGGGGTAGTCACAAATTTCCAAAAATTGTTATTCCCTTCATTGCCTGCACTACAAACCACGACTATGCCCTTTTCAACTGCTTTGCGAGCCGTGATACTGACAACAGCTTTTTTGCCCGTCAAATCAAAAACAGTATAGTTCATAGAAGGGTCATCGAAGGTGCTATAGCCAAGCGAAGAGTTGATCACATCTACGCCCAAACTATCAGCTTTTTCGGCAGCGAACGCCCAGTTGTATTCTTCAATCCTGTACTCCGTGGCATCATCTTCTGTTTCAAAAAGGTAGTAGTTGGCTTTGTAAGTTCCACCCACAAAAGTACCAGGGACATAAGCAGCCATTACAGATAATACGCTTGTTCCGTGATCATCGTCAGAATAGACATTGCTAGTATTCCTAACGAAATTAAAAACGCCTTTTATCCTACCTTCGAAAAACAGAGGTTGGAAAGGCGCAGTCAAGTTTACTCCCTGCCAGCCACTATCAAATTGCGCGATGGTGACCCCTTCTCCTCTATATTCCTCCTCCTGCATTTTATCCATGGCCAGTTGTTGAAGCTGGAAGTCGCTTTGTTGAGCAACCGCGTCTGGCTGATTTGATTTGTTGTTTGTTGCCATTCGTCCACCTTGCAGAAGTGTCCCAGGCGCAACAAATTCTGTTTTTGCGACAAACGGAAGCGCGTTGATCGTTGGAATAATCGATTGATCTGCCTGTATCAATACACCATTCCACCATTTGGAAGTGAAATATGTCTTCACTCCCAACAACTTTATCTGACTAACGTAATTGACGTTAACAGGCAAGTCATCAGGCCCAATTGCGATACCGCCCTTTGCTCTCCGATCGATACTTTTTTGGGTTAAGAACTTGACTGGATCAGTTACCGAAAAAACAGAATTGTTCTTGTCTTTAAAGAAAACAAAATAGCGGTTGGATTGAGAAACAACCGGCAACGACCCACAAATCAAAACCCATGTCAGGAGTTTTCTCATGTCACCTCGACTCATTTACTAAATTCCCTTAAACTCTGCTTATAGATAACACCTTGTTGGGTTCGCTTTTGTGCAAAGCATGGCAACTGAGAATTGGCAAAGTAGTTTAGGAGGTAACTCTCTTTGTAAACTAAACCAACCTGATCTGCATATACTTCCAATCTTGAATCCCGATAGATAATATTACTTTGTTCATCATTTTGTACCACTGAAACTGAATTACCAAAACTCAAACCGGACGATTCAACCACGTAGGGCTTATTGACAAGTGTGCTCTTATAGTCGTCTTCGTTCTTTCCATTTAACTCTTGGCGATTGTTGTACAGATTGCCATTCCAAACCAAGTCATTTGTTATGGGTGCGAGTAACTTGACGTAAGAAATATTGCCTTCGCTGACCACTATTCTATTGCCAATCCGCTGGGCTGTCCAGGTTTCGAAATCAAGCCATGGATCAGCAGCATTTGTCCTCTTAGAACGTTTGAATCGATAAGTGAACCCTTGATCAGCAGGAATTGAATCCACCACCTCCACCAATAACTGATAGTTAAGCGTTGTCGTGCCATTGTCTGTGCAAGCTGCCCGAGTGATATTTGTCTCTTCGATATCATAAAGCCAGGTTTGACCCACTCGAAGAGGAAAATAATTGACATTTTTCTCAACTGTGTCTGAATCACAGCTGATTCCTAAAAGACCTAGAAACGCCATCACAATCCCGTACCGAATGATATTTGCAAACTTAGGCCGCACAATTTTTAAGCACTTTAAGCTCAAAGTTATTTTTTCTTTTTGATATTTGGGCATGACACTCAAAACGAGCGTACTGGTAGAAAATATTTGCAATCTAAGCGAGGCTCGGTATTGTTCAGGAATGGGCGTTCAATTGCTGGCCTGCCCGGTGGCGCATGTTAATCCGGCTCTTTTTGCGGCCATCAAGGGCTGGGTACAAGGGCCAAGTATGATTCTAGACATAAGTGAATCCCGAGAGCAGCATGATGTAAACGAATATGATGCCGACTTTATTTTAGCGAACACCGATCAACTCTCCACAGTAGCCAAAGAAAGTTCGTTACCATTAATCTTGCGGATCAACGAGGGACAACTACCAAAAATCGAATATTTGTCAACGCTCTCCCAAAGAATTCAATTTATAGTGACCAGCAATATCTCCTTTACCGAACTTGAAAAGCTAAACGCACTAAAGCATAAGGTTTTGGTTTCCATCGAGAAACACCAGCCGATTAGTCTGGTTGACCTACTCAGCTTGCCAATAGCCGGCTTTGTACTAACCGGAGAAAATGAAGCGATGCCCGGGTTAAAAGAATATGATCACTTATCAACCGTTCTTGAGCAATTGGAGACTAGTGAGGGCTGAACTTATATCTCCCATTACCTAAACTGGTCATCCACTTTCCCCCGAGCTTTTGCGCTATGCTCTCGATGTAAGATTCAATAGAACTGGTGGCTGAATAAACTTCAGAGCCCCAGATGTTATTCACTAAATTCTCCAAACTTATTACCTTCTTGGGGTTCTGCGCAAAGAAGAAAAGCAACTCAAATTCTGGTTTAGAAAATTTGATAGGAATTCCCTTCAAATAAGCCAAAGCTGCTTTACGATGGATAACCAAATTGCCAGAAATTACTGAGGGCACACTTTTCCTTATAATAAATTCTTCCTTCAAAACCGTTGCCACTTTATTAGTCAGGGCGCGTAAGCCAACAATCTTCTCAATAAAATCATCGCCACCCGTGTCGAGGGCAGCATCTTGATAATAATGCTCCGACCGTGCCGTAAGAAAAAAGATGTAAGTATCCTTGAATTGGGGTAAGCTGCGAAGCTGCTTGCATAACTCAATCCCAGAAGGCGCGGGCATCATTATATCAAGGATAATTAAATCAGGTCGAAAGCTAAGGGCTACACCAATTGCTTCCTGGCTATTTTCTACCACCCTTGTCTTGAACCCTTCTCGCGACAAGTTATATCGAAGCAACTCGAGAATATCAGGATCATCGTCCACCACCAAAATTCGATAGGCTCTTCCCATTTCGTGGAAAAGATACCTTTCACATATGATTGAAGTTTTATTGCAGCGTTATCAAATTACTGCTATGACGTTGAGCCATACTTCTCAATCAATTTTTCCACTGCTACGCCAGCAATATCAGGAAAGGAAATATCCAGTAGGCTGTTCTCATCAATCCATTGCTCAACACGCTTGATGGTTTTCTTTTTAACTTTTTTCAACACTGGCACGCCCAATTTTTTCAAGGCGGCTGCATTGCAATGCTGTTCGTATTGCGTTTTCATCGGCACAACCAACAATTTTTTACGCAAATGCAATACTTCTGCGGGTGTTTCGAAGCCAGCCCCACAAACCACACCCGAACTCGAGACCACGCTCTCCACAAAATCAACGCCACTAATAGGATACACCGAGATGCGCCCCACATGATAGGCACTCTTAGTATGCTTGGAGAAAATATGCCATTTTACCTTGGAAATCTTGAGCAAGCGCTGAACCAACTTCTTATCATCATAGGCCGGTAGGTATACCGTGTAATGACCTAGATCTTTGGTGCGAGCCTCCCGGATAGCTCTTCGGATAACAGGTGTAAAAATGTTTTTATCGTACTCCTCGAAATGAAACCCGATATATTTTTTGACGGGTGCATAGTTTCGAATCATCCATTCCCCGAAAGGGTCAACGATTTTTGGCCGTGGTGATTTTTTCGATAGCAACGCAGCTTGATGACTCAACGACACGCACCTCACTTCCTTTTTCCTGCAGGCCCAGGCAGAAATGGGCTCAAAATCATTCACTACCAGGTCGTAGTTTTCAACTGGAAAGCTCTTGATTTCTTTAATGACATCTTTTGAGCTGTTCTTTTGAAACGTCTTTAGAAAATTGATTCCGCCACTTTTGCCAAAGTAAAAGCTTAGCCCTTTTGATTTATATTTCACCGGATAGGGCAATACGATCTCCGCTTGTGCACCACTTACAAATAGGTCAAGTTCACCGTGTTTTCTAAGTTCAGGAATAATATCAACAGCACGGCTCAGGTGACCATTGCCGGTGCCTTGTATAGCGTAAAGAATTTTCATTTTTTCGTGGAAAGAAATTCATTGACAAGGTCTTTAAAAATCTCGTCATTATCTAACGTGTTGCGAGCGTGTTTAGAAAGCTTTATTTTTTGAGCATGCAAGTCTTCACTATAGCGATATATCTTCCACGCGCCCTGATTGTACTCAAGCGAAGTCAGGTTCTCGACCCAATCGCCCGAATTCAAATACATCACCTCTCCTTTTTCTGTGGTAATCTTTCTCATTTCTGGCTGGTGAATATGGCCGCAGATGACAAATTGATAGCCATTGGAGATCGCAATATCAGCAGCCGTTTGTTCAAAGTCATTAATAAATTTGACCGCTTGCTTCACACTGTCTTTCACGCGCTTGGAAAGAGAGATTTTTCCACGGCCAAAAGCTTTCAAAATGAAATTCACAAACGAATTAATAAGTATCAGGGTGTCGTAGCCAATCGCACCCAATTTGGCCAGCCATTTGGAATACTTCATCGTCACATCAAATACATCGCCATGAAAAACCCAAGCGGATTGGCCATTCAACGAGAGGACTTTTTTATTGCCAATTTGAAAAGATCCCAATCTGAAGCCAGCGAACTTTCGCAGCATCTCATCGTGGTTGCCCGTTAGATAGGTAATCTTGGTTCCTTTAGCAATTAAGCTTGTAATGTGCTTCACCACCTGCATGTGCGATTTGGGCCAGTAGCGTTTGCTAAACTGCCACATGTCAATGATGTCTCCGTTAAGAATGATCCGTTTTGGCTTTATTGATTTTAAATAGCGAAGTAGCTCTTCTGAGTGGCAACCGTAGGTACCTAGATGAACATCCGATATGATAACTAGTTCAACATCTCGCTTTCTTTTTCCCATCGGTAGGTTTGGTACACAAAATTACAATTTCGAGATCGCTGTTGTTAAAATACCAAATTACCAAAATGTTAACTCAATGTTTCCTCTTTTTTTAGTGAGCAAAGCGAAAACGCAAATACTTGATTACTTCACCTTGTGCGGAGAACATCTCTTCGTATTTGGTCTTGATATCAAAACACTCTGGCCGAAGCACCGATTGATAAAGATCATGTGTATATTTAAAATCCACCAGATCATTGCGATAGCCCAGTTCTTCTAAAGTAAAGTTGAATAGATCGGTGTTATCTGTTTTAAACCGAAAGTAGCCATCTGGTGCTAGTATTTTTTTATACATATCTAGATATCGTGTGCTCGACAATCTTCTTTTCGCGTCCCTTTTTCGAGGGAGTGGATCAGGAAAAGTGAGCCATACCTCGTTCACCTCACCCACTTCAAAGAAACTTTCAATGAATAAAATACCTGTTCGCAAGAAAGCAACATTCTGTAAGTTATCTTCTACTGCCCACGTACTACCTTTCCAAAGGCGGTCTCCTTTCTTATCAACGCCAATGTAGTTCCGGTCAGGAAATTGCCGGGCAAGATTGACGGAATACTCGCCTCTGCCACAAGCCAGTTCAATTGTGATGGGGTGTTGATTTTTAAAAAAAACGTCACGCCATTTTCCCTTGATAGTATTAAACAGCTCTTTGCCCGGCTCAATTACATTTTGCCGCCCGGCAATAATCTCAAATCGCTTCAACTTGCTCTTCATAAGCCTTCAATTTCGGCAACCACAAAGGTGCTGCCTCCAATAAAAATAAGATCATTTTCACCGCTCATTCTTTTCGCTGTTTCGATCGCTTCATTTACGTCAGGTACAACCTCGCCCTTCAATTGATGCGCGGCAGCCTGTCGGAACAATTCGCCCGCATTCATGGCTCTCGGAATCTTGGCTTCACAAAAAAAATAATAAGCTTCTTTAGGCAACAATGACAGAATAGTAGTGATGTCTTTGTCTTTCACGCTTCCCCAGACTATAAAAAGTTTACGAAAATCTTGTTTGCCGAGTTGGGCTACAACCTCCTTCACTCCTCCTTCATTATGTCCGGTATCGCAAATGATGGTAGGCTTGGCTCCCAATAACTGCCATCTTCCCTTCAATCCTGTTAGGTTGATAACACTTTTCAGCGCTTGACGCACATGACTGGCTTCAATATGAAACCCCTTACTCTGCAACACCTCGACAGTGGCCAATACTCCAGCCAAATTATTTCGCTGATAGGCACCTTTCAAATCCAACACATATTCTTCTGTTTTGCCCTTATGGAATACGCTATAGCTATCTGTTAATTGGCTTACTTCCCAATCATCAGTCGCAAATTGTATTGAGCTTTTAGTCGTAAGAGATTTTTCGCTGAACACATCGTCCACTAAAGCGTTTCTTTCGCTGATGATTACAGGAACACTTTGTTTTATGATTCCTGCCTTTTCAAACGCAATTTTTGGCAATGTGTCACCGAGCAAATCCTGGTGATCCCAACTAATATTGGTAATCAACGAAACCATCGGAGTAATCACATTGGTCGAATCCAGCCTCCCCCCAAGCCCTACTTCAATCACCGCTACATCAACTTGCTGTTGGGCAAAGTACTCAAAAGCCATCGCCACGGTGATCTCAAAAAACGAAGGCTTGACCTCTTCTATTGTTGGCTTAAAGCGTAGCACAAAATCAACGACAGAAGCTTGGTCAATTTCTATACCATTGATTCTGATTCGTTCGGTAAATTCTTTAAGGTGAGGTGAAGTGTACAATCCGGTTTTGTAACCTGCCGTTTGCAAAATAGCCGCCAGCATGTGCGAACTGCTTCCCTTTCCGTTGGTTCCTGCTATGTGTATACTTTTGAATTTGTTTTGAGGATTGCCTAGGGCATTACACAATTTTATCGTGTTGAATAGGTCGGCTTTGTACGCAACAGCACCTATACGTTGAAACATCGGTAGGTTTTGATAAAGGTATTCTATTGCCAGTTGGTAACTCGAAATCAACATGGTGCAAAAATAAAAAGCCAATCTTGATTCAAGATTGGCTCTTAAAAATTCTTCAGGAAACTACTAATTACCAAACTTCAACAAATTGAAGCCAACTGAAACTTGAATTACCTGGTTTTTTGCATCAGCAGATCCTGCAACATCATTAATTTTTGTAAGCCCCAAATTATAACGAGCATCAATATTTAATCCAAAGGGAAGATCCCAGCCTAGACCTAGTGCAGCAGTGATATCAGAACTTTTTAACGTGTTTTTAATATCCACTGAACCACCAGCAACGGCATCTTGACTTGCGCTCGCCAAAAACCCAAACTGCGGACCAGCTTGAAGATTGAGTCCGCCAACCAAATACAATTTCAATATTACTGGAATATTTACATAGTCAAAACGAGTATCAAGGCTAGTTCCATTTAAGGGCTTAATAGACGAGCCCTGTCTGGAAAAAATGATTTCAGGCTGGATTCCAATTTTGGCCAACTTAATCGAGAGATACGCGCCTGCGTGATATCCGGTTTTGCTGTTATAAGCAGTGCTTGGACTGCTTGCGTCAACATTTGCAAAATTTAAGCCCCCTTTAACCCCAAGGGCAATTGATGCCTGAGAGAATGACTGACTAACTACTGCAAACAAAAAGAGTAAAACAAAAACAACTTTTTTCATACTAGTTTAATTTAAATTTAATTTATGTTTAGGTTCATCAAAACTAATCCAAAAAAAGGCAACCACAAGAACTTTTTTTGTTTTTTACTACTGTCATCCGACTAACAATAATTTTTTGAAAAACATTGGTATTCTGACTCATTCAAGAGGTTTTTTTTGGACTCTCAAAGCCACCCCCTCCGCGCTTTCCCCCGCTCAATTTATAATTTACTCGGATGATAATAGTTTTTTACTTTTTCCGCAAAGGTGTTTCTCCAGATAGGCCCAACTCCTTATTTTTTCCAGTAATACCAGAATAAAAGTTAAACAGAGTTTTCATGTCAGAATCAAAATCATCTGTGGGATAAAAAGGCTTCGCTACAACCACGGTTTTTGTGGCAAAATCAAACCCAACCGGAACAATTGGCACATTGGCCTTCTTTGCAATGTAGTAGAAACCAGTCCTTAGCTTGTCTACTTTTTTCCGAGTGCCTTCGGGAGCCAAACCCAAAATAAATTTTTCGTGTTGGTCGAAAATATGAGCGATTTGATCCGTCATATCTTTATGGCCAGACCGGTCAACGGGATAACCTCCTACCGCCCTGAAAAACCACCCAAGTGGAGGCTTGAAGAGCGAATCTTTCCCAATAAATTTTGCACTCTGAATATTCAGAACACTTCGCGCTAAGATACCGATCACAAAATCCCAGTTGCTGGTATGTGGCGCTACTGCAACAATATATTTATTGATATTTTGAGGAACATCTCCTTGAGTTTTCCAACCCATCCACTTAAAAACGAGTACTAGCAACCATCTCATATCAAAACAATCTATTCAAAACAGCTTCATCAGCCAAATAGGTAGAAGTCACTTGCAAACTTGGATTTTGCTGCTGCGCGCGTTCGATACTTGTTAATGCCCCGGTATTTCGTGCCCAAGCTCTTCGCGCAATTCCATTGTTCACGTCAAAATGCAACATGTTTTTCAACTTTCGATCCGCCATGGCGGAACCATCCAGCAACATGCCAAAACCGCCATTGATTACCTCTCCCCAACCAACTCCGCCACCATTATGGATGGAAACCCATGTTGCTCCGCGAAACGAATCGCCAATCACATTGTGTATAGCCATATCTGCCGTGAAACGAGAGCCATCATAAATATTGGATGTCTCGCGATAAGGGCTGTCAGTACCGGAAACATCGTGGTGATCGCGACCCAAAATAACAACACCGATTTTTCCTTGCGCAACAGCTTCATTAAAGGCAGCCGCAATTTTTATTCGCCCTTCCGCATCGGCATACAGTATTCTCGCTTTTGAACCAACCACCAGGTTGTTCGCTTTCGCAGCACGTATCCAATCAATATTATCTTTCAATTGTGATTGAATCTCATCGGGAGCTGAAACAACAATTTGAGAAAGTATTTCTGCGGCTAGTGCATCGGTGTAATCTAAATCTTCTTGTCTACCTGAAGCACAAACCCAGCGAAACGGCCCAAAGCCATAATCAAAACACATGGGACCCATAATATCCTGTACATATGACGGGTACTTAAAGTCAACCCCATTGCTTGCCATTACATCGGCTTCCGCTCTGGATGCTTCCAAAAGAAATGCATTTCCGTAATCGAAAAAATAAGTGCCGCGAGATGCGTGGGTGTTAATTGCTTGTGCTTGCTTCCGAAGTGAATCTTGAACTTTACGTTTAAATAACTCGGGGTTCTCAACCATCAACCTGTTAGAATCTTCAAAACTCATTCCTCCGGGATAGTATCCTCCTGCCCAAGGATTGTGCAAAGAAGTCTGGTCAGAGCCAAGCTCGACAAATATGTTTTCGTCTGCAAGCTTTTGCCACACATCAACAATATTGCCCTGAAACGCAATCGAAACAATTTCCTTTTTTGATTTCGCATTCCGAATGCGTTGACATAAAGCATTTAGATCACTAACCACCTCATCGACCCATCCTTGCTGAAATCTTTTCTGGGTTGCAGCTTCGTTTATTTCGGCTACTACCGTGATGCAACCAGCAATGTTTCCTGCTTTAGGTTGGGCGCCACTCATTCCGCCAAGGCCTGAAGTTAAAAAAAGTTTGCCGGCTAGCCCTTCTCCTTTTTTTGAGATCTTGCGACCAGCGTTCAGTATGGTAATGTTCGTGCCATGCACAATTCCTTGTGGACCGATGTACATATAACTGCCTGCAGTCATCTGTCCGTACTGTGTTACACCCAACGCATTAAATTTTTCCCAATCATCTGGTTTCGAATAATTTGGAATCATCATTCCGTTGGTAACAACAACTCGTGGCGCTTCTTTTGAAGAAGGAAACAAACCCATTGGATGACCCGAATAAATGTGCAACGTTTGGTCTTCATTCATTGTGGCCAAATACTTCATGGTAAGTAAGTACTGCGCCCAATTTTGAAAAACAGCACCGTTGCCGCCATACGTAATTAACTCATGAGGATGTTGCGCTACCCGGGGATCCAAATTGTTTTGAATCATTAACTGAATGGCAGCACCTTGAATACATTGGTAGGGATAGTCGTCTATTGCCCTCGCCTTCATTTCATACGTTGGGCGAAAACGATACATATAAATCCGTCCAAATTTTTGCAACTCCGTGTAAAATTCAGGTGCTAAAACTGCGTGATGGCGAGGATGAAAGTAGCGAAGTGCGTTGCTAATAGCCAGACGCTTTTCTTCTTGAGTAAGAATGTCTTTTCGCCTTGGTGCGTGACTCACCCCATAGTCGAACTCACTTGGTGTGGGTAATTCATCAGGTATCCCATCGAGAATTTGTTCCCTAAAAGTTTCTGCCTTTGCCATTTCTCCTCTATTATACTATTTCAAATACCCGGCTTTTCGATATCGATCATACCTACGCCAAAATGGTGCGGCAGAAAATTTGCTTTTGTGAACCGATAGCTAATATCAAAAATTTCTTGAGCCTTGCCGATATCAAAGCTACCGAATCTGGACAGATGCGGAGGCTCTATAAATACATCACAAAGCCCTTTGCTGATAAGTGTATTTGCGTTGATAGCCATTAATAAGCTACGCTCAATAACGGTTCGAAGGCTATTGGGGTCAAAATCCTGGCTGATATGATTGCAATGAAGCCCCACAATTTTATCACATTTGTCTCTGATTGGGCGTACCGGCAGATTGTCAAAAAGTCCTCCATCTACATACAAACCACCATTAAAGTTCATCGGATTGAATACAGCGGGAATACTGCAAGAGCTAAGAATTGCAGGAACTAACTCGCCTTTATCAAAATACTCTATTCTTCCTTTTCTGATTTCAGTAGCCGCTATCGTCAACGGTAATTTAAGGCTTGAGAAGTCATTCTCGGGCAAATGTTTAAGTAGCAGATCGCGTAGACCATCCATGCGAAGCAACCCCGCCCACGTCCAGGCAGGGCGTACCGACTTAAAAACACTCAACGTTTTGATCATCGAAAATATTTCGTCTGGCTTATAACCGTAGGCATACAATGCACCCACGATTGATCCAGCGCTGGTGCCGGAAACCAATGAAAAGTGAACGCCCATTTCATCCAAGGCTTTTAAAATTCCCAGGTGTGCCACTCCCCTCGCGCCTCCGCCAGACAAAACAACACCGAGCGTCATACGATTTCCTTTAATGCAAATGTTTGATCGAGTCGAATACCACGTTCGGTTTGCTTTACCGTGCAACATTCATGAACGGGGTCATGTTCCAAAAATAAAATATAATTATTGGATGCCGCTTCCAACAAAAACGTCTCTTTCTCCTGCATTGTCAACAGTGGCCGTGTATCATATCCCATCACATAAGGCAACGGCACATGGTGCGATGATGGAAGTAAATCAGCCATAAAACAAATGGTCTTGTCTTTGTATTTTATCTTGGGAATCATCATCCGATCGGTATGGCCGGAGGCAAGGAAGATGTCCATCTGTGGAAAAGGAGATACCTCTTTTTCATCGACAAATTTCAGCTGCCCGCTCTCCTGCATGGGAAGAATATTTTCCTTCAAAAAACTTGCTTTTTCACGCGCATTCGGCTGGGTGGCCCATCGCCAGTGATCTTCGTTACTCCAATAGTGCGCGTTGGGAAATGTAAGTTCCAGCTTTTCCCCCGCTCTCCTGACGCCCCCCCCACAATGATCAAAATGCAAGTGTGTCAAGAACATATCTGTCACATCGCGTTCGCTGAATCCAGCGTTGTGCAATGAGTTGATTAAGGTATCATCACCATTCAAAAAATAATAGCTGAAAAATTTATCGTCTTGCTTAGTCCCCATTCCGTTATCAATCAAAATCAATTGATTACCGTCTTCAATAAGCAAACAACGCATCGCCCAATTGCACATATTGTTGCTATCCGAAGGATTCAACTTATTCCAGATTGACTTCGGCACAACACCAAACATGGCGCCTCCATCCAGTTTGAAAAATCCGGTATCTATAGTATGTAGTTTCATTTGCTTATGCCAAATCCGAAGTTCGCGTTTTTTGATGTAAAACCAAAGTCAATTCAGGAACGTCACACTTTTTGCAGTTAATATATTTCAGATATTTTAGAAATTCATGTTAAATTTCGAAAAAGTAACTCTATGAAAGCGCTGTTTGTTATCGCGGTACTATTTTTAATTGAAACGCAAGTTTTTGCGCAAACACCTGGTACCATTAATAAAAATGTTCGGTCTGCCAACCTACTAAACCAACTATCATCCTATCGAGGAAACCTTGGTCAAGCTTTCCTAACATTACCTTCAAGTGAAAAAACTCAAACAATTGGAGATGTTTACCTTGACGCGCATTGGAGTAAATCCTCGCTTCTTCTTTTTGACGATGAGAGGTTAATTAATGACTACCTAACCAGATATGATATTCAAAACAATGAATTCGAATTTCGCTTAGAAGGTGGCATAAAGGTACTAGCCGGAGTGAAGGTTAAAAACATTGTTTGGATTGACTCTATTACCAAACAATCAAGGGTAATGAACAATACACGTGATTACACCGCAAGTGTAACGCCCTTTGACGGTTTTTTTGAGGTGCTTCAGGAAGGGAACATTCAGCTTTTAAAGAAAGTTTACCTTGAAATACTTCGTCCAAATTTCAGCCCGGCTTTAAATGTGGGTAGCAAGGACACTAAAATCATTAAAAAGTCAGAATACTTCTATGCGATTAATAACAAACTAAATCAAATTAAAAAGAAGGCCTCGCTTGACGCTATTCAACAATATGACTCATCAATTGACTTGGAATCATTAATCAAAAAAGAGAAGATCAGTTTTAATAACGAAAGTGATTTGAAAAGACTCTTTCTAATACTGAACAGCCAAAAATAGAAAGATACTACTCCTTCACTACGCCCATCGCGCAAAATTTATCGATACGCTGATTAACTCGTTCTTGGGCGGAAAGCTTCGATAACTCTTTGTAGTTTTCTATAATGATTCTCTTTATTTCAGTTGCCATCGCCTTGATGTCGGTATGTGCTCCGCCCAAGGGCTCCTTCACTATTCCATCTATCAGTTTATTTTGTAACATGTCTTTGGCCGTTAGTTTTAGCACTTCAGCAGCTTGCTCTTTATAATCCCAGCTACGCCACAAAATGGATGAACAGGATTCAGGAGAAATAACAGAATACCAGGTGTTCTCCAACATGAGGACACGATCTCCAATGGCTATGCCCAACGCGCCTCCGGAGGCCCCCTCACCGATAATGATGCAAATCACTGGAACCTTTAACATGAACATCTCTTTGAGGTTGCGCGCAATTGCTTCGCCTTGTCCCCGCTCCTCGGCTTCTAAACCTGGAAACGCCCCAGGCGTATCAATAAAAGTGACAATTGGCTTATTGAACTTTTCCGCCATTTTCATCAGGCGAAGTGCCTTACGGTAGCCTTCTGGGTTAGCCATGCCAAAGTTACGCATCTGGCGTTGTTTCGTGTTCCTTCCTTTCTGCTGGCCAATGATCATAAAGGTCTGACCTTCGATTGTCCCCAGGCCTCCAATCATTGCCTTATCATCACCAACATTTCGATCACCATGGAGCTCAATGAAATCCGTGGTGATCTCGTAGATATAGTCTTGAGTATAAGGGCGATCAGGATGACGGGATAGCTGAACTCGCTGCCAACCGGTTAGGTTTTCAAAGGTCTCCTTTTTCAATTCCGTTATCTTATTATCTAACGCTTGTATGGCTTTGGTCACGTTTTCATCACTATCGTCTGAGAGTTGCTTCATGTCTGCCAGTTTACTTTCCAATTCAGCGATAGGCTTTTCAAACTCCAATAGATTCATCTTTTTTGACCGCTTTGTTTTTTGGGTAGGGGCAAATTTAAAGAAATTTAAAATATCGCGAAATTGAATAATACTGTCGTTCGATGCTCTAATCTCACTAAATTGCGTACTTGTTTTTTAAACCATGGATCGGCAAGCAAATCCTACTGTAAAACACTTATTATCAGTAGCCTATTCTGTTGATTTCTCTATTTAACCCTAACTTGTTCAACAAATAGATTATATCAAATGACGTTCAATAAGTATTTCGTAATTGATTTTGACAGCACATTTACAAAAGTGGAGGCTTTTGACGTGTTAGCAGAGATCATCGTAAAAGAGCACCCCAATAGCGAAAACATAAAGAAGAAAATCTTTGAGATCACCAACTTGGGAATGGAGGGGAAAATTTCTTTGCGCGAGTCTATTGAAAAACGTCTTGATATTTTGCAGCCAGAAAAAAGGCACCTGGTGCCATTGATCAAACAACTGAAGCTTGTAGTATCAGAATCCTTCAAACGCAACAAAGAATTTTTTAGTACCTACGCGGATAATATTTATATCATCTCAAACGGTTTCCGCGAGTTCATAGAACCTGTGGTCACGGAATTTGGCATTAAGCCAGAAAATATTTTGGCCAACGAATTTATATTTGACGAGTTAGAAAAAGTAATTGGGTTCGATCTCAACAACCCATTATCAGCCAATAATGGAAAAGTAGAACAACTTAAAAGACTCAACTTAAATGGAGACGTATATGTAATTGGCGATGGCTATACCGATTATGAGATTAAACATGCCGGCCTTGCCAATAAATTCTTTGCATTTACTGAAAACATTGAGAGGGAAAGTGTTCTTAGTAAAGCTGACCACATTACCCCTAGTCTGGACGAATTTTTATATTTAAACAAATTGAATACGACCATTTCCTACCCGAAAAACCGCATCAATGTACTGTTATTGGAGAACGTTCATCCTGTAGCGCTTGAACTGATGAAAGCCGAAGGCTTTAATGTGGAGACCTACCCAGCCGGGTTGGACGAAGACGAATTGTGCGAAAAAATAAAAAATATTTCTGTGCTCGGCATCCGATCGAAAACTCAGGTGACTGCCAAAGTATTGGAGAGCGCAAACCGATTGATGGTGATTGGTGCGTTCTGCATCGGCACCAACCAAATAGATCTGAAAGCAGCTACCAAAAAAGGGGTGGCTGTGTTCAATGCACCGTTTAGCAATACAAGATCGGTGGTCGAGTTAGCTATTGCTGAAATGATTCTATTGATGCGTGGCATCATTGACAAATCAACAAAGATGCATGAGGGCAAATGGGATAAATCGGCCAAAGGTAGTTTTGAAATTCGTGGGAAAAAGCTGGGGATCATCGGCTACGGAAACATTGGTGCGCAACTGTCTGTCATTGCTGAGAATCTGGGCATGAAGATTTTCTATTACGACAAAGAAGAGAAATTAGCGTTGGGAAATGCGACCAAGTGTAAATCGCTGAAGGATCTTTTGGCGTTAGCTGATGTTATCACACTTCATGTAGACGGAAAAGAATCGAATGCTAATTTGATCGGAGCGGCTGAATTCAATGCCATGAAGAAGGGCGTGATCTTCTTGAACCTCAGTCGTGGGCATGTAGTTGATGTAAAAGCGTTAAGAGAAAGTATTTTAAATGGTACCGTTGCGGGCTGTTCAGTGGATGTTTTCCCGTATGAACCGATTAGCAATGATGAAGAGTTTATGTCTGAATTGAGAGGTCTTCCAAATACGATCCTTACCCCGCATATTGGCGGAAGCACCTCAGAAGCACAAGAGAATATTGGTAACTTTGTCCCCGGAAAAATGATGGACTACATCAATACTGGCAGTACCAGCAATAGCGTAAACTTCCCTAATCTTACGTTGCCTATTTTAGAGAATGCGCATCGCTTGATTCACATCCATAACAACGTACCGGGTATTCTTGCGAAAATCAACCATATCCTGGCAGACAATGGGGTAAATATCGTGGGACAGTATTTAAAAACGAACGAGCAAATCGGATACGTAATCACCGACATTAATAAAGAATACAACAAAGAAATGATCAAGGAAATGCGAGCTATTGAGAACACAATAAAGTTTAGAGTCCTTTACTAGAAAATTGACTTGTGGCTGTATATTACTTCCATAACTATAACTACGTCCTTACTTATAGCTGAAAAACGATCTTCCCTACCTTGTTCGGTTTGGTGATATCAGGGAACGATTCCACAATTCTTGAAAAGGGACGAATAGAATCTACTATTGGGCGAAGTTGATGCTTCTCTACAAACGCAATCATATCCACAAACTCCTGATCGTTGCCCATAGTTGTGCCAATGAGTGAGAGCTGATTCCAGAACATGCGGTACAAATCAATCTTCGCGGGGAGTCCGTTGGTAGCGCCATAAAAAACAATTTTTCCAAGTGGTCGCAATACTTTGATGAAGTTATTCAGTTGATCGCCACCCGCGCTATCGATGACCAAATCAAAACCTCCTTTTGTTTTCCATAGCTCTTCAAAGTTCACCTGCTTGCGATAGTTGTAGGCACCCTTCGCGCCTAACTTCAACGCCTTCTCAATTTTTTCATCACTACCCGAAGAGACATACACATTAGCGCCAGCCGCTTTGGCAAACAGAAAAGCAAACTGGGCTACTCCCCCACCAAACCCGGTGATGAGAACGTTCTGACCAGTGCGTAATCCTCCTTTTCTAAACAAGGCGCGGTAGGCGGTGAGTCCGCCCAATGGCAATGCAGCAGCCTGCAAAAAATCCAAGTGTGCGGGCTTTTGGTGAATGCGATCAAGCGAAACAGAAATGTATTCGGCAAAGGTACCATTGACCGGCATACCCAACACGGAATACTTTGAAGACTGAACCTCTGGATCAGGACCCCAGTCGATATTGGGATTAATGATGACTTCACTACCTACCCATGATTTATCAGCTTCATCAAAAACTTGTTCGACCACACCTGCTCCGTCTGATCCAAGGATGCCTCCAAACTTAATGTTAGGATATTTGCCCTCTCGAATCCAATCGTCTCTTCTATTGAGTGCAACAGCTTTCATTTTAACCAACACTTTTCCCGGACTCAAAGTGGGTATGGGGAGATCTTTGAGTTCAATCTGTCCGGGACTACTTAGTACGAGTGATTTCATATAAATAACGATAATGACCTAAATACTATTTTGAACACAATTAGTAAGTGAAGTTAAAAGCATTTTTAAAAATTGGCCACGAATGCACGAATTGACACCAATTTTCTTGTGACATTATTCGTGTTTATTCGTGAATTCGTTGCAAAGAAAGATTTAGGGATCTAAAAAGGAGTTTCGTCATCCGGCCGTGAAGCGGGTGGCGCATCATCGCGGAACGTATTTAACCGGCTCTCACGTGTGATGCTGCTCATCGGAATCATGCCATCCGGTGAATCATAGTCGGCAAACTTGGTGTACTTGCCAATGAATTTCAACTTCACATTCTCCAACGATCCATTCCGATGCTTGGCAATAATTACTTCGGCCATACCCTGAGTAGGCATGCCTTCTTCATCGACAGTAATCTTATAATATTCCGGTCGATACAAAAACATAACAATATCGGCATCTTGCTCGATGGAACCGGATTCACGCAAGTCAGAAAGTTGAGGTCTCTTATCTCCTCCCCTCGTTTCAACGCCCCTGCTCAATTGCGATAGTGCAATAACAGGCACGGAAAGTTCCTTTGCTATTCCCTTTAACGCTCTCGAAATAGAGGCAATCTCCTGCTCGCGGTTGCCGCCCATCTCTCCTTTCATCAACTGTAAGTAGTCGATTACAATCAATTGAATATTGTGTTCTGCTTTCAGTCTCCGGCATTTGGCACGAAGCTCAAGTATAGATAGTGCTGGTGTATCGTCAATAAATATCGGTGCGCTGGAAAGGCGCGTTGTTTTGGATACCAATTGTTGCCATTCAAAATCGGCCAGGTTTCCTTTCTTGATTTTGTCAGATTCCAGTTCGGCTTCTGCAGAAATAAGACGATTCACCAATTGGAGCGAGGCCATCTCTAATGAAAAAATCGCCACAGGGAAGTTAAAGTCGACAGCCGCATTGCGCATTGCCGAGACAATAAATGCCGTGTTATGCGTTACCGTCATATCTTCCAGAAGGAATAGTCGATTGCCATCTATTTCAAAACCATAGTAATCATCTAGTTTATCAAACTCAACTTTTATACCTGTATGCCTCCAATCTATCAATGATTCTCTTTTTCGTGCTTTCTTTCTTTCAATACGAGCAGGTATCGAATCTATGTCGCCACTCAGCCGAACCCGATAAACTTCTGTTTCAAACCCAATTTCTTTGATTGACGCAGTTTTAGAAACGAGCGAGGTCTTGAAACCCAGCGAGTCGCATAAAAATTTGATTTGTTTGGCAAGCGCTTTACTTTTTTGAGTGATCTCGTAAACATGATACTCATCGCTATAGTGCCCATCTGAATCAATTAGCCCGGCCAACAACTCCAATCTATTTTCACGGGTATTGATCAAAAAATCATCAGGGATGTGTTTATTCTCTAATAAATTCAGCTCGTTAAGCGTGCCCTGAACCGAATAGAAATCTTGCTTGCCCTGAAAACCTTTAGTAATTGCATAGTTATTTGTTCGATTCTCCTGCTTGTATTCAACCAACTCAAGCTGAAGTTCTTCCGCATATTGCCCTAAGAATTCGATCACTTCTTTGTCCTGATTTGTAATTCTTGAACTATACGAATGACCATCGCCCAACCATAAACCCAAAAAATAAGGATTCAACGGAAGATGCTTTTCTTTAAACTCAACAGCGACTTTATAGCCTTTATAATTCGATTTGAACTTATCCGATTTCGGTAGGTAATCTCTCACTTCAATATTCAGTACTTCTCCATGCTCGTGATTCCCTTCTCTTCTGCTTCTTTTTAGCGAGAGAATATGTGATTCGTTTACCCGGTAGGAGATACCATGATTCTGATGAACCCAATACATGTTTTCTCTGCCCCTTGTAGTCGATAGAACAGTGCGAGGGGTGGAGTCATCTCCCATTAATAGCTCCCCTGGTTTTACATCTTCCACATTTTGAAGTGTACCATCAAACATCAATACCTTCGTGCCTTTGCCCAAACATTTACCCATTCCGGGTCTTGCCGCAATGATAACCAAATCAGATTTTTGCCAACCTGAAGTAACTCTATCTAATCGAGAGAATCCACTCGGCACACCTGTTAAACCATCTTTATGGTTTTTCTTTTCCTGCAATTCCTGTATCGCCCGATACATCAACGACTTCATGTTGTCGTAGTTCTTGCGCAGGTTGGTATCTGAAATCTGGAAAATGGACTGCTCAGTTTTGTCAAGCAACTCAAATACATCGGTCGTATCTTCATAGGCGTCTTGATGCATCTGAGAAGCGATCTGAATCAAGTCGCGCTTGATGGCCATCTCGATGATGATACGCGCGTGGTATTCGATGTTGGCTGCTGAACTGACTTTAGAAGTAAGTTCGGCAATATAGTAGGCGCCTCCTACAAATTCCAGTTTTGCATTTTTGCGCAGCTGAGCAACCACCGTTCGCATATCAACCGGTTCGGTGGCTTTGAACAGGTCGATAATCGCGTTGTAAATCTCTTTGTGCTGCTCGGTGTAAAAGTGATCTGGCCGAAGAAATTCGACAACGGCTGTGAGTGCATTTTTCTCTAACATGAGGGCGCCAAGAATGGCTTCCTCTAAGTCAATCGCCTGAGGGGGCAGCTTGCCCAAACTTTCTGAGATATCTCTCACAAGTAATTTGGACTTGTTGCCCATTCCGCTCATCGCAGAACCTAACCTCACTGGCGTTGACCGCTGCTCCATACTTCGTGGTTGTTGGTATTGAGTTGCTTTTTTTTAGAAGGACAAACGTATTGTTTTAAGAGTTCACATCGTTTAACAAACGCCCCCCAGAGTTATCCACACCACTAAAGTACCCATTCTAAATTTTGAATTCAGAATTCAGAATTTAGCATTCAGAATTGTTTTGTCTAAATTTAGCAGTTGAAATGATTTAAGCCCTTTCTAATGAACGAGTTAATTAGTGACATCGCAACCGGAATCTGGACTCCCATTCTTTTTCTTTTGATTCTCGGAGGGTTGTTCTTCTTCATCTACTCACGGTTCATCCACTACAAATACTTCTTTCATTCGATTGCAATTTTGAAGGGCAAGTTCCACAATCCAAATGACCCGGGGCAAATCAGTCCCTACGAAGCACTTTCTACCGCATTGGCTTCAACTGTTGGTATGGGCAACATTGCTGGTGTGGCAGCTGCCATTAGCATTGGGGGCCCGGGAGCACTTTTCTGGATGTGGGTAACTGCTTTTGTTGGAATGTCTACTAACTTCTTTACCAGTACGTTATCGGTGATGTATCGCGGGAAAGATTCCAACGGGGTGATTCAAGGTGGCCCGATGTTTGTAATCCGCGAAGCACTTGGCAAGCCATTTTATCCCCTTGCAGTGTTGTTCTGTCTGTGTGCTATGATCGGCTGTCTGCCAATATTTCAAGCGAATCAACTTACTCAAGCTATCGTTGATATTGGAATTGATTCACCGGAAATGAAATCCGCTTCATTTTCACTAGCAGGTATTGAAGTTAACATCGCCAAGTTTATCATTGGTATTGTCTTAACCATCATTTCAGGAATTGTAATTATTGGCGGTATTCAACGCATTGGAGTTTGGGCCGGAAAGATGGTTCCTCTCATGATTGTGATTTACTTTTTCTCTGTGTTAGCGATTCTGTTAATCAACTTTGACAAAGTGCCGCATTATTTTGCCCTGATTATAACAGACGCTTTTGCTGCAACCAATTATCATGGAAGTCCGGCATTAGGTGGGATGTTGGGAGGTCTTATTGTGACGGGTGTGCGCAGAGCCTCTTTTTCAAATGAAGCAGGAATTGGAACAGCACCTATGGCATTAGGAGCCTCTCAAAGTTCAGAACCGATCAGAGAAGGATTAGTTTCTATGCTCAGCCCTGCCATTGATACCTTACTGGTTTGCTCGCTTACAGCACTGGCTATTTTAGTTACAGGTGTATGGGATGTGGAGGGCACCCGTGGATTGGGTGTTACACTTACTGCCAATGCCTTTAACGCTGCCATGCCAGGCATAGGCAAGTACTTGCTATTACTTTGCGCATTCTTTTTTGCGATCACTTCGCTTTTTTCCTATAGTTATTATGGGAACAAGGCTCTTTCGTTTTTGGTGGGTGTAAAGGCTGCTCGCTATTATGATTATTTCTATCTGGGCACCATTATTTTTGGAGCAATCGTGTCGATGAACTTGGTCATAAATATTATTGACATTGCGTATGCCCTGATGGCTATCCCAACCATGGTGTCTGGATTTATCCTTGCACCTAAAGTACTTGTGGAGGCGAGATCCTACTTTAAACGAATGAAGGCAGAAGGAAATCTTTGATCTGTTTGAGCTAATCAAGATGAAGAATACTAGAGTTAGAAATTGAATCGCCCCTGAAAAGTAGGCTACTGGTTTTTTCTATTGTAGTACTTGATAACCTTAATAAGTCTGCCTTCTTCAAGCCACTTTACAATCTTTTGGTCATCATCCCCCACAATATTCGCAATATTTTGTTTTGTCAACGGGACTATCTTTCTCCTTCCAGTGTCCTCGATTGCTATGGTCGTGTTAATGTCCTTCATTGGAAAAGATGAATAACAATTGATAACCCCCGTAGCAATCTTAAAAAGCCAGCAACTGTCTGCGGGTATTCCGTTGACCTTCCCCCACGCTGCAGAACTTCCCGAAATTTCTTTTGTGTCCTCTGGAAAAATCTTAAACTTCGACTTGTTCACTGTCTGGATTACATACATTTTTTTGTCATCTACCCCTACAGAAGAAAACAAATTAACCACTGAATCATCAGAAAGAACAATAGTAAAATCGAATTTTAGGTTAGTATCAATATCACCATTCCTATAATTGAACGTTGGGAAATACACTAATCTACTTGATGTAACATTACCTCGGGGTGTTTGAATTGTGGTTGGCATATTGATAAACTGCGCTGAAGATGGCAACGCGAGCGCGAAAAAAATTGCGGCAATTAAACCTTCTTGCACCTTCATCTTTAGATTTTGATGTTGTCAAAACCAAGTTGAACTGGCGTATGCGGGTAGTCAAACAGACCCTGCTCTTTAATAGCCTCTTCTACTTTGTGTGGAACAAACTTTTCCCAACCAGATTCGCCCTTGCGAATCATCGCCAATACATTGTCAGAGATAATATTCAAATTGGCAACGTTCGCATCGTGGATATCTTCTAATTTATTACTGTCCATCAGATAGCGAAAGAGACCTTTTATGTGGGAAGGTAGCTCTGCTTCAAAATCTTTAAGCGTAAACAGGCTTCCATCTTTTCGTAAGGCGGGGTAAATATATAGTTTGATGTTCGTGCCAAAAAGTGAGGCGAAGCATTCCAAAATGCCACCACGAAGATTTTCATAGGTCTTTTCGTCAAATACTTTTTGCAGTGCATAGATTCCCATTACCATCCCTGTCTTTCTGCCTTTAGTTATCTTAGATAGATAGTCGACAAGGCGATAATATTCAAAGTAATTGGAGACCATCACATTTTGCCCTAGTGAACAAATTATATCAGCACGATGCAGAAAGTCCTTTTCATCGATGGCACCCTCTGCACTCAAATCATTTAATGTCAACTCTGTTATGGTAATGATCTTTGAGCGATCAACATCGGTTTCATTCCTAAAGTGCCTTCTGGACGTCAACAGCATATCTACGTTGACATGTGTCACGGGTCGAAATCTTCCTCGCAGCACAAGCACATTTTTTTTGTACAGGTATTCAGAAGGCTGCATCACTTGCCCGTCAGGCCCGAACATGGCTGCTTTGGTCAATCCGTTCTTCACCAACTTGAGCGCCATCAACCGGTTATCCACATGGCCAAAATCCGGTCCATGAATCCGGAACATGTCTACCTCCATTCTTCGAATGGTTAGCCCATCCAGCAAAGACGAAATGATTTGCTCGGGCTCTTTCAGAAACATACAGGCATAGAGGAGATTGACACCTACAATACCCAACGAAACTTGCTGTTGCAGCGGATCATTGTCGTGCATCTTTACGTGAATCACGCAATCATTCGGCTCAGCCTTTGGTGTCAGTTGAAACCGCAACCCAATCCATCCATGGCCTTGGTTGGTGCGATCGAAATTCAATACTTCTACCGTATCTGCAAACGCAAAAAAACGCGTCTCTTCTATTCGATGAGGCAATCTTTCGGGAAGCAAAGGGTACTCATGCGCCAACATTCTCATCAACCGATCTTCACACACATAGCGATCGCCAACTCCATAAATTGCATCCGAAAATTTCATGTCATACGCTGACATCGTCTTCGCAATGGTTCCTGAAGCTCCGCCCACTTTAAAAAAATTAGCAGCTACTTCTTGCCCGGCTCCTATTTCGGCAAACGAGCCGTAGATAGATTTGCTAAGATTTATTCGTAGTGCCTTTTCTTGCGTGGTTAACTTTTTTGCCTCTTCCATCCTATTGCTATTCAATGGTAAATATCCATGTTAATGTCGCCAATTACAACGTTTTTTTGTTGCTACGAGTTTAACGAGTATTTTGCCGCACAAATTTACGTATATGGCAAACAGAGGAGGCTTTTCAGGAAGGATAGGATTCATCTTAGCGGCTGCAGGGTCTGCTGTAGGATTAGGCAACATCTGGCGGTTTCCATATCTCGCAGGAACTAATGGAGGAGCAGGCTTTTTACTGATTTACCTGATCTGTATCTTATTGCTCTGCTTTCCTGTGATGGTGGGTGAAATTGCGATCGGCCGAAAAGCGGGTACAGACGCTTATGGCTCCTATCAAAAATTGGGCGGGGGTAAGTGGGGCTACCTCGGCCTATTCGGTATTCTTGCCGGATTTTTTATTCTCTCATTTTATAACGTGGTAGCCGGCTGGGCCTTTGGTTATTTTCTAGAAATCTCTTTTGGCGATCTACTTACCCACCAGGACCTGGGCCAGTTTTTTGGCGAGTATGTGAATAATATCGGCCCTTTGTTCTTCTTCTCCTTAGTCTTCATGGGACTCACGGCCTACATTGTCTCTCAGGGCATAGCAAAAGGGATAGAAGCTGCCAATAAGATCATGATGCCGGGACTCTATATCATTCTAATTGGACTAATCATTTATAGCCTAACATTGCACAATGCTATTGCGGGAGTCGAATTCTATTTGGTACCTGATCTGAATGAAATTACACCGCGAACTATCTTTTATGCATTGACGCAGGCGTTCTTTTCGCTTTCACTCGGCATGGGTGCGTTGATTACCTACGGTTCATATGTTGGTAAAAATCAAAACATCGTTTCTTCTGCAGCTATCATTTCAATTGCTGATACATCGGTTGCTTTTCTGGCCGGGCTAATGGTGTTTCCGTTGGTGTTTTCTCTAGGTGCCGAGCCGGGTCAAGGGCCAAAATTGATTTTTGTGATTCTGGCAGAAGCCTTTCAAAATATGGGGCCTATCATGGGGAGAGTTGTTGGCGGATCTTTTTTCCTTTTGATTTGTTTCGCTGCACTTACATCAACCATTTCGTTGTTGGAAGTGCCAGCTGCGTACTTGGTCGACCAAAAAAAGCTGCCAAGAAAGCCAGTAGTCTGGGGTCTGTCTGCACTGATTTTTGTGTTCGGATTACCAAGTTTGTTTAGTCAGGGGATTGTGCCGTTCTTGAATAAATTACCCGTCCACAACTCTCCGGATTTTCTCTCCTTCGTATCAGATATGTGCGATATTAGCTTGACGGTAGGTGCCTGCTTTATGTGCTTCTTTATTCGAAACAGATGGAAAATCGGTAACCTCAATGAAGAACTCTCCCTAGGGAATCCAAGTTATCTTGGATCTTCTGTGCAAGCCTATATCAACTTCGCCATAAGTTGGATTTGCCCATTGCTGTTGAGTATCCTATCGATACTTGTAATTATCGATAAGTTTTTCGGACTAGAACATTTGTTCTAGTTGACGCCTACTCCAGAAAAAATGTAAAGACCTATTTCTTTAGGGAGTATTTTTCTCGAGCTAGCGCGCGCATCTCATCCCATTCGTCAGGTGCGGGAGCTTTGCCTTTATCGAATACTTCTGTCAGAAGCCACTTTACAACTTCCTTTTTTAGGCTGAATTGCTTGGCCACATCTTCGCAAAAAGCAACTTCTTTCTTTTCGACCACACCGTCCGCAAAAACGATTAGCATTAAATCGTACAACACATTCATCTTGTCATGGTGATTGTCAGGGACATTGATCTTAAATTTCTCATTGCTGTCCAAGATGGCTTTCACTTGCCTATCCTTAAGGCCGTAGCGCTTCCCGATTTTATAAATCACCGCTTCTTCCTTTTCATGTACGTGCCCATCGGCTTTTGCCAACGCTAACAAGTTTTTAATGTGATCTTTTTTGTAAGAAAGATATTGATTTTCGAAGAAGCCGATCATAGTGATTTACGATTTAAGTTGTGCGATTTACAATTTTAAAGTTGAATTCTAATCTACCCATTCCGCCACAAACAGATTAGTATTTCTTGTACCCCCATTATTTCTGTTAGATGAAAAAATAATTTTCTTTCCATCTGGCGAAAACATGGGGAATGAATCGAATACTTTATCGTGTGAAATCTGTTCAAGTCCGCTGCCGTCTTCATTAATCATAAAGAGATTAAATTCGAAGCCTCTTTTCCCTTTGTGGTTGGAGCTGAAAATAATCTTTTTCCCGGATGGAGGATAGAAAGGAGCCCAATTTGCCTTGCCTAATTGTGTCAACTGTTTTAAATCCGAGCCATCGACATTGCAAGTAAACAGCTCCATGGCGGTAGGCGCAACAAGACCTTGCTTTAAATAATCGATATATTCTTTTCGTGCTTCTTCGGTCGCAAAGCGCGAAGCTCTGAAAACAATTTTGGTTCCATCTGGTGAAAAGAATGCGCCTCCATCATAGCCGAGTTCGTTGGTTATTTGCTTTACATTTTCCCCGTTGATGTCCATCGTATACAAATCCAGGTCGCCATTGCGAGTAGAGGTAAAAACAATTTTATCACCTTTGGGCGATACGGTAGCTTCTGCGTCATACCCAGGAGCATTGGTTAACTGCTTTAACTGTTTACCTGTGAGGTCAGCGACAAAAACATCGTAGCTTTCATATACTGGCCACAAGTATTTTCCACCTGGTGTTCGTTCCACATCTTTCGGACAATCTTTGCCTCCTAAGTGCGTGGATGCATATAAAACAGTCTTATTGCCGGGAAGAAAAAACGAACAGGTAGTCCTGCCATGACCCGTGCTGATCATCGTTGGCTTTTTCTTACCATCACTCAAGTCCATTCCCTCAATAGGCATGTAAAAAATCTGATCGCAGCCCAAGCCCCACTCTTTATTGTTGGATTGGAAGCTGACCATCTTACTATTGAAACTCCAATACGCTTCTGCATTGTCTCCACCGAAAGTGAGTTGGCGTAGGTTCTTGAAGTGGTTCTCTTCCGCATATCGCAACGAATCAACAGCTGAATGAGCTATCCGTTTATTTATGGAGCTAAAAGAGAGAAGGATCGTACCGATCGCTAAAATAAAAAAAGGGACAACTCTCATACGACTATCTTCAAATTTCATCATACTGCTTTTTTTGCTTCCTCTTCTTTCAACGTTCGCCTTAATATTTTACCCACATTGGTTTTGGGCAGTTCCGTTCTAAACTCAAAGTATTTAGGCACCTTGTAGTTCGTCATGTTTTCGTGGCAGAATTTTTTGAGTTCTTCTTCTGTCAGACTTTGATCTTTCTTCACGATAAATGCTTTGATTACTTCACCCGACTTCGGATCCGCTACGCCAATCGCAGCCACTTCTAACACTTTGGGGTGGCCTGCCAGCACATTTTCAATTTCATTTGGAAAAACATTGAAGCCAGAAACTTTAATCATGTCTTTCTTTCTATCAACGATCTTGAAATAGCCATCTGTATCCATCAAACCAATGTCACCCGTGCGAAACCAATCGGGGCTGAAGAATACGCCTTCATTATCTTTCTCCCAATACCCCTTCATCACCTGGGGACCACGTGCGCAGATTTCACCAGTTTCTCCTTGAGGCAATTGATTTCCTTCATCATCAAAAATAGCAACTTCTGTGCTAGGCATCGGTATTCCGATTGTTCCACGCTTGTGATTTCCGGTAAGGGGGTTGCAACAAAGAACAGGAGACGTTTCACTCAACCCATACCCTTCTACCAAAGGACTTTTTGTAATCTCTTGCCATTTGATGGCCACCACATCTTGAACTGCCATTCCACCGCCCACGGCTCCTTTTAGTTTTGAAAAATCGCAAGAGGCAAAATCAGGATTATTGATTAGCCCATTGAACAGCGTATTGACACCTGTAATGATTGCAAATTGATATTTCTTGATCTCCTTAACGAAACCCGGTATATCTCTGGGGTTTGTAATCAATACATTGCGTAGTCCTTTGTGAAACATAAGCACGCCATTTACGCTAAAAGCAAAAATATGGTAGAGTGGCAACGCAGTGATCACTATTTGCTGCTCAGACGGGTTGAGTAAGGGGCCGAACCAATGTGAAATCATCATATTGTGCGCAATGATATTGCGATGAGATAGCTGAGCTCCTTTGGAAATGCCAGTCGTGCCCCCAGTATATTGTAACACGGCCACATCTTCTACATCAATGGTTGGTTTTGTTAATTGTAGGCTTGCCCCTTTAGCCAATACTGATTTAAATGAAATGGCATTCGGCAAACTATAAGCAGGTACCAGTTTTTTGATATTCTTGACGACAAAGTTCACGATCGCACCTTTGACCAAACCGAGCATATCGCCCATATCGGTAACAATAATATGCTTGGCTGGTATTTTGTCCTTTATCTGCTCCAGGTTGTGCGCAAAATTTGAAACGATAACAATTGCCGAAATACCTGCATCTTTAAACTGATGCTCCATCTCACGTGGCGTGTAGAGCGGATTCGTATTTACCACGATTAACCCTGCTTTCATTGAGCCAATCATGGCAATCGGAAACTGTAACAGGTTAGGCATTTGAATAGCAATGCGATCTCCTTTTTTCAAGCCCAACTCCTTCTGTAGATAGGCTGCAAAATTGGTAGATAACCGATCCACTTCACGGTACGTGATTTTTGCGCCTATGTTTTCGAAAGCGATTCGGTCTCCAAATTTCTTACAAGCCGTCTCGAATAACTCAGGCAATGACGAAAACTCTAGCGAGCCGAGCTGGTGTGGAATGGCATCTGAGTAATTCTTGTACCAGGGAAATGAGGTCATAGTAACTGAGTTTGAAACAACCCACAATTAGGTCAAAAAATTTGCGCCAAGCAATCGTTTGTTATGTTGACCCAAAAATTTCTCTTTGTGTGATACCTTAGAGTCTCTACTACCTGTTTGGAGTGATTGAACAGCTGCGCATAAAAAAGCCCTCCCGAAATCGAGAGGGCTTTGCTGTAGAGGAAGGGTTCGAACCTTCACGGGGAAGTTAGCTGCAAGGCACTAAGAAAACATTTAGTGGTCAACCCATTACCTTGCGTTTATCCTTTGCTCCCCACCCCCGAGACAGGAGGGCTTGTCTGCCAGTTTCAACACCCTACATTATAAATTATATGTCAAAGTAACGAATACGTCATTACATAAGTCAACAATATCCATTAAATATTACATTATTTTCATTTATTAGTATATTTATGTGAAATATCAATAATTAAAACAAAGTGTAATGCCTAAAAATTATCAACTTGACAAAACGGATTTGAAGATTCTTGAGATTCTAATGCAAGATGCCAAGCGCCCCTACACAGAAGTGGCGAAGAAAGTCAATGTGTCTCAGGGAACAGTGCATGTAAGGATGACAAAAATGGAAGAAGCCGGCATACTTGATAAAACCACGCTTAAAATCAACTACGCGAATTTGGGCTACGATATCACCGCGTTTATTGGTATTTATCTCGAAAAGAGTGCGTTGTACGATAAGGTACTCACAAAACTCAAGGATATCCCAGAAATAGTTAGCATCCACTATACTACTGGCAACTACTCGATGTTCTTGAAGATTCATTGCCGAGATACCAACCACTTAAAAGAGGTTTTACACGACAAAATGCAGCAGGTAGAGGGCATCGATCGCACTGAAACAATGATATCTTTGGAAGAGAGCCTGGATCGAAATCTAAAGCTTACTAACTAAATAATTTAGAATACTTTGAACCTAAAAAGCCGTTTATTGTTCGTATTTTTACATTCTATTTTGAATTAGTCTAAATAGGTCGGAATGAGCAAAGACAATCAGCTATTAGAAGAGTTTACCTCCAAAGAGTACGAATATGGCTGGAATGTAAACCTGGAGGCAGACGAAGCGCCCAAGGGTCTTAGTGAAGACACGGTACGCTTTATCTCAGCCAAAAAGAAAGAACCTACTTGGCTTTTGGAATGGCGCCTAAAAGCATATCGCCAATGGGAGAAAATGCCTGAACCGACCTGGCCAAATGTTCATTACCCAAAAATCAATTATCAGGATATAATTTACTATTCTGCCCCGAAGCAAAAGAAAAGTCTTAGTGGCCTGGATGAAGTAGATCCTGAACTGATCAAGACTTTTGAGAAATTAGGTATCTCCATTACGGAGCAAAAACGGCTAACCGGAGTTGCCGTTGATGCAGTGATTGACAGCGTTTCCGTGGCCACTACGTTCAAGTCTACTTTAGGTGAACTTGGAATTATTTTCTGTTCCTTCAGCGAAGCTGTAAAAGAACATCCTGACTTGATAAAGAAGTATTTAGGATCAGTTGTGCCGATGGGAGATAATTATTTTGCGGCTTTAAATTCTGCCGTGTTCTCCGATGGGTCATTTTGCTACATCCCAAAGGGAGTTCGATGCCCAATGGAATTGTCGACCTATTTTAGGATTAATGCAGCCAATACCGGTCAATTTGAAAGAACACTAATCATTGCTGATGAAGGTTCTTTCGTCAGCTATTTGGAGGGGTGTACAGCTCCTATGCGAGATGAAAATCAGTTGCATGCAGCTGTAGTGGAGCTATATGCAATGAAGGATGCTGAGATCAAATATTCCACTGTTCAGAATTGGTATCCGGGCGACAAAAATGGAAAAGGTGGCATTTACAATTTTGTAACCAAACGAGGCCTTTGCTTTGGAGATCACTCGAAAATCTCGTGGACTCAGGTGGAAACAGGTTCTGCTATCACTTGGAAATATCCTTCCTGTGTGTTGAAAGGCGATTACTCCATGGGTGAATTTTACTCCGTGGCAGTCACCAATAATTACCAGCAAGCAGATACCGGAACGAAGATGATTCACATTGGTAAAAACACCAAATCAAGAATTGTATCCAAGGGAATTTCAGCCGGCAAATCACAGAATAGTTATCGCGGGCAAGTGCACATTATGAAGCGTGCATCAAACGCGCGGAATTTTTCTCAGTGTGACTCTTTACTCATGGGTGATCAGTGTGGAGCACACACGTTCCCCTATATTGATGTTGAAAATCAAACAGCAAGAATAGAACACGAAGCTACGACATCAAAAATTGGAGAAGATCAAATTTTCTATTGTTTGCAAAGAGGTATTGATGAAGAGGCAGCTGTAGCGTTGATAGTAAATGGATATGCGAAAGAGGTGTTGAATCAGCTTCCAATGGAGTTTGCTGTAGAAGCTCAGAAACTGTTAGCATTAACCCTAGAAGGTAGCGTGGGATAACTCAATCATTAATTTTGAAAAAACGGAGATGTTAGAAATAAAGAATTTACAAGCTAAGATTGGAGAGAAGCAAATCCTTAACGGGATTGACCTGAAAGTAAACGCAGGAGAAGTTCATGCCATTATGGGTCCCAATGGCTCTGGGAAAAGTACACTTGCTTCTGTTTTGGCTGGAAGAGAAGATTATGAAGTTATAAATGGTACCGTTCAATTTAATGGCAAAGACCTTTTAGAACTCGAGCCGAGCGATCGTGCAGCCGAAGGTATCTTTTTGGCATTTCAATATCCGGTAGAAATTCCGGGAGTCAGCACGATTAACTTCATGAAAACGGCTGTCAATAAAATCCGTCACTACCGCGGGCAAAGCCCATTGGATGCAGTGGCGTTTCTTCAACTGATGAAGGAGAAAATGAAGTTGGTCGAGATCGATCAGTCGCTATTGAGCCGTTCATTGAATGAAGGATTTTCTGGCGGAGAGAAAAAGAGAAACGAAATTTTTCAAATGGCCATGTTGGAACCAAAGCTGGCTATTCTGGATGAGACCGATTCGGGTCTCGATATTGACGCATTGAAAATTGTTGCGCATGGCGTTAACTCACTCCGCTCTAAAAATAACGCGACCATCGTGGTGACCCACTATCAACGCTTGTTGGATTACACCGTGCCCGATTTTGTTCATGTGTTATACAAAGGAAAAATTGTAAAGTCGGGAACAAAGGAGCTTGCGAAAGAATTGGAGGCAAAGGGATATGATTGGATTAAGAACGAAGCTGCACTTGTTTAATCTATGACAACAGCTACTGAAACTTTTTTCAAAAGCATCCAGGAAAGCAATGTTCCCTCCTATTTTAGCGAAGGACAAGCGATACGCGAAACCGCATTTCAACGACTTCTAGAGATTGGTCTTCCTTCCAATAAATCAGAGGAATATCGATTTACACCGATCTCAAAAACATTGGAGAAGAAGCTAGTCTGGGAAACATCTACTCAGGCTTCTACTCTATCTTCGATTGAGCCCTTTCTAATCCCAGGATTAGATGCCCATTTGATCGTTTTGATTAATGGAACTTTTGCAAAGCAATTCTCTAACCTCGGTGAATTAGAAAACAGTGTAACCGTTACTACGTTCGCTGAGGCCGACACTCAGACAAAAGAAACGATTGTTAAGCAACTAGGCTCGCTCAATAAATCAGAAGATGCCTTTTCATTGTTGAATACTGCGTTCTATCAGGAAGGGATTTTTATTCACGTACCCAAAAACACAGTTGTCGCTAAGCCATTTTTGATTTTACATATCAACAATGCGCAGCAAACACAAGTAGTCAGCCATACACGACTGCTCGTTATTGTCGAGAACGGAAGTGCTGTTTCGGTCATTGAGAAATCAGATTCTGTAGGTGCACATCCTTGTTTCCATACGTTCACTGAGGAAATTATCGTTGGCGAAGACGCAACCTTTGACTACTGCAAAGTTCAAAATGACAGCGGATTGATTCATCAGGTATCGAACACCACGCTCTCACAATCGAATACAAGCAAAGTAAATACATTCACGCTTACCCTCAATGGCCAACTCATTCGCAATAACCTCTCTATTGTTATTGACGGTGAGCATTGCGAATCTCATTTCCATGGGTTGTACCTGGTAACCGGAAACACATTGGTAGACAACCACACAGTGGTCGATCACCAAAAACCGAATTCATTCAGTAACGAACTGTACAAAGGCATCATGGATGAAAACTCCAAAGGTGTATTTAATGGGAAGATCTATGTCCGTCCGCATGCACAGAAGACGAATGCTTTTCAGTCTAACCGCAATATTTTGATGAGTGAATCTGCTACGATCAATACGAAGCCGCAGTTAGAGATTTGGGCAGATGATGTAAAGTGTTCACATGGGTGCACTACCGGGCAACTCGATGATGAGGCGTTATTCTATTTACAAGCAAGAGGAATTCCGTATGATTCCGCAAAGGCGATGCTCTTGTATGCTTTTGCCTTGGACGTTGTAGCTCTCATTAAGAATGATACGCTAAAATCCTACGTGGATGGCTTGATCACTGAAAGACTTCATAGAAATTTCTAAAATGACCACCCTACTTGTACCTGCACTGGATATACAAAAGATCAGAGAGGAATTTCCGATTCTTAATCAGCAGGTCAATGGAAAGCCATTGATTTATTTTGACAATGCCGCGACTAACCAAAAGCCCAAAAGGGTGATCGATGCACTTTCAACTTATTACGAAAAATATAACGCCAACATACACCGTGGTATTCATACACTAGCGGAAAAAGCAACCCGAGCCTACGAGGATACCCGTTTGGCGATGCAGGAGTTCATTCATGCAAAGCATGTGGAGGAAATCATCTTTACAAGGGGCGTTACTGAGAGTGTCAACTTGGTAGCATCATCCTACGGCAGGGCTTTTTTAAAAGAAGGTGATGAAATCATTCTTTCTGGCTTAGAGCATCATTCGAATATTGTTCCGTGGCAAATGATAGCCGAAGAAAAGAAAGCAGTTATTAAAGTAATCACCATCACTTCATCGGGCGAGATAGATATAGATCATTACCGGCAATTACTTTCATCGCGCACCAAAATAGTGGCCGTTAATCATGCCTCAAATAGTTTGGGTACTATCAATCCAATTAAGGAAATGATCACAATGGCTCACGAGGTGGGAGCAGTTGTGTTGATCGATGGCGCGCAGGCATCTGCCCATCTAGCAATAGATGTCATTGATTTGGGTTGTGACTTCTACTGCATTTCATCGCACAAGATGTATGGACCCACCGGCACGGGCATTTTGTACGGAAAGAAAGAACTTCTTGAAAAAATGCCGCCTTATATGGGCGGAGGTGAGATGATCAAGGATGTAACCTTTGCTAGAACGACTTACAACGAATTGCCTTATAAGTTTGAAGCGGGCACGCCCAACATAGCCGATGTAGTCGCTCTGAAGGAAGCCGTTGGATTTATCAATCAACTAGGAAAAGAAAATATTGCCTCACATGAGTATGAACTATTGAGTTATGCTACCCAAAAACTTGCTTCTCTCTCTTCTGTTCGAATGATTGGAACCGCATCAAAGAAAGTCAGTGTTCAGTCTTTTGTCATCGAAGGGATTCACCCATTTGATATTGGTCAAATGTTAGACGCCCGAGGAATAGCTGTTCGCACCGGTCACCACTGCACTCAGCCCTTGATGGACAGTTTGGGACTAGAAGGAACCGTGCGAGCGTCCTTTGCGGTGTATAACACAAAGGAAGAGATTGACGTGTTGATCGATGGATTAAAAAGAATCATTAAATTTCTTAACTAAGAAATTCAGTTATGGAAAATGAGCAAAGAATAGTTGAACTCTTGGCCGAAACGCTGATAAAATTTGATCAAATGATTGATGAGCAAAAGCAAACCAATCAGCGGCTTGAAAAGGTGGAACACATTTCATCAAGTATGGAACATAGCCTAATCAGCATGGATAACCGACTTGAAAAACTAGAGAAGGGAATGAGTAAACTCAATCTTCAAACGGCTGAAAATTCAAGAGCAATTTTTAAGTTAGCCAATGAAATTGAAAATATTGCCCACCTCCATGAACGGGTAACCAAACTAGAAAAGGCAGTGTATAAATGACCATCAACGAAACACAAGATCAAATTATTGGTGAATTCGCCCTGTTAGACGGAGACATGGAGATGACTGTATTCTACATTATGGAACTGGGCCAGAAACTTGCTGAAATGAAAGTTGCAGATAAATCTGAGCTGAACGAAGTCAAGGGTTGTCAATCAAAAGTCTGGATGACTGCTCATCTTGAAAATGATGGAGTTGAATTTCAGGCTGACAGCAATACAGCCATCACCAAAGGGCTGGTTAGTATATTGGTGCGTATTTTTAATGGTCAACGCCCTGAAGACATTTTGAATGCCGACCTGTATTTTATGAAGAAGATTGGCATGGAACGCTTTATTGGCACCCAGCGTTCTAATGGTTTTGGAGCGATGATCAAACAGATCAAACTCTATGCATTGGCATTTAAGACACAACTGGCTGCAAACTAATGGACGAAGTTTCGACAAATAATGTAAGCCAAGACACCGGAGTTAACCTTCGAGATAAGGTATTAGCTGCCATTAAAACAGTCTACGATCCTGAGATTCCGGTGGATGTTTATGAATTAGGCTTGATTTATGAAATCAATATCTTCCCTGTAAATAATGTCTTTATTTTGATGACCCTCACCTCTCCATCCTGTCCTTCGGCAGAGGTAATACCTAGTGAAGTAGAGCAAAAAATTAGGGAAATTGAAGGTGTCAACGAAGTTAAAGTTGAAATTACGTTTGACCCTCCTTACTCTCAAGATATGATGAGTGAGGTAGCCAAACTGGAACTAGGTTTTATGTAATTGTGTTTATTAATTAATTTTGAATCCTAAATTTTGAATTTTATGTATCCTGAACATTTAGTAGCCCCCATGAGAAATGATTTGACCGTGGCCGGCTTCAAAGAATTGAAGTCATCTGAAGCAGTTGATCAAGAGCTAAAAGACCAAAAAGGCACAACGCTTTTGGTCATTAATTCAGTTTGTGGATGTGCCGCTGGTGCAGCACGCCCTGGAATCAAATGGGCTCTCGAACATTCTGAAAAGAAGCCAGCTCACTTGGCAACTGTTTTTGCTGGTGTTGACAAAGAAGCAGTTTCCAAAGCTAGAGAGTATACACTCCCCTATCCACCCTCTTCTCCTGCCATTGCACTCTTTAAAGATGGAGAACTCGTTCATTTTGTAGAACGCCATCACATTGAAGGGAGAAATGCGCAGATGATTGGAGAACATCTCGTGGAGGTGTTTGATGAGTTCTGTTAATAAGGGAAAACGAAAAAGAAAAACGAGCTGCCCTTACAAGGCAGCTTTTTTTATTACTTGTCTCTTACAAATTTGAAAATCCCTCCGCCCTGCCTCAAAGTCATTTCGCCTGCGGAAGGAATGAACTCGAGAATGACGCCCGCCCTTTCAAACTTAAATTTATCCTTTTCGCTTGGCTCTAATGCAAAGGATGGCTGCCCGGTGGCTTGAGCCCTCAGCTCTGATTCATTTTTTGAAATAGTGATTTTAAGCGGGATTTGAAGGCTTGAATACACTCCCACATATTGATCCAATTCAGTAGGAAGCACAGAATAACCTGACTCCTTAAAAGTTGGAATGGCATATGGTTTATCGAAATAGATACTGAGTACTCCAATCAAAATATCGTTCATTGAATAACGCTGGCCGTTGGTGCAATACGCAATCGCTAAACTATCTTCTGGAAAATAGGCTGTGTTGGAAGAAAATCCATCGATACCTCCGTTGTGACCAAATGCGCGTTTGCTTCCAAATGGAACTTGAAATAGTCCCATTCCATAGCCATCCACAATTGTTTTCATTTTTAGCAAGCTTAATTGATTCACCAGTTTCCCCGCAAAAAGTGCCTCCACAAACATGACTAGATCTGTTGGCGTTGAAACGATCGCGCCAGCACCATGTGGAATGTTCATATCAGTTTCTGGTTCTCGTTTCCATTCATTGTTTGTCCACTGATAAGAATAACACTCGTTGTTTTTCAAATCTGCTGCTTTACCGAAATATGTATCCGTGAGTCCAACCTTCTTCACAATTCGCTCATCAAGAATTTGCGCATACGATTTGTTTCTAAGTTTTTCCACAATAAACCCAAGTAGTACGAAATTTGAATTGCTGTACTGTGCCTTTGTATCAGGAGCAAAGTCGGGCTTGCTTTTGCTAATTGTAGAAATCATTTCCTCTTTCGACTTTGGCATGGTCATCCATGTTAGATAATCCGGATCATCCGTAAAATTATGAATGCCACTACGATGGCCTATTAGATTACTGATCGTGATAATCTTCGCGTTTTGAACAGTCGGGAAAAATTTATCAAGGGTGGTGGTGAGTGATAATTTACCTTCTTCTATTAATTGAAAAATCAAGACCGTTGTGAACGTTTTGGTGATCGAGCCAATTCTATACTTTGTTTTTTCCGTGGCCAGAACTCTCGTGGCCGCCTCCAATGAACTAAAACCAATAGCCCTCGAATATAATACCTTTCCATTTTTTGAGATTGCTACGCTTCCCATTGCCCGATCGTTATCAGCTAGAGCAGAAAATAGACTGTCTAGTTTAGGAGTATTGAGCTGCTGAGAGCTAGTTTCAAAAGTTAAGATGTGAAGGAATACAAAAACTAAAAGTGACTTTCTCATAATCTAAAATTTCAAATTTCCTTCTTCACAGCCGTTTGATACAGCCACAGACCCATTCCTGAGAAGAACAGCACGCCCATTATAAAATACCCATTCTGGCCAAGGACGCCTACGATTCCATGTTCGAGGTTTACACTACCCATAAAATCTGGTGAGGCAACCGTTAAGATGGCGACCAAAACTCCAGTGATTGCTCCCCCGGCAATTAATCCGGTAGCAAATAGACTTCCCCTACCCAAGTCATCTTCTTCCTTTTTCTCGTTATTCTTTTCAGCTCGATAGTCAACGTATCCCTTTATCGCACCACCAATAAAAATCGGAAGCGTGGTTGCCAATGGCAAATACAGCCCAATCGCAAAAGCCAGTGCCTTGATGCCGCATAACTCAATCATCACCGCAATAAAAACACCGACCATTACAAACTGCCAGTCGAGATTAAAGGACAAGATACCTTTTGCTAACGTAGCCATTAAAGTGGCTTGGGGAGCTGGAAATTTGTCACTGCCAACAGCATGTTTGATTCCCTGTGCTAACATTTCTTGCGTTGGCGTATCTAGAATCTTCACAACAAGACCAATAGCGATAGAAGACACAATCGCTCCGATAAACAATGCCAATTGCTGGTAACGAGGAGTAGCACCAATTATATAGCCGGTTTTTAAATCCTGTGAAGTGCCACCCGCATTCGCTGCTGCAATACAGATCATACCTCCCACCACCAATGCCAATGGTTCATACAGTTTACCGCTCCATCCAACAGCTGTAAATATCAAGCAGGTACCCATCAGCGTTGCAATCGTCATCCCGGAAATGGGACTATTGCTTGAACCAACCAAACCAACGATGCGACTTGCTACTGTTACAAAGAAAAACCCAAAGATGATGATCAGCACTCCTATTAATAACTTTTGTAAAATCCCATCACCTGGAATGTTTGGCATGATAGCCAGCGTGGAAATCAAAACAATGCTACCAACTATCACGACTTTAAACGACAAGTCACGATCAGTGCGCAACACGCCTTCGCCACCCTTTTCCTTTAGAGACCCAACGCTTTCGCGGAAAGAACTAACGATAGTCGGAATCGTTTTGATCAAAGTAATAAACCCACCTGCAGCTACCGCACCTGCTCCTATCTGACGAATGTAGGCGCGGTAAATGGCGTCCGCATAACTTCCAAAAGTATGTGTTGCTGGATCCCAGCTGCCCGGTCCACCGGCAGTATTGATGTCAGCCAGGTATCCTAACTTCACCAATTGAATAGCTATGGTATCCGCAGGAACTAATGTCGCTAACAGAGGAGTCATGGCCCACCAGGCCAGAACAGAGCCTGCCACAAGAACACCAGAAATTTTGAATCCAATAATGTAGCCCACGCCAAGGTACTCTGGTGTAATTTCTCCCCGTGTAGCTGCTGAAGGCCAAAACTTGTTTGCTTGACTGGTAACGTAAGCAGGTGTTTCTGCAATTACGTGCAACACTTTTTGCAAGATGGCATAGGCGAATGCAACGCCCATACCGATGAAAGCAGTCTTAGCAAAATCTCCACCCTTTTCTCCCGCCTGAAGAACGGATGCACAAGCAGTTCCTTCCGGGTAGGGCAATGTGCCGTGTTCTTTCACAATCAAGGACCTACGAAGTGGAATCATCATCAAAGTACCAAGCATACCGCCAAAGGCCGCTAAAATTAAAATCGTTAGGTAGTTGAAATAACTTTCCCCTACACTCACGCCATCTGCTCCGGGAGATAAAAATAGAAATCCCGGTAGGGTAAACACAACACCCGCAGCGATCGACTCGCCTGCCGAACCAGTTGTCTGTATAATGTTGTTCTCTAAGATTGTTGTCTTTAAAAACTTACGCCCAAGCGTAATGGCAATTACTGCTATCGGTATGGATGCCGAAACAGTGAGACCTGCTTTCAAAGCAAGGTATACCGTAGAGCAGCCAAATAAAATTCCAAAAAGGACGCCAAAAACTACTGACTTTACAGTAAACTCAGCGATGTTTTGCTCTGGCGCGATGTAGGGTTTGAAGATTTTAGGTTCTTCCATAAAAGATCAATTACTTTTTTTTACAACAAGATTATAAACAATCATTAAAGCTGTAGAGGTGAAGCCAATCCCCGAAAGGGTGTACCACATCATCGCTGGATCAGTGTCAAGATAAGAACTTCGAAGCCAATCAGAAAGAATACCTGCTGTAAACGAACCAATGGCAACAGGTAAAAAAGCGAAGCCCATAAAGGTTCCTACCTGGCCTTTTGGCGCCAGGGAACTTACATACTCATAAAACCGAGGTGCCTGTGTCGCTTCGCCTAATGCAAATAGCATTATACCAATAACAGTGAATAATATCGTTCCCCCAGCACCAATCACAATCCAAGATGCACTGGCAATCGTGAACCCGATGATGATTGCTACCACAGGTTTCCACTTGCTGACAAATGCTGTGACGGGTATAGTAATGATAATAATCGTCCATGCATCGACCGTTTCAAGAAATTCGAAGGCTTCATAGTGCAATACATTGGTAGCATAAAAAGGTAGTGTATAAAACACTTGCCAAAACATCATCCAGAATCCGGAAAAAATCAAAAGGAAACTCATGAACTTTATGTTGGCAAAAACCAATACCATATCGCTGAAGACTTTTGCAAATGTCTTCTTCTCCCCTACTTCGCCATCAGGTTCTTTAAAGAAAAGCCACGCTCCAAAAAACAACAAAAGTGAGGTGATAGAAGACATGACCAACACAAACTCAATTCCCAGATCTTGACGAACATAAAAGGCAATGATCGGTCCAATGGCACCTCCTAAATTGACGAGTGTATAGTAAATCGAAAAACCCAAAGCCTGAGCGCCAGGTTTAGAAGTCTTCGCGACTGTGCCGACAATACAGGGTTTAATTAACGAGCCACCTACCGCTGTGAGGAGTAAAACGCCTATCACGTAGTTTCGTTTACCTACTGTTTCTACTATTGCTTGTCCATACTCCATTCCCGCTAGGCCGATCAAAAAATAGCCAACGCAGAAAATAGCAAAGCAAGCCATCAACGTACGCTTGAACCCATACTTATCTACAAAAACTCCTGCTACAATGGGTAACGAATAAAGTACTGCATTGAAAAGTCCCGCCAAAAAACCCGCTTCCTTTTCTAAGCCTACTTTGGTTGCCAAAAAAACCGTCAGGACAGCCTTAGCTCCATAGTAAGCGAGACGCTCAAAAAGCTCTAAAGTATTTGCAATCCAAAATGTAGAAGAAAAACCATTAACTATTACGGAAGCGCGTTCGCGAAGACTCATTAGATCGGCATAGGTTAAACCGCAAACAAAGTAGACTGATTAAATTGAAATAGCAACATTATACTTGAAGCTTTGGTGGTTTAGGTTTGTTTAAACGTTCAAAAGTTGTGATAATTCCATGGCTAGCTAGCAAAAATATAAATGGGAGTACCGGCACAAGAAATCGACCATCCCAATTTTCGGAAGTAAGTGAAACAGTCAACGCGAGCGAGGCAACATATCCGACAATGAAGTATTTTTCGAATTGTGTTTTGCCAAAACGAAAATATCCAATGATGGAAAAAATGTAAATAGGATACAGTATGAGGACGATAACAGCGTTATGTATCGGTGAGAAATATGGCTTCACATTTCCAATAAACAAGATCAGTTTATAGAACGACAATTTGGCGAAATAGACCGGATTATTTAAGGCAAACGTGAACATCCTGGCAAAGGCAGGTGCATTCTTTGTTGGAATAACTAGATCAGTCGGAATTTCAAGTCCTACAGAAATATTTGGATAAATTACCTCGCCCCTCGCGTAACTATCAATCAAATCAGCTCCTTCCAACATATAGCACGGCAGCAAAAAAGTTGCCGCTGTCACCACTACAAAGGTTGAAACAAACAACCTCTTATCAATTTTACTTTTTATTAGACAGACTAAATAAGCTACCAATCCGATTAAAAAAGCAAAGCCAGTTGGTCTAACAAAAAAAGTGAAAAGCGTCAATACAAAAGCGAACCCATACTGCCAAGCGTATTTGCTTTTCATCAGCAATGCAACACAAATAATGCTGCAACTTGTAAACAGAGACTCAGTGTATAAAATAGTATTCCACTCATGGATTTTGAGCCAGGATAAATAAAAAAATACGGTCAGAAACGCCACATTGGCTCTACCACTTACCAACACAGAAATTTTGTACAAGCATAAAGCTGCCACCCCTGACAAAAGAACCTGAAGCAGGATGATGGTAGAATTTGACCCACTCAATAGGAAAACAAATGCCAAAAAAGACGAATAGGAAACATACCAAATACCCCTACCCTTTGGCCATTGCCCAGCGAGGAGATTTTTTGCATCAGAAAGATAAAGTTCGCTATCTACAGGTGTTTGAACCCCAAGTCGCAAAAGCATTGCACCTTGAACAAAAGCCCACAACAGTAAAAGACCGATGAAAGCTAGTTTAGGATTTAAAATTGGCAGTTTCAATTTCCTTGAAAAATAGAGCCTAAAATTAATCATCGGCTTGATTTGTACATGCCTGATATTTGAGACATAATTTTTAATTTGCGGCCTCCAATATTCCAAATGCAAGCCATCAAAGAAACACACTTCAAATTCCCGAATCAAACAGGATTTTACAAAGGCAAGGTTCGCGATGTATATTACTTTGGCGAGAAGATGGCAATGGTGGCCACTGACCGTATCTCCGCGTTTGATGTTGTCTTACCGAAAGGCATTCCTGACAAAGGCAGAATTTTAAACCAAATTGCGGCTTACAATCTCAATGCAACCAAAGACATCGTTCCTAACTGGGTGCTAAGTACACCAGACCCCAACGTTACAGTAGGTTTCAAATGTGAACCTTTTGCCGTTGAAATGGTGGTGAGGGGGTATTTAGCAGGGCATGCCTGGAGAGAATACAAACTCGGAAAACGAACTATTTGCGGGGTAGCTATGCCAGAAGGTCTACATGAGAATGACCGACTACCCCAGCCAATTATTACACCGACCACGAAAGCCAAAGTGGGGCATGACGAAGATATTTCGCGTGAAGAAATTTTGAGTCGGGGAATCTTAACAGAAAGCGATTACCAGATATTAGAAGACTATACCTTCAAGCTGTATCAAAGAGGGACAGAACTTGCCGCCATGCGTGGATTGATATTAGTCGACACTAAATATGAATTTGGAAAACACGAAGGCTCGATTTATCTGATTGATGAGGTACACACACCTGATTCATCCCGCTATTTTTATAAAGAAGGCTACGAAGCAAGACAAAAATCGGGCGAAGCCCAGAAGCAACTTTCGAAAGAGTTTGTTAGACAATGGTTGATTGAAAATGGTTTCCAAGGCAAGGATGGTCAAAAAGTGCCTGAAATGACAGATCAAATCGTGTCAAACATTTCCAGCCGCTATCAGGAACTTTATCAACAAATGACCGGTGAAAAATTGACCCCGATTGATTATTCCAGCATCGAAAAACGAATTGAGCAAAGTATCGTTAAATCGTTAAATTAGCGCCTTCATTATTGTAAAATCCACATTTATACTTCTACCTACCACACAAAATGAAATACACGATCGACAAGCAAGAAAAGTACACTTTGGTACGCCTCCACGAAGAAAAACTAGACTCTACGGCAGCGCCTCAACTAAAATCGGAGATGGTTACCCTGCACGCGGAAGGTGTCCGGAACATCATTCTTGACTTAAGTGAAGTAAAATATACTGACTCTTCCGGACTAAGTGCGTTGTTAGTAGGCAATCGAATTCTCCATGAAGATGGAGGGATTTTTGTGCTTACGTCACTCTCTGACCATACCGCCAAGCTCATTAAAATTTCTCAGCTTGATAGCGTTTTGAATATTCTTCCTACTGTGGAAGAAGCAATCGATGCGGTATTTATGCATGAGATTGAAAAAGATATGAAAAGCGATGACTAAACTGATTCGTTGATGATTCCATTTGATGATTCGAAAATTGGCTTTCAAATGATCGAGAGACCAAGCATCCAATCAACTAATTGACTAATTTTAGCTTAACAATACTAGGAGCTAGCGGGGCTGTCCCAGTCTATGGAAGATTTCCTTCATCACAGTATTTGGTCATCCAAAATAAACACTTTCTAATTGATTGTGGTGAAGGTTGCCAACTCCAACTGGCGCGGTATGAAATACCTATCCACAAAATAGAACATATTTTTATAAGCCATCTGCATGGCGATCATTACCTTGGTCTTACCGGGCTTCTGTTCTCCATGCACCTTCAAAAGCGCAAAGCCGACTTGCATTTGTACAGTCCTCCCGGCCTAAATGAAATCATACTGCTTCAATTGAAGTATTCAGGATCGGTTTTGAATTACTCTTTACATTTTCATTCATTCGATCCAACCCAAAGATATCAGCTACTCGAAAACGATGCGTTGACGGTAGAAACAATTCCGTTGTTCCACAAACTTCCCTGTGCAGGTTTTTTATTTAGAGAAAAGCCCAAGCAAAGACGCGTTGACAAAGAAAGGCTTGTGAAGGCTATGTTGTTGCAACATATTGTCGCCTTGAAGGCAGGATGCGATGTCTTTGATGATCAGGGTAAACTGCTCTACAAAAATGAGGATTTTACAATGGATCCAAAACGTTCCCTCTCTTATGCCTACTGCTCTGACACAGCTTTTTTCGAACCAATAATTGAACAAATTCGCGATGTCGACCTTTTATATCATGAGGCGACCTTTATGGAAGATGAACTATCCAAGGCCATTGAAACCAAACACAGCACAGCCAAACAAGCTGCGGAAATTGCAAAGCGAAGCCAAGTGAAAAGGCTACTTATCGGCCACTTTTCCGCGCGGTATAAAGACCTGGAACCCCTTCTGGCCGAGGCCAAGTCAGTCTTTGAAAATTCTTCGTTAGCCATTGAAGGCCAAACTTTTACTATAGACGCATGACCATCCGTTTAGACGAGAAAAAAAACCGGCTTTTCATTGTATTGGCGGCACTGTTTTTAACCAACGCGATTGTTGCAGAACTAATCGGTGTAAAAATATTTTCTGGTGAAGGCGCGTTGGGCCTGGCACCAGCTCATCTTCAACTACTCGGATTTGAAATGGATTTTAACCTGACGGCAGGTGCGGTCATTTGGCCAGTTGTTTTTATCACGTCTGATTTAATCAATGAATACTTTGGCAAGCCAGGCGTAAAACGAATCAGCTATTTAGCCGCATTCTTTATTGCTTATTCTTTTCTTGTAATTTTTCTAACCATGGAATTACCTCCCGCCCAGTGGTGGCTGGATGCAAACAATAAAGACGCTGCGGGCAACTATTTCAATATGGACTTTGCCTTTAACAAAATTCTGGGACAAGGTCAACGGATTATCATCGCCTCCCTGGCGGCATTTCTTATCGGCCAACTTGTGGATGTATATGTTTTTCAGAGGTTACGCAAACTCACGGGCTCAAAAATGCTTTGGTTGCGCGCAACCGGATCTACTTTAGTTTCACAGTTTATAGACAGCTTTGTTGTGCTGTATCTGGCTTTTGTTGGTATTTTCTCCAATCAGCAGATCCTTGCCATTGGTTTCACCAATTACATCTACAAATTTTCCGTAGCCATACTCCTCACTCCCCTCATTTACCTTGGCCACTATGTCATCGACCGTTATTTAGGGAAAGAGAACGCAGCCCGACTATCTGAGGAGTCTTCCAAGCAAAGTGGATCATTTCTTTAGCCGCAATACGTTATCCAGAATAATGGCAGTAGCAATGGAGGCGTTGAGAGATTCGGCTTTGCCAATGCGCGGAATAGTAACGTGATGGGTTATTAAGCTGTGCAAGGCTGGTGATATACCTTGTGACTCGTTTCCGATAACGATAAAACCCTCTTCCCCAAAACTCGATTCATAAATAGATTTTCCAACCAACGAAGCACCGTAAATCGGCCAATCGGTTCCTACTAAATAATTTGTCAATTGCGTATAGTAGATGTTCATTCGGCAGAAAGAGCCCATCGTTGCACTTATCACTTTTGGGTTGTACAAGTCTGCCGTTTCTAGTGAAGCAATGATGTGCTTTATTCCATACCAGTCGGCTGTGCGGATAATCGTTCCCAAATTGCCAGGATCTCGGATATCATCTAAGACGAGCACAAATTCTTTGCTCAAGACTGGCGGGGATATGGGTTTCAGTTTGGCAATCGCTATGGCTGAGTTATTCGTCTGAAAGCTACTTGCCCCAGACAGCTCTCTTTCTGTTGTTTCGACTACCTCTATCCTATTCCGCCTAAGCAACGCTTCGTTTTCTCGGAGAAAATTTGCCGTGCCCGCAACCCAAATCACCTCAAAATCTGAATTCAACAGTTCAACAATTCCTTTGGCTCCTTCTACCGTAAAACATTGTTCGTCTTTTCGGTATTTCTTTAATTGCAGAGATTTGATGAATTTAACTTTTGCTTTGGAAATCATTGGCTCTTTTGGGTTTAAACAGGTATTACGAGTGCTCTCCGTTGGCGCGCTTCTACTCCTGTTGAACAGCTGCTCGTCTACCAGGTACCTCCAAGAAAATCAAAAGTTGCTATATCGCCAAACAATAGTGGCTCCCAGGCATATCAACAAGGATAATTTACAAGATCTGTATTCTCAGAAATCCGCTCGAAAAGTATTCGGCATTCCGATGAGTCTATTGGGTTGGATGTACCATAAAGGAGAAAACCACTTTAAAGGAGAAAAAAGTTATAGCAAAAAAAGATTTATCGAACGGAAAGAAAAAAAAGAAAAAAAGTTCGATCGGAAAATAGCAAGAGCCAAGAACCTTCGAAAGAAAGACAATCTTGAATTCAGAAAGAAAAAGAAACAAGAATCGCTTGACAATAAAATTGAGAACGGAAACCATTTCATGCAGTGGGGCGATCAAACAGCTGTATATGATTCTGCAAAACTCCCGATCACCCTGGCAAAGATGAATAACTATCTTTTTATCAAAGGGTACTTTAACGGAAAAGTGGAAGCATCGGTGAAAGAAAATGGCCGAAAGGTTTCTATCATTTACACGGTTTCACCGGGGAAACCATACTTCATCGACACTCTTTTGCTGCGAATACCCGATCAAAAAGTGCTAACACTTTTGACAAACGATCTGGATGAAAGCAACATCAAAGAAGGCCAGCAATACGATCAGGAGCTGTTAACGAAAGAACGAGAGAGAATTGATAATTTTCTAAAAGATCGCGGCTATTACGATTTCAGTCGCCAGTATATTGATTTCCAGATTGACACAGTATCAAAAGGAAACCATCGTATTATACTTGTCCTCGAAATTAACAACCCACAACAAAGCGATCACCATAGGCAGTTTAAGATTGATTCAATCAATTTTACAACCGATGTTGGAGTAAAATCAATTGTACCCGGATTAAAACGGATCAACGATCCATACGAGAACATCACCTTTAATTATTTCAACTACCAATTCAGCCGAAAAATTCTGGCTTCACGTGTATTTCTAAAAAAAGACAGCCTTTACAGCAGAGCTCAAACCTTCAGAACGCAACGCCAGATGGCTAATTTGGATGTTTTCAAGTTTGTAAATGTAAATTATGATACATCTGGAGGCCGATTCATTGCCAATATTTTTGCAAGCCCGTTGGAACGATATGGCTGGTCTAACGAAGCGGGTGCTACCGTAACCCAGGGCTTTCCCGGCCCCTACATCAGTAGTAATTTGAAATGGCGCAATCTTTTTGGAGGTTTGGAAATCCTTGAACTGAACGGTCGCTATGGGTTTGAAGGCGTTGCATCAGCAACCGAAACGGGAAACTTCTATCAAAGTACAGAAGCGATTGGAGGTGCGTCTATCACATTTCCCCGTTTTTTGTTTCCGCTCAGCAAGGCGGCCGTTTTTCGATACGCCAAATACAACCCAAGAACAAGGCTTTCAGGAAGCTATACTTATACCGATCGGCCAGAATACCAACGATCCATCACCAATGTCTCAGCCTCGTTCCTCTGGGACTTTAGTCAAAAGCTACGGGTTACTTTTACGCCAACCAGTTTAAATATCATCAACTCTACAATTGATGACAAATTCCGTGAGCAATTGGACAGCCTGCAGATTTACCAAGGGAATAATCTGATCAATGCGTTTAAGCCTGCCTTCGTGGGGAGTATGATTTTGTCGATCACTTGGAACAACGACTATGGAAGCACGAAGCGGCACTCTAGTCTAATACGAGGAACGATAGAAAGTGGAGGCACACTTCTTAACCTTTACACTCCTCAAATCATCATTAACCAAGGACTAGAACCATTTCAATTTATTCGCTTAAGTCTTGATTATCGGAGAAATACACTTATCAGCAAAACCGCTTCATTCTCTTATCGGATTAATACTGGATTTGGACTCCCCTATAGCAACAACCAAATTCTTCCCTATGAGAAAAATTTCTTTAGTGGCGGCAGCAACAGCGTGCGTGCCTGGCGACCCAGGCGTCTGGGCGTTGGATCTGAACCTCCTCCACTATCTGGTAGTCCGGTTGATAATCCGGTTGGTAATCCGGAAAAAGACGGTTACTTCAACTACCAGTTTGAAAAACCCGGAGAAATCTTAATTGAAGGAAGCATGGAATGGCGGCAAAAGCTTTTTGGATTTGTTAACTACGCACTCTTCCTGGATGCTGGCAACGTTTGGGCGAATAGGCCCGGTGCCAGCGAAGCGGCTCAATTTAAAACCAATACCTTTCTAAGTGAATTTGGAGTTGGCACCGGATTCGGCTTGCGCTTCGATTTTACCTTTTTAATTCTGCGACTTGATATTGGCATGAAAGTATGGGATCCTGCGCGTCCGTCCAATGATCGGTTCGTGCTGGGCAACACACGTTTCCTGGGGCCTTATGGAAAAAATAGCGAACCCGTTATTTACAATATCGGTATCGGCTATCCTTTCTAATTTGGAATTCTAATACGACAATAATTTTCCGAGCTCGTTTTTGACTTTCTCAGCACTAGGCAACATCATTCGTTCCAATTCTACATTAAGTGGAATGGCAGGAAGGCTGACCGCGCCAAACGTCCAAACGGGTGCATCCAGGAAATGAAACAACTCTTTTGAAATTCTTCCAGCCAACGACTCCGCAAAAGAATTTAGCAACGGTTCTTCTGTTAGCACAAACGCACGGCCATGACTTTTTACACTTTCGATAATCATATCCCAATCAACGGGATTTAGGGTTCGCAAATCAATAATTTCAATCTGACCTTTGAATGATTGGGAAGCTTCTTTCGCCCAGTACACGCCCATCCCGTAGGTGATCACCACTGCGCTCTCACCTGCCTTTATTTTTTCTTCGTTTGCTAGCTGGACCTGACGTGCTTTGCCTAACGGGATGACATAGTCCTCATCGGGCTCGATGGTTTTTGCATCTAGCGTGCCGGGAACTTTGCTCCAATACAAACCCTTGTGTTCTAACATCACAACCGGATTGGGATCATTGAAAGATGCTTTCATCAAACCTTTCATATCAGCCGCATTGGAAGGATATACAACTTTTACTCCACGTATGGTTAGCAAGGTTGATTCAATGCTACCAGAATGATAAGGACCTCCCCCACCATAAGCTCCGATGGGAACTCTGATCAGCGATTGAATGGGAAACTTTCCTTTAGAGAGATAACAACTTTTTGAAAGCTCTTCCACCAATTGATTCATAGCCGGCCAGATGTAATCGGCAAACTGGATCTCAACAATAGGTTTCACCCCAACCGCAGACATGCCGGCTGTTGATCCAACAATATACGCTTCCTGAATGGGCGTGTTAAAGACGCGATCCTCACCGTACTTTTGAGCCAAGGTAGCCGCTTCCCTAAATACACCACCCAACCGTGCACCTACATCCTGACCATAAAATATGGCTTCCGGATGCTGTCGCAAAATTTCGTCTACGGCATGAAGGGCTGCATCAACTATCGTTACCTTTTCACCACCTTTTGGAGATCTGGTTCCCTTCTCCGCCAAAATTTCAGTGAGGGCAAATTCATGGGAGTCAAAATCAGTTGGATCCGGATCAGGCATCAACAAGGCCTGCTCATAGTCTTCTTGTACTTTCTTTCTCGAACGATCTTGAATTTTCTTGAGCGATGTCGAAGATTGTCCATTCGCTAATAGATAGGCTTCCAGCTTTACAATCGGATCATCTTTTTCTTGTTCTTGCAGATTATCTCCGCGATACCACTCTTTCCGCACTCCCGAAGTATGATGCCCAAGGAGTGGGCATTTTGCATGAACCAATATCGGCCTTCGTTCTTTTCTTACAAAATCGAATGCTCTCATTAGGCCATTGTAACTTTCTATAAAGTCAGAACCATCCACTCGCATCCGTTCAAGTCCTTTGAAACCAGCTGCATACTCGTAGGCATCCATCGTACGCATTTCCCTACCGGTAGCGGATATTCCCCAATCATTGTCTTGCACCAAATAGATAATTGGCAACTTTTTCAACACCGCCATTTGGAAGGCTTCTGCCACTTCGCCTTCTGTTACTGAGCCATCACCCAGTGAACAAAGGACTATGCTTTCTTTTTCGACCAACAATCCTTGAGAATGTAAATAAGCCAGGCCATGTGCCATTCCTGTGGCAGGGATCGCCTGCATACCTGTGGCTGAGCTCTGATGGGGAATAGTAGGAAAGCCCTTTCTCTTCAATGAAGGATGGCCGTAATAAGTTCTGCCGCCTGAAAAGGGGTCATCTTTTTTGGCCAGCAGTTGTAGCATTAGTTCCAGAGGCGAGAACCCGATGGCCAATAGCATAGATTCATCACGATAGTATGGCGAGGCGAAATCATTTGCCGTTAATAGAAACCCCGCAGCGAGTTGTATCGCTTCATGGCCTCGAGAGGTACTATGTACGTAGCGACTACATATATCTCGATTGACATCATATAGTTGCGCCATAGAACGAGCTATGCACATGAGCTCATAAGCTCTCAATGCGACAGCATTGACTATCAGTGTCTTCTGTTTGACCTCCTCCATTTGAGTGACTCACTATTTTCGACAAATATACATTTAGCTGGAAGTCTATTCCAAAACAACAAATGATTCAAAGAAGATGCTAATTTTGTGTCCGAATGAATTTGTTTGATACCATCAGTAGTATTGGTCTAGCTTCTGGAAATAGTATCGCTAACCGATACATAAAAATTACCAACCGGGTAAGTCTTTTGATTTCAGTTTTCGTACTGGTAGCAGCTGGTGGTGCTGTCTTGTATTTTGGTTTTACACCAACCGTACTTTTAACATTATCATTTGTCTTTGTCCCACTGTTTTCCTTAGCCTTAAATCATTTCGGTTTTACTGACATTAGCAGGTTTTTTCTTTCTATTAGTATTTGCCTGGCCGCTTTGGTTCTCTCTCTTTTTGATAAAACGCATTTTGTCATTATCGAAGAAACACAGTTTTATGAATTCCGAGTTTTTATGCTGGGAGCCAGCATTCTGCCATTTATCCTTTTTAGTTTATCAGAGACGAAGTTGTGGGTGCTGTCCTTATTAACTAACCTTTTGCTTTTACTTCTTTATGATTCTATCCACAACTTTTTTAGCCTTGGCTACTTTCAGTTGGGTCTTAAAAATCCTGAGTACCCTTTTCAGAATTTTGTGTTCGCTTCGAGCTTTGCGATACTGGCTGGATGTACATATTTCTTGAAAAGGAGTTTCGAAAAATATGAAGTAAAGAGTCATCTTTTAATAGATGAGTTATCTGCCAAACAGAAACAATTAGAATTTAGCAATCAAGAAATTGAAAGGCAACGAAAAACACTTGCGGAGGAAAATTCAGTATTGAACAAGGAGCTTATTGAAAAAAATAGCCAGCTGGTTCAAACCAACGAGGCGCTTATACAGCATAATCATGATTTACAGCAGTTTTCCTATACTGTTTCACACAACCTTAGAGGGCCTGTAGCCAGTTTACTTGGTCTGTTGAGTCTTACCAATCAGTCGATCCTGGACGAAGAAACAAATGAACTTTTTCATCACATCAAAAAATCTGCATCTTCGCTAGATACGATTATTAAAGACCTCGGGAGTATCATTGATATCAGAAATTCAGTGTTCCAAGTTAAACAACATGTTACTTTTCAAGACGAGGTAAATCATATTATAAACCTGCTTCAAAACGAGATTAAAGAACATGAAGTCACTATCATTTCTGACTTCACGGCTGTTACCGACATCTATTCTATGAAACCGATGGTCAATAGTATTTTATACAATCTCATTAGTAACTCAATCAAATATCGCTCACGAGATCGCAATGCCGTGATAAAAGTTTCTTCTGTAAAAGAAGGTTCTTCGGTAAAGATATCGGTTACTGATAACGGACTAGGTCTAGATATTGACAAATTCAAAGAAAAACTCTTCGGCTTGTATAAAAGATTTCATTCCCATGTAGATGGAAAAGGCCTTGGTCTTTTTCTGGTAAAACTTCAAACTGAGTCGTTAGGTGGCAAGGTGCATATTGAAAGTGTTCTTGGATCAGGAACCACCATTGATATCTTTATTCCCAATATCACCAACCCAGACCACCAAATTATAATGGATAAAGAGTGGGGGCGATTATTTTACGATGCCCTTGAAGACACCACGATAGTAGTTTGGAAAAGACCTTTGACCGTTGCTGAGTTTTTGGAGTTCTATCAACAGTGTGTTGACTTTGCCAATTCCCAATTATGCGCTAATTGGATTGTTGAAATCAAGCGAGGTACGAAAGTCGAAGAAAACAATATCGAATTCCAACAAGCAAGGTTGAAATTTGCAAATGAACTAAAGCGAACAAGCTTAAAAAGGCTGGGTTATGTTATCTCAGAAGCTAATGAACCACCCGATTTTGAGGAATATAAAAAGCATATGATTGCATTCTACCAGGGAAAAATCAGCTTTTTTAGAACTATTCAAGATGCGCAAATTTGGATAGCCTCGGAGTTAAAAAAGGAAAAAGAAGCAAGAGTACTATCTTAGACTTACCACGGTTCGCGTAGTTGATAGGCCGCCCTCTGTTTTCTAATCAATCGTTCTGACTCCGAGAAATTATCTGAGCCCCTTTATGAATCGTGTGATGTCCGATTTCAGATCAGTGCTGCTTTTTAAAAGACTAATGAAAGCACTCCCAACAATGGCGCCTAACGAATACTTGCTTACCGCTGCGAACGTTTCATGATTAGAAACCCCAAATCCAATTAGAAAAGGGTTTACTAACTCCATGTCTTGCAATCTTTTGAAATACGATTCTTGCTCGGTAGAAAATCCTTGCTGCACACCCGTAGTACTAGATGAAGAAACCGCGTAAATAAATCCGTTAGAAGCCGCGTCAATTTTTCGAATCCGTTCTTCTGAAGTAGTGGGAGAAATCAAAAGGGTATTAGTCAGTCCAATCTCATCAACAATTTTTTTATATCCCAGCAGGTATTCGTCTAAGGGTAAATCAGGAAGAATTAGACCATCTACACCCACCTTTGCAGCTTCTTTTACAAACTTCTCAAATCCAAATTGCAAGACCGGATTTAAATAACCCATCAAAATAATGGGAAGGCTTACACTTTTTCGAATCTCTTGTACTTGCTCAAGTAACAAATGGAGATTCATCCCATTATCCAAAGCTATTTTATTACTCTCCTGAATAGTAGGCCCATCAGCAATCGGATCAGAAAACGGAATACCAATTTCAATAATATCTACACCTGCTTTCTCGAGATGTTGAGCGATTGGAATAGTAGCTGTGAGCGTTGGAAACCCTGCTGTATAATAAACTGAAAGCAATCTTTTCCTTTTTGATTTGAAGAGTTCTCTAATTCGATTCATCGGCTGTCAATATTTTCCCCATTTGATATACGTCTCCAAATCTTTATCTCCCCTGCCGCTTAAATTAATCACCACCACATCATCTGGGGCAAAATCCATTTTGCCCAATACAGCAATCGCATGAGCCGTTTCAATCGCAGGAATAATTCCCTCTGTTCGGCTTAGTTCAATTCCCGCCTTCATAGCTTCGTCATCTGTAACGTTCAAAAATTGAACACGGCCAGTTTCAAAAAGATGTGCGTGCAGCGGACCAATCCCGGGATAATCCAATCCTGCAGAAATAGAATAAGGTTCAACCACCTGACCGTCCGTTGTCTGCATCAAAAGCGATTTACTTCCATGCAATATTCCTACTTTACCCAGAACGGTTGTAGCGGCCGACTCACCTGTATCGACACCTTTGCCACCTGCTTCGACTCCTATCAATTGAGCATGCTCATCATCTAAAAAATGATAAAATGCTCCCGCTGCGTTGCTGCCACCGCCCACGCAAGCAATTACATAATCTGGAAAAGGATTACCCTCCTTTTCAATCAATTGCTTCTTCATTTCATCACTAATCACCGATTGAAACCGGGCAACCATATCAGGATAGGGATGTGGCCCAACAACTGAACCGATGATATAATGCGTATCGGTCGGATGATTGATCCAGTGGCGCATGGCTTCGTTGGTTGCATCTTTAAGAGTCATACTTCCGCTAAGGGCGGGCACAACCTCTGTTCCCAAGATACGCATTCGTTCCACGTTCGGCCTTTGTCGCTCCATATCATGCTTTCCCATGTAGACAATGCATTCCATTCCCATCAGCGCACATACAGTGGCTGTGGCCACTCCATGCTGACCAGCACCTGTCTCTGCTATTATCTTTTGCTTGCCCAGTCGCTGCGCCAAAAGAATTTGCCCAATCGTGTTATTTATTTTGTGCGCCCCGGTGTGGCAAAGATCTTCACGCTTCAAATAGATTTTTGCCTTGTATCTTTCGGATAAACGTTTTGCAAAATAGAGTGGGGTTGGGCGGCCCACGAAATCCCTAAGCAACTTATCGAATTCCGTCTTGAAAGAATCTTCCTCAATAATCGTAAGATAGCTGAGTCTAAGTTCTTCAATATTGGGGTAAAGCATTTCAGGAATATAGGCGCCACCAAACTGTCCATAGTATCCTTTCTCGTTAACTGCGTAAGACATAAAAAGAATTTAGAATTTAGAATTTAGAATTTAGAATTTAGAATTTAGAATTTAGAATTTAGAATTTAGAATTTAGAATTTAGAAT
>JADBYQ010000035.1 GCA_020402945.1 Cytophagales bacterium | reverse complement strand
TAAGCCTACCAGCCGCCAACAATGTATTTGCGTCAAGCGGGGTTGACGCGTAGTCCAACGTTTTAGTATCTTTATTGCGTTTGGTGTCGGGGACAGCACGTGGCTTCGGAAGCCCCGCTCGAACGCAAATACTCACGTTGGCTGCCATACCTTGGGACATCTAAAAAGTGTAGATTTGAATTAAAGAACAAATGACAATGGAGACAATCACGTGGAAAAACACGGACATGAGTGGAAACAAGTTCGACATCGAACTCGGCAATCAACTACTTGGGACTTTGACCTTGTTGAGTCCATTGAGTTCTAACGCCAATTTCGACAGCAAGAACGACAGAATTAGATTTCAAAGGGTTGGCTTTCTGGACAATAAAGTTATACTGAAAAGAAACGACTTGTTCCTCGGAGAAATAGGTAATAGGCTTTTGGGACGAACATTTCTAAAGTTAAAATGCGGTAAGATATTTAGGCTCTCATCAAACATAATTGGACGGAATTTAAAATGGGTTGACCAAAATGACGTTCCTGTTGTGGAGTATTCATTCGCGACTCTGCGATCAATGAGAAGAGGGTTTATTAAGACAAGTGATTCTATTGACGCGGACGAAAAAGACATTTTAATTAGCAGCGGACTCGTTGCTGGCTGGTTTAACGCCTATCGTTGGACTTTTGGACTATTACTCGTTGGACTAATCTTGAATTTAATTGCAAGATTAGTTTAGGTACGGCAGCCAACACAATGTTTCTGCTATGGTGCGGTGACGTGTTGCCCAAAGTTTATATCTTCGTTCCACGTTTGGTTTCGGGGACAGGACGCGGCTTCGGAAGCGCACCACAGCAGAAACACACACGTTAGCTGTGATGCTGTGCGACCACGAAACATACAACCGACAGAAAAATATTTTAACTCTGACACAAAATTTGACGACTTTATAAAAATGAAATTACCCAAGTATCCATTAGCATCAAGTGACAAATTGCTGACCTTTGAGTTTATTAGCGAAGGACAGAAAGGGCTAATTCATAAACTTGTGCGTTACCAACCGACCAACCTCAAGGACATTTATAATCTTGCTTTTGGCGACAAAGACCACACAACTGGCGACATTGACGACACTGTAATTTCAAACAATGGGGACAGCGAAAAAGTATTAACAACAGTAGTTGCAACTCTTTACGCTTTTACCGACAAATATCCTGACGTTTGGATTTATGCGACTGGAAGCACCAAAGCAAGGACACGCCTTTACAGAATGGGGATTACAAAATTTCTAACAGAAGTAACAGCGGACTTTGAAGTTTTAGGCGAACGAAATGACGACTGGGAACCCTTTAAAAAAAATGTTGAGTATGAAGGATTTTTGGTTAGACGGAAAAAGAAATAATTATTACCTTTGACACAGTTAAAAATTTCATACAATGAAAATAACTACAGAATTAAAAAAACGGAAAATTCCAATTGTGAAGATTGACAAGTCTTTAAACAAATATGACGATATTGTTTTGTTCCCTGACAAGTTGGAAAAAGCAAATGAAATGTTACGAAAAGTTGGACTTCCTAAACAATGGACGAATGAGAAGCACCACAGCTAACAGCACCTACAAGAAATTGGCGGTTCAGTGGTTAAATGAAGCTTTGTGCTTCGTATCAACTTTAGAGGTGGCAGACAGTTTAGTGCTTCGAAATCGCCAACTTCTTGTAGCTGCAAAACGTTGTGCACCAGGCACGGGACGCGTCTCCGTAGACGGGACGCGGCAGACGACACAACGCTTGACTTCGCAGACGGTGAAGCAAAATCAAAACAACATCAGGACGACAGTTATTTCCCGCGGACAGAACGTGGTCACTTCACAACTTTATTGCACCGCGACATATCACAGCGGACGACTTGAAAAAGTAAAACTGAACAAGGCCAACGTTTTTCTAACGGTGGACTCGGACTCGTCAACAAAAAATAACGGACGACTTGAGACAAGTCGTGAACTAAGTAACGGTTGACGCGCCCGAGTGCACAACAAAATGTTTCTTCAATGGTGCGGTGACGTGTTGCCCAAAGTCTATATCTTCGTTCAACGTTTGGTGTCGGGGACAGGACGCGGCTTCGGAAGCGCACCACTGAAGAAACACAAACGTTAGCGCCAATGCCTTGCGTGCTCCGACAATGACGACAAAATATCAAAAACATGATACCAAAGTTAGAAAAACAAAAATTAAGGCACTCGCAATATTTTGACAATTAGGACTGTTATTGGAGTGGAAACTAACTCAGAACTTTATGAAAATTGCGCTATTTATTTGCCTTGAGATTATTTCTTGGACAACGACACTTTCTCAAGAGAATTTCATTCCAGAGAGACCTAGCAACGTCTCTGAGTCAGATTTTAGAAATGGTGAACAAATACTAAAAAACTCCTATCAGCAAATAGCGGAAGATGACTTTAGAATTTTCTCGTCCGACTATTGGAACTTTGCAACAGCATATTACAAAATGGGACAACCAAAGGAGATGGTTTACGACTATTTATTCAAAGCGAGATACACAGACAGAAAGCGTTTTTGCGAAATAGTAAACTATTACCATAAAAGTAAATACGGTTTAGACAGCACGGGGTTTTATAAACTTTTAGGTGAAGACTATCGAATGCTGGTATCAGACTGTTCAGAACTTGCATCAGAAGAAATTTTCAACATTGATGACTACATCGAAAAATATAACTATGACAAACTACTAATTTATAAACTAAATGAGATTTTAGAAGAAGATCAAAAGCGAAGACAATGGAAAAATGAAGATTTAAAAAAGCAAATTGAAATAGATGACATAAACATTATAAGGGCTGAAGAAATCATAATTAAGTATGGATACCCTGGGACAAAAATGGTCGGAGCGAAGTTTGAATTTGTTATTTGGATTGTAATTCAACACTCAACCTTACATTTTCAAGAAAAGCATTTGCCCTTAATAGTTAAAGCAGTAGAAGAAAAACAATTAGGTAAGACTCCTCTAAGAATGTTGTTAGACCGAATTTACTCTAAGAAAACAGGATTTCAAATATTTGGTTCACAAGTGGGCATTCCTTTTAGTGACGATCGAACAATTGAAGAAGTTAAGTTAAAATATAAATTATGAAATGGCACTGGCGCTAACAATGTATTTGCGTCAAGCGGGGTTGACGCGTAATCCAACTCTTTCGTATCTTTAATGCGTTCGTTGTCGGGGACAAGGCGTGGCTTCGAAAGCCCCGCTCGAACGCAAATACTCACGTTGGCGGCCATTACAACCAACCCGACAAATTTGGTGTCTGATACTAAAAGCTATGAAAATAAGAAAAATACTTATTGGACTTGTTTTACTTGGACAATTTAGTTGCACGAGTAACGACATCAGCATTAATTCATTTAAGGACGACCCCTCAATAACGACACTGAACGGGACTTGGAAGGTAGTTTCGTTTGACGACCTAACTGCCAATACAACAGAATTTAAAACACAAGAAAATTCTTGGGGTAAAGACATTGTTGTGACTTTCAACGACAACATAAACCCAAAATTATTTTCTGGCAAGGTGACAACAAATTCAGTTCAGGGAGAATTTGAGTACATTAACCAACGACAATTCAAATTGAAAGGGTACGGGACGACATTTGTTGGACAACCGGTTTGGGCCGACAAATTTGGAAAAGCAGTGCTTGACGGCAACGTGACTTTCAGAATCAATAGTGAAAGGCTTAGGATTTACTACGACAGCAAGACAAAAAGCGTGACGCTGACAAAAGAATAAAAAAGTAACGGCCGCCAACAATATATTTGCGCCAGGCGGGGTTGACGTGTAGTTGAAAGTTTTGTTATCTTTATTCCGTTTGGTGCTGGGGACAAAACGCAGTTTCAAATTCCCGCCCGATCGCAAATATTGCCGTTGTAGGTAAGGCGGTCGGACAACTAGAAAAAGACGAGTAAAATCTAAACGTTTGACGTCAAACCAAAAAATAGTATTTTCGATAAACAAAAATAATTCCGACACTATGACTTCAATGACAAAATTGACACTGTTTCTTCTGCTTAACATCGCAGTGATGATTTACACGATTGTAAGGACAAGAAAGTCAAATTTCTATCCCGACACAAAAACGCTTTTATATGTAATGGCTGTTGTGACACCATTCATTGGACTTATTTTTTTCTTCATAAAAAATAGGAACAATAGAAATTATTCAACGCAGTAGACAAACAGGAGCTATTACCGTATGTAGACAATTTCATTTACGTAAGACATTTATCGTACCAGAAAGCAACGTTTTGAGTATGTTTAGTTGGACGTTTACGTCACGACCTTAAATTCAATGGCAGACTTGGACTCAGTTGACAATTCTTACCTTTAATTAACGTCATGGACTGAGTTATCATTAACGGTCTGACGAAACCGCCCTACCTACAACAATGTATTTGCGTCAAGCGGGGTTGACGCGTAACCCAACGTTTTCGTATCTTTAGTGCGTTCGGTGTCGGGGACAGGACGCGGCTTCGGAAGCCCCGCTCGAACGCAAATACTCACGTTGGGTGCCAGGCGCTAAAAAGTCCCGCAGACGTTACGCCCCAGGCGACAACGTTTTGTTCACGCGGACAACTTGGACGACTTTGCCCCAACGACTTTTTAGACAACTTCACAACGTTCCTCGACCCAGTGCTGAAATAGAAATCGCGCGAAGCGCGAATTTTTTTAGCGGTTTGACAAAGGATATTTAAGAAAATCGGGGACGACAATTTTTTTTAACATTTACGCGGACAGTTTGGTGTAGTTGGACAAATTTCCGTCACGCAGAGAGATTGGACCACTTTGACCGACTCATCAACGTGGACTCCTACCCTATTTCAAAAATCAAAATTCATTTACGTGGACTCGAACGCGTCAACAAAACGCTACGGACGACTTGAGACAAGCCGTAAATAAAAAAGTAACGGTTGACGCGCCCGAGCACCCAACAAAATGTTTCTTCAATGGTGCGGTGACGTGTTGCCCAAAATT
>JADBYQ010000034.1 GCA_020402945.1 Cytophagales bacterium | reverse complement strand
TACTTTGAAAAAATAGGGGGCCAATTCACTCTCAAACTAGCATTGAACATGAAAAGAAGGGAATGGTGCAAGGGACTTTGGAACCAATCGAATTCAGTCTCCTTCCCCTTTCAATTCTCTAATGCGTAATCTGGGTTTAAGATTAGCATCGTCCTGAGGCAGAGACGATGCTTGAGAGGTAGGAGTATTAAATTCGCATAGAAGCGTAAGAAATGCTTCGGGGCGATGAATAGGAAACAGATTTACTATTTTTGGTTCATGGCAATCAAGCTCACTCAACCAGAAAGGGAACAAATTTACTTCTGCACCTTCACATGCTTAGAATGGATGCATTTGTTCAAGATCACCGATTTGTATGATGAAATATATAAGTGGTTTGATATTCTTAAAAAAAGGAATCACCAGATAATCGGTTTTGTGATTATGCCCAACCACCTACACATGATCATCTATCTTGCAGAAGATAAAAGTACTATTAACACAATACTTGGCAATGGCAAAAGGTTCCTTGCTTACGAGATTGTAAGAAGATTAGAGACCAAAAATCGAGAAGATATTTTGCAAATACTTGCGAGCCATGTTACGTCAAGTGAAAGAAAAAGAAGCAAAAGACACCGTGTATTTGAAGTGTCGTCTGATATCAAGCCATGCTATTCTGATAAGTTTCTTTTACAAAAATTGGAATACATTCATGCAAATCCAGTTACCGGAAAATGGCGACTGGCGGATTCAGCGGAAAAGTATCTTCATTCTAGCGCGGCTTTTTACGAGCTAAATTTGGTGCATCCTAAAATAGAGATAACTCATTACAAAGATGTGGGTACTAAAAGATAGATAAGGTTCCGGAAATATGAAATAGTTTTTGACGGCTACATGAAAGTTGGGCAAGCGTGGTTGAGCTTAGCATCGTCCCGGGGCGGAGACGATGCTTGACTATCTACCCGCCAACGCTATAGCTTCAGCATCGTCCCAAAGTGGAGACGATGCTTGAATGTTATAGTTTTTGACGGCTACATGAAAGTTGGGCAAGCGTGGTTGAGCTTAGCATCGTCCCGAGGCGGAGACGATGCTTGACTATCTAAAAAATAGGGTAACGTTCCGGAGATAAGAAATTATTTTTGGCAGCTACAAGAAAGTTGGGCAAGCGTGGTTAGCACCGTCCCGAGGCGGAGACGATGCTTGACTTTGCAGTCGAAGTTTAGCTGAGCGGTTGGCATCGTCCCGAGGCGGAGTTATCTTAGGCAGCTACAAGAAAGTTGGGCAAGCGTGTTTAGCATCGTCCCGAGGCGGAGACGATGCTTGACGAGCGAAGAACAAATTTACTTCTGCACCTTCACATTCTAGCTGAGCGGTTGGCATCGTCCCAAGGCGGAGTTATCTTTGGCAGCTACAAGAAAGTTGGGCAAGCGTGGTTAGCATCGTCCCGAGGCGGAGACGATGCTTGACGAGCGAGCGGCCTCAAAGCCTCTCCACAATTTCTTTAAAATCTAGATTCTCCCAGTTCTTTTCAATGTCTAGTTGTTTCAATACGCCTTCCATAATTCTCTTTTGCTTTTGGCCTGTCTCATAGGCAACAGAGTAGGGTATATTTTCGTGAAAGGTGACCATCGAATAAAGCGGAATCCATTTTTCCGGAAACAATTCGTGTAACTTCGATTCGATCTTTTTGCGAAGAATAAAATCCGCATCATTGACTAAGTCACGCATCTCAACAAAATTATCCAGTGCTAACTTTGCGATGGCATCTGCATTCGGTTTTCGTATTTCTTGGAAGGAGGGAAGAACTTGATCCCAGTCGTCTGCAAATTGATCGAGGAGTTGATTGAGAACGCGACAGTCCTCAAAGCCGGCATTCATTCCCTGCCCGTAGAAGGGGACGATAGCGTGAGCGGCATCGCCTATCAAGAGCGTTTTATTTCGAACCCACGGATAGCAACGCATCGTTACCAATGAGGAACTGGGATTTTGAAAAAACTCTTCCAGTAGTTGTGGCATCAAAGCATAGGCGTCTGGGAAAACAGACTTAAAAAAATCAGTGACCTTTTCTTTTGTGGAAAGGGTTTCAAATGAAGTCTCTCCCGTGAAGGGAAAGAACAATGTCAGTGTAAAACTTCCATCCGGATTGGGTAGCGCAATCAACATATAGCTTTCGCGTGGCCAGATGTGCAAGGCATTTTTCTCCATTTGGAAAGAACCCGCTACTCCTGTAGGAATATGTAATTCTTTATAGCCATGTTCAATATAGCTTTGAGAGAAATTGAATTGGTCAGTAAACTGCATCGCGAGCCGAACGGCCGAGAATGCCCCATCGGAACCGATAATTAAATCAAACGGTGAATGTTGAATGTTGAATGTTGAATGTTGAATCGTAAGCTCTGTTTTCTCAAAATCGACTGCGGTAACTCGTTGTTCAAAATGAAACTCAACGCCAAGGGATTCCGCTTTGGTCATGAGCACTTTGTTTAATCCACTTCGTGAAATGGAATTGATGTATTGACCCGCTTTTCCGTAAGGTTGAAAATTTAAGTGTCCCTGCAAATCGTGGATCATACGACCGTGCATCGGAATGGCTTCCTTTTTCAATTCTTCGGCTAGCCCTACTTCTTCCAAGGCACGTATCCCGCGATTACTCAGCGCTAAATTAATAGAACGCCCTTCATAGCTGGCACTCTTTCTCATGTCGTTTCGTCTCTCAAAAACAGAAACTTGATAGCCTCTATTTTTAAGGTAGATGGCAAGAAGGGATCCGACTAATCCTGCACCTGTGATGGCAATGTGTAATTCTTTTTTCATAGTTGTTTTAAGTGTTAGATCAATCTAGACGCACAGATGATTCGTCTAAAAAATACTTTTTATTAAATCTGGCTCGATCATTTTGTGTGACTCTTTATAGAAATCCTCTTTCCCTAAAGGAATTTGAATCAATTCTCTTGCTGTTGAAATCTTGCAAAGTGCGGAAGTTTCTGCAAGATAATCTTTGAATGATGAATGTGTCCATTCTTCCATTTTTTTAACAAGTTTGGCTTTCAAAGGATTTTGATGAATGTAATAAAAGCAGGTAAGGATGTAACAATCAGTGTTTAGAAGTTTCGCTTTCGTTTTCTGCTGAAATAAGGAGCCAGTTCTGTTTTCTTGTTTGTTGATTGCCTGACAATAGGAACTCTGGATAGTACCGAACTTCCGTACTAAGAATTGTTGACTTTGGTTCGTCAGTAAGTTAAGTCCCATTGTTTTTTCCGGAACATAAATCAACAGGTGAAAATGATTTGGCATTAGACAATAGGCAAGGACATCGCAAATTGGAGTCAATTCCAGTTCAATTTTTTTAATAAAGTAGTCATAGTTTCTCTTTTCAAAAAAAATATTTTGTTTGTTGTTGCCGCGGTTGTAAACATGATAAATGGAGTTGGGATGGAAATTCATATGTTTTTCAAGGCGTCTGACCGCTCTAAGCGGTCTGACGCCTAAAGAGCGGCCTTAAAAATTTTTACAAACTCAAATACATCTTCGAACCGATTATACAAAGGAACTGGAGCAACTCTAATGACACCCGGCTCTCGCCAATCGGCAATGATCCCTGCCCTTGTTAATTTCTGAAAAACAGATTTTCCATTTTGATGCATTAAAATGGAAAGTTGGCAGCCACGTTGTTTCGGATCATCGGGAGTGATCACACTAAAAGGGGTAATTGAGTTATCGATTTGATTAAGCAGGAACTCCAGATAACCTGTTAGTAACACACTTTTTTTTCGTAGATTTTTTATCCCTGCTTTTTCAAATACCTGAAGCGATGCGAGCAGTGCAGCACCTGATAAGACAGGAAAATTGGAGAGCTGCCATCCATCTGCACCAGGCATGGGAATAAATCCCTTTTTCATTTGAAACCGGTCTTTCTCGTGATGTCCCCACCAGCCAGCCAACCGTGGAAGAGACGAATCATTGGCATGCCGTCCATGTACGAAAGCTCCGGCCACGCCACCAGGCCCTGAGTTCAAATACTTGTAACTGCACCAGACAGCAAAATCTACCTGATCTTTGTGAAGGTGTAGCGGCACATTTCCGATGGCATGCGCGAGATCGAAGCCAGCATAGGCACCTGCATCGTGCGCTGCTTTTGTTATCTTTTTGATTTCAAAGAATTGGCCTGAGTAATACTGTACAGCTCCGAAAATAACCAACGCTACTTGCTCTTTATTTTCTTCAATCGCTTGAAGGATGTCGGCTGTGCGCAACGTGAATTCTCCTTTTCTTGGGGCTAGTTCTATCAAGGTTGTTTCAGGATCCAAACCATGAAACTTCAATTGTGATTCAAACGCGTATTGATCTGAAGAGAAAGCACCTGCTTCGGTGATAATTTTGAATCGTTGTTTTGTTGGGCGGTAAAAGGAAGCCATCATCAAGTGTAAATTGACCGTGAGTTGATTCATGGCCACCACCTCTATTGGCTTTGCGCCAACCAACTTTGCCAGCGTTTTCTTGCTAAACTTGTGGTAATACAACCAAGGTCTTTTTGCATGTACATGCCCCTCTACACCGAGTGCTGCCCAATCCGAGACCTCTTCGTTGATGAACTTTTTAGTGGAAATTGGTTGTAGACCCAACGAATTGCCGGTGAAATAAATGGCGGTTTTTCCGTTTACTTTAGGAAGGTGAAACCGTTTCCGAAATGATTTTAATGGGTCTTGTTTGTCTAATTTTTTAGCGAAAGCAAGAGGGTTTTCGAACTTCATAGGAGATTATTTCCAGTGCGTATTCCAGTATCTTTCTGGCGATATTATTTCCGTGTTTTCTATTCTACTAAAAGGAAAGTGTTTGAGGTTTCCAGTAATGAGGAAATCAGCCGATGTCGACAAAGCAATATCCACAAATTTGTTATCGGATGAATCTATTAATAATTCAATATGGCTGCTCGGTTCTTGACTAATGGATAATCTTCTTAGTGCATTCAAAATAGCTTTTGAATCATTTTCAAAGCCTTTTATTTTTGAGAATTTGGGATAACTTAAAACGGCCTCAAGCTCCTGCCTAGTTTCGTTAGAAAAATAATTCTGGATTTTTGATTGCAATATTAATCTATACACAATTAGATAAGGATAGCTACGGCTTAGGATACTAGAAATGATGACATTCGTGTCTAAAATTACCTTATGCATTCTTTCTTGCGGCTCTTATGATTCTATTAATATCCTTGTTAGTCAATTTGTCCAGCCCGGCTTCCTTAGCCCCAAGAGTTGTTCTTTCGAGGGCTTCGCGTGCCTGAGCCAAAAGAATTTTTTTCTCTAGCTCCTCGAACTCCATCTCTTTGTCCTTAATCAAGTACTTTTTTCTCTGCGATGTCTTTATTTTTACCAGTAAGTCGCTCATAGCTTCATTTTTTATTGAATTAAAGTTACACGAATCGTTTGTCTATTTCCATCACCGTTCCACAATTTTTGCATGTCCTCAATTCCACCGATCCATAAAAGTCGCGAAAGCGAGGTATAAAATCCTTTTCTATATTTTCTAAATGAAATTTATATTCGTGAAGCTTGTGATTGCATTTTTCGCAAAACCACATCAGGCCATCGTCTTCGGTCGTTTCTCTCTTGCACTCAATCACCAGCCCAATGGAGTTAGGTGTCCGTATAGGCGAATGAGGGACACGTGCGGGCAGCAAAAACATATCACCTTCATTCAGTGGGATGTCCACTGCCTTCCCTTCTTCCTGAATTCTCACCGTGATGTTGCCCTCCAGTTGATAGTACAATTCTTCGGTTTCGTTGTAGTGGTAATCCTTCCGCGCATTGGGGCCAGCCACAATCATGACGATATAATCGCCCGCATCGGCATATAAGTTTTTGTTGCCTACCGGTGGCTTTAAGAGGTCACGGTTTTCAGCGATCCATTTTGTCAAGTTAAAAGGTCTGCGAATAGCCATAGCTTTTTGATTTGGAAATGATTTACGTACTTTAAAGGTAACCTTCTTTTATATTTACTGAAAATCAAATTATGGAACTGGATTTAAAAGGTAAAAGAGCCATTGTTTGCGGCAGCACCCAGGGGATTGGCAAGGCTTCTGCCATTGAGTTAGCATTGTTAGGGGCCTCCATCACATTAGTGGCCAGAAATGAGGAAAAGTTGAAATCAGTCTTGAAGGAATTGGTTACTGGGCAGAGTCAAACCCATGATTACCTGGTAGCTGATTTTGAATCGCCTGACCAGCTAAAACAAGTGATACAATATTTTGCCAAAGACCGAACCGCTCATATTTTAATCAACAACACGGGCGGACCTCCTGCCGGAACTGCTTTAGATGCTGCACCCGAAGAATTTTTGAAGGCTTTTTCGTCACACTTAATTTGCGGGCAAATTTTAGTGCAAGCATTGGTGCCGGGCATGAAGAAGGAGAAGTATGGTCGGATTATTAATATCATTTCTACCTCGGTAAAGATTCCTATTCGTGGGCTCGGGGTTTCTAATACCATACGTGGCGCGGTTGCAAATTGGTCAAAAACCTTGTCGCTTGAATTGGCACCCTTTGCAATAACGGTGAACAACGTATTACCTGGAACGACCATGACAGGTCGCCTGGAAACGATCATTACTAACAATGCAGCAAAGACCGGAAAATCAGTTGATGAAGCGAAGCAAAAGATGATTGATGAAGTACCGGCTGGCCGCATTTCTGAACCCCATGAAGTGGCCGCTGTTGTAGCGTTTTTGGCGAGCCCTGCGGCAAGCTATGTGAATGGAGTAAATCTACCTGTGGATGGGGGCCGAACAGGAAGTTTGTAGTCGGTTTAAGCTAGTCCTGTTTCCGCTTTGATGTTTAGCCTTCCCTTTGGTTTATTTTAAGATTAAAAAAAAGTGATGCAAAAGATTTTAAACTACATCAATGGCCAATTGATGCCGCCAAACAAGGGCATGTATTTGGAGAATTACAACCCGGCTGAGGGAAAAGTATATTCACTCCTTACTGATTCTGATGGGAGTGATGTGGCGTTGGCAGTGCAAGCCGGTCAAGCCGCTTTTGCGGGATGGTCTGCCATGCCACTAGCGAAGCGAGCCGCCATACTTCAGAAAATTGCAGACTTAATTGATCGGGATGCAGAAAAATTGGCCTTGGCGGAAAGCATCGATCAGGGCAAACCACTAAAATTGGCAAAGGCTGTAGACATTCCACGCGCTTCGGCCAACATGCGTTTTTATGCAACTGCATCCATGCATGTTTCATCCGAGTCGCATTTGATGGAAGGCGAAGCGATCAACTACACAACTCGCACACCTATTGGTGTGGCAGGTTGCATTTCTCCCTGGAATTTGCCGCTGTATTTGTTCACTTGGAAAATAGCGCCAGCACTAGCAGCAGGATGCACGGTAGTGGCGAAGCCGTCAGAGCTTACGCCAATGACTGCTTTTCTTTTTTCTGAATTGTGCATAGAAGCAGGATTGCCAGCTGGTGTATTAAACATTGTTCACGGACTAGGTAGTAAAGTGGGACAGGCAATAGTAGAACATCCGACCGTTGCAGTCATCTCGTTTACCGGAGGAACGGTCACAGGCAAAACCATTGCAGCCACTGCAGCACCGATGTTCAAAAAGCTTTCACTAGAGCTTGGCGGAAAAAACCCCAACATCATTTTTACGGATTGCGATTTTGAAGAAGCTGTTTCAGCTTCTATTCATTCTTCTTTTTCAAATCAGGGTGAAATCTGTTTGTGTGGCTCACGCATTTTGGTGGAGCGCAGTTTGTATCAACGATTTGTAACCGAATTTGTAAGTCGTGTAAAAACGTTGGTCGTTGGCGATCCATTGGAAGAGCAAACGCGATTGGGGGCGCTTGTCTCTGAAGGACATTTGAAAAAAGTGATGTCCTACATCGATTTAGCAAAACAGGAGGGAGGACAGATAGAATGTGGAGGCGTTCAAGTAAAATTGGCTGGCCGATGTGCAGATGGCTATTTCGTATCGCCTACCGTTATTACAGGTTTAGACCAACAGTGCAGAACGAATCAAGAAGAAATTTTTGGGCCAGTGGTAACCATTATGCCTTTTAATACAGAAGATGAAGCGATTGCTTTTGCAAACGCTACTGCCTACGGACTTAGCGCTACCATCTGGACAGAAAATTTGAAACGAGCGCACCGGGTGGCTCATCAACTCAAGAGTGGCATCATCTGGATTAACTGTTGGTTGCTGCGCGATTTACGGACTCCGTTTGGCGGTATGAAGCAAAGTGGTGTAGGCAGGGAAGGAGGCTGGGAAGCGATGAAATTTTTTACCGAGGCGAAGAATGTTTGTGTGAAATTGTGATCAAGACTTATCGATTCGATATTCTGGATTTTGTCGGCCATCCCAAAAAGAAACAACTTCAATGTAAAGCTGGCTTACTTCATAAAAGATAAGGAAGTCATCTTTTACAATTACTCTGGTTTCTTTGTTTTCTGTTAGATGTCCTAAGTCTGGGTAGGTAATTAGGAGGTCTATGGATTTTTCTACTCGGTTCAATATTTTTGCGGAGTACTTGCTATTGCCATTTCTCTCGATGTAAAAATCAAGGATATGTAGCAATTCTTTTTCTGCCCGAGCGGACCAAATTATTTTTCTTTTATCCATTGGCGTGCACTTCTCATAACCATTTCATGGTCTTTAAAGTCACCTTTTTTGATTTGTTTGCGACTAATGGCTATGCTCTTTTTTTGGGTATTAGTGAGTGGAAATAAATTATCGGCATTAATGCTAATAAGCTTCAAATCCTCCATTCCACTCAATAGCTTTTTGGCTTTGGGGTTGATGATTTTTATTTGAACCGTTTCCATAGCTTTGAATTTCATTTAAAGTTACACTAAAAATATTGAATGCCAGATTTCTTCAGCCACCAATCCATCTTCTTCACCGTTCTTGGCTATCCCATGAGCTACCTAGAGTTTTTCGGGACGCTGGCGGGTGCGATAGCCGTTTTCCTTTCCGCGAAAGCGAATGTGTGGAGCTGGCCATTGGGCATTGTCAATGTGGTGTTGTTTTTCTTTTTGTTTTATCAAGTGCAGCTGTATCCCGATATGTTTTTGCAAGTTTTCTTTTTGGTAACCAATTTGCTTGGCTGGTGGAGGTGGACAAACCCGCGCGAAGAGGAAGAAGATACAAAGCACCAATTGAGAGTAAGCAAGTTGCAGATGAAGTCGTGGCTTCTTTTTTTGGTCATCGGACTTATGGGGACTTTTGCTTTTGGATCATTAGCGAAAAACCTTCATTCATTCTTTCCAGTACTTTTTAGTCAGCCCAGCGCGTTTCCTTTTGCCGATTCATTTGTAACGGTCATGAGTATTGTCGCGACTTATTTAATGGTTCAGAAAAAAATGGAATGTTGGCTCGTGTGGATTTTAGTAGATGTAGTAGCGTGTTATTTATATTTTTCAAAAGGCATCATGTTGGTTGGGATTGAGTATGTCGTCTTTTGTTTTATTGCTGCTTTTGGCTTTTGGCATTGGCGGAAAGAGTTTAAAGCATATTCTCCGTCCTATGAACAATAACGTCAAACTAATTTGCTTCTACGGGCCTGAAAGCACGGGCAAGTCCACCATGGCAAAAAAAATGGCGACTCATTACCAAACCGAATTTGTCCCGGAGGTTGCAAGGGAAATAGTTTCATCCAACGATTTCACTCTTGACGACATAGTACGAATTGCGAAGGCACAAAACGAACGCGTGAAAGAGAAAATGAAAACGGCCAACCGATTTTTGTTTTGCGATACCGATTTGATCACCACCCAAATTTATTGCCGCCATTATTTAAAAACCGTGCCTCCATTTTGTATGAATTAGAGAAGGAAATCAAGTACGATCAGTATTTTTTGTTTGACATCGATGTACCTTGGGTGGCTGATGGGTTGCGCGATTTGGGCTCAAACCGAATGGAGATGTTTCAAACGTTTGAAATGGAGTTAAGCAAACGGAAGATTCATTATCAAACAATATCCGGAGCATGGCACGAACGCGAAGAGGAGCTCATTCGCGTATTGGACTTACATCTCTTAAAATAGGCAACTTTTTCGATCTTAAACCAATTTAACTTCCCACTAACATCTGTTTGGCTTTCTGATCATTTCTCGGAAAGCAAAAGAAACCGGGGGCATTTGCGGGTATTTAGCGAATCATTAGCCATATCGCATTAAAAGTGTATTTTGATTTTGACATATTAACACTATTTTTGCGCCTTGCATATGAACTTCAGCAAGAAAAAATTAGCCAGTCTACTATTAGCCATGATCATTGGGCTAAACACGTATTCGGTTTATGCTAACTCGCTTAAAGAATATCCACGTTCTATTGAAGATAGAGTCACTTTTAGAAGTTTTGAAGAATGCGAACCTAGTTGTTTTTTGAGAACATCGGAAAATGACAATACAGTCAGCCGCGGACAAGATGGGTTTGTTTTCTGCTTCTTTCAATCTTTTACCTCTTCCACCATTCATTCGTTGCTACCTTCCATCTCGCAGGAACAATTTCAACGGGAATCAATTCATCATTTATTTATCACGTATCGGAAGTTGCTTCTATAAGGCATCTCTCTAGCCTTTGTCTTTTACTTTAAGACATAGGATACCTTTTCGTTTTAACACAATTTTTCTTAGAAATGAAGCAGCTCATATTGATATGCGTGCTGTTGCTAACAGTTTTTGATATGTTAGCTCAGCCATCTAAAACTGATACTCTAAAAATTACTATTACACAGGCAAAGCAATTGCTGATAAAGCAAAACCTTGCCCTGATAGCAAACCGATATGCGATCGATATTGCCGATGCGGAGTTAATTCAGGCTAAGCTTTGGAGCAACCCTAACTTTGTGTGGAATCAGGATCTCTATAGCAACGAACAGAACCGTTACTTTAATGTTGACAATCAAAGATTGGTACAGGTTGAGCAACTCTTCTCTGTCTCCGGTAAACACACTAATACGGTAAAGTTGGCCAAGCTTAGTGTTGAGCAAAGTAAGCTACAAGTGCAGGATGTGCTGCGCAGTCTATTTTTCGATTTGGGAAATCACTTTTTTAACTTAAAGGCAGCTCAACAAAAGCAAGCACTTCTTGAGTCAACGGTTGGCCGCTATAGTCAACTCATTCAAAGTGCCGAAGAAAGACTTCGTGTTGGCGCTATGGCTTCTAATGAAGTGCTTCGTTTGAAATCAGAGCAAATTGCAGTACGCGCTCAAGCGACACAAAATAAGAATGAAGTTCTAAATGAGTTAAGCGCAGTCCGCATTCTATTAAATCTTAATGAGCAAGTTTATGTTACGGCACTTCGTGAAAATATTGAGATAGCTCCAAATACATTGGGTGGTTTTATCGATCAAGCGTTAGACTACAGAGCAGACTATTTGATAAGCCGAAATCAGATCAAATTTGAAAATCGAAACTTAAAGTTACAACGATCATTTGCAGTTCCAGATTTTACTATTGCCTATCAGCCCCACGATAAAGGGAGCAATTATGTGCGCCCCTATCAGGGGGTAAATCTAGAGTTCAATATTCCTGTTTTTAATAGGAATCAAGGAAATATTAAAATGGCCAAGTCCAAAATTGCGCAAGCCGAAGCTAACTTTTCTCTGTCTGAAAATACTGTTCGAAACGAAGTATCAAGTTCCTATGATCAATTTCTAAATAGCAAAAATGGATATGAAGAGTATACCGCAGAATTTCTGAAGCAAACAGAAGAGTTAAACATTAACGCAAACGAGAACTACCAAAAGAAAAACATTAATCTTCTTGAGTTTATTGATTTGCAAAGAATTTACATTATTAATAAAACACAATACATCGAACTAAGGAATACCTATTTGAGAGCCATTAATCAGTTGGAGTTCTCAGTAGGAAAGGAAATAAATAAACAATAAATCTAGACCATGAAAATAACGACATACTTTTTCGTTTTTGCTTTCTTATTCTTGGCTTGCACTAAAAAAAATGAACAAAGTGCGCCTGTGGCGTTTCGTCTAACCGAAACATTATCGAAGGGCAAGGAACTGGCCATCGTAAGACGTGAAATAGTAAATACAGAAATAGCCCTGAATGGAAAGGTGACTATGGATGAGGATAAGGTAGCGCGTGTTTTTCCTTTGGCCGGAGGATTTGTGCGTGATCTATATGTGGAACTTGGTGATTTTGTGAAAAAGGGTCAAGTGCTAGCGATTATTCGTAGCCCCGAAATAGCCGGGTTTACGCGCGATGGCGTGGAGGCTGAGGCACAACTACGTGTGGCCCAAAAAAACATTTTGGTAGCAGAACAATTGTACAAGACGGGAAACATCTCTGAAATAGAGTTGATCAACGCCAGAAAAGAAGTTGAGAGTGCTATAGGAGAAGTTGAACGTACACGAGCCGTGCTCGACATGTATAGTGCGGGAAAGGAATCGATATACCCAATAAAATCACCTGTCTCTGGAATTATTCTACAAAAAAACATTGCCCTAAACATGGAGTTGCGCACAGAAGACATAAGCCCAGTTTTTGTGGTCGGCAATTTAGATGAAGTTTGGATCATGGCTAATGTTTACGAGTCCGATATACCAACTATCAAGGAAGGTTTTGACGCAGAGATTGTGACTACATCCTATCCAAACAAAATCTATAAGGGGAAAATTGACAAAATATTCAACATTATTGATGTGGAAACGAAAGTACTGCGCGCGCGCGTCACTCTTCCAAATCCTAATTATGAACTTAAACCTGAAATGTTTGCACAAGTAAAGGTGAAGTATCGTGAAACTTTTTTTAAAGTCACGGTGCCCTCCTCGTGCATTATCTTCGATAAAAGCAGGTACTATGTTATGGTTTATAAAAGCGATGATCAAATAGAGACTCGGGAAGTAAAGATTTTTAAGGAGCAAAGTGGGGTAAGCTACATAGAGAGTGGTTTGCAAGAAGGCGAGCAGGTGATGACCAAGTATCAATTGTTAGTGTATGACGCCCTAAACGACTAGCCCAAAGAATATAATGGAAAATTTAGTCAGTGGTATTATTTCGTTTTCGCTAAAGAATAAGTTCTTCACGTTCTTTATCACAGCAGCGTTGGTAATTGCGGGTGTCTGGAGTTATTTAAAAACTCCGCTCGAGGCGTTTCCGGACGTTACCAATACCCAAATTATTATTGTTACCCAATGGAATGGACGTAGCGCTGAAGAGATCGAGCGTTCAGTAAGTATTCCGATTGAAGTAGCGATGAATTCCGTTCAAAGGAAAACCAGTGTCCGTTCGATTTCAATGTTCGGCCTTTCTGTAATCAAAATCATTTTTGAGGATGATGTAGAGGATTTTTTCGCTCGCCAGCAAGTCAACAACTTGTTGCGAAATGTGAATCTGCCAGATGGTATCGATCCTGACGTACAACCTCCTTATGGCCCCACGGGTGAAATTTTCAGGTACACGCTAGATAGCGATCGCAGTACAACGGAATTATTGGCCTGGCAAGATTGGGTAATCGACCGACAGTTGCGTGCGGTGCCGGGTGTGGCAGATATTGTTTCGTTTGGAGGGTCTCGTAAAGTTTATGAAGTAAACGTGAATCCGTTGATGTTGTCGAAGTATGACATCACCCCGCTGGAAGTTTATGAAGCAATAGCAAAAAGTAACATTAATGTTGGGGGCGATGTGATCGAAAAAAATGGACAGGCATATGTTGTTCGTGGTATTGGGTTACTTGCCAGTATTGATGACATTGAAAACATCCTTATTTCTACTATTAAAGATGTGCCCATTTTAGTGAGACATGTTGCGCAGGTTCAAGTAGGTGCATTACCACGCGTAGGGCGCGTAGGGTTAGATGAAAATGACGATGTGGTAGAAGGGATTATTGTGATGAGAAAGGGGGAAAATCCGGCACAGGTATTAGCAAGGGTGAAAGCAAAGATTAGTGAAATCAACGAAAAGACCCTTCCCTCAGATATCAAAATGGTCACATTTTACGATCGCGATAAGCTAATGGATTATTGCCGCGAAACAGTTTTGGGAAATCTGGTTGAAGGGATTCTCTTTGTGACATTTGTAGTTTTTATTTTTATGCTGGATTGGCGAAGTACTGTTATTGTTTCGATTATCATTCCATTGGCCTTACTTTTTGCATTCATGTGTTTAAAGGCAAAGGGCATGTCTGCCAATTTGCTTTCCATGGGCGCCATCGATTTTGGAATTATCATAGATGGAGCTGTTGTTATGGTGGAAGGATTATTCGTATTACTTGCCCATCGTGCGAAAGAGATAGGCATGGATCAATACAACAATCTTTCAAAAATTGGACTGGTGAAGAAAGCGAGCTCAGAGCTGGGGAAGGCTGTGTTTTTCTCCAAACTTATCATCATCACTAGTTTGATTCCGATCTTTTCATTTGAAAAAGTAGAAGGGAAATTATTTTCTCCACTGGCTTACACACTCGGATTTGCGCTGCTTGGTGCATTATTCTTTACACTCACTTTAGTACCTGTGCTTTGTAGCATCATGTTCGACAAGGATGTGAAAGAGAAACACAACCCGGTTGTCAATTTTTTTAATCGCATCGTGACCGGTGGATTTAATTTCACCTACCGCCACAAGGTTAAAAGCTTTATTGCAACACTGCTAATCCTTGCAGCAAGCCTCTTTTCATTTAATTTCCTAGGTTCTGAATTCTTGCCCACGCTAAACGAAGGAGCGCTGTGGGTAGAAGCCAAGTTGCCGATGAGCAGTTCGATCAACGAGACAAATAAATTTGTCTCCATTTTTCGTGAGAAAATAAATGAATTTGATGAGGTAGAATCGGTTCTCTCTCAAATCGGAAGATCAAATGATGGAACAGATCCATCTGGCTTTTTTTATGTGCAGTGCCAAGTGAACCTGAAGCCAAAGAAAAAATGGAAGCGCAAAATTTCTACTGATGAGTTGATCGAAGAAATGGATAAGAAACTGAGGGAATACCCCGGTGTAATATATAATTACTCACAACCTATTATAGACAACGTAGCGGAAGCGGTGGCTGGGATAAATGCATCCCTGGCTGTAAAAATTTTCGGAGATAACCTAGAGAAGATGAATTCTATGGCCGACTCTGTGGCCAAAATATTAAAGACCGTGCATGGGGTAAAAGATCTAGGAATTTTGAGAAACCTAGGTCAACCTGAGTTGAGCATTGTATTGAATCAGTCAAAAATGGCGGCATATGGCGTAACCATTGCTGACGCGGATGCTGTTATTGAAATGGCAATAGGTGGTAAAACCGCGACTCGCTTTTTTGAACAAGAGAAAAAATTTGATGTACGTGTGCGCTATGCAGGCGAGTATCGCCAATCCGAGCAAGAGATAAAAGCATTGAAAGTTCCCTCTTTAAAGGGGAACAAAGTACCTCTCAAAGAAATTTCTGAAATCAACGCAGTTACCGGACCCGCCTTTATTTATCGAGACAATAATAAGCGATTTATAGCTATTAAATTCTCTATTCGTGAGCGCGATTTAGGAAGCACTATTGCCGAAGCCCAGGAGAAAGTAAATGCCGCCATCACTTTACCCAAAGGGTATAGCATTGCATGGAGCGGTGAATTCGAAAATCAGGTTCGCGCGCAAAAAAGGCTTAAAGAAGTGGTGCCCATTTGTATTGTTCTAATCTTCTTTATTTTGTTTGTGGCATTTGGCAATACCAAAGATGCTGGGCTTGTTTTGGTCAATGTTCCGTTCGCATTGATAGGCGGCATTTTGGCTCTACATGTAACGGGTGTGAATTTTAGTATATCTGCGGGCATTGGATTTATTGCTCTTTTTGGTATTTGTATTCAAAACGGAGTTATTCTTATCTCGGTTTTTAAGAAAAACATTTTAAGTGGAATGCCCATGCAAAGAGCTTTGGTGCGGGGCGTAGAAGAAAGAACACGGCCCGTGGTCATGACGGCTTTAATGGCCGCGATTGGTTTACTTCCAGCTGCGATATCCACTGGTATCGGATCAGAAACCCAAAAACCACTAGCCATTGTTGTAATTGGCGGACTGATCAGCGCAACGGTCCTTACCTTACTTATTTTTCCACTTGTATTCGAGTGGGGATATCGCAATAGCTTATCAAGTACAATTCGGGAAGACATTCAAAAAAATGATTATGAAGACTTTGGACATTAGTAAATTAACGCTAGTCATTTTGTTGATGACCGCGTTTTCCGCCCGTGCACAAAACAGTGATTCGGCAAAGGTCAAATCCATTTGGGATAAAAAATTTTTTTGGGGGGTAACATTGAACAACGCGCTCACAACCATTGATGGTACGAATTTGCCGCAAGAATACTTTTCAAGACCCACTGTCGGTGGCTCAATAAAAACAGAATATTATTTTTCGAAATATATTGGTGCAACTATTGGAGTTGGATTTATCGCGAAAGGTGCAGGAATTATTACCCCGGATCTGTATAGCGGCCTTGGTGACCCAGACAGCACGCATCGCGCTCGAATAAAATTTTATAGTCTGGAAGTTCCTATCGCCATTATTTTTCGCGGATTTGAACCAATAAAAGGAACCCGCATTCATGCAGAATTGGGTATTATCCCATCGAAAATAATAGAGTCAAAATACATATTCCTTAGTGTGGAAGACGGCTTTCATCTGATTGAAGATCATTCTGACAGATACTACAAAACGGATCTATCTCTTCATGCAAGCCTGGGGCTTGACGTGAATGCAGGTAGTTCCTGCATCTTTCAGGTCGATTTCTATGGAAACTGGGGGACGGCTAATGTTTACAACCCAGCTTTCTTTCCCAATCAAAACGGGCGCAATCAATTGTACGGAATTAGACTCGGATGGCTTTTTTAGAATCCTGCGTCATTGCTTTTTCAATGGGTATCTTTTTTCTTGTTTGCAAGTGTAGCTTTGGCGCTTCAAAAAGTCTAAAACAGAATTTTACCGCCCGTATGGAAGGCATATACACGTTGAGTTGTGATAGGTCATTTTTGATGGTGGAAAATGTGATGGTAAGTAGCGATAGCTATATGTATGTTAATGGCCGCAAATTTTTTAAGAAATGATCAATAAACTTATTGTATTCAGCGTTCGCAATAAGTTGTTTGTCGGCTTAATGGTGTTGGCCATCATTGCCTGGGGAAGCTTTTCACTGTCCAAACGATCGATGCCGTTCCGGATGTTACCGGCAATCAGGTAGATGTGATTACCAATAGCCCAAGGCTGGCGGCTTTGGAAATTGAGCGTTTTATTACAGCACCACTAGAAATGTCATTGTCAAATATCCCTGGCCTGTTGGAAATGCGTTCTGTATCCAAGTTCGGTTTATCCGTAGTGAAACTCGTGTTTGATGACGATACCGATGTGTACTGGGCAAGGCAGCAAGTGTTTGAGCGGCTAGAGTTAGTAAAAGCTGAAATTCTACAAGAACTGGGAAAGCCATATATGGAACTATCCTGAGTCAAAGGTATTGCTGAGGTGAGTGGTTTTGGTGGCTATAAAAAGGAATACCAGGTACGCAAAAAACCTGATCGGATGCGCGCATTGAATGTCACCAGTCAATGGCGAAGCCGCAGGAGGAATCACATGATGGTGAAGGGCGAGTTGACCACGTCTATTTTTTACCCACTGTCGCAGTTCTAAAAATCTCAACACACTTTCGGTCCTGCATGGTAACATAACAGGTCTTTCCATCCGGGCCGCCAAAATTTAAATTACTTGGTTTCATCCCTTTCATTTTTACTTCATGCAAAATTTCGCCTTTCGGGGAAAAAATGACTACGGTGCCTTTGCCATGACGAGTAACATATAGATTTCCCTCACGGTCGCACTTCATTCCGTCCAAACCAAAATCATCGAAGGAGGCAAAAAGTTTTTGGTTACTTACTTCGCCATTAGCGTCAAGATCAAACATCCATATTTTTCGTTGAGCACTTTCATTTACAAATAGAACTTTTTCATTTGGACTTAGAGCGATGCCATTGGTGGTGCCCATATTTTCTTTTAGCAATATGGCGATGCCGTCTGGCTCAATGCGCCAAAGTTTTCCAGTTCCTTCCTTCCAATTGGGGTCTGAGGCGAAGAGTTGCCCCTTTTTATTAATATAGATGTCGTTGGGTTGATTAAAGGATTCGTTATGAACAAAAACTGAAACAGTTTTTTATTTCATATCCACTTTCAAAATGTTATGCCCTTTGAAATCAGCGAGCAGCATATGTCCTTTTTTATCAAACTGGATCGCATTCGCGATACTGCCCTCGGGTAGCGTTACAAAAAACTCTGTAGTGCCATCGTGCTTTACTGCGCCAATGGTTCCGTTCGTTTTGTAGTTGACGACATACAAGATTCCATTTTTGTAGTAAGGACCTTCGATATTTTCAGAAAATAGATTTTCTGCAGTTAGGTCGCTGGCAATATGGTTTTGACAAAAGACATCTGAAATGCAAATCAGCAAAACAAACAACGTGACTTTCATGGTTTTTCAACTACCGCTTTCCCAGCATGTGTCCCTTAGTTGCATAGAACAAAATATAAGCATAGCAGGGTGCGACAATCCAGAAAAAAGCAGAAGGTGGCCCTAGGGTTGGCACAATGCGCGCATAAAGTTGAGGAAGCACAGCACCGCCAGCAATTCCCATAACAAGTAGGGCGGAGCCAAGTTTTGTAAACTTTCCGAGGTTTTCTATCGCCAACGGGAAAATAGCCGGCCACATCAAGGCATTGGCAAAACCCAACAAGGCAATGAAGACAATGGATGTATAGCCGGTGGTGAAAAACACTCCGAGGCTAAGCACAATCCCGGCAATGGCCGATAGCGCCAGTGCGTTTTGTTGCTTGATGTATTTTGGAATGGTGAGTATTCCAATGATATATCCAATTACCATTGACCAAAGAGTGTACGAGGTGAACACTTTTGTTTCATCTAAGCCAATGCCAATTGCTTTTCCATAGGTGCCGATGACATCCCCCGCCATAACTTCTACGCCTACATATAGAAACAGACATAAAATCCCAAACATCAGGTAAGGTATGTGGAATATACTTTTATGTTGGGTTTGGTTGTCGGTAGTAGTTGATCCATCGGTCTCAATTTCCGGTAGAGGCGAAAGCCAAATCATCACCGCCAATGCGATCAGTACCGTTGCCATGATGGCATAGGGAATAATAACTCTTTCTGAAAGTGACTGAAGCAAACCAGTTTTAATTGCCAAGTCGGTAGTAGCGTTGATTTGACCTTCTATGCCTGTAGCATCTTGTAATACAATGGCCCCCAAAACTAACGGGCTTAATGCGCCTGCTACTTTATTGCAAATGCCCATAATGCTGATTCGTTTGGCCGCACTTTCTATTGGACCAATAACAGAGATATATGGGTTCGAGGCTGTTTGCAAAAGGGCCAACCCCATACCCTGAACAAAAAGACCAGTAAGAAAAAGTGAGAAACTTCGCTGCATGGCTGCAGGTAAGAACAGTAAAGCTCCAACAGCCATGACAGCTAGTCCAAGAGACATACCCTTTTTAAAACCCGTTTTGGTGAGGATAAAAGAGGAGGGGATGGCGAGAAAAAAGTAAGCCATATAAAAAGCAAAAGTGACAAGTAATGCTTCCGCATCAGTCTTCAAATCGCAGGCCAGCTTCAAAAATGGGATGAGCGTTCCATTCAACCACGTTACAAAACCAAAAATGAAAAAGAGAACGCCAATGATGGAGATGGAAAGCACGTAATTCTTATTTGAACTCATAAGATAAAAGTATGATGGTAAAGCCTTATTTTTGAAACTGTATCCTTCTTTCGCAATGCGAGCTTGAAAGTTGGCAATTTATTTCTGGTTTCAATATATCACAGTTTAATATGGCAGTAAAAAAATCAAAAAGCTTGTTGGTTATGGCCGCGGGCATGGGTAGTCGGTATGGTGGAATAAAGCAAATTGATGGATTTGGCCCTAGTGGAGAAACCATCATGGACTATTCGCTGTATGACGCGATTCGTGCTGGGTTTGCAAAGGTGGTTTTCATCGTGCGCGATGAGATTAAATCAACAGTAGAAGAGATATTTCTCCCCAAACTAAAAGGAAAGGTGGAAGTTTACTTTGAGGTACAATCGCTGGATCGATTTGTTCCTCAAAATTATGGGCCAGTGAATCGTAAAAAACCGTGGGGAACCACGCATGCCATGCTTTGTGGCAAAGACGTTATCAACGAGCCGTTTGCCGTGATCAATGCAGATGACTTTTATGGCAAGGAAGCTTTTGAATCCCTGTCTACTTTTTTTGACACGGCAGCACCCGATCATCACGCCATGGTAGGATACACATTAAAAAATGTGTTGTCAGAACATGGTAGTGTGTCGCGCGGAGTAGCAGAAGAACGAGATGCGCAGGGATTTTTGAAGAAGCTGAGTGAGCTTACAAAAATTGTAAAAGAAGATGCCCGCCTGCCGGACGGGCAGGGAAAAATTATTTCTAAAGAGGATACCGGTGATCGTGAACTAGATCCGTTGTTCCCCGTTTCTATGAATTGCTGGGGCTTTCAACCAGGTGTGTTTGCGGTTGCTGAAAAGATGTTTCACGAATTTGCAGAGAAAAACAAAGAAAACCCCTCGGCAGAATTTTACATTGCGCTATTGACAAATGAAGTCATCAGGCAGAATCTGGGCAAGGTTCATATTTTGGGGGGTGGCAAAACCTGGTTTGGAGTGACCTATAAAGAAGACAAAGAGGAAGTGTCAAGCAAAATAAAACAACTAGTAGAGAGTGGTGTATATCCGGCAAGGTTGTGGTAGTGATCGGTTGCTGGTTTTCGGTAATCTGTAGTCGATAGGCTAAGATTCTGACTCCTTAATTCTAACTCGTATATTCTTTTTATTTGTATGGAAAAAGCAGAAACAATTTTTGGTACGCGTGCCGTGATTGAGGCCATCAAGGCCGGGCGTGAGATTGAAAAGATTTATATTCAATCTGGGCTAAATAACGATTTGATAAAGGAGCTAATCAATACAGCGGCTACTCATAAAGCTCCCTATTCATTTATTCCGCAAGTTAAACTAGACCGGCTTTCCAATAAAAATCACCAGGGAGTTGTTTGTGTGTTGTCTGCGGTTCAATATGTTCCACTTGAAAACATTATTGATAAATGTTACAGCGAAGGTCGCGAGCCGTTTTTTTTGATCGTTGATAGAGTTACTGACGTTCGCAATTTTGGAGCATTGGCGCGTACCGCGGAGTGCGCACAAGTGGATGCGATGATCATTGCCGACAAAGGAAATGCGCCCATTACAGGCGATGCGATGAAGACATCAGCCGGTGCGCTCAATCATCTGCCCGTTTGCCGCGTGAAGGATATGAAGAAAACATTTCAATTGTTGAAAGACAATGGCATTCAAATTATCGCCTGTACTGAGAAGGCTACTAACACGATCTATCAAATTGATTTGAACACACCAGTAGCGATTATACTGGGGTCTGAAGAAGACGGTATTTCACCACAGATGTTAAAGGATGCTGATCACCTCGCTAAAATTCCATTGATGGGAAGTATAGAATCGCTAAACGTATCCGTTGCCGCAGGAATTGTTGTTTACGAGAAAATTAGGCAGAGAGACTACAAGTAATCGCTACTGTTTGGTTTGCTCTTCAGGTCGTTCACAAATTTTCGAAAAAGGTCTTCCTTATCTTTTTCGCATACGATCACCACGTTGCCAAAAGCGCCTACCAAGTAGCCGTTGAGGCCCTGTGTAACAACCAACTTATTCGCATCACCTTTTATAATTGAGTTACGCGTTTCATAGGTAAGCGCATCCACGCCAATCACATTGTTGTTCGAGTCTTTGGCTGAATATTCATACAACGATCCCCACGATCCTAAATCCGACCAAGCGAATTGACTCAGCCAAACGTAAACGTTGTCCGCTTTTTCCATGATGGCATAGTCAATGGAAATATTCTTGGTTTGCGAGTAGGCCGCTTGTATTGCCTGCTTTTCATCATCGGTGGAGATGCTTGGTGCTGCCTCGTCAAAGATCTCAGTCATTTCAGGCAAGTACTTAGCAAAAGCATGATGAATTGCCTGCACACCCCAAATAAAAATGCCCGCATTCCAGACGAAATCACCGCTTTCTAAAAACTTGTTTGCCAAGGCTAACTCTGGTTTCTCCGTAAAGGTTTTGACCTTTTTTAAAGTGCTTTTGTTTTCGATGTACTGGATGTAGCCATAGCCGGTTTCAGGTCTCGAGGGCTTAATACCTAGTGTTATCAGCTTATCCTGGTTTTTTGCCTGTTCGGCAGATTTGAGGATAGTCTGTTGAAAGTCAGATTCGTTTAGAATAAGATGATCTGTCGGGCTCACTACTACCACGGCTTGCGGATTGATCTTAGAGATCTTATGGCAAGCATAGAGAATACAGGGTGCTGTGTTCTTTCTCATGGGCTCCGCCAATATTTGTGATTCAGATAGTGAAGGCAACTGTTCCTTTGTCAACATACGATGCTCTTCATGCGTGACCACAAAAATATTTTCGGGTGGGCAAATGGGCAAAAAGCGGTCATAGGTTGATTGAAGAAGCGTTTTTCCTGTTCCGACTACATCCAAAAACTGTTTTGGCTTGGCATTTCGGCTATAGGGCCAAAATCTGGTTCCAACTCCACCTGCCATCAATACCACAAAAAGATTTGTATTCATTCGAAAATAGCCGTTATAGATTTTAAACCGCTAAAATAGTGAACTATCGTGAATCTTTAACCGGGTGCAAACGTTGCCACACACGCAAATAGCCAGTGATCAAACAATTTTTCCGTTTGTAGCACTAATGAGTGAATTCTTCGTTATAGGGTAATTATGCAATAATCATTTATATCCTACATGCTTTGCTTCTTGTCGGATTTTTTTTATTATCTTCAATTTCCTAAAAAACTTAAAACAGAACTTTATTACAAGGTATTATGGTAGTGGCAGAAGAGAAAGACGAACTAAAGGCAAAACTCAAGGAAATATTCGGCTACGGAAATTTCAGGGGAAATCAAGAGGTTGTAATCAGAAATATTCTTACAGGGAGGAACACGTTTGTAATCATGCCCACCGGGGCGGGCAAATCCCTATGTTATCAACTTCCCGCGATGATGTACGATGGCTTGGCCATCGTGATATCACCATTGATCGCGCTGATGAAGAATCAGGTAGATCAGATGAACGCATATGGAGTGAATGCGAGATTTTTGAATTCAACACTCAGTAAAGGAGAAATAACAAAACTTAAGAAGGATTGCGTGTCGGGGTTGGTAAAGCTTTTGTATGTAGCACCCGAATCACTGAATAAAGAGGAGAACATTGAATTTTTGCAAAAAGTAAATGTTTCTTTTGTTGCCATCGATGAGGCTCATTGTATTTCAGAGTGGGGTCATGATTTTCGCCCGGAGTATCGCAGGATTAAGACCATGATTGGGCAGCTTGGCAAAAAGTCAGTCATCGCTCTGACAGCTACCGCTACGCCAAAAGTTCAGTTAGATATTCAGAAGAATTTGCAGATGGAAGACGCAGACGTTTTCTTGTCTTCGTTCAATCGCAAAAATTTATATTACGAAGTACGCCCCAAAAAGGAGACTAAAAAGCAACTCATTCGCTTTTTAAAAGAACACAAAGGGAAATCAGGAATCATCTATTGCCTCAGCCGCAAAAAAGTAGAAGAGATTGCGCAGTTGTTGAACGTAAATGGATTTAAGGCAGCACCTTACCATGCTGGTTTAGATCCGGATGTGCGCATGAAAAATCAAGATGATTTTTTGAATGAGGAAGTCGACATTATTACAGCTACCATTGCATTTGGAATGGGTATTGATAAACCGGATGTTAGGTTTGTTGTGCACTACGATGTTCCCAAATCACTGGAAGGATATTACCAAGAAACCGGACGCGGAGGTCGCGATGGTTTGGAAGGCATTTGCCTGATGTTCTATAGTCATAACGACTTGAACAAATTAGAGAAGTTTAACAAAGACAAGTCTGTACAAGAGCGAGAGAACGCGCGCATTTTATTACAGGAGATGGAGTTTTATGCCGAGTCGCCTGTTTGTAGGCGGAAGCAACTTCTCCATTACTTTGGTGAAGAATATAAAGAAACCAATTGTGGCGCGTGCGACAATTGTATGAATCCACGAGAGAGGTTTGAAGGTATGGATTCCGTTAAGATTGCTATTGAAGCAGTTAAACAGACGAGTGAGCGATTTGGACTTCCACACTTGGTAAATGTGATTCGCGGCACCGAAGATGAGTACGTGAAGAGCTATGGCCATTTTGATTTGGCTATCTATGGCAAAGGCGATACGGAAGATGCCGATTTCTGGAAGGCGGTTATTCGTCAGGCACTGATCTATCAATATTTAGAAAAGGATATTGAAAACATCGGGGTGTTGAAAATCACGGAGAAGGGTCATGCCTTCCTCAAGAAGCCACATTCCATCGAACTCGCCAGAGATCATGATTTCAGTACAGAAGTAGGCGAAGAGGAATCATCTGAGCGGGTGATTATCAACTCAAAGTCCTACGATGTAAAATTGTTCGAGATGCTGAAGGCGCTTCGCAAGAAGATCGCCAAAGAAAAAGACTTGCCACCCTATGTCATTTTCCAAGATCCTTCTTTGGAAGAAATGGCAACGACCTATCCGACCAACAAAGAAGAGTTGGCTTCGGTGAATGGGGTAGGCATGGGTAAGGTGAATAAGTTTGGTAAGGAATTCATTGAGCTAATTGAAAAATATGTAGATGAAAATGATATCGAGACTGCCTCTGAGGTGGTTGTGAAGTCTTCGGTCAATAAATCAAAAATAAAAATATTCATCATCCAACAAATTGATCGCAAGGTGGATTTGGAAGAGATAGCCGAGTCAAAGAGTTTGACCTTTGATGAGCTGTTGACGGAGATGGAAAATATTTGCTACTCCGGCACAAAACTTACGATTGACTATTACATCGATGAAGTGCTGGATGACAATAAGCAAGAAGAGATCTATGACTACTTCCTAAATTCGGAGACCGATAGCATGGAAGAGGCGATGGCAACCTTGACGGATCAATCGGAAGATGATGTTCGTTTGATGCGCATCAAATTTTTGAGCGAGTACGCAAATTAACTTTTTGTAAAAGAATTGATAAGCCCTTTGAATGTTACATTCAAAGGGCTTTTTTCTTAGAACTTTTGTCAATTCCAACTTATATTTGACGCTTATCTTTTACTATGAACATCCTTCTGATCGGCAACGGTGGTCGCGAACATGCACTCGCCTGGAAAATCAAACAAAGCCCATTGTGCGAGCGGCTATTTGTCGCGCCTGGTAATGCTGGAACTTCAATGGTTGCGGAGAATGTATCGATTGGGGTGAGCGAATTTGAAAAATTGGGGGCATTCTGCGTTGACAATAGAATTGAATTAGTTGTAGTTGGTCCAGAAGTTCCTCTGGTAAATGGTATCCGCGATTATTTTGAGGCTGATCCGAAATTGAAATCGATTTTGATGGTAGGGCCAGGTAAGGCAGGTGCACAACTGGAAGGCAGCAAGGATTTTTCAAAGCAATTCATGTTGCGTAACGGTGTACCTACTGCGAAGGCAAGAACGTTTTATGCAAATCAATTTGCGGATGCAGCAAGTTACCTTGAGACATGCCAGCCTCCGTATGTTTTAAAAGCCGATGGATTGGCAGCAGGAAAGGGAGTCATCATCACATCTGACGAGGCCGAAGCGAAAGCCACGATGCGCGAAATGTTGGAAGATAAAAAATTTGGCGAAGCCAGCGCGAAGGTGTTAGTAGAAGAATTCTTAAATGGTATTGAGCTTTCTGTTTTTGTGTTGACTGATGGTGAGGATTATGTGATTTTACCAGAGGCAAAAGATTACAAACGCATTGGCGATGGCGACACGGGGCCAAATACAGGAGGCATGGGCTCTGTTTCTCCTGTGCCTTTTGCCGATGCAGCGTTCATGAAAAAAGTGGAGGAGGAAGTAATCAAACCCACCATTGCAGGATTAAAGAAAGAGCAAATTCCCTTCAAAGGATTTATTTTTGTTGGGCTGATGAACGTAAGAAGCGAGCCGTATGTGATTGAATACAATACGCGCATGGGCGATCCGGAAACGCAGTCGGTGATGGCGCGCATTCAAAGTGATTTTCTAGAATTGCTTCTTGCTGCAGCCAAGGGCGAATTGAAAGACAAGACCATCGCGGTGGATCCCAATTTTGCGTTGACCATTGTTGTGGCTTCTGATGGCTACCCTGATGAATATGAAAAAGGTAAAACGATAAGCGGCTTAGAAGAAGCTACTGGTGCGTTGGTATTCCATGCCGGAACAAAAAAGCAGAACAATGAGGTGTTAACCGATGGGGGCCGTGTGTTGGGTATTACGGGCAAGGGAAAAACATTGAAAGCAGCACAAGCCAATGCTTATGCAGCCGCAGAAAAAATTAACTGGGACGGTGTTTATTACAGGTGGGATATAGGGAAGGATTTGATGTGAATTTATTTCTAACCTAGACCCTTGAATCCAATAACTTTCAGAAGGAAATAACCCCTTGCCTTTACCCATCTAACGCGCTACCTTTAACCTTCTAATCAATATCTTAAACGATGGGCTGTGCTTGTGGAACAAAGAAGGACGGCCTGCCTGCCGGACAGGCAGGAAAGGTTTCCGGTTGCAATAATAACGGTGCTTGTGGCACCGGGGGATGTAATAAGATGAATGTATTCGACTGGCTGTCGAATATGGATATGCCGGTACAGGATCGCTTTGACGTGGTCGAAGTACGATTCAAAAGTGGCCGAAAGGATTTTTATCGCAATACGGGAAATCTCTTACTGACAACAGGTGATGCCATTATTGTCGAGACACAGTCAGGGCATCATTTAGGGCATGTCTCCCTGCAAGGCGAATTGGTGCGCCTTCAAATGCAAAAGAAGAAGGTCGCTAACGATGAGGAGATCAAGAAAATTTACCGCATAGCGCATCAACGCGACTTAGAAAAATACGAAGAAACGAAAAAGCGAGCCGCTCCTACGCTCTATCGCTCTCGCGAGATAGTGAAACAGTACAAGCTAGCAATGAAGCTCTCTGATGTTGAATACCAGGCCGACAATACCAAAGCAACTTTCTTTTATTCTGCGGAGGATCGTGTCGACTTTCGCGAATTGATAAAACAGTTAGCTGGAGAATTTAAAGTGCGCGTAGAGATGCGACAAATCAGCCTCCGCCAAGAGGCAGGCCGTTTAGGTGGCATTGGTGTTTGCGGTCGCGAGTTGTGTTGTTCCACTTGGCTTAGTGATTTTAAAAATGTGGCGACAAGCGCTGCTCGTTATCAAAATCTGTCTCTCAATCCGAGCAAACTGTCTGGTCAATGTGGGCGTTTGAAATGCTGCCTGAATTATGAGTTGGAGACCTACATGGATGCGCTGAAGTACATCCCCGAAGTGGAGGCGCCACTGCTGACAGAGCAAGGCGAAGCCCGATTGCAAAAAACGGACATCTTTAGGAAGATCATGTGGTTTGGCTATAAAGAAGATAACAACTGGTATCCGCTGAATGTGGATCGCGTCAATGAAATATTGGCGTTGAATAAAGAGGGCAAGAAACCGGCAACACTGCAAATTGACAAAGAAGAAGTTCGTGCTCCTTTAAGTGTGCTCAATAGCGATTTAGCTAGCATGGATCGCAAATTCAAAAACAAAGCCAACAAGAATAACGACAGAAGAGGACGTGGGCGCGATGACCGCGGAAACCGAGACAATAGGAGTAACAATCAAGCGCGAGAGGGTAACTCACCAAAACCCGCGCAGCAAAAGCCGCAAGGTGGCAATCCAAATAAACCGAATAACGATCAAAATCCTAATCGAAATAGGAATCAAAATAACCCAAATCGCAATAATCCAAATAGGAATCAAAATCCTAACCGCAATCCCAACAACCCGAACCCTAATCGCAATCAAAATAATCCCAACCGCAACCCTAACAACCCTAATCGCAATCCAAACAAGCCAAATCCTGATAAGGATAAACCGCTAGAATAGAATTACGATTAAAAGATTTACGATTTATGATTTTAGAGGTAGTGAGATCGATGGATGTTGTAAGGGGTCAGTTGAGACTGTCTTCAGTTAAATCTAGTATTGTTCCATGTTTAGTTGGACTCATCTTTATGTTAAGTTCCTGCGATTCTAATCGTGTGTATGAAGACAATATAGAGTTCAAGGATCGTACCTGGAAAATCACAACACCCGCAGAGTTGGAATTTGAAGTAAGCGATACCACACAAAGCTACAATTTATACTTAGATGTGCGCAATTCCTTAGACTATCCCTACGCTCGTCTTTTTGTAAACTATCAATTGATTGACGCAAAAGGGACTGTGGTAAAAAAGGAAATGCTGAGTCAGAATCTTTTTGACATTAAAACCGGAGAGCCAAATGGTCGCAGCGGACTTGGCGATGTGTACGATCATCAGTTTGGGTTTCTTACCAACTATTCTTTTAAAAATTCCGGCAAACATAAAGTCAGGTTTGAGCAGTTTATGCGACAAGATACACTACGAGGGATTTTAGCCATTGGCTTAAGAGTGGAAACAATCCCGAAGTAGTCGACTACTTTACGGTTGGCTTTTTATTTTCCTTCGCCATCTTCACGGCCTCATAGGCATTTACCAATCCTCCAGACGAGCTAAGGTCGCCAAATGAAACGAGTTCTTTACTGCCCGGCTTTTGCACTTTGAGGTTATCAAATTTGCGGGTAGATTTTTCTAAAATATCTTTCACTTCGATAGCCTTAAGGTTTGGAAAGTAAGACATCAGTAGTGCGGCCACTCCCGCGGTAGAAGGGCTGGCCATACTTGTCCCATCTTCATTTTTGTAAGTGTTGCCAGGGGTGGTAGAATAGATTTGAACGCCCGGAGCGAACAGTGAAACACTCTTCTTTCCATAGTTTGAAAAACTCCCCACAAAATCTTCACCACTGCCCCAAGCGGACGCTCCCACCTCGATCCAGTTTTTTGCTTCCTTTCCATTCAAGTATTTTTTTGTTGGAAAATTTTTTTCTACGTCAATATTGTCACCCTCATTACCAGCTGCGTGAATAAGCAGTACTCCTTTTTGTTCGGCATACTTCACCGCGCGATCCACTACCGCTTTTTCTGGTGAAAATGATTTACCGAAACTCATATTGATAATCTTGGCTCCATTGTCTACTGCGTAAATAATTGCATTGGCTACGTCTTTATCTCTTTCATCTCCATTGGGCACAGCGCGCACGACCATTATTTTCACATTGTCCGCAATCCCCTTAATGCCCAGATTGTTTCTGCGATCAGCGGCAATAATTCCGGCCACATGTGTACCGTGTAGCGGGTCCGGTCCTTTAACGTCATTATTTCCATAGCTTTTTTCGAAAAGATTTGAATAGTTGTCGCCCACTATTTGTCGAGAGTCAAACTCGGTATTGTAGCCATATTTTACAATTACTTCGAAATAGTCCACCCCCTCTTTCACCTGGCTAAGGTATTCGTCCAAGAGAGCATCATCACCTACTGTTTTATAAACTCGTCCAACCACGCTCTTTGCAAAGAGTAAGCTCGGTCGGTCGGTCGTTAGGTTTTTTACGTCATCGGGTACCAACTTATCTGTTTTAAAGTAGTGCTTCAGTGTGTCTATGCTTGCTTTGGTGTATTTGTAAATGCCCGAGTAAAATTGATACTGTTGCTCATTCTTGATTTTCAGTTTTCGGTATTTGTCTTTTAATTTCAAATAAGCTGCGTATTCTGTTTTTGCTTTTTTCCTATTCTTTACTGAATCCGCCATATCATATTTTTTTGAAAGTCGCATGTATTCGCGGGTCAGTTCATAGGTGTCGGCATTTACATTTCCATTTTTACCACCAATAAAATTCCAGCCATGCACATCGTCTACGTAGCCATTCTTGTCGTCATCAATTCCGTTGCCGGCAATTTCTTTTTCATTCACCCAGATTACACTTTTCAAATCCTCGTGTTCTATATCGATCCCTGAGTCAATCACAGCAACTAACACGGTTTTAGACGGTTGCCCTTTTAACAAGGTTTCATAGGTCCGTTCTGCACTCACTCCTTGTAAACTATCTTGTTCTGGATCAAGCAAGAACCAATCTTTAGGAATCTCCTTTTGAACAGATTGAGCAGAAATAACGTGAACAGACCATAGGTAAAGTAGAAAGGCGAAAGTGATCTTCTTCATCAGGTATTGATTTTTATGAGTATTAGCATTGTTAATCGTTTTTCTTGCCCGTTTGTTTCGCCTATTTTGGTATCAAACGTCTCGACAATATAGCTTCAAAAGGGTTTTTGAGGCTGTTTTATTATCTGAAGGGCAAATTGACCTTCTGAAATTTGTTAAATATCACCGTCAATATTACTTCAGTAGGTCGTTTCAATATTCCGGAAGAACGTGGTTCTCGGAAAACTGCAATTTTGTATCACAAACTAAATGAAATGGTGATGCAAATTTATTTACTATCTGTGGGCTTGTTTTTTTCACTTTTCTTCACACTTGCCTACCGTTGCCAGAAAGTTGCGCAGCGTGGCTAGTTGAAAAAAGGACCCTTTTTCAGCCTTTTTTGCAATCTACTTGCCCGCTTAATTCTGCGATAGGTTACTTTTCGGGATTTTACCGATAAAATTGGTACCTTTCAGCTACCAATAAGGTAATCGATCATGAAAAAGATTTCCACCATTGTCGTTGCTTTTAGTCTTGTTGCGTTTACTGGATCAGCCCAGTTGAGCGCGCCCCGCGTTGTGATCAATTCGATGGGGCATTCCGCCAAAGTTCAAAACCTTAATTTCACCCCGGACGGCCAGAAAATCATTTCTGTTTCGGAAGATAAGACAGTTCGTCTTTGGAACGCTCACACCGGAGAGATGCTTAAAAAATTTGAGTCGGAGATAGGCGATGGTTCAAAGGGCATGTTCTACGCTTCTGACGTTTCGCCAGATGGAAGTCTTCTGGCTGTAGCCGGATACACCGTGACGCCCGACAACCAAATTTATATTGCAATCATCGATCTTAATAAAGGTATACAAGTTGCAACAGCACTTGGTCACAAGGATGTAATCAACAGTCTCGCATTTACGGGCAATGGAAAATATTTGGTTAGTGGCAGTAACGATGGGACTTTAAAAGTATGGAAAGTAGATGCTACTACTCCAATGTACAGTCAGGAGTTATCTATTGAAACGGGTGCGCCCGTCAAGTACCTAGCCATGAATTTAGTAAACATGGATGTGGCCATCGCCCAGGAGGGTAAAACCGAAGTGAGCATTTACAGCTTAGCCATTTTAGAAAAGGGGGGAAGCAAATTCAATCCAAGATTTTGGAAAAAGCACATGGGAGAAGTGAACAAATTAGCCTATTCAAGCGATGGTATGTACCTGGCATCCAGTAGCTATGAGAAGGAGTTTTTCTTGTGGAGTAGTACGGGTTCAGTGATTAAACAGTGGAGTAGAGATGCTTCCGTGAACGCAATTGCTTTCTCCCATGACTCGAAAATATTGGTCGGCTTGGACGACACCGGTCATGGCGTAAGCTATGGCATTCCTGAAGGGAACAAATTCACCGATTTTAGGGGGCATGACAATGCGGTTTTTGCGGCTGTTTTTTCACCCCTCGACAATGGAAGTTACCAGGTTGCTTCTGCGGGGGGAAATAATAATGAAATTTATTTATGGAATCCCATCAACGGTAAAGCCCTTCGCAAAGTAAAAGGAAAAGGTAGCGCTATTCATGATTTGGCTTTTGGGGCGGGTCTCGAGTTGTTTGTGTCGCAAGACATTAATGCCAAGCCAAATGAGTTTCAACGTAGTTTCGATTTCAATTCCATGAAACTCAACGTCAACTCGCTCAATTTTTCACCACCCGTAGAGAATTTCGGAAAAGGCATTTCACAAGTTTCTGAAACTGAATTGAGTCTTCCCAAAGGCAAAAAGATTCAAAACATTGATAGCGAAGATGGGCGTATTCTAGATTTCCAGGCCTCACGCGAGGGGGAAGTTATCGTTGCAAGTGATTATTCACTTAGAATGTTTGATCGCAACGGTGCTTTTCAGAAGGAATTTGTTGGGCATGTGGGTGGCGTAAGAGCAGTTGCAATTAGCCAGGATGGTAGATACTTGGCTTCAGGGGGCGAGGATCAGACCATTGTGCTTTGGAAGCTAAGTGAGACCGGTGCCGCACCAACCATGCGTCAGCATCCCGAGTTTAGCGATGCGGCTTGGGGTGCCTATTTTGAATCGCTTCCGATTGATTCGCTCACCCGGGAACCTTCCAAAAAAGCTTGGCGAGCGGTGATCGACTATATGAAAGCACATGGTGAGAAAAACTATAAAGCCATCGAAGAGGTTTATAAAAATTTAGGTGAGACCGTGCTTCCCTTCGCCACGTTGTTTTTGACTGAGGATAATCAATGGGTATGCTGGGCCTACAAAGGATATTTTGCTTGTACGTCAGCTGGGGGGCAATATTTTGGTTGGCACTTGAATCGCGGAATTGACAAGCTCGCAGATTTTTATGCGGCTGAACAGTATTTTAAAATCTTGTATCGGCCTACACAAATGCAGAAAAGCATTGCACAGGGAAAACGCGTAGAAGATATTCTTCGTGAGGAGGGCGAGCGGATTTTTGATTTGACTAAGCTGCACAGACCTTCAGCCGGCTTCTTTACCACTGAAGTTCTCCACGATAATGGCCAAATCGACTACCAAAGTGGCAAGCTCGTTACGACTCAGCAAGCATTGAAATTGGATGTTGAGATTTTTGATGGAGGTAGCGGGATTGAAGAAGTAAACATCTATCAAAATGATAAACTGATATTGAGTGACACCACGGTAGAGACCAAAGGTGAGAATGATAAGGTGCTAAAATCCTACAACGTAGAAATGTTGAACGAAACAAACGAATTCAAAGTGGTAGTAGTGAACTATCAACGTATCGAGTCAAGACCTGAGATTTTGAAAATTGATTACGTGGGTAAGGTCATTCTCAACTCGACCTTGCATGTGATGGTGGTAGGCATTAATAAGTACCAAAACTCTCAATACAACCTGAATTACGCTCAGCCGGACGCAAAGGCATTTGCTGAAAAAATTTCTTCACAAGGTCAACGGATATTTAAAGCCATCAACATTGTGGAGCGTTATGATGAGAATGGTACGAAAGCGAAAATTGTTGAAGGCTTCAAGTCAATTGCCGCAAAGGCTCAGCCACAGGATGTCTTTGTATTCTTCTACGCGGGTCATGGCAGTTTGGATGAAGAGAACAAAGACAAAGATGGCGATAGTCCGTTTTATTTTGTGCCAACAGATGTAACCAAGATTTATGGGGATACGAAGCAGTTAACAGCAAAAGGTATTTCGGATGTTGAATTAAAAGAGTACCTGACAAAAATAAAATCAACGAAACAAATTGTTTTGATGGATGCTTGTCATTCGGGCGGAGCATTGAAAAACATGAGTACACGTGCATTGGGTGGTGATGAAAAAGCCATTGTGCAATTAGCCCGGAGTTCGGGTGTGGTATGGATTGCGTCTTCCGGTTCTAAACAGTTTGCTACTGAATTTGAAGTGTTGAAACATGGTGTATTTACCTACGCCTTGTTAGAGGCTCTTGACGGTAAGGGCAATAACAATAATGACAACAAGATTACGGTAAATGAGTTGAAATTTTATATGGAGGAACGAGTACCAGAGCTTACGAAGCAATACGGTGGAGACGCTCAATATCCCACCAGCTACATTCATGGCAATGATTTCCCAATTACTGTTACCGCGAAGGAGGGCGAAAACTAATGCTAAAATCGTAACACGAGAGAAGCGCCTGTTCCATAGAAATGGAAGGATGGCCTTATTCGATGACTGGAAACGGAGACACCGGAATTATAAATCTCAATTGCATTAAGTGCATGCCCTCTGAATGAGGAGCTGAAAGGAAGAGAACCCAGAAAAAGAACTCCCCCGGCACCCACATAGGCCCATTCGGGTTGCCCACCCGCAACGATTGAAATAAGAGGCACGGCAACCAACAAACCACCGGTGAAGCCAATTATATTTCCAACCAACGCCTTTCTTTTGGCAACTTTAAATTCTTGGTAGGCCTTTTGGTTTTGTTGCAAAATAATGGAAACCTGTTTAGAGCTGATCGAAGTAGAATCCATTTCAAAAACAACCCCACCGAACGATTTGTAAATGGAAAGTCTTTTCTGGCAAAATAGTTGTCCGAATGAAAGAACAAGGAGTAGGGTTGTAACACCAAATTTCATTATTACTTTTTTAAAGTGGTTGGCTAAATTGTTCCTTCGTCTGGCAACATTTCGATATCACGTATCAGCACTCGTTTAGAAATAGCCTGACCGGTTTTCGTTGCGGCCAATCCACCAAGAGCTGTTTCTTTATAGCGCGTTTCCATACTGGCACCAATTTCTCCCATGGCTTCAATTACTTCGTCAACGGGAATCACGCTGCTTACATTTGCCAATGCAATTTGAGCAGAGCTGTTCGCGATGGCCGCGGCACTTGCATTGCGCACCACACAGGGAACTTCCACTAACCCGGCAACCGGATCACAGACTAAACCTAACATGCACTGCACGGTGATAGCCACCGCATTAAAAATCTGATTTTTATCTCCACCCAGGCAATAGACGATTGCACCAGCGCCCATGGCTGCAGCGGTACCTGTCTCTGCCTGACAACCGCCAACAGCTCCGGCAATAGAAGCTTTTTGTTCCATGATGAGCGCGATACCTGCGGCTAATAACATGGCCTCTAAAATCTTTTTGTCTTCTATTTGATGTATCTCTTGCAACGTAAAAAGAACGCCAGGCATTATACCAGAGGCACCTGCGGTGGGCGCGGCTACAATTCTACCCATGCAGGAGTTGACTTCCTTGGCAGCAAGGGCGCGCGAAATTAGATTTTGAAATTCTTTAGAGAGAACAGATTTCGGGTAATTGTAGACTTTTTTTGCTCCGTTGTTAATCATGCCTGAACGAGAAGTCATTTCTTCTGTAAGACCAGTATGCACAGCATCTTTCATCACGTCCCATGCAATGCCCAAACCTTCCCAAATTTGCTGTTCACTTCGCCCTTTTTGTTCTAGTTCATATTCCAATACAGCAGTTACCAGCGAGACATTCTTCTCCTTACAATAGTTTCTCCAATCCTCGAACGATTCAAACAAAAAAGCCATAGTATGTGTAATTTGTTGCTACGAAGTACGATTGTAAATACTTGTTTTTCAAACCTTTGAATAAAAATAATAGAATTTAATAGACCGTTTCAATAATCTTGTCAGTAGATTCACTCATAATCAACTATTTTTCAAATCAAAAATTCAAATGATATGAAATGGCAATTAAGAAGCTCTACACTCAGTGGTATGATAATCTAGGTCATTCTATCTTACAACTAAAAACAATTATTAATGCATGAAATCAATTCTTTTCAGTTTTCTCTTTCTATCCTTTTTTCTTGTGCGAGCGCAGAGCTCCGATAAAGAATCGATCAAAGAAATATACAATCAGGCACTCAGCAAAGGTAAATCCTATGACATGCTCTATGACTTATGTGTAAACATTGGGCCACGACTGTCAGGATCGCCAGGGGCTGCGGCAGCCGTTGAATGGAGCCGCCATAAGATGGAAGATTTGGGATTTGATTCCGTGTGGCTACAGCCTCTGATGGTGCCACATTGGGTTCGAGGGCAACAAGAAATAGGTCGTATCATCAATTCAAAAAAAATCGGGACACGAGAAGTTGTGATAACTTCTTTGGGTGGATCGATCGGCACAGGGCCTTCAGGAATTTCAGCGGGTATTGTTGAGGTCAAAAATTTTGAAGAGCTTAAGCAATTAGGAGCAAAGAGTATACAAGGGAAGATTGTTTTTTTTAATCGTGCGATGGATCCTACAAAGATTAACACGTTTGCTGCTTATGGGGGGGCTGTTGATCAAAGAGGAAATGGCGCAGTAGAAGCAGCAAAATTAGGAGCAGTCGCAGTGATTGTTCGTTCAATGGGCTCAGGCATAGAAGCGTATGCACATACTGGAGGTATGCGTTACGTAACGAACGTAAAACTTATTCCGGCTGTCGCGATTAGCACGCAACATGCCGAGTTGTTAAGCAATTTGTTAAAAGAAGAAAGAGATTTGCAGTTCTATCTTGAGACGCACAGTCAGATTTTGGACGATGCTCCGTCTTTTAATGTAGTAGGCGAAATAAGAGGTGGCGAATACAAAGACGAAATTATTGTAGTAGGTGGGCATTTGGATTCGTGGGACTTAGCGCAAGGTGCACATGATGATGGAGCGGGCTGTATTCAATCCATAGAGGTATTGAGGTTGTTCAAAGCGATGGGCTATAAGCCTAAACGTACCATTCGCGCTGTTATGTTCATGAATGAAGAAAATGGATTGAGAGGTGGCGCAAAGTATGCCGAACTCGCATTGAAAAACAAGGAGAAGCATATTGCTGCTATGGAATCAGACAGGGGTGGTTTTACTCCTCGTGGATTTACGATGTCGACTACCGAAGGCGTTAAGACGATCATTAAAGGCTGGAAGCCCCTTTTTGAGCCGTATGATCTCTGGGATTTTAACCAAGAGGGTGGAGGCGCAGATATTAGCCCTCTAGCTTCACAAGGCGTGCCTTTGATAGGTTTTCTTCCAGACTCGCAACGTTACTTCAGCGTTCATCATACATCTGAAGATACGATTGATAAAGTTGACAAACGCGAACTGGAATTGGGTGCTGCCTCGATGGCTGCTCTTATTTTTATGATCGACAAGTATGGATTGAAATAGTTATTTCTAGAAATCCACGGCCCCCAAAAATTCTGCTTTTTCTAACAGGTAAATCATCTTATCAGGATTTTTATCGTTAAGAATAAGCTTGCCTCTTATCTCAACGGGCTTGTTGGTGTACTCAATTGGTTCGAGCAAAAATACCTCTACGATAGTTTCGGGTCCACCGACACCGCAAAAAAAGCACGCGTTTAAAGGCAAAGAAGAGAGCATAAAATGAGTTCCTTTCATTCCGCTTTCAAAAGGCACCATGTATCCGGGCAAGATGATCACTTTATTGGCAAGAGACTGTACGTATTTTGAAAAAAGCGGTTTGTCATAATCACCTTCTTTTCTGTACTCTATAGCATAGAGCTTCGGCCAAACCAAAGAAGGTAACCCCTTGTAAATGCTCTTCTGTGCTTGGCTTGAAATAGCCATGATCAAGAAAAAAGCAAAGAATGTCTTTTTCATTTGGGGGCAAGGGCATTCAAATTTCACAAGGTGTAAAAACCCCAAATACCGAAGTCTTATATTAACTAACGTATTCTTCAATCGGCAAACAGCTGCAAACTAAATTTCTATCGCCATAGGCATTGTCAACACGGCTTACCGTTGGCCAGAACTTTGCTTCCTTCACAAAGGAAAGTGGGTAAGCAGCTTTTTGCCTGCTGTAGGGACGATTCCAACTATCGGCTGTAATGACGGCTGCAGTATGAGGTGCGTTTTTCAATACATTGTTTTCTTTGTCTGCTTTGCCTTCTTCTACTTCACGGATTTCATTCCGTATTTCGATCAATGCGTCTACAAAGCGATCCATCTCTGCTTTGGGTTCGCTCTCGGTCGGCTCGATCATGATGGTACCTGCTACCGGGAATGAAACGGTTGGCGCATGGAAGCCATAATCCATGAGTCGCTTTGCAATATCCTCTACCTCTACTCCAAACTTTTTAAAGTCGCGGCAATCCACAATCATCTCATGCGCACAACGGCCTTGTGTGCCTGTGTACAGAATTTTGTAGTGCCCACTTAATCTTTCTTTGATGTAGTTGGCATTGAAGATAGCCAGTTTAGTAGCGTTGGTCAATCCTTCACTTCCCATCATGGCGATATAAGCATAAGAGATGGCCAGGATGCTAGCGCTTCCCCATGGCGCGCCAGATACGGCACTAATCGCTTTTTCTCCTCCCGTTTTTACAACTACATGACCTGGAAGAAAAGGTCTCAATTTATCGTTACAACAAATCGGACCCATGCCAGGACCTCCACCTCCGTGGGGAATGCAAAATGTTTTATGAAGGTTAAGGTGGCAAACATCTGCACCGATGTTAGCCGGTGAGGTTAAACCAACTTGTGCATTCATGTTGGCTCCGTCCATGTAAACCAATCCACCGTTTTGGTGAATTGTTTCGCAGATATCTACAATGGCTTCTTCAAAAACACCATGCGTTGATGGATAGGTGACCATCAAGCACGCTAGATTATTTTTGTATTGTTCAGCCTTTGCTTTTAAGTCGGCTACATCGATCTTCCCTTCTGCATCTGATTTAGTGACGACCACTTCCATGCCAGCCATTACTGCACTGGCTGGATTTGTTCCATGAGCCGATGAAGGAATCAAAGCAATGTTCCGATGATGATCACCTCTGTTTTGGTGGTAGGCTCTAATCACCATCAATCCTGCATATTCACCTTGTGCCCCGCTGTTGGGTTGCAGTGAAATTCCTGTAAACCCAGTAATCTCTTTTAACCAAACCTCCAGATTAGAAATCATTTCTGAATAGCCTAGTGTTTGATCACTTGGTGCGAAAGGATGAATTTGTCCCATCTCAGGCCATGTGACGGGAATCATTTCAGTAGTGGCATTTAATTTCATTGTGCAAGAGCCCAATGAAATCATCGAATGCACCATGGATAAATCTTTGCTTTCTAATTTTTTGATATAGCGCAGCATTTCATGCTCGCTGTGATGTGAGTTAAAAATAGGATGAGTTAAGAAATCGGATTTTCTAACTAACGAAGCCGGAAGATTGGTTGTAGACTTCTCGCCATTCGTTGAGGAAGAAACGCCAAATACTTTCAAGATCGTTTGAAGGTCTTTCAAGGAAGTCGTCTCATCCAACGAAATTCCTACATGGCTATCACTAAAATAACGGAAGTTCAGTTCATGCTTAATGGCTTCCCGCTCAATCGCTTTCTTATCGGCAACGGCAATTTTAAGCGTATCAAAGTAGGCAGCGTTTACTTGTTTAAACCCAGCCGCTTTCAAATTTGATTCCAGAACATTAGCAAGGCCATGTATTCGACCAGCGATTTTTTTCAATCCTTCAGGGCCGTGATACACCGCGTACATGCTGGCCATTACGGATAATAAAACTTGTGCAGTGCAAATATTGGAGGTTGCTTTTTCTCTGCGAATATGTTGCTCACGCGTTTGCAGGGCCATCCGATAGCCGGGATTCCCTTGAGCGTCTTGCGAAATGCCGATAATTCTCCCCGGCATTTGTCTTTTAAATTCATCTTTGGTGGCGAAAAAAGCAGCATGAGGTCCACCGAAACCCATCGGCACTCCGAAGCGTTGCGAACAACCCACCACTACATCTGCGCCCATTTCACCTGGCGATTTTACCAACAGCAAACTCATTAGGTCGGCACCCATCACCACAAAGACTTCTTTCTCATGGGCAGACTCAATCATTGATGTATAGTCTTTTACTTCGCCATTGTTATTCGGATTTTGAATATAGATTCCAAACAGGTTAGCTTCTGTAATGTCTAATTTTGTGAGGTCACCTACAATGAGTTCAACACCAATAGGATTTGCGCGCGTTTTCAGCAAGTCAATTACTTGGGGAAAAGTATGTTCATCAACAAAAAATTTATGTGCATCTTTTTTAGATGCTTTCTTTGATGCGTATAAAAGATGCAGTGCTTCAGCGGCAGCGGTTGCCTCGTCCAACAATGACGCGTTGGCGATTTCCATACCCGTCAAGTCGATGACCATCGTTTGATAATTGATCAATGCTTCCATCCTGCCCTGGGCAATTTCTGCCTGATAGGGTGTATAAGCTGTATACCACCCTGGGTTCTCTAAAATATTTCTAAGAATGACTCCCGGAGTAATGCAGTTATAATATCCGGTGCCTATATAAGACTTATAGATCTTGTTTTTGGAAACCATCTTTTTGAATTCGTTTAAGAATTCAAACTCCGATTGTGCTGCCGGCAAGTTCAATGCTTTTTTCAAGCGGATGTTGGCTGGCACTGTTTGGTCGATCACCTGATCCACTGATTTGGCTTTTACCACCTTTAGCATTTCAGCTATTTGGTTGGCATTGGGTGCATTGTGTCGCGACTCAAATTTTTCGGAGTAAAGGGGATCGATGTTCATAAAAAAACTTATCTCTTAATCTTAAAACTTATCGAAGAACAAAACGGATGGGGAAATGTTCCCAGTTCCCGGTTACAAGTTTGAAATCCTTCTACCTGAACTTGAAACTAGAAACTGGCAACCTTAGAACCTTTCAAACTGTGAGAAGAAGAAACTTCCCTCAATTTCCGCATTGGCATCCGAGTCGGAACCATGGATTGCATTTGCATCGATCGACTTTGCAAACAATGCACGTATCGTACCTGGTTCTGCTTTTTTTGGATCCGTTGCGCCAATCAGTTTGCGAAAATCTTCTACTGCGTTGGCTTTTTCAAGGATCATCGGAACAATGGCACCTGATGACATGTAGTTAACCAGTTCGCCATAAAAAGATCGCTCCTTATGAATTTCATAAAATTTGCCAGCCAATTCGCTGCTCAATCTTGTCTTCTTCATTGCAATGATGCGGAAGCCTGCCTCTTCAATCATTTTGATAATTGCACCTGAATTATTTGCAATAGTTGCATCAGGCTTAAGCATTGTAAAAGTTCTGTTTCCTGCCATTTTAGTTGTTTTTTGAGGTTTTTTAGTTGAATTATTCGGGCGCAAAAGTATTAAAAGAACAGGGAACATAGAAGCCCGAATCCAGAATCATTGATTATTTTTGCCCCCTTAAATGAAAGACCTGGAAGGACTGAAAACACTACTCGCATCACCGAAGAAAGTGGTAATTGTGACCCACTTTAAGCCGGATGCAGACGCCTTGGGTTCCTCGCTGGGTTTGGCAGGCTATTTAGCACAAAAAGGCCATTCCGTTGCGGTAATCAGCCCAAGCGATTACCCTGACTTTTTGACTTGGATGCCCGGCAAAGAAATGGTTATTGCCTTGACAAAGGACTCAACAGCTCTGCTGCAAAAAGCAAAAGCGTTGATCGAGGCCTGTGACGTCCTCTTTTGCCTTGATTTCTCGAGTTTGAAAAGGATAAATGAAGTTGGAGAGATGGTGAAAACATCTACCGCAAAAAAGGTGATGATAGACCACCATCTGGAACCCGAAAAATTTGCGGATTTTGAGAAATGGGATGTCAGCTCTGCATCAACAGCCGAGTTGATTTTTGAACTCATCGATGAATGGGGAGATCGTGAGTTAATCGATCAAGACATTGCGAACTGTTTGTATGCAGGACTGATGACCGATACCGGTGGATTCAGGCATAATAACACCACACACAAGGAATTTTTGATTGCCTCCGAGTTGGTAAGCAGAGGGGCGAATCCAAGCGAAGTAGCTAAGAAAATATACGATACTAACTCACTAGAGCGTTTGCGTTTGACGGGATTTGCACTCAGCCAAAAGCTGGTTGTGTTGCCAGAGTATAGCACGGCTTATATGACACTTACATGGGAGGAACTCAAGCAGTTTGGTTCACAAACTGGGGATACTGAGGGTCTTGTTAATTACGGCCTTTCCATTAAGGGTATTAAAATGGCCGTATTGATGTATGACCGTAAGGAAGAAATAAAATTGTCTTTTCGTTCGTTAGCAGATTTTGATGTGAATGCCCTGGCGCGCAAACATTTTGAAGGCGGAGGACACAAAAATGCCTCAGGGGGGCAGTCAAAACAAAATCTAGAGGAGACTTTGAAGAAATTTTTGGCGATCTTGCCGGAATATAAAGAAGCTTTAAACAAGTAATAAACCAATTCTATTTCAAATAAAACCACACAATGAAAAATTCACTTATTGCCCTTCTTTTCGTATCTCTTTTTGTTGCCGCTTGTAGTGGTTCCAAAGAGACACCTTCCGGTTACAAATTCAATGTCGTTCGCAAAGGAGATGGCGTCAAAATAGATTCCGGCAAATTTGTCGTGATGAATTTGCGGTTCATGGATGGTAAAGACTCCGTTTGGAACGATTCAAAGAAGAATGGCTTTCCGGCTGTCATTCAGATGCAGGGAACGGTACCTAAAGGCGATGCTGTCTTAGAAGTCATTAAAATGATGTCGAAGGGAGATAGCGTTGTGTTTAAGGTTTCCGCCAAGAAACTGTTTGAAAACACTTTCCGCCAGCCTTTGCCGTTTTCAGTTGACTCTGCTTCAACATTCACTTTCCAGATTGGTTTGTCTGCCGTTCTCAATCAGGAGGAAATGAATAAACTACAGACCGAACTGATAGCGAAGCAAAATGAAAAGATGCTTCAGGATCAAAAAGTGCAGTTGGAGAAGGATATTACAGCCATTGACGATTTCTTGAAAGCAAAAAATGTAACAGCTCAAACTACTACATCAGGGCTTAGGTATATTATAACAAAACCCGGAATAGGTGAAAATGCAAAGGCGGGACAGCAAGTGAAAATTGACTATTTGGGGTACTTATTAAACGGCAAGTATTTCGATACAAGTATTGAATCGGAGGCGAAAAGAAATAACATCTTGACCCAAGGGCGCTCGTACTCTCCGCTAGAATTGACAGTAGGTGCGCAACAAGTAATACCAGGTTGGGAAGAAGCTATTCAATTGATGAATAAGGGATCCAAGATGACTGTCTATATTCCCTCTACGTTAGCCTATGGTAATCAACGAAGAGGTGAAGTGATTGCTGAAAACTCTGTTTTGGTGTTTGATATGGAGTTGATAGAAGTTAAGTAATAGTAAAATGAAATATCTGGTTTTTTTATTGTTGGCAACAGTGGTCGGCTTGTCTGGATGTAGTACCGACACACCCAAGTCCGTCACTTTCGAAGAGCAGCTAGCTAAAGACAGAGCAGCCATCGATTCCTATCTCGTTAGCAAGGGAATTGCAGGATTGACTGATCCTGATGATTATGGCGTAAAATACGTAGTCAATGTAGACGGCACAGGGATTAAGCCGCTCGGTGCGTCCGACTCAGTTACTGTAAATTACACGGTAAGATTATTGCCTGCTGAAACGGAGGTTGAAAAATCGACCGCTCCAGTTCGCTTTTTATTGGGGAATTTGATTCCGGGTTGGCAAATTGGACTTCCGCTAATAAAAGAAGGATCAAAAGCCAATTTTTATGTTCCTTCTGGTTGGGCGTATGGATCAGCTCAGCAGGGAACCATTCCTCCAAATTCGAATTTGATTTTTGAGATCGAGTTGTTAAAAGTATTTCCGCAACTCAGAAAAGATACACTCGCGATTAATGATTACCTGGTTGTTAAAGAAATCAAAAATGTGCTCAAGGGACCTGAGGGGTTGAAATACATTATTACTTCTTTGGGAACTGGTGTGAAACCAGTTTCAACAAGCACTGTTACGTTTTCGTATACTGGGCGAGTTATGAACATAAACAGTGCCACCCCCTTCGGTCAACAAAGTTTGCCATCGGATTTCGCATTGAGCGGCCTCATTAAAGGGCTTAGACTTGGGATACCATTGATTCCAGTCGGGACCAAAGCCACTTTTTATGTTCCTTCAACCCTTGGTTACGGATTACGTGGCAGTGGGTCGATTCCGAGCAATGCAAATTTAATTTTTGAAATAGAGTTGACGGGTAGTAAATAGTTTTTCTTCGATAAATCAATGAAAGGCTTTCTTTCGGTCGCAGTAATTTTTATTTTATTTGCCCGATGCAGCGAGGAGAAAGTAAATTTGGCCTATAAAGACCAATTGAAGAAAGACATTTCATTGATCGATGAATACCTTGCTGCTAATAACATTACAGCCGAAGCAGATACCTCTGGTCTGAGGTATTCAATCGCTACAAAAGGGTCGGATTTCAAACCGCAACTTGTAGATTCTATCCAAGTCAACTATTCGCTTTTCTTGCTCAAGGGCGACTCCATTTTTACAAATGGCCAGAACACCTTCTTGCTGAACAAGTTGATTCCTGCGTGGCGCATTGCGCTGCCGCTGGTTGGCGAAGGTGCAAAGTTAAGATTGTTTGTACCCTCTGGCTTGGCCTACGGCAATTATAGAACAGGTCCCATACCGGCCAACTCCAATTTGATCTTTGATATTGAATTGAAGAAAGTTATTCGCGATTACGCAACTCAATTAACTCGTGACCTAGTTACAATCGATGCATTCCTGCTCTCGAAAAACATTGCAGCGCGCAAAGATGCCGCCAATCTTCGGTATGTAATTACCAGTGCTGGTGGTTCCACTGCGTTGGCACCACTTTTAACTGACTCGGTTGTTTTAACCTACACGGCAAAATCATTGCCAACGGAAGCAGTTGTTGAACCAGAAGTTTCAAAGGGCCTGAAGCTAAACGCGCGATCTACTTTACCAGCATGGAAAATTGTACTGCCCTTGTTTCGTGAGGGTACTAAGGCAATTGTATATGTTCCCTCTGGATTAGGCTATGGCGCCTACGGCAATTCAACTGTCGCGCCTTATACTAATCTGATTTACGAGGTGGAAGTAAAAAAAGTAATCCGAAAGTAAATGGAACTTTGCTTCGCTACAAATAACCTTCACAAAATTCAGGAGGTGCAAGCGATTTTAGCCGGTCGACATACCATTCGTGGCCTTGCTGATATTGGATGTACCGAGGAACTGCTCGAAGAGCAAGACACGATTCACGGAAATTCTTTTCAGAAAGCAGACTATGTTTTCAGAACGTATAGTGTCCCTTGTTTTGCAGACGATTCTGGCCTGGAAATTGAAGCCTTGGATGGAGCGCCCGGTGTTCACTCGGCTTACTTTGCTGGCCCTCAACGAAGTCATCAAGACAACATGAATTTGGTTTTGTCTAAACTGAACAATACCGATAATAGAAAGGCGCAATTCCGAACGGTGATTACACTCGTTACGCCTTCTATGACTCAGCAATTCGAAGGAACACTGAACGGGACGATTCTCACTGAAAAGAGAGGAGCCGGAGGGTTTGGTTACGATCCCATTTTTTTACCAGATGGATACAACAAAACACTTGCCGAGATGAGTGCTGAGGAGAAAAACCAAATTAGTCATCGAGCAAAGGCTATGGAGAAGCTGATGAAGGTTCTTGTGTCTTTTAAATAAAAAGCTTCAAGCCACATGCCTCAGGCGCAAGCCCGTGGCGTGTAGCTTGAAGCATGCTGCTTGAAGCCACTATTGATGCAAAAGCTAGGCCTTCACCGTTTTTACTTCGGGCTTCGCTTGGTGATCTTTGCTTTTATCAAAATCAACCACGATTGGAGCAGCAATGAATATGGAAGAGTAAGTACCTATTCCAATCCCCACCAGCAGCGCAAAAGAGAAACCGCGTAACACCTCACCACCAAAAATTAAAAGTACAACTACAACTATCAACGTTGTTCCGGAAGTAATCAATGTTCTGCTTAGTGTGCTATTAATGGCATCATTGAAGATTCTGTTTCGATCGTGGCTTGATCCAAACGCAATAAACTCACGAATACGATCGAAGATAATTACCGTGTCATTGATCGAGTAACCAATGACGGTTAGTATAGCAGCCACGAACACCTGGTCAACCTCAAAATTGATTCCGAGAAGCCCCAAAATGGCGAACGAAGAAAATACGAAGAGCGTATCGTGTATCAATGCAATGATAGCACCTGCGCTGTATTGCCACTTGCGGAAGCGAACAAGTATGTACAGGAAGATCGCAATAATGGAGAATAATCCAGCTTCTAATGCCGAGCCCTTGATATCATCGGCAATAGTGGCGCCCACCTTTGATGACGAAGAAATAGTAAAATGAGTATCATCAATTTGTGCATCGTTTTCAGAGTATTGTAAGCCACTAAATTTCGATACACCGTCAATCAATGCCGCTTTCACTTTATCATCGGCCTTGTCGGACTCATCACCAATCAAATAAGATGTAGTCACTTTCATGACTTTGTCATTGCCGAAGTTTTTCACTTCCGTACCAGCATTTTCAAAACCACTTGCGAGTGCAACTTTTACGTCAGTTGCTACTACGGGTTTGCTAAATGACACGATATAAGATCGACCTCCTTTAAAGTCCACTCCCATATTTAAACCTCTGACAGCTATAAGAGCAAGCCCGATGATGATCACGGTACTTGAGAAGATATATGCAATCTTTCTGTTACCGATGAAGTTAAAATCCTTCCGTTCTTTTACAGCACTACCCAAGCTAGTGGCAAAAGTAATCTTAGAATCGTCTCCCTTGCGTGTCATCCATTCAATGATTACTCTAGAAATGTAAACCGAAGAAAAGAACGAAGTGGCAATACCAATCATCAACACAATGGCAAAACCTTTCAGTGGTCCTTGACCAAGAACGAAAAGAAACATGGCAGTGAGGAATGTGGTAATGTTAGAGTCAAATATGGAAGAGAAGGCGCGTTCGTATCCTTTACGAATCGCGTCCACCAATTTTCTGCCCTGCGCAAGTTCTTCTTTAATACGTTCATAAATCAATACGTTCGCGTCAACTGCCATACCCATCGTAAGCACAATACCTGCCATACCAGGCAGCGTAAGGGCTGCGTTAAACTGTGCTAATATTCCAAGGATAAAGAAGATGTTGAACAAAAGTGCAATGTTGGCCACCCAGCCTCCTTTCGAGTAGTAGGCAATCATAAACAAAACAACAATGCCGAGTCCACAAGCCATTGAAATCAAACCCTGGTTTTGCGCCACTTTTCCCAATGAAGGCCCAACGATTGCTTCTTCAACAATGCGTGTAGGAGCAGGCAACGAACCCGCTTTCAATACGTTTGCTAAATCCTTTGCTTCTTCATTGGTAAACGAACCAGTGATCTGTGAGTTACCATTTGGAATTTCTCCGTTTACCGAAGGAGCGGTATACACATAGTTATCTAACACAATAGCGATTCGGCCTTGTGGTTGTTTCGCTGCTGCCGCTGCTGTTACTTTTGCCCACGTCTTTGAGCCGGCTGCATTCATTGTCATGCTCACCGCTGGGCGAGCAAACTGATCGAAATCCAAACGTGCGTCATTGATTACTTCGCCTGTTAACAATGGTTTTCCACTGCGCCCAACATTTACAAAATTGAGTTGAATGTCATCCACACCAGGAGTTACTTCGGGGGTTGACTTTACATCCCAAAATAAGCCAACCGTACGGGGTAGCAGTGCACGCACATCGGCTCTTCTAAAAATGGCGTTAATCACAGCCGTGTCTTTCACTTGGTAATAAAATGGCAACGATTGGCTGCTGAGTGCAAACAGCGGAGAGGAAGTAGCCGCGCGAAGTGAATCCAACGCGTTTGTGCTAGTGCTATCTTTCGAAGCAGTACTCAGCGCTTCTTCAAGAGCCGACTTTACCGTATCTGATTTCGCATCTTGTGTTTTTGCGGGGGCATCAGAGGTAGTGGCAGCGATGGCTTCAGATTTCTTTTCGTTCTGTTCCTTCAGTAATAATTGATTGATTGCTCCTAATGACTGGCTCAATTGAGGATCGAAAGGCTCTACAATTTCCCAGAACTCAAGTCGGGCAACACCTTGTAACAATTTGCGCACACGCTGGGGGTTGTCTGCTCCAGGAATCTCAATCTGAATTCGACCTGTGCCCTGTAATCGTTGAATGTTGGGTTGCGAAGTTCCAAATTGATCGATACGTGTTTTTAGAATGGTGAATGAACGGTCGATGGCGCTTTCAATTTCGTCATTCAAAAATTTCATGACCGTGGCATCGTCATCAGAAAGCTTTACGCGATCTTTGTTAGCTGCCGATGTGAACAAAGAAGCCATCGTTTTATCGGGATTGGCGTCTTTGAATGCTTTGAAGAACAAGGCTGAAAAATTTTCGCTGCTTGTTTTTTGAAGCTCGCGTGCTTTTTGAAGAGCCGCTACAAAGGCAGGATCTTGGTTGTTTCCGCTCAATCCGCGAATGATGTCGATGGGAGAGATCTCCAATACCACATGCATTCCACCTTGTAAGTCAAGGCCGCGGCTTAGTTCACTTTCCTTCACCTCTTTATAAGTGTATTCGGCACCGAATAAATTATAGACAGGCTTGTTCCATAGAGAATCCAAATAGTTTTGCTTTTTGACCAAGTTGATAGATCCACTTTTATCAGTGGCCTGGTCGATCGCATCTTGCTGAATTTTGGTTGATATGAAAGTAAAAGACAAGTAATAGAGGCATAATGCCGTGATGATAATGGTAAGAACTACCACAAAACCTTTGTTGCGCATGAATAAATTGAATTTAGAATTTAGAAAATTGAATAGATAAGTGATTAGTCAAGAAAACGCTTGACGTTGTGAGCCTTGAATTTTGAATCGACTAGGGCGCGTTAGGCGAAATAATCACCCTGAAGAGCGTATTGAAAAAAGAAACAAACGCTTTCTTTACAACAGTCAATGACTGTTTTCTTATTTCTGTGCCTGCTAATTTTTCGTTGACCTCGGTTGGCGGATGATTAAAGGCAACAGCATTGCTATGTGATACAATATCTGAGGGAGCCGAGATAGCCGTGTCATCTGTCGAGTGTTCATCGGCAGATTGTTCGGTTGCTACTTTCTTTTGGAGTGGCTCGATCGGCTCGTAAAACACCTGAGAAAGCACAATAACAACGACAGACATAATGCCTGCAATCATTAAAAACCCTCTTTTTACTGCTTTTTGGTTCATTTTGATCGAATTTTCATTTCGAGCGTGGCAAAAGTATCAAATAGAAATCAATTTGCAAGTCTACCCAATTTTGGTCTTCAAGTAGGTTGAGAGAAGATCCAACGCTTTTTTGAAATGCTTATTATTAGGAATAATCAGATCGGCACTGTGTTTTAGCGGTTCAATCTGATTTTCAAAAATGGGCATCACATGGTATTGATACCGATAGAGAACATCGTCCAGGTCGTATCCTCGCTCTACCTGATCGCGCTTGATGCGCCTGCCCAACTTTACGTGGTCTTTTGCTTCAATAAAAATTTTAAGATCGATCTCTTTCGCAATCTCATCAAAGTACTGCACAAACAACCCCTCGACAATTAAAATGGGAGCTGTTTTGAATTCCAGCATGTGTGGCTCTGCAGATGGATTGTTAAAAGTGTACTCCTTCTTTATTACATTCTGTCCAGATTTTAATTTCAATAAATCGTTTAAGAACGCTTCATGGTCAATGGATATGGGCAGATCGAAATTCTTAACGCCATTTTCGTCTATTGGCTGTTGCTCTCTGGGCTTGTAGTAATTGTCTTGCGAGATGAGGCAGATTTCTTCTGGCTTGAAAAGAGCGGATAGTTCCTGCAAAAAGAAGGTTTTGCCAGATCCGCTGCCGCCTGTTATTCCGATGGTGAAGGGTCGATTCATATTTTTCAGTTGGCCAAATTACACCTTTCGGACAATTTGATTTTGAAAATCACCAATTCATTTAAAGCAAACGTGTAGCTTTATTCTTTAAAAATTTAAGAGTAATGGAAATGTTCAAGAAAAAGTCGGATTATCTTATTGCGGGGCTCATTTTCGCAATTGTAGGATTGCTAGTGGTTGTTAGTATCGATTCACTTTTTTCTCCGCCTATTCATTTGCAAGGGCAAATCGTTGAAAAGATTTTTGTCCCGGCACATACAGTAACGGGGGGACCATATGGGGGCAATCGCAGAGGGAATTACATGATCACTACTGCTGCCGAAGAACAGTGGATTGCGATCGTTACAACCAATTCGGGCGATACTCTAAAAGTTCATTGCCATTCAAGTCACTATCAGGACAAGAATGTGGGTGATATGATCACTTTTAATAAATATGAGGGGCATTTGTTTCACATCGACTACTTTGCCCATAACGAAGAGGAATGAAAGAGTTTAAATCTATTTTAACTGCTTTTAACAAAGTCAATTTAGCCGAACGGCAAGCGGCTTTGGCCACGGTGGTTAAAGTGCGCGGGTCGTCTTATCGCAGTCCGGGCGCGCGCATGCTCATTACCGATGATGGGAAGTGGGTCGGCTCCATCAGTGGGGGTTGTTTGGAGGGGGATGCACTTCGCAAGGCAAGGCAAGTGATGACTTCGGGAGAGCCGAAAACTGTGACTTATGACACGCGTGAAGAGAGCAATCAAAACCTCGGGATCGGGCTTGGGTGCAATGGCGTAATTGATGTTTTGATTGAACCGATCACAGCCCACAAAAATTCTATTCTATTTTTTAAGCAACTTGTCGAAAAGAACCAACCAGCCGCTTTGGCGACTGTGTTTCAGGGGCTCTCCGGGATTGGCGAAACGTTGCTCATTACCGAAGATAAAGGTGTCGTGAGTCAGGTATCAAACTCGGCTTTATCAGATTTGATAGTGGAAGATTTGAAGACAGTATTCAACACTCGGGTTTCACACGCAAAAACTTTTCTGGTGAGTGGCATTGAATATGAGGTATTTCTGGAGTTGATTCAGCCTTCTGTTTCACTTCTTATTTTTGGAGGCGGGTTTGATGCGCGCCCGGTGAGTCAGCTGGCCAAATCGTTGGGTTGGAGTGTAGAGGTGACAGATGAATGTGTAGCGCATATTGCTCCGTTGTTTTTCCCGGAGGCTGACAAGCTTTCTCTTTGCCAACGGGATTTTATCGACCGCGATTTCAAGATCACCCCATTTACCGCCTGCGTGCTCATGTCGCATAACTATGAATACGACCGGGATGTCCTGAAAAAGGCTATTCAATCGGAGTCCCCTTACATCGGCATATTAGGGCCACGGAAAAGATTTGACAAAATGCTCGAGGAGTTTAAACGCGATGGGTTTGAACTAACAGATGAGCAGATGCAGCGTATTCATTCGCCCATTGGTTTGGATATTGGTGCTGAGGCGCCCGATGAAATTGCTCTTGCTATTGTTGCGGAAATTCAAAGCAAGTTTGCCAATCGCTCGGGCGGCTTTTTGAAAACGCGCAGTGGCCCAATTCATCAACGTCAACAAGAAACGGATCAGGTATATAAATTTGTTTACCGAAGCGAGAATCAATAGTCATTCAATTTTCTTGAAGGCATCAATGAAATCAATCAATTTTCCTGAGTGAGTAAACCTTTTTCAAATCGAGAAATAGCTATTCTGCTTCTGGCTGCGGGGTCTTCTTCACGCCTTGGACGATCCAAACAATTGGTATCTATCAAAGGCCAACCGCTGTTGCTAAAATCGATAAATGCTGCTATCGAATCGGGTATAAAGAATATTACCGTAGTGCTTGGTGCAAATGAGCAAGCACACCGAGAAGTAATTACGGACGCAGGGGTTCAAGTGGTTGTAAATACAGCCTGGAAAAAGGGGATGGGCAATTCGCTTAAAGTGGGACTTTCCTACTTGTTACAACAAACGCCAAAAGCGGAGGCCGTTATTACGATGGTTTGTGATCAACCTTTGATCAATTCTGATCACCTAACAAAATTAGTTTCTGAATACAAAAGTTCGGAAAGTGTGATCGTAGCTTCTTTCTACCAGGGCGTGGCCGGTGTTCCCGTGTTGTTTGATCGAACACTTTTTTCCGAATTGCTTTCGATGCCGGATGAAGCGGGAGCAAAAAAAATAATTCAACAGCATCCTCATTTAGTAAAGACAGTACCCTTTCCCGGTGGCGAAATAGACATCGACACAGAAGATGATTTGAAAAATTTTTTGCTAGGTTAGCCAGTTTACCTTAGGCACCCTTTCGTCTTCGTTGCCACGAATCCACCAATGGGTACGAATGGGTCGAGAAAAGTTCGTGTAAATTCGTGCATTCGTGGCTGTTCATTTAAACCGGATGTACAGTGGGCTAAATGGAAGAATGTTTCGCCAAGTTGATTAGGCCAGAGTTCTCAATACATGGATACTCACTACCTTTGTCATGTGCGACCCATTTTTTCTTTACTATTTGTAGCCTGCGTTTTTTCATCGGAAGCTGCCCCCTATGAGCTCTTTGAGCAAAACGGAAAGATGGGAATCAAAGATGATCGCGGTCAAGTTGTTATTCCTCCCGCCTTCGAGGCACTTGGTTGGTCAGACGGAAGTTTTTCCGTCATTGGCGAGACTACCGGCTATCGAGCACAAAACCATTGGGGGCTTATTAATTTAAAGAAACAATTTATTACTCCTGCTGAGTTTGAAGAACTTGTCTATCAGGGCGGGGAGTTTGTAGTAGCTCGAAAAAAAGTAAGCCCTGTTGCAACCAAATCGGGGTGCATCAATTTGCGTGGCGAAATACAACTTCCGTTTGTGTACGATGGTATCAAAGTCAATGGGCTTCGCGCTATTGTTTTTAATTTGATGGGATCAAGATTTAGTGTTGGACTCACGAACTTGAAAAATGAAGTGTTGATTCCGTTGATGTATAAGGACATCTATTCACTCGGCACGTTGCGCTATGCCGTTGAAAATAGAGAGGGGAAAATTGCATTGTTTAGTGAAAACGGAAGTGCGATCAGTGATTTTACAATCGATAGTTTGTCAGCATTCTATAAAGGATATTCAATCATTCATGAACATGGACTCCAGGGATTGATTGATCGGGAAGGAGTGATTAAAGCACCAGCGCGTTATCAGTCGATTAAGATCGAAGAAGACGGACGCGTAGTCGGAAAGTTGCCGGGAGAATGGACTTATTTGGACAATCAAAATAGGGTATTGACGACATTAGCAGCAGATGATTTAATTCCGGTCAGTAAAAAGAGAACAATTATTAAATCTGGCAACAGGTTTGGGTTAATTGATGAACTCCATCAGTCGCTCATCCCCACAGAATGGGATTCGCTTAGCGAGCTAAAAGACGACCTATTTTTGGCAAGAAAAGACGATCGTTGGGGGGTTGTTACCGGTACGGGTAAATTTCAGGTTCCAGCAGTATATGACACGCTTCAGTTTTACGAACAAGGATTCCGAGCGTTTCTCAAGGCAGATGGTTGGCTTTTGTTAGATAAAAATGGAACTGTAAAAACAGCTAAAGCCTATGGCTCGATCCAGGAATTTGATTCCTCCACGTGGAAAGTAAGAAATGGGATCTATTGGGGTTTGCTGAATCAAGAAGGAAACGAAGTGGTGCATTGCGTATTTGATTCTATTGGCGACCGAACCCGTAATTTGGTTGCTGTGAAATTCAAAGGGCTTTATGGAATCATCGACCTTCATGAAAACTGGATACTTGCTCCGCAACCATATCCCATTCGATTAGCAAATGATACTCGTTATCTTCTCATACAAAAGGGTAATTCTTTTTTGAAAAGTATAGAAGGCAAAGTCATTTATTTTACTTCCTATCCGGTCGAATTCAAGGAAAAATATTGGATTGAGCATTTGCCTAACGGAACTCAAAATAAATTGAGTTATGACGGAGTTAAAATAATGATTGAGGAAAAACAACCAATAAAAATTTCCGCAACCAAAGTTAATATACCGGGCTTATTTCAAATGAATGAAGGGTTGCAAGGCATTCGCAGAAACGGAAAGTATGGGTTCGTAGATGGTAAGGGAAAGTTGAGAATCGCCAACAGGTATGATAGCATTGGCGCTTTTCAAAATGGATTGGCTCCCATTAAACTAATTGGCATGTGGGGCTTTATAAATGCAGATGACAAGATTGTTATCCAACCAAACTACGAATCTGTGTCCACGTTCAGCAACGGGCTTGCGTTAGTAAAACGTAATTCAAAAATGGGTCTGATTGATCAACTCGGACGAGTGGTATTACCGGTTCGTTATGAACATATTGACCGACTTTCAACAGGGAAATTTTTGTTGAAGGCAAATCGCTTGCTAGGTGTTGCTCATGAAAACGGGACAATCGAAATCGAACCTCGATTTGATGAACTCAACGTGCTGGAGAACGGTCAGCTCTTGGTTAAGCAAGCACAAAAATGGGGGTTGATTAGTTCTTCGGGGCTGGACATTATTCCCATGCAGTACGACAAACTCCAATTTGATCCTGTCAAAAATCAATACCTGGCTTTTCATACAAGTGAATGGCGCGTTTTAGATATTAAATAGACCGTTGATTTTATGTTTCATTAAGGTAATGCTAATTCAGACTTGTTTTTGAATCAAACAATAAACCGTATCTTTACCACCTTAATTCAATTTTATGAATACTATATTTTTGTTTGGAATGCCGAGCGGGATGGAGTGGTTTATCATCGGAATATTTGTACTTGTGTTTTTTGGAGCCAGGAAGATACCTGAATTCGCGCGAGGACTAGGGAAAGGTATCCGCGAGTTTAAAGATGCCGTGAAAGATGTAAAGAAAGAAGTGGACGATGCGGGCAAAGAGGTTCCAAAGATTGATGATAAATAACCTTTGAAGTCGTATTCGAATTTCGCGCAAATCCAGCACGATCTTCAAAGTGGGGTTATATCATGTCATTCTCTTGTCAGACATCACCTGTCAAAAATTGAGGCAAAAAAGCACCTGAATGTTTTTTTGAGTGTCTATTCAGAAGAATCTCTTCTTCGAGCCCACGAGATTGATCAAAAAATTAAAGATGGTAGTGCGGGACGCTTAGCTGGCCTAGTGGTTGGTTTGAAAGACGTCTTATGCCATGAGCATCACCCTCTACAAGCGGGAAGCAAAATCCTCGATGGGTTTAAATCACAGTTTAATGCAACGGCTGTTCAGCGTTTGTTAGATGAAGATGCCATTATCATTGGGCGTCAGAATTGTGATGAATTTGCCATGGGTTCCTCCAATGAAAATTCGGCCTTTGGGCCAGTACTCAACGATATTGACAATTCGCGTGTACCCGGAGGTTCTTCAGGAGGTTCTGCGGTAGGGGTAATGGCTGATCTTTGTCAGGTTTCGATTGGATCAGATACGGGTGGGAGTGTTCGTCAACCCGCTGCCTTTTGTGGGGTCATTGGTTTGAAACCTACCTATTCACGTATTTCTCGCTATGGTTTGGTCGCGTATGGTTCATCTTTCGATTGCATTGGAGTCTTTTCAAAAAGTTTGGAAGATAGTGCATTGGTACTACAGGTAATTGCCGGTGCTGATGACTATGACAGTACAGTATCTCAGTTGCCTGTGCCTGATTATTCGCAAGAACTAATTCAGCCGGATCGAAAATATAAAATAGCTTTTATGAATGATGTGCTGCAGTCTCCCGCACTACAGCCAGCGATCAAAGCCAACGTAGAAAATAAGTTGAACGAATTGAAATCACACGGTCATGTAGTAGAAGGTATTGATTTTCCATTGAACGAATATGTGCTACCAACCTATTACATTTTAGCTACTGCCGAAGCGAGCTCAAATCTGTCGCGGTTCGATGGCGTGCGTTATGGGTATAGAAGTCCGAACACCACCGATTTGACATCGCTGTACAAAAAAACAAGGGCTGAAGGATTTGGTAAAGAAGTGCAACGCAGAATTTTGCTGGGCACTTTTGTGCTGAGCGCCAGTTACTATGATGCGTATTACACAAAAGCGCAAAAAGTACGAAGACTGATTAAGGATCAGTTGAAAGAAGTATTGAAGAAGTATGACTTTATTGTGACGCCAACCACTCCAACCACCGCATTCAAGTTGGGCGCGCATTCCAAGAATCCGGTGGAGATGTACTTAGCGGACTTATTTTCCGTTCAAGCTAATGTGGCTGGTATTCCGGCCATTTCAGTCCCTTGTGGGAAGGATGCGGAGGGGCTGCCGATTGGGCTTCAAATTATGGCAGACGACTTTCAAGAGTCGAAATTGTTTCAATTTTCAAAGATTTTGTTGACCTTAGAGTGATTTTTTGGGAATAAGGGATGGTAGAGGCGATTTTTTTAACTTATCAAACAGGAGGATTATGAGTAGAGTGAAGGTAAAAAACCGACCTTTTTTTAGGGTGCTTGTGCTGGCGTTAATGTTTGGCACGGTAACAGTGCGATCACAAGAAGTACTTGTTTCTGATACGTTGGTAGCAGACCTACTATTGCCGATCGATACGACTGCTACGCTGTTGTTGCCAAGCAATTTAGAATATATTCCGGCCGAGGCGACCCCGCAAGTAATTGCTGAGCGATTGAGTGCGTTGCAAGGCAAAATAGAACTCACCTATAATGGCAAAGTTCAATCATTCATAGACTATTTTACTATTCGCGATAGAGAGTATACCCGAATGGTGCAGCGTAGGAAGGATCTTTATTTTCCGTTGTTTGAGAAAAAACTGCGGGAATATGGCTTGCCGGATGAATTGAAATATTTATCCATTATAGAATCCGGTCTGAATCCAAGAGTGATGTCGCGCGCAAGGGCAGTAGGGCTTTGGCAATTTATGTCGGGTACAGGGCGCTACATGGGGTTGAGTAACGACTGGTACATTGATGAGCGCATGGATCCGGAGAAATCAACCGATGCCGCGTGTCGTTATTTAGCACAATTGTATTCTATTTTTGGCGATTGGCAACTGGCCTTAGCAGCTTACAACTCCGGCCCTGGCACGGTTCGCAATGCTATTCGCAGATCAGGTTACAAGAAGAATTTCTGGGAAGTTTACGCGCGCCTGCCCCGTGAAACAAAATCGTATGTGCCTCAGTTCATCGCTATTATTTATGCCATGAATTATACAGAGGAGCATAACTTGGTGGAAATGGCGAGGGAGCAAGTGCAACCTCATGACACCATTCAGGTGCAGCAGTTTTTACATTTTGAAACGTTTGCCAACCTCACCGGCACTTGCCTGGAAGATATGCAGCGACTCAATCCGTCTGTAATGCGCAGTGCCTTGCCTGACAATGGAAAAAAACATGTGATCAAAATTCCTATTTGGTCGAAAGCTGCTTTGAGTCGAAATAGGCAATTCATCTTGGACTCTGCGTCCAAAATCGGAAGGAAGGAACTGGAGTCACTAGCTAAAAATAGCTCTGGAAATACATATGGGCGGGAGGTGCAAATCTATCGCGTCCGGTCGGGAGACGTGCTGGGTTCTATTTCTGAGCGCTTTGGTGTACGTGTAAATGATATTAAAAAATGGAACAGCCTTTCCGGTAATACCATTCGGGTGGGTCAGCGCCTGAGCATCTGGACTTTTCCTGTTCGCTCGCTTTCCTCGTCTAAAGTGCTGAACACGATTCTTTCTTCGGACACAAAAACGTACACGGTGCAACCTGGCGATACACTTTGGGAGATATCTAAGAGACTGCCTGGTGTTTCGATAGAAAAAATAAAAAGTTTAAATAGTCTTAAAAATAACAAGCTAAAGCCCGGTCAAAAGTTGATTTTGGGGTAAGCCGATTGTCTATATCATTTTTGTGACGATTTTGTTATTTATACATTCTACACTGAAAGAATTGATCTCAATGAAGTACGCCATTCTTATTTCACTTGTCAGTTTTGTTTTTTGGTCTTGTTCAGAAGAGCGTAGTGCCAACCTTCCACCTGCCTCGGGGCTTTCCGGAGACATGTACCTGGTAATGGATTCTCTTCAACACAAAGGGCCGTTAGGTGTGGCAATTGATTCAGTGTTCAGCGCTGAAATGGAAGTGATCAACCGAACTGAGCCGATTTTCAAATTGCGCTGGATTGATCCCCGAAAACTGAACTTTGTTTTGAAGCAGCGCAGGAATCTGATTTTTGTCTTTACACTTGACAGAAACTCTGCTGGGTCTAATCGGATCAAGGCAATGTTCACGAAGGAATCACTTGACAAGATCAGAAACGACACCTCTTTCTTCTTGACGGCATCAAAAAACAGGTTTGCCAAAAATCAGGAAGTCATGTTTTTGGTAGGCAGAACACAAGACGAATTATTGGCGAAGTTCAAAAAAAATGCGTCCAAGATTGTGGAGCATTTTAACAGAACAGAACAAGAGCGCCTCACAAAGTCTCTTTTTAAATCTGGTCAGCTAAAGGGAGTAAGTGAATTAATAAAAAAGAATTTTGGTGTAGAATTTAAAATTCCTTTCGGCTATCAGTTGGTGCAAGAAGACAGTACTTTTTTGTGGGCACGGCAGATCAACCCGCGCGATGACAAGGATGTGTTTATAGCCCAAAAAAAATATACATCACAGGATCAACTACAACTGGATAGTCTTATTGCTTTTCGCAACGCCATTTGCAAAAAATATTTATTCGGCAATCCGGAAAAATCACAATCTTATTTAGTCACCGAATTGGGGATTCCTTACAAGCTGGTGCAGGCGAGGCAGGTGAGTTTTAATGGCATGTATGCTGTAGAAATTCGCGGCCTTTGGCGCACCAACAACCTTACCATGGGCGGTCCATTTCTTTCTTATTCGTTAGTAGACGAAAAGCAGGGCATGCTGTACTACATCGAAGGATTTGTGTACAGCCCCGATCGGGAGCAGCGCGAGCTATTGCGTGAATTAGAGACGATCTTGCATACGTTTAAAGCTGGAGGCAACGAAAAACCTGTTAACTAAAACCCGGGAAGGATCATGTCAGAGCACCATCGTGGGTCGTGGAGATTTTTGTGTCGAACAAAACCTTCACAAGTTTAGAATTCTTTGAGATTGGCAGCCGGAAGTGAGTTTGATTAGTTGTGCCATGAAGCTTATATGCCCACGTTTTTATGTAAAAAAATAAAACGTGAATTTGTACATTTACTTAGTATTTCAAGCTTAATACTGATTTATGGGGCTACCGAAGAAAATTCTTAACCAAAAATAATATGACTCTACAATTTATATATGACAACAGAGGTAATACAACAGGTGTATTCATTTCCATTGAGGAATGGCAGTCTCTAAAAACAAAGTATACCGATTTGCAAAAAGAAGAAGCGGAAAACAGAACCGAGCTTGCCATTTGGCAAAAACAAGTTATTGATCAGCGGTTAAGCGATTATTATAATAATCCCGTGGATGTGACTGATTTTGACAGAACACTTGATGATGTAGAAGAAAGACTATGAGTTATGCTTTTGTAAATAGGCCAACCGTAAAGTTAGATATAGTTGAGGCTACAGATTATTACAAAAGTATCTCTCCAACACTGGCCAAGCAATTTTTGTCGCGCGTCCGCGAAGCAAAGACACACATTGCCCTCACTCCGTATGGTTTTCAAGTTAAATACGACCAAGTAAGAACACTATTGCTAAAGCAATTTCCGTATCATATTCATTAGCTGATTGATGATACGCAGAAGAAGATCATTATCCTTGCAGTTATTCACGCCTATAAAAACCCGCACGATTATTCCAATAAATAGAAACATGTGGAAACCGAAACCCTTACAAGCACTCTTTGCGCAATGTAAAGGCAGTAGAGGTGGCCGAAAAACTCGGGATGAAAGAAGCTTCCGCTACGAGCGGGTAGACGAGAAGCAGGGCATGTTGTACTACATCGAGGGATTTGTGTACAGCCCTGATCGGCAGCAGCGCGAGCTGATGCGCGAGTTAGAAGCGATTTTGCATACGTTTAAAGCAAAATGATCTAGAAACTTTATTGGCAATGTGGTGGCTACTATTTTTTGTATCTAGTCTTCTTTTGCTTGGAGTTGGTTTTTATTTCGGTTTTTCGATGCGTGAGTCCAGCAAAATACAAGAGGCACAGACTAAAACAGAACCAGAAGAATCGAATACTTTCCAGGTTCTCGCAGTTCAACCACCTACACCTAAACGAGAACCGGCACTTGATTCTATAAAGATTGCCTTGGAGGCAGAACGCCTTCGAATAAAACATGCACGTCATGATGACACCATCCAACGGCTAACCGCCATCAAACTAAAATTTGAATTTTTTCTGGTCGCCCCGCATGAAGCCGCAGTTCGTTTGTATGGTGACATGATACGAGATGATCTGGAACGAACGATCAACTCGCTCCGATACTTTATTGAAGATATGGATGATGAAGATATTGCCGAAAGAACTTTAATCACCTTGTTACGCGAGTTTGAGGCGAAGTTTCTTCATTTTTATTTTATGAGGGTATTTGTGTATGAGAATAATGTAGAGAATACCTTTCCACTAACAACGAAAGAGAAGACCGAACTCCTATTCATACTCAAAGAGGCCGTTCAAAATGCGATAAAATATTCAGCGAGTGGTCAGTGTCATATTCATCTCACCTGGCAATCAGACCATTTGTTGATGGAAATTGAAGATCGGGGTTTTGGCATGACCCCTTCGGCCAAGAAGGGCTACGGACTTACTTCCATGGAGGCTCGAGCCAACGCTATTGGGGCGACACTGTCTGTTGGAATTCCTGGAGGAAAAGGTGTTGTGGTAACGGCTGTTTTGCCAAAAACTAAACTAGCCCATTCCTATATAGAAAGCTGATGAGTTCAGTACTATTTTGTGTGCCCGTTTTCTCCAGCATTGTTTTTTTGTAGTCGTCTACCGTATTTTTGGATATTTCTAGGCAATCGGCAATTTCCTTAGCGGATTTGCCATTGCACAATAAGCTTGCAATTTGGTATTCTCGTGCACTGAGGTGAGCATTGGTCACCTGTTTTCTCGGTCCTGTTTGCTCCATCATTTTTTTTACATCGTCAGAAAAAAAAGTTTGACCGGCCAATACTGTTTCCAAGCAGTGGACAAGCGAGGTTTTGCTTAACTTGATTTTAGCCAAATAGCCCACCACCCCAGCATGGAGGAAATCAGAAATGGTTGCCTTTTCATTGTAGCTCGTAATACCCACTATTTTTACTGTGGGATATTTGTTGTGGATAGTACCAATTAAATCGATGCCGCTTGTGGGCCGCATGCGAGCGTCAATGAAGGCCACATCAATGTTGTAGGCTTTACAAAATTTAAGAGCTTGCTCTGCCGATTCGGCCGGGTAAACATCAAGCGTGGGCGATTGCAACAAAGCCACTAACGAATTCAATACAAATTCATGATCATCTACCACCAGCACCGACTTTTTGCTACCCATAAAAATATTTTTCTCAAAAATATCCCATAAATGGGGGGATATGCAACCCCCTATTTATGGGGGGTGGGTTGATTTTGCGGTTTTGATTGCCGTAGTTCCAAATGTTTTTATAAGCCTTTCCGGAGAGGCAATTAGAAACACCAAAAAAATTGTTTAACTTAAATTTTTAAAAACATGAAATCTCCATGAGCGGCTAGCACACCCGAACGAGGATGAATTTTGCTAATTTTAGTTGGCCATTTAGGCCACCTAAAATTATATGGAAAACACAGAAATAAGTTTTGAGCAAGCCGTGAGGGTGGGCTGCGGGAT
>JADBYQ010000033.1 GCA_020402945.1 Cytophagales bacterium | reverse complement strand
CCAGCTCCATTCGTCAATCTATCTTGACGTTTTCGGGCCCGCTATCCTTATCCTATCTATTCAATGAACGTATCAGAAATCCCCTCGCGGTTCTCTCTAAATGTGGAAATAACTTTCTCTTATCCCCTAACTCAACTGATCTGGCTTTTTCGCCCAATTTGCCCCTTTTCGCTAAAAGGGAGTGCAAAGGTAATACCTAATTACCCTTTTGCAAACCTTAACCCAAAAGTTTTTAGCCAAATCCAATCAATCACTGAATATCAGGTAGTTAATTAATAGAGAATTTTCTGGGGGTAAAACAACTCTTGGAGTTTCAACTAAAAAACTAAAGGAAATGGGATTTTTGAAGAGAACCTTACACTCCTAAACAGAAAGCAATGGGTGCCGAAGCTCCTTCGGCAAGGGATGGAGGCATTGTTGGAGCCCGAAATGGAACGGGCGTGAGATGGCGACTGCCAACAGCCCGGCCCTGATTTTTTTCTAAGTGAAGAAAAAAAATCAGGGGGCCGCCTGAAAAACATTACTCATAGTAAAATCAAACTCCTCGTCCGCCTGTCAACAAAGAATAGAACTTTGGTGTGAACGTGCGCAGAACTCCTCCGATTGCAACACTCCCTACAATAATCGCCATTGGCAAAAGAGCAAATGCCATAAGTCGATATCCGTTTACAAAATTTAGCCATTGAAACATTCCGTTAATAAGGATCGCCACCAAAGGAGCATGAGTGGCGTAGATGATAAAAGAAAATGAAGTAAGCCAGACAAACCAATTATGTTTCATTGACCAGGCTACCCATTTATCCAAGCCAAACCAACACGCAACCAACCCACTTACCACGGTGAGCTTATGAAGTAGTGTAATTATGGGATAGACCGAACTGCCTAGCCAATCAACACCTTTAAATGCTAAGACCGTTTTGATCATTGCAAACGAAAGAAAAATAACCATCCAAGGAAAAGGTTTTAACCATCGCGCAGGTGATTCAATAGAGAAATTTGTTTTCTGTATCCAAACACCCAACGAAAAAAATAACAGTCCTTCACCCTCTGCAATGATAAACCCTGCTGTTGACAACCAAAGTAATGTTACAAAACCAAAAAATACCCAACGCCATTGCTGATGGATTACGCACCATCGAATAGCCGGATAGGCTATGTTATAAAAAAGAAGAACACGAATAAACCAGAGCTGATACGAAACAGGAAAAAAAAGCCAGCGGGCAATTGTTTCATACCAGTGATATTGATGTACCTGCATTCGCTCATTATCTATTTGCACCACATGCGAATCAATGACCAATTGTCGGGTATACGGAAACAACTCAAAGGCGTAGACCAATGCTATTCCTAAGGCACTCCAGATAAGATAGGGAACCAACAACGTACGAATGCGCTTGCCCAACCTCTCTTTGTTTGGCAATTGATCGTGGAGCGCGTAGAGATAGCCTGAAATAACAAAAAGCATGGGGATGCGAAAACGAAACAACCCATTTGCAAATAAGTACTCAATGAACGTAGTAGCAGTCAATGGCTCATCGGGCGTTGTCCATGGCTGCAAATAGCGGAGGTTCAGGTTATATCCATGCACGAAAACCAACAACACCATTGAAACAAAAGCCCAGAACTTAAACTTATTGCTGAGAAATGGTGTGAGCTTGTTCACGAGTTTAGACAGGCTTTTCGCTAGCTTCCTTCAGAGGAAGTGTCTGCGCTGGTGGGCGTTCGCCTATTTTACTTTTTTGAATATTAAATAAGCGGTAGGCTAAAAGTTTACCGGCATCCTGTCTCTCAGCTGCTTCGATCCGAAATACGCCACTGATCGATTGAGCGCCTTCCACGGAATAATTAACATCTATTGCCTCACCTCTTTTTGTAAATGAGATTGATACCAAAGGGGCTTTTTTATCCTCCGTAAAATCAATACGACTATTTCTAAGTTCTTTCAAAATAGCATTCTCTATTTCATCGGGTTGCCCTTGGACGCTTAAACGAAATGACATCGTCAAGTCACTGAAAGGAATTAATTGTGGATACCGGCCGTAGAGCTGATGCGTGTAATTTCGTTGGTCATCTCCACTGCTCGCCAACGCCAGACCTTCATACACGCGAGCCGTCAGCATGGTTTGGTATGGGTCATCCATGTCGGGGTCATTGAGGACTTGCTGAAAATAGTTAATTGCTTCGGACTCTTTTCCCTCTGCCAAATAGAGTTTACCTAAGAAGTAGCGGAAATACTTTTTTACTCTGGGGCGTTTATCGGTAGCCAGTCGATCCTTATATATCTTTATGAAGTACTCGTTTCCAAAACCCTCAATGACAGACCACACTTCATCAAATGCAATCAAGTTTTCGGGTGAGAATATAGAATACAAGACTTGCTCGCGCTCCGGGTTTTCAGCCACCAAAGAAGCCAGCACCATTTTATGATGCCGAATCTCCAGGGCATACTTCACCCACTTATACCAGTTGACCGGGTTAAGCCAGAAGTACCACTCGTTGTGTTCGAACCAATGTTCTTTCTTAAACTGAAGTTGATTGAGATAATTTAACGAAGCCACTGCCAGATTGTATTGCTCCTGACCCCATGTAGTGCCGATGTGTAATTCCCGAAAACGGGCTGCTTTGTTTGTGCGCTCCTGACTTTCTGCTGTGAGCCCTTCATAGTGTTGCGCTCGAGCCAAACCGATGCAATGCCAACCGAACCCTGGCGTACTTCCCTGCTTTTGTAAAACATCATTCAACAATGAATCTGCTTTTTCGGGGTGCCCGCGGTAGGTTGCCAACGTGCCCCGCATATAGTAGTATTCCTTCGTTGTTTTTTCGGGACTATTTTCTCGTTGTTCTGCTTCTTGAAAAAAGAGCTCAGCTTCTTCAAATTCACCCATTGCTAATTTGAACTCTGCGTAGTTATTGCTAGAGTAAGCTTGATTTTGAATGAGCAAATCATAATAATAATTGGCCGAGTCAATGTCCAATAAATAATCATGGATCATGGCTTTATAGTGATACGTGCTCAAGTACTGGCGATTAATAAATTTAGGATCATAAAGTCCATTATTAACCGGCATGTCGTTTTGAATTTTTAGCAAAGCCGAATCGAGGTAACGATTAGCTGCAGCTACGTTTTCTTTTACTGAATTTTTTAAAAAGGGAAACTGCTTTGACGTATAGACTCGGTTTCGATGAAAGATCCAGGCCATGGTGTTATAGGAATCCATGTTTATTTCTACCTGAAAATTCCGATCACGAATGTGTTCCAGCACCTCCATGGCTTTGTCCTGAAGCTCTACGTTTTGATAACATCTTCCTAAAAAATAAGTGATTAGTCCGTAGTCAAACTGGTAGCGATAGTTGGCACTATAGACAGCGTAGTTATTCGTGCGGATTCGTAAAATCGGATCGAAGTCGTACTCGATTTTATTCAATGCTTTTTCCAGCGGAGCAATTGCTTTTCGAAAACCCAATTCGTCATTGGCACGAAAAAAAAGATATGCACCCTCCAGCATGTGACCCACATAATAAGTACTGTCTTTTCGAATAAAGCCTCTCGCCTTCTCATACGTTTTATCGTCTAAGAACGATCCGTCACGCTGGCTGTCAATTTGCTGGCGAATAGAGTTTTGGGCTGACGCTGAGACAACTAAACCAACTGCAACGACCAGTATGAAAAGACGCATAACCGATTACTTTTTACCTTGTATTCCCAGCTTCGCCAACTTATTCACCTCCGCATCCACCAACTGCTGCAAGGCTGTTCGCGATGCTTCCCGATTTCGGAAGATGAGGCGATGGTGCATCACTGGCTGTGCTAATGCACGCATATCATCTTCGATTACATAGTCGCGTTGATTCACAAGTGCCCACGCCTTCAGACATTTGATAAATGTGATGCCCCCCCTGGTAGAGCAGCCCAATGCAATTTCCGGATGGTGACGAGTCGATTGAACCAATCGCACTACGCCTTTGATTATTTCTGGATGCACGTACACATTTTCAGCTTCTTGCTGTAGATGAATTATGTCGCTATACGTAAGCACCTGCTTTACTGTACTTTTTCCATTGCCAATGGTGAGGTAGTTGGTGTAGATATCAAACTCTACTTCTTCGGATACATAGCCGAAAGAAATTTTCATATAAAAACGATCGAGTTGGGCGGCAGGCAATGGATAGGTGCCTTCCATCTCGATGGGGTTTTGAGTGGCGATTGTAAAAAAGAATGGGTCCAATTGAAAAGTTGCATCTCCGGATGAAATCTGATTTTCAGCCATACACTCCAGCAACGCACTTTGTACTTTCGGAGAAGCCCGGTTAATTTCATCTGCCAACAATACATGGGTAAACAAAGGTCCTTTCTTAAAAACAAAATCTTTCTTTGACTCATCAAAAATATGAGAGCCAATCAAATCCATCGGCAGCAAGTCCGGTGTGAATTGTATTCGTTTGAACGCAACACCACCGTTAGTCGACTGAAACTCGACACTTCCTTCTGAAATAGATTGAGCCAGCGTTTTGGCCAACACAGTTTTTCCTGCTCCGGGATTATCTTCTAAAAGGATATGGCCACGTGCCAATAGCGCAGTGACTACATATTTTACCTCTTGGGGTTTGCCTCGGATAATGGTTTCAATGTTTTCAGTAAGTGCTTTTAATTTAGTGGCGTTGGTTGTCATAACAATTGATTTTCGTAGTCTGTTTTTGAGGTTGGTTGAATATAGCGACTCGCTCTTAACACGTTAAAATAATTAAGTATCATTTTTGGAATACCCATCTTCTTTCTAATAGATGATCCAATATTCTTTGCAAAACGGTTAATTGTTTCTACATCTCCATCGCGTAAATTTCCGTTCGCATATTTTAATCGCAGGTAAACTCGCATAAACTCTTCAAAACCTGCTGACAACGTTGGGTCTACTTTATCTTGTGCATATTCCAGAGGTGTTTCATCTTCACGCTCCAAACCGGCCATATGGAATCGGTACAGAGCGGCCCGATATACATGATTCGCTTTGGTGGTACTATTGCCAGCCATTGAAATGCGTAACAAGCAATACAACAGATAAAGTACCGGCAGTAAAAGGACAAAAATCAAAAGCCCAATCAAAACTTTACCCGCCAGCCAGATGATCTCCTGCCAACTCATTTTTTTCTCTTCTGCCGGCTTTGCCTTTTTGCCTGCTCCTTCTTTCTTTTTGTCCTTTTCTTTTACGCGAATGTGAATTTCATCGGCAATGATGGGACTTGGAAAGTTATTCACCTGATTTTCAATTGACACACCCGCTCTTGGCGTTGGAATCTTTTTGGCTTCGTCCTTATAGGAAACAATAATCATCGAGTCGCCCGGTTGAATGGCTGCGAACGTAGTGTCTCTCTTGTCATAAAGCACCCGGCAAAGTGAAGCATCAACCGGTCTTGTAAAGGAGCGGCTCATTTGGTGAGGTGTATTGAAATAGATCAACTGATCGAATGATACTGTCAGGCTCTTAGAACTGTTGTTTACATTCTCTGCTTTTCCGTTGATAACTAACCAAGGTTCAGGGGGAGGCAATGGTGGCGTGCCATCTGGCTTCGGTGCGCTTTGTTGATCTTCGTTACCGATGGTCATGTCAAAATCTAACCATCCATAGCCCGGGAAATAAACCTGTGTCCACGCGTGTGCTTGGCTAGCATAAAACCAATACCAGCCTTTGTTCTTGTCGCTTCGGTTGATGGTAGCAAAGCCTGTTGTAAACCGAGTAGGTACACCCAATGCACGCAACATGAACAATGAGGCGCCAGCGTAGTAGGTACAATACCCCGCGTGCGTTTTAAACAGAAAGTTGTACAACATTTTTGAGCTGGGGATGTTTGGGTCGTCTACAGCGCCTGCTTTAAGCGTGTAACGAAAAATTCGTTTGCCATTTTCATTTCGCTTTAAAAAGAAGTCGCGCACAGCAATCACTTTGTCTACGGGCTTGCTGCCCTTAGGAGTTAAACTAAACGCAAGTTTTGCTATTGAATCGTAGATGCCACCCGTTGGCATTTTGGTATAATAGTCTAAAAATTCTTGATTCGTTTTTTCATAACTCTTTACCGAACGAAGCTCGTCATGACGTTGTTCCTGCAATGGCTCTAGCGTGGGGCTAGCCGAAATATTATACACGAAATAAGCGTTGTTCAACTCTGACGTAAAAGAGACAATCTTGTATCCTTGGATAAAGGTCTTCTGAAAATCCTTCTCCACTGGAATGGTTTGAATGGAAAACACGCTGGCGGGTCCCAACACCGAATGTTTCCATGTATTCTCGGAAAGGTAAACCTGGGCCTCTACCACCTTGCGCAGTTTGCTGGCCATTGATTTCCGAATCATCGAGGTATCAGTATAGCTGTAGTACATCGGTAACGCAGTTGGATCAACCGTGATCTCATCCAATGATGGGACGTTGATATCTCTTGTGAATGTTTCTTTCACTGGATCATAGCGGGTGAGATAATGGTACACAAAGTAAATTGGTGCCGGAGAACCATCTGGAAAATAGTTATCCAGTTTACTGCAAAACATGAGCTTGTCGGACTGACTCATTTTAGAGGTCACACGCATTGTATCTTTCAACCGATAGCCATCGTCTGTCTTGTCCATCAGTCCATCCCGATCGTCATAATTGTCTTTGTCTTTTTGGGATCCGTCTTTGTCACCCTTCGCCCCCCGCGCAGCTAGCTCTTTTTCAACAGCCTTCACATTGCCTTTCAGCAAACTTTCGGCAATCACAAAGGCCAGCATTACCAGCACCACAAAAAGTACCACCCTCAACAGAAACTTTACAGACTTCTTTTTGTCCAGTTCGATTCGCTCTGCCAACAGCGGGGAAAGAAAATACATGTACAAGCCGTAAACCGTAACCGGAAAAATATGAATCAAAATGTAAGACAGGCTGAGGTCTATCGTATCGGATATCGATACTAGCGTTACTATTGACAAAACAGCGAACAAAATAATGTAGGCCCATTTTATCCTCACCAAGAGGAATCCAAACACCCAACCAAAAATGAAAAGCGTGGAATAAAGTTGAAAGCGAGCGGTCGTATAAAATACATCAAACTCGCCCGGCAATCGATTGATCACTTTTTCAAACAACCAATAAGCAATCCACAACAAGAAAAATGTAACAACCCATCGCGCACCATAATAATAAAGCACATAGGCTGCCACCAAGCCCAAACTGAAATAAATAGTTTGACTGAATAGGCCCGTATTTAATGAAGTATACGAGAAATTAAGAAATCGCAGAGTGATATAGCCTATGACAATGGTGGGCAGCACCACCACCGCCAGGCGGATGAGCAATTGCTGAAGACGATCTGATTTACTTCCTACGGCCATTTTTCAATTTCAAACGCATTTGTTAACCAACTGTTGCCTCGCTGCTTCAGTGCCTCCGCAATCTCTTTCTCATTTTTCATCAACGCCCTGCGAAGGGACGAAAACATCCATGGCTGACGAAGATGATCGGTAGGTTGTTTCTCAGGTTTAAACAATATGTCTTTCGCCTTGAAAAGAAACGGTGAGGGAATAGCGTCTGATAGCTTAATGACAATCACTGGCACTGACAAAGGCAAATTCCGCAAAAGCAATTCTACTTCGGCTGCTGGCGCCAGTGAAGGCAAACATACAAAAGCGGCTTTGTTGTAATTCACATAAACCGATGGCGGTTGCACTGACTGCCACGAAGCAGCCGTGATCTGGAACAACTCATTTTTCTTTTCGCTAAGCCCCGCTAACTTAGGCACCTCCTGATCTTGTGGTATTCTCACTTCATAGCCATTCTGCAGCAGCGCTTCGTACAAATTTCTCACTTTGTCCTTATATACATTGAGTAACTCCAATTCAAAGGCACCTTTCTGGCTTTCGAAACCATGAAAAAAACTTGCATAAAAATATAAGTGAGAGGCGTACGGATCTTTTGTTTCAGGAATGCGCACTACTAGCTGGCCGCTCTTCGCATAAATTTTCCAAACGATTCGCTGGATGTTGTCGCCTGCTTCAAATTCTTTATAATTAACATGCTCGCCCTCCACCCGCTTAGGGATTTCAATGCGTTGTTTTTGCTCTTCTGTAGAATTAGGGTTCGCATTCGTTTTTTGTATTGACTGGGGTTTGGGAAGTGTAAAAAGTTGCTGAGTAAATGGAATGGTATAGGGCAACGAAAACAATCCCAACATGTCATAAAAGGAGACTAACACTTTTTCCACATCATACACTCCCCGATCGTGCAAAAAAGCTTGGCCCATGCCTTTGATGCCTTGTCTCCACCAATGCCTCGGTTTTGGAACATTCCCATCCAACACCACGGGCTCTGACATTCTCATTTCGGAAAATATCAAACGAGCCTGTATGGAACCTAAAAATGGTCTTACGATTGGACCCGTTAACATTATCGTAAGCGGCACCCAACCGGCTGACGCCTTTTGTCCGTCCCCCAATCTGGCACTTACCAGAACCTGCTTATTCTTAATCGCATATATAAAGTAAGCCCATGTCATCAATACAGATAACAGACTAGTCAATAATAGACTGGCCAATGTCCATTTAACTATCTGCCCAAAAAGGCTCATTACTAACCATAGGTTAGAATCATCCTGCCCATATTCATTTTTCAGCCAGCTACTTGCGCCCCAGATTACTGCCAAGGTCAGGAATAACTGCAACCGGACTCCGGCCAACTTAGACCAATAAGAAGTGACGCGAAGGAAAGACGAAAGGGAAATAGAGCTCATTCAAAAAGTAGATGTACAAGAAAAGAAAATATTCTGAATAACGGATAAAGTTTGTTGCCATTGTATTTTCACGCAAAGGCGCGAAGGCGCAAAATGCCTCTGCCTGACTTTAGAGTTTTGAAAAATTTCGTGGCTCCGGCTCGATTGATGTAGGATTGGCAGTGAAATGAGATTTCTGGCTACCTTTTAACCAAATTGACCACTATCTGAATCATAATTTATATTCCGCAAGTCTTCGTTTTACAGAATAAATCGATTGCGCAGGCTTATAAATAGGCGCCTGAACAAAATTATATTTCGATTTGTAAGTTATCAAGCGATAAAATAAGGTGCTTGTGCTGGCAGCCTTCAACAAATACCGCCACGAAGCCCAATCATGTGGCGATATTCTGTCTGGTGGATTACAACCGTTTTCTTACACGCATTTTCGCTGGGTTGATTTCGGAAAAGTTCAACAACTGGCTACCGCCATCTTTGCATCGTCAAAAAAAAACAGACGCAAACTAAAACAACTATGAAATCAACACTTAATGCCATCATCATCTCTCTAGTACTTATCTCACGCGCCTTTGCTGCCAGCCCTACTTCACTTACTGTTCACTTACTGTAAAGAGCGCAGAGAAAATCAATGTCTATAACATCCACTACAGAACAACTGAAAAAGGAACTGTAAAACTTTCGATCATCGATAACAAGAGCAATGCAGTTTATTCTGAAGTGCTTTTCAATACTTCTTCTTTTGTAAGACCGTTTAACTTCAGCCAATTGACTGAAGGTGAGTATACTGTTGTGCTTGAAGACAAGAATGGCAAACAATCAGAAAAAATCAGCTACACAGTTAACCACGTAACCAGCTTCGTAAGTGTTTCACCAGTTGCCAATCAGGATGGCAAGTACCGCTTGAATGTGTATAACAACGGTTCAGAAAATGTAGACGTAAGAATCTTCACTCAAGAAGGCCTTCTTGTACACGACCAAGTACTAAATGTAAACGGAAACTATGCGTTGATCTACATCTTACAGCAAGTAGCTTCACCGGCATTCACTTTTGAAGTGACTACTAGCAACGGAAACGTTAAGACGGTAAAGTTCTAATCTGCTCTTAATAAAAAAAAAACAAGGCCACCCTGCAAAACGGGGTGGCCTTTTTGTTTTGAAAAGAAAAACTATCAATTCAGTTTAGTAAACTAGCTTTGTTTGTGTTCTTCGTTTAAACCCCCATCCTGTCAGTTTAGGAGAATGATAGGCGCTCGCTTTGGCATTATTTTTGGCGATTGATCATCGCCCTTGTTGGAGTTCTTCACCAAAAAGGTTACTTCGACTTCCACCTTTATTGGGGTTGTTCCCGGCAATTGAAATTTATAATACTAAATTCCTCTGTTAATTGGAATTCAACAAAGTGGTATACTTGAAGGATGGATGATTTAATCAGTAGGATTACGGTTGATTCTCAGATATGCAACGGAAAGCCTGTCGTTCGTGGCATGCGAATTACCGTGAAAACAATTTTAGATTTTCTAGCTGCCGGTGAGACGGTGGAAAACCTCTTGTCGGCTTATCCTTACCTTCAGAAGGAGGATATTTATGCGTGCATACATTACGCTTCTTTAGCAGTCGACATGGATAAATCTATCTTCAAGATATCAGCTTGAAAACAAGATTCTTGGTTGACGTAAATCTCCCAAGATATTTTAAATACTTTAACTCCCAAGAATTTGAGTTTGCATCGGATATTGACACTAGAATGAGTGATCCAAAAAATCTGGGATTACGCGTGTTCGCAAGGTCTAATCATTCTTACAAAGGATTCTGATTTTTACACAAGATGTGTGTTGAGCACCAATCCCACAAAAGTCGTTCACTTTCGATTTGGAATTTATACGCTCCAACAACTCCACACATTTTTTGAAAAGAATTGGTAGATAATTAAGAAAATGATTGAGAAATCGACCCTGCTGATTGTAGAGGAAGATGAAATCAGAGCCGTGCTGTGGCTACCGAAAAGATAGAATTGAATGTTCCTCACCAACCTCACATTTTGCTTATCGGCTATTGCCAACGGCCTACTTTTTTAACCCCAAACTTCGCCTTTGTTGGTCGTCTTTACGAGTTCTTCACCAACAATAAAGCCAGGGTTTGTTGGTGGAGCTAGCGCAAAGGCCTTTATGCAAAACCAAACAAAGCGATCGGTGTATTGTCTGCCATTTCTAGTTTTCTTACCTTTGGTGGTACTAGTGCTCTTTGTATGAGAATACTTGCTTTAAATGTGGAAGAAGGAGTGGCCGAAGCGTATGCGCGTGCCAATGCTGAGGAGCGCACGCAAATGGATGGCCTGATCAACACGTTGCTGCGAGAAGTGGTGCGCAAAAAGCAACTTCACCAACTGGAAGGAATCTCGAATAAGATTGCCACGCAAGCTAGAGCCAGTGGACTTACTCCAAAGCTACTGGGCGAACTGATGGAATGGGATAAAGAAACCATGCGCAATCTTTTCGGTGAAGGGAATGAATGAAAAACATTTTGTGATTGACACAAATGTATTTGTCAGCGCTATGCTTTTCCCCCAGTCAATACCGAAACTGGCGGTGGACAAGGCGTTGGCCTCTGGTCGGTTAGTTTTATCCAGAGCTGTTATTCAAGAATTAGCTGACAAGTTTTCATCCAAAAAATTTGACAGACACGTTTCTCTCGCAGATAGGTTGTTATACCTTGAAACGGTTATCTCTTTGGGGCTGTATGTCGAACCCAAAGAATTTGTAAAAGTCTGTCGCGACCCCAATGACGATATGTTTTTGGATTTGGCATTAGCTTCTAGTGCGAACTGCATTATTTCAGGTGATAGAGCTGTGTTAGAGCTACATCCCTTTAGAGGTATTCCAATAATTTCTGCTGCTGAGTTCGTCAGGACGTTTTGACGGTGTTTATTCTGCTTTGAGTCCCAACGGTTGGCGTGCGTTACTCACGCCAACGGGTAACCATAGAAAACTTTATTTGTACTCCAATGGCTCTTGCTTCACGTGACGGACACGAAGGATAATAATCTCTCGTTCAGTGATCTTGTACGCAATTCGAAAGGAATATTTTTCAAAAGCACGATAATTACCCGGATTGTTTTTCTTGAACTTATCCCGTGGATGTTTTTCGGGATGGTCTTGCAACTCCCTGATCATCTTCAGTATCCCTTGCTGGACACCCTCAGCATTGGCCACTGAATCTTCCTTGATGTATTTGATTGCTGTCTGAAGAGACGAATATGCTGGCTTATCCCAAACAACAACAAGCTTTTTGGGGTCTACCATTCTTTAGCCATCTTTTCTACTTCCTCTGAGGTATAAAAATGTCCTTGCGCAACCCGGGTCTCAGCTTCATCCAACTCTTGGTTGTATTGGTTGATGCTTATTCGCCCTTCATTTTTCAACCCATAATGAATCATGTGTCTTAATGCCCGTAAAAGAGAAATATCGTTGATCTGCTGCAACTCTTCAACGATCAGTGACCTTTCCGCATTGATGTCCATGATTTTTTAAAATTTAGCTAGTCAAAGATAAGAATTTCATACTGCTTTGGTTTAGGCCAACGAATAATTATAAAACGACACAAGTGCTTAAAATATTATGCTTTCCTAGCATACGCCATCACCGCTCTCAACTGTCCATAGCCAAATTTCCCTTTCAGCGCATCAAACAAATCCTTTGACGTAGAACCCTCGGGCAATTGACGTTGGACATTGATAATTTCCATCACCGTTTCCTCGGGCATGAATTTGAAAATATCGGCTCTTCCTTCCGCCACGGCCTTTGCTAAATGGGTTTCTATAGTGCTTACTACCATCCCACGCTCCTTGGCAATTTGCGCTACGGTCAATCCGTTGTTCAGCAATTCCAAGGTGATGTCGTAAGTTGTGCGACCATCATCTTTTTTGGGTTTTCGATCTTTGCGCGCCTTCTTTTTACTTGAAGTCGGAATTTCCTTTTCGACTTCTTTTCTAATCTCGCTCAAGATGGCGTTCCGTTTAATGGATCTTTCTTTACTCAGCGCACCAAACTCAAATTTATCTTCACCCTTCAAAATAGCTTCCGTTAGAAATACGGCTTTGTCGACCTCTTCTAATTTTTTGCTTAACGATTGATCGAGTTCGGTCAGTTGTGTGAGGTAGGTCTTTACTCGTTTTTGTTGACGCGTTACTTCCAAATGATGTAACAGTATTCTACTATTTTGCCAAAGGTGATTCTTATAATAATCGCTGCCCTTGCGGATGCGCTCCACAAGTCCGGACTGATTGTTTGCATTGAGCAACTCTGTTAATTGCCTTCTAAATCTCTCGGTGTTGATTTGCTCAGCTTCCAGTGCCTCGGTAATCTTAGTAAGCACAGGTTTCATTGATTTTTCTGAAAATCCTTCTTCGCCCTGCTCTTTCTGGATATAACGAATGTCTTTGATCAATGTCGTGAAATCAAATGTTTTATCGAGCAACTGCCTGATAAACTGTTGTTGCCGTGACTTCATGACCTCGCTTAATTGATCAGGACGATGATTGCTTTTTACAAACGCCACCACTTGCTGATCGGTGCTTATGACCGTTGTATTAATTCGAGTGCGAAATACGAGGCCTTCGAGCGAACGCAATCGAGAAAGCGCAACATACACCTGTCCATCGGCAAAAGCTTGCCCTACATCTATAATGGCTTTATCAAAGGTGAGTCCCTGGCTTTTATGCACGGTGATGGCCCACGCAAGTTTAATTGGAAATTGCTCGAACCCACCAATCACATCTTCTTCCAGTTCTTTGCTATCCTCCTGCACGATGTATTTTTTATTTTCCCACCGCACGCGTTTCAATTTATAACGGACATGGCTTTCGGCCATTTCCACCCAAACATCATCATCTTTTATTTCTTTGACGGTTGCCAACTTTCCGTTGAAATACATTTTGTTCTCGTTGTCGTTGCGAACGAACATGATCTGAGCACCTTCTTTCAATTCAATGGTAGGCAGCACCGGGTACATGCTTTCGGGGAATTCGCCTTCGATGTGGGCATCAAAAAAATGAGCTTTAGATTTTACAGCCTCAAGTTCTTTTCGATTGATTTCATCGGCTTTATTGTTGTGTGTAGTCAGTGTGATCACCTCCTGCAAATTGCTGATCTCCTCTGGTGTTCGATAATGTTGATTCAGTTGTTCAATATCTTCAGCAGTGGCTCTGTTGTTTCTGAGGTTGTTCAGGATACCAATGAACGCGTCATCGTGCTGCCGAAAAATTTTGTCCAACTCGATATAAACCAGTTGATCGTTTTGCAGAGCCTTTGCTTCGTAAAACCAAAAGCCGTTGTAGTATCGACTCAACATTTCTCTCTCCTCTTGGCGAACCACAGGTGGCAACTGATACAAATCTCCGATGAACAGCACCTGTGCTCCGCCAAAACTTTCTCTGAAATTGCCACGAGCTGCGCGCATGCGGTAGTCGATGGCATCTAACAAATCAGCCCGAAGCATGCTTACTTCATCGATCACCAGCAGGTCAATCGACCGCAACACTTGTTTGCGGGCACTATTGAGCGGATGCTTTCGTGCCAATATATTCTGATTGATGACTCTTCCTCCTTCGCTGAAGTCATCTGACAAAGATCTATCGGGAAGAAAGGTCATGGGGGGCAACAAAAACTGCGAATGGATCGTCACACCTCCAGCATTCAGGGCAGCAATGCCGGTAGGTGCCACAACAATAAATGATTTATGTGTGAGCTGCTGAAGTCTTTTCAAGAAGGTAGTCTTGCCAGTCCCAGCTTTGCCTGTCAAAAAAATATGACTGACGGTGGTGTTGATGAATTGCGCAGCAGCCGAAAGAAAATCTTGCATCGCGTAAAGCTACAATTGTCAACGCATTCGCAAAAAATCGACTTGTCAGTTTATCTAAAATACGACCTAATTCTTTTGTTTCAACGGCTTACACCTTTTTCAATGACATAACACAAAGGTAGCCACTATTATTGCAGCTACAACTTTTGAGTGCTAGGTGATCTTCTCCCACCACTTCATGTTGGGATAGTGCCCGTCAATCTTTATCGGTTCGCCCATCAACGGAGTAGTTAATCGAAGTTGATTTTGTTCAGCTGCGATGGTTGCACGTTCAATCGGCTCTTTCCAAGTGTGCAGCGATAACTTAAATTTCCCCCAATGAATCGGCATCAAGACTTTGGCTTGCAGATCGATGCTCGCCTGAACAGTTTGTTCAGGAATCATGTGAATATACGGCCAATCTTCGTTGTATTGACCACACTCCAACAGCGCAAGGTCAAAAGAACAAAATTTCTCACCTATAAATTTAAAGTGATTGTCATAGCCGGAATCTCTCCCCAAATAAAGAGTATGATCGGATGTTTTTAAGATGAATGATGACCACAACGATTTGTACCTCGCAAAATCGCGCCCCGAAAAATGTCGAGCAGGGGCAGCCGTTAGTTCTATCCCCTCGGCCACCGCATTACCTTCCCACCAATCTAACTCAACAATCTGTTGAGGCGAGATTCCCCATCTTTCTAAATGAGCACCTACGCCAAGGGAAGTGCAAAACAACTTTGTCTTGGATTTTAATGCGAGAATGGTTTTATAATCAAGATGATCATAATGATCGTGGGTAATCAGTACTATATCCAACTCGGGGAAGTCATCTGCGGAATAGGCATTTGAACCCTTGAAGTTAGCTGTGAAAAAAGAAACCGGAGCGGCATTGCCACCAAATACCGGATCAACCAAAATATTTTTTCCGTTGATCGTAATGAAATAGGAAGAATGACCAAACCAAACAAGCTGTGGCTCGCCCGAATCCAACTTCTTCAAATCTGTTCGAACAAACGGCAACGGACTCGATGGAGTAGCGCTTGACGGTGAGTTAAAATATTTCCAAAGTGTCTTGGCGAAAGAGAAATTCTCTGACTGCACAGGAGTAACGCTCACATTTTGAAAAGCCTTGTTTTTGTAATTGAGCGATGTCTCTATTTGTTGCAAGCGCTTGCCCGAGGGCCGCGCACCGAACACAGCTGTTTGCATGAAAAGAAAAATGCCACCAACAACGAATGCTATTCACGCAATAAAGATCATAAAGAACAATAAGATGTGAAGCGAGACGAGTTTGACAACCAATACATTGAGACCAGAGACGTAAAGAAAACAATTTTATTTTCTTTTTGCAGATAGTATGTTGGCATTGACTCGAGTATTGCCACGAATACACAAATAACCACAAATAAACTCTCAAGTGAAAAATTCGTATAGCTTAGTGTTTTTCGTGGCGAAATGGATGCCACGCTTAGTGTCTTTACAGGAGCTAAAAGAGCACAAATAAACACAAGTAATTTCGCAAGAAAATTCGTGTAACTTCGTGATATTCGTGGCAAACCTTTTCACATTTGTTAATGCTACACATTGTCACCTCAATTGAAAGATTTGATAAGAAGGGAGAAAAAACCGGCTGGCATTTCATTGAAATCAGTGCTGCTAAAGCCAAGAAACTGAAAGGCAGCAAAGTGTCGTTTCGAGTGAAGGGCACTATTGATGCCTTAACCATTCAAAAAACAGCCTTGATCCCCATGGGCAACGGAGATTTTATTCTTCCTCTTAATGCTACCCTGCGCAAAGCCATTGGCAAAAAACACGGAGACAAAATCACCCTCAACCTAGAACTGGACGAACGTAAATTGATTTTATCGCCTGACTTGATCAGTTGTTTGAAAGAAGATCCGGCAGCATTACAATTTTTCAAGTCGCTGCCGCCCTCACACCAACAGTATTACAGCAAATGGATTGAGAGTGCAAAAACAGCTGCTACTAAAGCGAAACGGATTGTCATGTCAATGGAAGGCTTCGGAAAAAAACAGGGATACGGAGAAATGATGCGCGCCTATAAAGATCGAATAGACTGATAATCATCACCAGTACTTGCTTAGTTAAAACCGTCTGTCTTTCATCTGATCTTTCATACCGCCATACAACACATCAATAACACCTGCTTCCTGAAAAAACTTGTGAGGGAAAGGCAATTCAATTTTGGAAACTTCATTTAGTTCCTGGATCGCAGCTGCGGGCAATTCAAATTTCAGGCACCCCAGCACATCTTCCATTTGGGCCGACTTAGTAGCCCCCACGATGGGTATCACACTCTGGCTTCTTCCTTGACGCGTCCAGTTGATGGCCACCTGCGAGGCTGTTACACCCAATTGATCGGCAATCTCCACCACTTTTTTTGTAATCAACGTGGACCGATCACCTAATCGTGCACTTGACTCGGGCAGCCTGCCTTTTTCACCCTTCAGGTACTTGCCCGTTAATGCCCCTCCTGCCAGTGGAGCCCAGGGTGTCACGGTCATACCATACGCTTTTGCCATCGGCAGTAACTCTGCCTCCACTGTGCGCTGCAGTAAACTATATTCAATTTGGAGCCCTATGAATTGCGACCACCCACGCAATTGAGCCATTGTGTTCGCCTGGCTCACCACCCATGCGGGGGTATCGCTAATACCAATGTAATGAACCATCCCACGCGAAATCAAATCCTCCAATCCTTTTAAGATTTCCTCGGTGGGTGTCCAGCTATCCCAGATATGAACCCAAAGCACATCGATGTAATCGGTGTTCAAACGCCACAAGCTTTCTTTCACACTACGCATCATATTCTTACGATGATTTCCTGCAAAGTTTAAATCGCCCGAACGATCGCGAAGTGAATATTTAGTGGCTACGACAAAATGGTCGCGGTCTTTAGAGATAAAGTCACCGACAAATTTTTCAGACGTACCTTCCGTATATCGATTGGCCGTATCTATGAAATTACCACCGGCCTTCGCATAGGCTTCAAAAATTTGCTGGCTGACTTCCTTGTCGGCACCCCACTTCCACTCGGTACCAAATCCCATTGTTCCAAGACTCAATTCTGAGACACGCAATCCTGATTGCCCTAAAAGCTTGTAATTCATATCGTTTGAGTAAATATTGAATCTGCGCTGTGAACTGTCTAAAATTGAGCCACGAATGCACAAATAAACACAAATAAATTCAAGCAAAAATTCGTGGAATTTCGTGGAATTCGTGGCAAGATAAATTGCTTAATGGGTGCTCAGGTTACATTTGTCAAAAACATTTTTGTGCTACCATTTTTTCAAAAGTTCTCCACACCAAGTACTAGTTAAATCACAATTCAATCAAAAAAGTTTACATTAACAGAACAACCCATGAAAAAAATTGCCATCGTCCTTTTTGATGATGTAGAGGTACTCGACTTTGCGGGACCTTTTGAGGTCTTTTCGATTGCCGGAAAAAGAAGCACGGGCTTAGCTTATGAAGTATTCACGGTGGCTGAGAAATCCACTGTCGCGGCACGCAATCAACTGATAATAACACCTACCTACACGTTTGCAAACTGTCCCACTCCCGATATCTTCCTGATTCCGGGAGGAGGAGGTTATCGTGCGGATGGTACCGCTTTTGGTTCCCGAAGGGAAATGAACAACCCGGTGATGCTTCAATGGATTAATCACCATTTTGAAAAGGCAGAATTAGTTTTATCCGTTTGCACGGGAGCATTGATTCTCGCCAAGGCAGGGTTACTTGAAAACCTGGAAGCGACAACGCACTTTATGGCCGTTGAGGCACTGAAAGCGATAGCGACAACCACCAAAGTCTCGCCCGAAAAAAGGTGGGTTGACAACGGGAAAATCGTTCTTTCAGCAGGCGTATCGGCAGGAATTGACATGTCGTTTCATGTGCTTGACAAACTGCAGGGCAAAGAAGTAGCCCAAGAAGCAGCCCAATATATGCAGTATGACTATTGGAAATAATTTTTTTGCATAGATAGAAATCTCTTTTACCTTTGCAGTCCTTAAAAATGGGAGCTTGGCTCAGCTGGTTCAGAGCATTCCGCTTCTGGCGGAAGGGTCGGATAGAAAAAGTAAAAACAAAAAGGGAGCTTAGCTCAGCTGGTTCAGAGCATTCCGCTTCTGGCGGAAGGGTCGGATAGAAAAAGTAAAAACAAAAAGGGAGCTTAGCTCAGCTGGTTCAGAGCATTCCGCTTCTGGCGGAAGGGTCGGAT
>JADBYQ010000032.1 GCA_020402945.1 Cytophagales bacterium | reverse complement strand
TTTAAGATTTAAGATTTAAGATTTAAGATTTAAGATTTAAGATTTAAGATTTAAGATCTAAGATTTAAGATTTAAGATTTAAGATTTAAGATTTAAGATTTAAGATTTGAGATTTGAGATTTGAGATTTGAGACTTAAGACTGAACATCATTTTCAAATTGCCGAATCACCGAATTTTCAAATTGAATCAAATTTCAAACGGTGTCCATTTATCTTTACTCTGCCCGCTCTTTACCACATTGTCAATAAACGCCATCCCACGAATGCCATCTTCAACAGTAGGAAAATTTACTTCTTTGGGGACAGGAGAACCATCTATTCGTGCAGACAATGTTAATGCGAAATTGCGATAGAGATTAGCAAAGGCTTCCAAATAGCCCTCTGGGTGTCCGGCCGGTGTGCGTGCGTTGAAAATCGCTTCCGAGTGCAAAAAACCATTGGTACCCGCACGTAAAAGTTGAGTTGGCTTGTCGAGCCATTTTGCGATCAGCGTATTGGGTTCCATTTGTGCCCACTCTAAGCCACCGTTCTCTCCATAAATCTTTATCCGCAATGCATTTTCTTCACCAGCCGCTACTTGTGATGCAATCAATACACCCGAAGCACCATTATCAAATTTCAGCAGCACATTGCCATCGTCATCCAGTGCACGACCTGCTACAAGAATGTTTAAGTCGGCACACAAATGAGTGATCTTGAGTCCTGAAATAAACTCTGCCAAATGAGCCGCATGTGTACCAATATCACCCATTGAGCCTGCCTTGCCCGATTTTTTCGGATCTGTTCTCCAAGCGGCTTGTGCATTTCCTTCGCGTTCACTTAATTTACTTAACCAACCTTGGGGATATTCAACTACTATTTTTCTAATTTTACCCAGCGCACCCTCGCGCACCATAGCACGTGCCTGCCTCACCATCGGATAACCTGAATAGGTATGTGTCAAACATAAAATCAAACCCGTCTCGTCTACTTTCTTTTTGAGTTGACGTGCTTCATCGAGTGTAAATGTGATAGGCTTTTCGATGACGACATGAAAGCCTTTCTCTAACGCCAGCATCGCGGGCGCAAAATGGGCAAAGTTCGGTGTTACGATTGTCACAAAATCGATGCGTTTGTCAGCTGGCAACCTACTCTCCTTTTCCATCATCTCTTCGTAGGTCAAGTAGGTGCGATCTTCTGCCAAGAACAAAGCCTTTCCACTTTCTTTGGCAATCTCAGGATTTATACTGAGCGCCCCCGAAACAATTTCAACAAGGCCGTCCATGTTGGCAGCCAGTCGGTGAATCGATCCTATGAAGGCATCCTTACCTCCACCCACCATTCCCATTCTCAATTTTCTGTTCATAGCTGACGTACGATTATTTGAGAATGAAAAATAGCATTTTTTTCAACAGAAACGTATCGATATTGATGTTGGGTGGAATAAACTTCCGTAGGCGGCTCAAATACCGTAAAACTCCTTAACTGCATCAGCTACCTTCTTCACTTGCCGCTGGGTAAGTTCGCAGTACAGCGGAAGCCGAACGAGTGCTTTTCCAAACCGCTCAGCGTGAGTCAGGGATTTAGCTTTATGATCCTTTGTATAGAATGGACTTAGATGCAAAGGCAAATAATGAAAAATAGCTTGTATCTGATTCAACCTCATGTGCTTCAGCAAATCGAGCTGCTGCTGATGGTCTTTTGTGAGCAGATAAAAAATATGTGCGTTATTGGTAGCGTAGTCGGGCACAACTGGTGAAGTGGCCAATCCGTTCTCCTCGAGCACAGCTAACTGATCGCGGTAAGAAGCCCATAGTTGCTTTCTTTTTCGTTGTATGAATTCTATTTTTTCCAACTGCGCCCATAAAAATGCTGCTGTAATTTCCGAAGGCAAATAAGACGAGCCGATGTCGACCCAACTGTATTTGTCAACTTCTCCTCGAAAAAAAGCGGACCGATTGGTGCCTTTCTCCCAAATAATCTCTGCCCTTTTTTCAAATCGCTCGTCATTAACAACTAGCATGCCTCCTTCCCCGGAGCTGATGTTTTTCGTTTCATGGAATGAAAAGGCGGCCAAGTGGCCAATGCTCCCCAGCGGTCTATTTTTATAAAATGAATCGATGGCTTGGGCGGCATCTTCAACTACCAGCAAGTTATGTTTGACGGCCAATTCCATGATTGGATCCATATCGCAGGCAATACCCGCATAGTGAACAGCCACAATCACTTTTGTTTTTTTTGAAATCAGCTTTTTGATCGAGTCGATCGAAATATTCGGGTGAAATCGCGAAGAGTCAGCGAAAACCAATTTTGCTCCACGTAAGGCAAAAGCATTGGCAGTAGAAACAAAGGTGTAGGAAGGTAAAATTACTTCGTCACCAGGCTTTACATCAGTCAGAATTGCCGCCATTTCAAGCGCTGCCGTGCAGGATTGGGTAAGAAGGACCTTCTTAAACTGATATTGCTTCTTGAAGAAAGCATGACATTTATGTGTAAAAAAACCATTGCCGGACAGTTTCTCCAATTGAATGGCGTGCTGAATGTATTCGATCTCTTTGCCTGTGTGATAGGGTTTGTTGAAACCAATCATACTAGCGTGAGATTAAAACTACACCTGCGACTATCAAAAGGCAACCAAGGAATCGGGCTATTGTAACTTGCTCGCCCAACAACCAATAGCTGGCAATCATCACCAAAACAAAAGAAAGGCTCATAAATGGATAGGCAAATGATAACTGAAATTTGGAAAGTGCTGCCATCCAGGTAAGGCTGGCCAAAAAAGCCGCTACGAAACTAGAGAATATGAAAGGATCAAAGAGAGACCAGAATAAAAATACAAATTTATTCCATAGCGGTGTTGGCAACGCACCCAACTGGTTCAATCGCCATTTCAGAATAAGTTGGCCGTAGGAAGATAAAACGATGGTGATCGCGATATATAGATAGCCCATTTCTAAAAATTTTTCTTCACCAAAATAGTAAAGTCATACTGACTATAATCATGCAGGAGCGCCACATTCTTCGCAAAATGTATTTTGCAATAATCGAATAGCCAAAGCGGATCAGAATAATACAATTCGGGTTTCATGAACTCTACATCAGAATACTTCGTCAATGCATTAAAAGAAAATCCCAATGTGCTTTTTTGGTTTAAGATAGAAATCGTTTCTAGAATATATTCTTTCCACCTCACCTCGGAATAGTCAAACTTGAGATTCAAAATACCGCTTGCCATCGAATAATCGGCCACTTGCATTTCATCCAGCGCCTTCACTAAAAAAAACTGCTCTTCCGGGAATTTCGTCTTGGCACCCTCAATCATTTCGGGCATCAAATCATATCCCCGATAGTTCACATTTTCATGCGCACTTCTAAGCGAGAATACCAGGTCACCCACGCCACAGCCTGCATCATTCACGGAGAACCTTTCAGTGTAAATTACTTTTTGCAATTGATCAAATCGTACTTGTTGTGCCTCTTCATTTTTCCAACCAACGCCTTTTGCCCCGGCACCATGGCTGGCTAAATTCGCACGGTAGTAGGTATTTAACTGCTCCATCATTTTTGATCATTTGTGTCATAAATCTTTTTGATCAGCGAAAGAGGTCTGTTTTTTATTTCTAAAAAGATCTTTGAAAGGTAAATACCAATCACTCCTAACACTAACAAAATCAATCCTCCGAGTAACCAAACACTAGCCAGTATACTCGCCCACCCCTCTACATCAATGTTATGTACGAGTTTGTTATAGATAAGCGAACCAATAATGATCGCTGATATAACCGTAGTAACTACACCTAACATGAATGTAAAGTAAAGCGGTCGGTGGCTCAAACTCGTAATGATTTCGATCGCCATTCTGATTTTTTTGTACAGCGAATAGGATGACTTTCCTTTGAATCCCTTGGTTGCTACAATCCCTACCTGATTATAGCCTGTTAACACGAAAACACCCCAGATATCAAGTTCCTTTTCTTGATAGGACAAAACGGAATCCACATAACGTCTGGTCATCAGCCGCGCTGTAAAAGTATTGGCCGGATATTCGATAGAACTCAAAATGGATAAAACCTTATAGAAAACAATTCCGCTAAACCTTTCAAACCAGTTGCCTTTCCTCCTGTTCTGAATCCCAAACACCACATCCACATCTTGCTTAGTTTGCATTTCCTGAAAAAACGTTTCCAGCAACTCGGGCGATTCCTCCAGGTCCGAATCGATCAAGAAAACCAACTCTCCTGATGCGTGCCGTAGCCCTGTCATGATGGCGCGGTGATGCCCAAAGTTGCGCGAAAGATCTACGATTATGATTTTAGGAAACCGCCTCTGAAGTTCCAAAGCTGTAGACAGCGATTGATCCGGTGATCCGTCATTGACGAGTATCAATTCAAAATCATCGGTAAGTTTCTGTGCCGAGGCAATACAACGTTCGCAAAACTCCTGAAGGTAGCTTTGTGAGTAATAAAGCGTTGAAACAATGGATATCTTCACCGTATACAATTTGTCTTTCTTTTCAGCGAACGCTTCAAAATTGACCAGAATGCGTTCGGGGACAAATTAACAGTTTTTGGTAATAGTCAGGGGCTAAATCGTTTGAAATATTGCTTTGCCTCAGGCCCTTGATTAAAAATCAGGTCGATTACTGATACGTTGGGTACAAAGTCACCATGCAACTGCTGATAGGTTCGATATCCCTCATAGTTCATCCATTCGACCTTCACACCCGCCCCTTCAAATTTATCAGTCTGCAAATAATCCTTTGCAGCCGGGCCCGACACATAGGTGGACGCTTTTAGCTGTAAACATATCTCCAGCAGGCGCTCTGACTTGTCTTGTGACACTGCAAAATCGTGAGACCAATAGATGGGCGTTTGAATACTAAGTATCGAGTTAATTAACCGTAAAAACCGGAAGTTGATCTGACTTAAGTAGTTCTCGGTGCAGTTTAGATAAGCGTCTTCGAATGCATCGCAGTAAGTTGCAAAATGGGGCGCCTTCCTGTAGGCCTGAGTGATTTTATTCCAATGATCCGGTGCCCAGTCAGCATTTGCAACGGTTACATCCTTGATCTTGACGTCAAACTGCCCCTTCACATCAACCGGTATGGTTAGCCATTGCAATCCCTGCGCTGTTTTGATTTGATTGCGATTGCGCCAGTCCCGTCTGGTGTATTGCACATCGTCCAACAAGACAAATGCATCTACGCTATTAATAATATCAAAATAGCCTCGCCACGGAATATAATTTGACTGGATGATAGCAACTCGTTTGCTCATGGAAAGGCTTGATCATTGGTCAGCAATAGTAATGACAACTAAGGCAATTCCAATTACATCGTAAAAAAATAACAGCTCTAAAGCTTTACCATCTTTCCATTCAGCATGATCTCTATGGGCTCACCGGATTCAAGCACTAACTCTGTTTTTTCTTTCAGCGCCCGCACCTTGATCACCCGCCCTCTAAAATCAATCCGGAAAGAATAAGATTCCCAATGATCAGGGATATAGGGACTAAAATGTAAAACGCCTTCCTTCACACGCATTCCACCAAACCCTTTGACCACACTCATCCAGGTACCTGCCATACTTGTAATATGACAACCATCTTCGGTGTCGTTATTGTAGTCATCAAGGTCTAAGCGCGAGGTGCGAAGATACATTTCATAGGCCTTTTCTTTGTAGCCAAGCTTAGAGGCGAGGATAACATGAACACAGGGGGACAGTGATGACTCATGAACAGTTAAGGGTTCATAGAAATCAAAATTTCGCTTGATCGTTTCGATATCAAATCGATCGTCAAATAAATAAAGGCCCTGCAATACATCTGCCTGCTTGATGTAGCACGAACGCAAAATTCGATCCCACGACCACTTTTGATTTAAAGGTCTGTCCTGCGGGCGAAGATTCCTGACAGGAATGATTTCCTTGTCTAAGAAACCATCTTGTTGAAGAAAAATTCCCAACTGTTTGTCCTCACCCAAATACATATTACCACGAATCTCTGCCCATCGAGATGTCTCCTGAAACTCATTAAAATTTAGGTTTGCTATCAGTGAACTGAATTTTATGTGATTATCCTTGCGAACAAAGTCTAGTGCTTTCTGGGTATACTCCATTGTCCAGCAAGCAATATAACTGGTGTACCAATTGTTGTTTACGTTGTTTTCATATTCGTTGGGCCCCGTTACGCCAAGCATCACATATTGCTTTTTAGCCTCTGAAAAAGTGATTCGCTGCGACCAGAATCGCGAAATGCCAATCAGCACTTCCAGACCAAATTCAGTCAAGTACTTTTCATCTCCTGTGTAGCGGATATAATCATAAATAGCAAAAGCAATCGCTCCGTTTCGATGGATTTCCTCAAAGGTAATTTCCCATTCGTTGTGACACTCTTCTCCGTTCATTGTCACCATTGGGTACAATGCAGCGCCATCGGTAAACCCTAACTTCGCAGCATTTTCGATAGCCCGTTGCAAATGTTTATGTCTATACACCAATAGATTTCTCGCCACCTGCGGGTCTGACGTACCAAGATAAAAAGGCAAACAGTAGGCTTCAGTGTCCCAGTAGGTACTTCCGCCATATTTCTCACCTGTAAATCCTTTGGGTCCGATGTTCAATCGTTCATCAGCACCCGTGTACGTTTGCATGAGTTGAAAAATATTGAATCGGATACCTTGCTGGGCGGCAATGTCGCCCTCAATCGTGATATCGCATTTCTCCCATATCTCTTTCCAAACCGACTCGTGTGCTTTCAATAATTGGTCAAATCCCATCTTTGCAACCTCGTCCAGCTTTTTATGACACACCTTCACCAGTGTATCTTTCGGGTGATTCTCGGATGACATTACCACAGCATACTTATAAACGACTAGTTCAACGCCCTCTTTCAAATCTACCCCCACCACATTGTCAACATACTTTGACTTGATGTTGGTAAACACTTTCCCTTTTACACGTTTTCCGGCTTCTTCCAGATCATATTCAATAGACGTGCAAACATGAAAATCTGTTTTCTTTGTTTTGGCTGTTACTACCGCATAGCCAAGTTGTGATTCTTTGTAGACTTCATCCCAAAACTTTTCATCATAGTTTGAATCTTTGTTCACCACATCTGCATCAATACTTAACCGAATGGATGCGGCAGAAGAAAAATTGATTGGAGTTATGGCATACCTGATCGCTCCGACTTCGCCATCGGCCATCGAACAAAAACGGTGGGCACTGATTTTGACTTTCTTGCCATCGCCCAACGTAGCGGTGAATGAGCGATGCAACGTCCCGCGCTTCATATCCAGCGTACGAACGAAATCTGTAACCGTACACTTGGCCAAGTCAAATTGTTGCTGGTCAATCTTAATATCAATGCCAATCCAACTGGGCGCATTGAGCACCTTGGCAAAATATTCCGGATACCCGTTTTTCCACCAACCCACACGCGTCTTATCCGGATAATAAACACCCGCCACGTAGGTACCCTGATGAGTGTCACCCGAGTAGTGTTCTTCAAAATTCGCGCGTTGGCCCATGCGCCCATTGCCCAAACTAAAAATACTTTCCGAGATTCGATTAAAATGGGGATCAAACCCCTCTTCGATAATTTCCCACTCGTGGTGTTTAAGATATTGCTTCATACGAAAAATAAAGATGTAGTGTAAATATGGTCAATGGTCAATGGTGAATGGTCAATGGTCAATGTCGAATTAAACTATAGTGAATGTAAATTTTCAATCCGGAAATCAGCCGTGCTGTTAACAATGGCATCTGCCTTACCCAACTGATCTGCAGAGCCAACCCCCACGCATTTCATGCCAGCCGCCAGTGCTGCCTCCACCCCTGCTTCTGCGTCTTCAAAAACGACACAATGCTCCGGTTCAATGCCAAGTCTGGCAGCTGCCAATAGAAAAATCTCGGGATCTGGTTTACTGTGCGTAATCATGGTGCCGTCAACCACGGTGTCGAAGAGCGGCTTAATTTGTAGGAGGCGCAAAACGGTCTCGGCATTTTTACTACTTGACGCAAGGGCAACTTTAAACCCCTGCTGGCGCAGTGAACTCAGCATCTCCCGCACGCCAGAAAATATTTCGTCTGGCTTAATTGCCTCAATGTACTCCACAAACCAGCTATTCTTTTTGGTGGCCAACTCTTCTTTCTTCTCTTCGGGCAGCGACACGCCACCTATCTCTAATATAATTTCCAGAGAGCGCATTCTACTCACACCTTTCAATCTCTCATTCTCTTTTTCTGTAAACGAAATGCCCAACTCTTTCGCAAGCCGTTGCCATGCCACAAAATGATAATGGGCAGTATCTACAATCACTCCATCCAGATCAAATATTACGGCTTTTATCATTTTTAAAATATAAATTAAAAGAATTCAGAATATTGAAGTCAGAATTCAGAAGCTTAAGAGAAACCCAAATTGTAAATTCTGACTTCTAACTTCTGTATTCAAAATCTTGTATTCCATTTCACGCGCGAATATAGCCCTGCTTAATTATTTGTTCGGTTTCTGCCTGAGATTTAAATACCGCAAACGTTTTCCCCTGCGTTCTAAGAGCTCCTAATGCATTTCCATAACTCACAGCATTGAGGTAATCAGTTGGCTTGTGAAGTAGCCCAAAGCCGACACCGCCTGCAAAAGAATCGCCACAACCTGTTGTATCAATCACCTGATCAACTTTGATAGCTGAAACTAAATCTTCTTTGAATTTTCCCCTTTCTTTTCGATAGACCAAACAACCTCTGGAGTCCACTGTGATACATACACACTTGACTCCCTGAGATAAGCAGTGTAACGCAAATTTTCTTAATTCTTCCCGATCGGGTTCTTCAGAAATTGAAAAATCCTGACTTTCATATTCTTTCTTGAACCATGATGCCTGGGCCTCTTCCAGGTTCATCTTTAACACATCTACGTAGGGAAGCCATTGATCGCGATCAATCCAGAATTTACGCTGGCGTTCGCCATTTGCCAGACAGGCAGTAGTCGGGCCGTGGGCATCAAAAATAATTATGCCTTTACTCCTTTTCTTTAAGTACTTCAAGGTATCCAAAGAAATTTCATAATCACTGATGGGAATGAACACAAAGACTTTACAATCCAACAGGTCCTTAAAGTCGGCTGGCATGATGGGATCCATGAACCCCGTTTGTCGCTCCAATCGATTGTTGACATCTACAAAACGAAGACTAATTATATCTCCCTGATCATTCTTGGATGAAATGAATTTTGTAGTGATCCCTTTATACCCTTTAAAAACCTCCAGCACATTATCCCTATCTACTTTGCGCAAATGCGAGACCGGCACCACCTCCAATTTATCTCCGGCCATGATTGACAGCGCGATCACCGGGTGTGTAACGCATCCCCACTTTTGAATTAAGTCGCCCTGGTGAGTAACAATATGGTCGCGAGGGATAGGGCCTACGATGGCAATTTTTTTCATTTCAAGCTGCGTTAGAATTCAAAATTCAAAGTTGAAGTTCAAGGTTTAAGATTCAAGGTTTGTAGTCTAAAGTTGAAGGTTCAAAGTTGAAAGTGTTTTAGGCGGTTAAATAAGCTGCTCCGAATACGCCTGCACTATCGCCCAGCAGTGGCTTTACAATGGGTGTATTTACCACGCCATTATTAAAAATATACTTTCGGGTTGACTCAATGCCATCTGTATAGATCTCATCAATGTTCCCCACTCCTCCTCCAATAACTATTACATCCGGATCGATGATATTGATAATGACGCTAATCGCCTTTCCAAAAAAATGTGACATCCGCTGAATCGTCTTGGTAGCATTTTCATCACCTGTTTTGTACAATTCGTAGATCTCTTTAAGCCTGATCTGTTGCCCTGTGATCGAATAATAATATCTTTCCAGCGAAGGACCGGCCAATACTTTTTCCACGCAGCCGCTCTTGCCGCAGTAACACGGGCCACCCGACTCATCTAAATAATTGTGACCCCACTCGCCTCCAATTCCATGTAATCCATTGATCACTCTTCCATCTACCACCAAGCCTCCACCCACACCAGTGCCCATGATTACTCCAAACACCACTTTTGCTTCCAGGTATTTCTCTTTCACCACGCCCATTTTTGCTTCAGCTAAGGCAAAACAATTTGCATCGTTGGCTATAAAAATCTCCAGACCTAATAACTTTTCCAGATCACTTTTCATTGGTTGGAAATTCATACATTCAGAATTACAACCCTTCATCGTACCCAACTTAGGATCTAGTGTGCCGGGTGTACCGATGCCAAGCTTTGCGGGCCGATAGCCCATCTTGCTTTCCATCATCCCTACCAACTTTTCTATTTGGTTGAGAATGTGTTGGTATCCATGTTCGGCACCCGTGGGGACTCGGTCACGAAAAAGTATTTCACCTAATCCGCCAGGCCCAAGTACTACTCCCTCTGCCTTTGTGCCTCCAAGGTCGATGCCCCATAGAATATTCTTTTGGTCGCTCATAATTTATGGATCGTTGCTTCCCACGGACGCAGACTTAAACTTTCATTGGCATAATTGCCAATGAGTCTTTGTGCATTTAGCGGGATTGGAAAGGTACTATTCTCATTAGAAAAATGAAGAACTATCTGATATTTTTCTTTGCCCTCTTGGCGGTAGTAGGCAAATACCCGATCGTCTTTTGTCTCAATCGGTTCGTAAGTGCCATAGGTTAAAACAGGATGTGCCTTTCGCAACGAGGTCATTGACCTAAAATAGTTTAGGATGGAATGGGGGTCAGTTGTTTGAGTCGCGACATTGATCCGAGATTTGTTCGGATTTAGATCCATCCATGGGTGGCCATCGGTGAAACCACCAAAAACACTGTCGTCCCACTGCATCGGAGTGCGCGCATTATCTCGTCCGGAATAGTTGGCTAGCGAAAGAAATTGATCTTCTGACATTCCTCGCTTTTGGGCTTCACGCCATCCATTTTGAGTTTCTATGTCTTTGGAATCTGCGACCGCTTTTAGCTTGGTATTGGTCATCCCTATTTCATCACCCTGAAAAATAAAAGGCGTGCCCCTCATTGACAATAACAGTGTTATCAGTAACGTGGATGATTCTCTCCAATAGCTGCTATCATCTCCCCATCTGGAGACCATTCGGGCAAAATCATGATTACCAAGAAATATACTTCCCCACCCGGTTTTGGCGAACGTGTCGTCCCATGTCTTGAATACTTTCGTAAAATCGGTCATCGACCAGGGAATAGGGTCAAATCTGCCGCCTGGACCTTGATCCATAAACATATGACCAAAATGGAAAATCATATTTAAACCCTTCTCCGGATCTAAGTAATCAAGCGCGTTTTGTGGTGTAATTCCCGGCCCTTCACCCACGGTCATTACATCTTTGTATTCATTGATGACTTTAGTTCTGACTTCTTCAATAAACTCTTGCAGTCGCGGACCATTTGAATAATACCTGCGAATGGTTTCATTAAAATCAACTGTATCTGTAGGCGGAAAATCTGTGCGCTTGGAAATCGCAGAGATTACATCGAGTCGAAGGCCATCCACTCCTCTTTTCAACCAGTAGCGCATTAGCTCATGGACCTCTTTTCGCAAGGCAGTGTTCTCCCAATTCAAATCGGGTTGCTTGACGGAGAAAAGGTGTAGGTAATACTCGCCTGTTTGTTCATCCAATTGCCACGCATTGCCACCAAAGAAAGACGGCCAGTTATTTGGTGCATGTCCGTTTTTGCCTGGTTTCCAAAAATAGTAATCACGGAAAGGATTAGACTTCGATTTTTTTGACTCCACAAACCAGGGATGCTCATCGGATGAATGGTTAAGGACCAAATCCATAATCAACTTCAGCCCGCGTTGGTGAAGCCCGGCCAACAGTTCATCGAAGTCTTGCATCGATCCGAATTCGGGTTGAATGGAATAGTAGTCGCTGATATCGTAACCACCGTCATCATTCGGAGACTTATAGATTGGATTCAGCCAAACGGCATCCACGCCCAATGATTTGATATAATCTAACTTTGAGATAATTCCCTGAAGATCACCTACTCCATCTCCATTGCTGTCTTTAAAGCTTCTGGGATAGATTTGATAGACAATCGCTTCCTTCCACCAGACCCGGTCACTCATTTTCTTTCACTTTCGATGAGGTAAATTGCTCCGTATTGGGATGGAACGTTTTCCACGAATGCCAAAACTCCTGATATGAGGGAAGCACTTCAAGCTGACTGCCAGCATATTTTCCACTTTCGCATTGGCCCTTCCAATTCCATCGCGAGTCCGATTGCTGATCGATCAATACATTCAAACTATCATTTAGCGAAAACTGAAGTGTATCCATTCCTGCTATGGGCACCCAGGTGTGAAAAGAAGCAGAATCGGCTTCCAATACTAGTACTACCGGGCGACCGCTGATTTGGTCATTGATAACTCTTCGTTCGACCAACTCATTCCAGTCATAGGCTTTTGCAAACAAACCCATTGGCACGCCTACGACCCATGATTTGTCTTTCCACGATAACGAATCGCGACCCTCAAGACTCCCCTCCATCTTTCCTTCGTCATACTTTGCCAATGTCTCATATTGATCTTTAAATTTTGGATCGGGTTGAAGAATCAATGATTCAGGATGCATCGAAAGCCACGCTCGAAGTGTCATTTGCTGTGAAGTAATTTCGGTCAGTTGTGCGCCCTTCAACGGGCCTATGATGGCCGTTCCGTTTACCTGCCGCCACCAACTTTTCGTATTAGCATCCTCAAACATGGCATTAAAATGATCCATCCCCACAAGCCTGAATATCTCTGACTTGCCGTTTACAAACGGACTAAATACACGCCCAGATCTGCACACCGTACAGTACGTAACCATTACATCTTGGCCACCCACGGTATCTCTTACCTGGTGATGATAACCAATAATCTCGATGGGATATGCCCTCGACTGACCATTAATACTAAGGCCTATAACAAGCTGATTATCATAAATTTTACTACTATTTGCCTTCAGTAACGAAACAGACTCAGTTTGAAGGAACATTTTGTCTGCCAGGAACTGGAAATTGAATGCATAGCAGACAATAATCCAAAATGCCAGCATGGACGCAACAGTCCATTTGATGTAAGCATTATCTCCAACTAAATAGAAAAATGCAGGGTAACCAATAATCAAAACACCAACTATACGAAATAACCAGATGTAATTTTGAATGAAGTACGCGAGCTCAACTGCCTCATCTACTTGACTTCCCGGAAAGGGCATGATATAATACACACGTGCTACCTCTACCCCTATTAATAGAACGATGCCGACTAAAAACAATAAAATCTTCATGGATTGTTACTTGGTAAAAATTGAGTTGCCTGTAAAATTACTTTATCTAGTCTTTTCCTCGCTATATCGAGATCGCTCAATGACCAGCTGAAAAAAGTGCTGAACTCAAGCAGTACTACTTCTTTAATTTTTTGCAGTCGGGGCAGATCGAAGTACAACATCCCAGTCCGCCTTACCAGAAAGTCTTCGGGGGTCAAAACCATCTCATATTCGAAGCAATACCATAATTCAGCTTTCACCAAAGCAATATCGGTGTCCTTCTCCAAATTGGCCCTAAGACGGTCCAAGATCGTGTCGCATTGCTTACCATAGTTAGCAACCAGATAATTAACATGACCGGCAAGATTTAAAACTCTAAGCTGAATCAGTAAGTTTCCCTTATAATTCTTTACCTCGTCATAGTTTCTAAACTGAGCACCCGAAAAAGGAATTGACTCCGTAAAGCATTTGATTTTGATTTGAGGGAAACTGGTGGACACCACCCGATCGACAATTCGCTCCGCCATCTTTCGATAGCCTGTTAGCTTGCCACCCGCAATGGAGATCAAGCCGGTTTCTGATTCGAAAATTTCGTCCTTTCGGGAAAGCTCTGAGGCCGACTTACCGTCTTCATGAATTAATGGTCGCAGTCCGGCCCAACTAGATTCAATATCATCGATCGTCAACCCGACCTTGGGGAAAGTGCGATTGGTTGCGTTAACAATATAAGTCACATCGTCTAACGTTGTTAGCACATCTTCCTTACTTCCGGTATAATTCGTGTCTGTTGTGCCAATGTAGGTCGTTCTTCCGCGTGGAATGGCAAAAATCATTCTTCCGTCATCTACGTCAAAATAGATTGCCTGCTTGATAGGAAACTTGTTGTGAGGAACGACCACATGGACGCCTTTGGTAAGGTGTAGCCGTTTGTTTTTCTTGGAATGATTCAGCTCGCGCAATTCATCGACCCATGGACCGGCTGCATTCACAACAGTAGTAGCCTTAACGGTAAAAGTATTTCCGGTGATCAAATCAGTAACCTGAACTCCGGCCACGCAATTCTCCGCATAAACAAAATCCGTAACCCGGCAATAGTTGGCAATAAAGGCGCCTTTGCTATTTGCAGTCTTGATTATTTCAATGGTCAGCCTCGCATCATCGGTTCGGTATTCCGCATAAATCGCTCCGCCCTTTACGTCCTCCGGCTTCAGTAATGGTTCTGCACGAAGTGTTTGCCCGCGGGTGAGCATCACCCTCTGATCTTGCTGCTTGACACCGGCCAACCAATCATAAATCTTAAGCCCCAACGAAGCGAGCCAGTAGCCCATCCCTCGTTTTTCATAAAGTGGCAGCAACATCTTCTCAGGTATCACCAGATGTGGTGCAAGTCGATGAACAATTGCGCGCTCGCTGCCCACCTCTTTCACCAATCCAAATTCCAACTGCTTGAGGTAACGCAAACCTCCATGTATCAATTTTGTGGAGCGACTACTGGTCCCAAACGCAAAGTCATTCTTTTCAATCAAGGCCACGGTAAGACCGCGAGACGCTGCATCAAGTGCAATACCCGCCCCGGTAATGCCTCCTCCAACTACCACCAAATCCATCGATTCAGTAGCCATCTGCCGGATTGACAATTCACGTGTTTTTGATGAAAACGTATGTGGCATTAAAACAGTAAATCAAAAATAGGTTGGTCAAAAATGGGATTAAAAGACTGATTTTCTTTTGTTTGGAGATACATTTTTTAAGTTCAATGCTTTGTTTAATTTAGACACAAATTTGAATTTGTACTGTATATGGAAATATTCTTAAAAGCAGATGCCTGGTTAGCTCTTATTACGCTTTGTTTTTTAGAAATTGTCCTCGGTATTGACAATATCATTTTCATCTCGATTGTATCCAACAAGCTGCCTGAAGCTCAGCGAAGTAGAGCCCGGAATATAGGTCTGTTTTTGGCGATGTTTGTACGTATTGTATTCCTTCTTTGCATTACGTGGATAATCAGTTTCAAAGAGCCTTTGTTTGCAGTGAATGATTTCCTGCCGGATTGGCTCATCAAATTCCTGGGATTCCATGGAGATCATACGTTTAGCGGTCGCGATTTAATCCTCGGCTTTGGTGGTTTATTTCTTATTGCAAAAAGTACAAACGAGATAAACCACGAGATGGAAGGGGACGAAGACGAAGATGGGGTGAGTCGTAAACCAAAAGTACCTACTCTTTCGGCCACTATCTTTCAGATTATTTTGCTTGATATTATATTCTCATTTGATTCTATTCTAACTGCAATTGGAATCGTAGATCAGGTGATCATCATGATTTTTGCGGTGATGATCTCCATTGGCGTAATGATGTTCTTCTCTGGGGCAATTAGTAAATTCATCCAGCAGCATCCCTCTATGGAGGTATTGGCGTTGGGCTTCCTTATTTTGATCGGCTTCATGTTATTCTTAGAGGCGTTGGAATATGTGGTTCCAAAGGGATACATCTACTTCGCGGTAGCCTTTTCTCTCCTTATTGAGCTTACCAACATCCGCGTTAAAAAGAAACGGAATGCGAAGAAGAAAAAGCCGGTTGTACTCCATAAGCCTTTTTCCGAAAGCGAAATCAATGACGCTGTAAAAAAGATGGACTGACAAACACTATCTGGCACTTTTTATATGACCGAATTACATCCTGATCCTGACCGGTACCCCATTGGAAAATTCAAACCAGCCGTAGCGTATACCTCTCAGGAAATCACTGACTTTATTTCGAGGATAGAAGCATTGCCAGAAAAACTCGCAGATGCGGTTGCTGGACTAAATGACAACCAATTAGATACGCCTTATCGGGAAGGCGGATGGACAATTCGACAAGTGATTCATCATGTAGCAGATAGTCATATGAATGCCTTTATTAGAATCAAGTGGACGCTCACGGAAGAAAATCCGGTGATTAAAGCATACGATGAAAAAAGGTGGGCAGAAACACCTGAAACAAATCTACCCATTGCTATTTCCATAAACCTAATTCACGCATTGCATGTAAAATTTGTAGCATTGGCAAAACAAATCCCCGAGAAAGACCTGAGTAGATTCTTTATTCACCCAGACACAAGAAAAGAAATAAGCCTAGGGCAGCTCCTTGGCATGTATGCCTGGCATGGAGATCACCATTTGGCACATGTGACCACACTGAAAGCAAAACAAGGCTGGTCATAAATGATCAACAACGGAGAGGCAGCTTAACATCCATGGAAAATTATGTACGTCCCCTATTCCTCTCAAATCGTCATCTTGAAACAATTTACCCTTCGCTTTTTCGTAAAATCGAATTGCGCTCCTATGAACGGGAAAGAATCGAAACACCGGATAAAGACTTCTTGGATTTAGACTTTCTACGGCAAGGCGCATCACATCTAGCGATAATATCACATGGCTTAGAGGGCAACACAGAAAGATCCTATATCAAGGGGATGGCGAAAGCATTTTTTGAGAAAAGCTTTGATGTATTGGCTTGGAACTACAGAGGTTGTAGCGGTGAGATGAATCGGCAGCCTCGCTTTTATCACAGTGGAGCTACCGAAGATCTAAAGACGGTTATCGAATATGTCTACCCTATCTACCAATCCATCTCGCTGATCGGCTTTAGCCTTGGTGGCAATCTGACATTGAAATTTTTAGGCGAAAGCGGGGCGACCTGCAAAAAGATAACTACAGCTGTTGTCTTTTCTGTGCCACTGGATTTGCACACGAGTTGCTTAGAAATTATGAAGCCCTCCAACTGGATTTATCATCAGCGATTCCTTAAAAGTCTAAAAACGAAGGTACTTCACAAGTCAACCCAACAACCGACAATCCGAGTCGATCATCTTGCCCAAGTGAAAACATTGATGGAATTTGATGATCACTTCACAGCCCCCATTCACGGATTTGCCAATGCGATTGACTACTATACACGCAGTAGCTCCATTCATTTCGTGGAAGCTATTCAAACAAAAACATTGATCGTCAACGCAAAAAATGACCCATTTCTCAGTCGTGAGTGTTTTCCTGATCTGAAAGACCATACCTTTGTAAGAACAGAGAACCCGCTACATGGTGGTCACGTTGGTTTTGCCCATTTTGGCGAAAACGGACGATACTGGTCAGAATTGCGGGCCTTGGATTTTATTATCACAACATGATCGAACGATTTTCTGTAGGGGTTTCTGCCAGCCGATTAGCTTCGCGCTATAAGACTGAAGAGCCAACTTTCCTTCCAAGATACAATGGTGCGCCTTCGCAACTTTTTCCTGTGCTAACTAACGAAAGCCCACAGGGTTTCTCCTATTTCTATTGGGGCGTTGCTCCCCAATGGGCAAAGAACAAGTCAATAGCCGAGCGACTGATCAATGTGCGTGCCGAACAAATCATTGAAAAACCAGTGTTGGCAAAGAGTCTGAAAAAATACCGATGCGTTATTCCCGCGGATGGCTTTTATGCCTGGAAAAAAGTAGGAAAGAAGATAATGATCCCATGGCGATTTGTCCTTCCTTCAAAAGAACTATTTTCGATGGCCGGAATATGGGAAGAATACGAAGAAGATGGTGATGCATTCCACACCTTTACGATTATCACTACTTTGGCTAAAGGGCTATCAGCTACCGTTTCTGACAGACAGCCTCTAGTTCTTTCCAAGGAAGACGAAGCAATTTGGCTGAAAAATGACACAGGGGAGTCAGAACTTCTTGCCCTTTTGAAGCGTGCAAATGGAATAGACTTTGATGGCTTTACAGTATCACCACAACTGAATTCGATTCAGTTTGATCGGCCTTCATTGTTATTGCCCGTTCCCGCTGCCGATCAGTTCGGTAATTTGACTTTGTTCGATTAAGTTCATTCGGGGTTTTTGCACATCCTATTTTCTCATTGCGCCAGCTTGAAAAAAATTGGAATCACCATTCTCTGTTTAACTGGTTTACCACGTTGACGACCAGGCATCCATGGTGGTGCACTTTTTAAAATCCGAATCGCCTCTTCTTCCAAACCAGCACCCAAACTATTCACTGTAGTAACATCGGTAATGTTTCCATCCTTGTCCACCACAAACTGAACGTAAATTTTTCCCTCTACACCCATCCTGCGAGCAGGCGCAGGATACCGGAGATTTTCGGAAACATATTTATAAAATCTGGCCATTCCATTTTTTGGTACTGCCGTTTGCTCCACAACCAAGAAAATCTTATCTGTCTCCTCTTCAATTACTTTGGGGAGTTCCACTGGTATATATTCTTGAACCTTTGTCTCCGTAGTGACTTCCACATCCAGGTCAAATTTTATTTCTTGTTTGATCTCCTCCTCATCAGGAACAACTACAAATGTTGGTTGCTGAACAACAGGAGCTGGTGGTGATTTGATCTCTGTTGGTGGTACTTCTGCCAGCGGCTCAAACACATTTGTTGTGCGTACCACTTCAATCTTCTCGTCACGATCCGAAGTTTTCCATTCGAATGCCAGAACCATTAACAACATGGTAATAAGCAGGCTAAAACTGAACAAGGTGCCATGCCACCGATTGATATCTGCCCGCAAACTCTTCTTGGCTTCCATATAGTAGTTTGTTTTTCTTTAACTTGTTTTTCTTTGACGAATGTCTGATTTAATGGCTGATTGATTTATGACATCTAGCTCGTCACAAAATGATTTTTATCAGTACATGATGACTCGATTTCAATTAGAAACATACAATCATATCGAACCGTGACAAACATCATCCCCGAAATACACAACAATCGGCAATTTTACCAGTCATTAAACTCCAGCCAAAATGAATGCTATTTCAAAATTGAGTATCGGCCAAGTCAATAGTATGGTTCTATTAAGATTATTAATCGGTTGGCACTTCCTGTACGAAGGAGTTATAAAAGTGTACAGCACTACCTGGACAGCCAAAGGATACCTGCTAAGCGCCAGTTTTTTTCAACCCTTTTTTCAGTGGCTTGCCAGTGAATCTATCTTGCCGGCCGTTGATGTACTCAATATTTTCATTTTACTGGTTGTTGGTGCAAGCCTATTAATTGGATTCCGTACAAAATGGGCCTGTCTTGCCGGCATTGGTTTACTACTATTGTATTATTTGGCTCACCCTGCATTCCCTTGGCTTCCGCAGGGTCCAAGTGAGGGCAGTTATTGGTTGGTCAACAAAAATTTAATTGAAGCAGCTGCCCTGTTGGTACTCGCCCTATTTCCCACAGAAAAACGATTTGGTATCGAACGAATGTTCAAGACAAAGAAATAGTATACCCGACTGTCATTTTAAAAAAAACTAAATATGTCAACAAAACAAAATATCTTTCAAACATTGACGCGCAGAGACTGGCTGAAGTCATTAGGGGGCCTTTCTTTATTTGGCGCAGTATGGAGTGCAGGTGCTTCTTTTAGTACCAAAGCAAAGAGAGAGCGAAATATTCTCCTACAAACATTAAATATCAAGGCCGCTGCTCCCCCACCTACTGCAACCATGGAGGGTTCGCCATTGCGAATTGGGATAATTGGATTTGGAGGAAGAGGTGAACATTTGGTGAGATCGCTTGGATACGCCACTACCGAATGGCTAGAGGAAATGAGCCGCGCAGAAAAAGAGAATCCGGCAGACACTCGTCTCAAAGAGTTTAAAGATCAAGAGAATTTGAATATCAGATTAACTGGAGTATGCGATGTGTTTGATGTTCATGCCAACAAGGCATTACAGTCGTTTAACGGTAATGGAAATACATGTAAGCGGTATCGAACCGCTACCGAGATGATCAACAGCGGAGAAGTTGATGCGGTTGTCATTGCTACTCCCGATCATTGGCATGCGCCACTTTCCATCGAAGCCATCAACGCGGGTATTCACGTGTATGTCGAAAAACCGATGACGCACAGTATTGAGGAAACCTACACGCTACGAAATGCAGTTATAGAAAATCCAAAGGTAGTGTTTGCATTAGGACATCAACACCGGCAAACGCAAAGCTTTTTGACCGCCCAGGATGCCATTGCAAAAAATGTATTAGGGCATATCTCATTAGTCATGACCGCCACCAACCGCAATGATGACAATGGTGCGTGGCAATATGATATTCACCCTGATGCAAACACGAAGACAATTGATTGGGAGCTTTTTTTAGGCTCCGCGCCAAAAATACCTTTTAATGCCGAACACTTTTTCAGATGGAGAAAATGGTGGGCTTATGGATCTGGTTTATCGGGTGATTTGATGACTCATGACTATGATCGTATCAACTGCATATTGAAAATGGGCATCCCAAAATTTGTGACGGCTTCAGGGGGGATATATACACACCGTGACGGCAGAAACGTACCGGACGTTATGCAAATCAATATGGAGTTTCCTGATTTTAAGACTGGAACTTCTCAGGAGATTGGGAAAGAGCAGGGGATGACCTTTGTGTACAGTGCCACACTGGGTAATCAACTAGATCGCGGTACGGTTCTAATGGGCCATGATGGATCTATGGAGTTGGGCAATGCGGTAACCATCTTTGCTGACAGTGGTTCTACACGGTACAAAAAAATGATCGAAGAGAAACGGATCGATCCTTATGTACCCATCTTTCAATATGACCCAAGTGTAAATGGTGTCGATGCCGTTACCTCAGCCACTGCAAAGTATTTTGCCAACAAAGGTCTTCTGTGGACATATCGTGATGGCAAACGAGTAGACTCAACATTTCTACATCTGCGCGAATGGATAAGCTGTATCCGAAACGGTGGGAAACCAAGTTGCGGAATTCAAGAAGGTTTCGAGGAGGCCATTACCGCACATATGGGCGGTTTGTCGTATAAGCTTGGGCGTAAAATTGAATGGGATAATGAAGTCCAAAAGATCATTGCACTTCCCGGAGAAGACCTGGATGCCATCCTACTCGACAACAAAGTTTAAGAGAGTTGACTCTGCCTATATAGTGAATTTGGATGCTTTAACTACAAAGCAAATTCATCCAAGTGCAGGTAGAAAAAAACAGTTGTCGATCTGATTTAGGTGAAGATAAAAGCTGCCGCTAGACATAGCAAAATCATGACAGTCATCCAAACCAATTCCCCTGAGCATATTTTCAAAGGCAAGATCACGGGGATTAAGCGAATTTAATCAAGCGGATTTAGGATTCTATTGCCGAGCTATACCAGCCCCGCAAAACCCATAAAGGCCATTGACAAAATACTAGCGGTAATAAGGGCGGCCGGAATGCCTTCCATGTATTCAGGCAAGTCTGCATCATCTAGCTGTTCACGAATACTCGAAAAAAGTGCGATCGCCAGTGTAAACCCTACTGAATTACCAATGGCAAACACTACGCTTTGCAAAAGATTGAAATTATTCTGAATGACTAAAATCGCAACTCCTAATATCGTGCAATTAGTCGTGATCAATGGAAGGTATACCCCGAGTGCCTGGTATAGATCGGGGCTTACTTTCTTAAGAATAATCTCCACTACCTGCACCAAAAATGCAATAACTAAAATATAGGTGACTGTTTGCATATAAGCGATCCCCAGCGGTAACAGGATGTAGTGTTGCACCAGATACGTCATAATAGTGGAAAGCGTCATCACAAATACAACAGCCGCACCCATGCCCACGGCCGTGGAAGTGTTTTTAGAAACACCCAGGAAAGGGCAGATTCCTAAAAACTTGGCCAGCACAATGTTATTAATGAAAATAGTGGAGATAATGATGATGAGGTATTGCATATAAATGAATTAATGGCTCTTTATATTTTCTCTATTCTTTAACCACTTCATGGTGGCGATGATAAAACCTAAGGTGATAAAAGCGCCAGGCGCCAAAACAAAAATTAAAATACCATCGGCATCTACTAATTTGTAACCAAAGACAGAAAGACTGCCCAAGAGTTCGCGGATCGTGCCGAGTAGCAACAATGCAAACGTAAATCCAACTCCCATGCCTAGCCCATCAATCATGCTGGCTACTGCCGTATTGCGCGAAGCAAAGGCTTCTGCCCTACCAAGTACGATGCAGTTCACTACGATCAAGGGGATAAACAATCCCAGCTGTTCATTTAACGCTGGCGTGTAGGCAGCCATCAAGAGTTGAACGACCGTTACAAACGCTGCGATTATGACAATAAATGCTGGGATCCGCACTTTATCTGGAATCACATTTTTTACCAACGCAATCGCCAGATTAGACATCACTAATACAAATGCAGTAGCAGCCCCCATACCTAGCCCATTCACCGCAGAGGACGTAACGCCCAACGTAGGACAGCAGCCGAGTAGCAACACAAAGACTGGATTCTCTTTTATGACGCCCTTTAAAAAATTATCCTTCAAACTAATTGACTGCTCCATGACTCGCTGAATTAATAAATGTTTCGTAGGCTGTTTGGACAGCTCCTGAAAAAGCCCTGGTGCTAATAGTAGCCCCCGTTATTGCGTCCACATCGCCACCCTCTTTTTTTACGGTTAGCTTCATGGTAGTTAGATTACGTCCCATGAATTGCTGAAGAAATTTTGGGGTCGTCATTTTTGAACCGAGCCCCGGAGTCTCTTTATGCTCGATCACAAAAATATTTTGAATCTCACCCTTCACATTAAATCCAACCATTAACCAAATATCACCGTTATATGCTTTTGAGGATTTGGTTTTGACTGCCACACCAATCAACTCACCTTTCTTTTTGGCGGGAAAAAAATCAAGACTATCCTTCCCATTCGGTGTGGGCAAACGGTAACTTTCTAACACAGGATTATTGTCGTAGCCGCTCACGACAGACTCAATGGCTTTCAATTGCTTGGCCATCTGCGCCCGTGCGATCGGCTCTTTCGTCCATTCATATACATAACCGAGTGAGAGAGAAGCGACCAGCGTGACAATGGTTAATGTGACCAATAAATTCAGGAAAGATGATCTTGCAGCTGCCATCACTAGTGCATTACGGTTTCGAGCTCCTTATCCTTCGCACGTTTTGCTCCGTAACGGGGTTCTTTCGCAAACCGGTTAATAAACGGCACAACGGCATTCATAATTAAGATCGCGAACGATACCCCTTCCGGATAGCTGCCAAACAAACGAATCAACACCGTGAGCAATCCAATACCAAAACCAAAAATCAGCATGCCCCGATGGGTAAAGGGAGAAGTCACATAATCAGTAGCCATAAACACCGCGCCCAACATGACGCCTCCGGTTAGAATGTGAAAAAGAGGTGTTGCATACTTCGAAGGGTCGATCAACCAGAAAATCCCCGTGATCACAAAAACGGTAACCAGCATAGACACAGGAATATGCCAAGTAATGATCTTTTTATAAAGCATGTAGGCCAGACCAATTAACAAAGCAAAGGTTGACATCTCACCCAGCGAACCACTTTGCGTACCGAAAAAGAAATCTGCATACGAAGGCATTTTTGTCATCAATGCTTGTACGGATTCTCCTGCACGAAGGCCTTCTTTGAATATTCCCAAAGGCGTTGCACTTGTGATGGCGTCCAGTGAAAGAGTTGCCTTGGCGATTGGCCAGGACGTCATCTGAACTGGAAACGACAACAATAAAAACACACGACCAACCAATGCCGGATTGAATGGATTATTTCCAAGTCCACCGAAACTCATCTTTCCTATGCCAATGGATACCATACTTCCGATCAAGATAATGTACCAAGGCAAATTGGAAGGCACGTTAAATGCCAGCAATACGCCTGTGATCACGGCCGAGCCATCGTAGATAGATGCAGACTTATTCAATAGATAGCGGGCAATCAGATATTCAATGGCTACGCAAAAAAATACGGAGAGAGCCGTTAAATACACCGCACCTAGTCCAAAATTGTAGATAGCGAGTAAAAATGCCGGCACCATGGCAATAATTACGGCCCGCATAATTTGCGGCACGGTCAACTCACTATGAATATGAGGAGAAGGAGATACAGTGAGCAATCCAGCACTCATGGTTTCTTTTGTTTTTTTAATTGCGTCTTACCCAGTCGTATATAATCCAAGATGGGGCGATTGGAAGGACAAACGAAGGAACATGATCCACATTCAATGCAATCAATAATGTGTTCTTCTTTTGCTCGTGAGTGATTTCCTTTTTTCGCCAACAACAACAAACGATAAGGCTCAAGACCCATAGGACATGCCTCAATGCATTTCCCACAATGCACGCAGTTGTACACTTCTTCGCGCATCGAATCTTCCTTAGGTATGAGCAAAATACCGGAGGTACCTTTCGCCACCGGTACATCTAAATCAGCAATGGCTTTGCCCATCATGGGCCCGCCACTTACAATCTTACCCGTATCTTCAGGCACCCCACCCGCAGCAATCAATACATCGATTACAGGAGTTCCAATTCGCACTAAAAAATTGGAGGGTTGTTTGACCGACTTGCCAGTGACTGTTACAACTCGTTCAACCAATGGTATATTTTTTTGAACAGCCTGATAGATGGCATACGTAGTGCCTACATTGTGAACGATGACGCCTACATCTGAAGGCAAGCCACCCGAAGGAACTTCGCGATTCAATAGCGCCTGAATCAATTGTTTCTCTCCTCCTTGTGGATATTGCACTTCGAGGGCCTCCACTGAAATCCCGGGTTCAGTCACCAATAGATTCTCAAAAATTTCAATGGCATCGGCTTTATTATCTTCAATGCCGATGATGGCCTTGTCAACGCCCAACGCCTTCATCAATATTTTGACACCAACGATAATTTCCTTTGGCTTTTCAACCATCAGTCGATGATCCGCTGTGAGGAACGGCTCGCACTCAACACCATTAATAATCAAATGATCCACGTGTTTGCCTTCCGGGACACTGAGTTTTACATGAGATGGGAAGGCTGCTCCACCCATGCCTACTACACCGGATTCCATAATCCGCGCTACAATCTCTTTGGGAGACAATGCTACTTCTTCGATGAGTGTATCGGTGCGATCAATGTTTTCCACCCATTCATCGCCCTTCACACGAATAGAAATGGCTGTATGTTTAAAACCGGTACTATCCATCACCTCTTCAATGATGCCTACTTTTCCGGAAACGGAAGAATGAATGTTGGAAGAAACGAATCCTTCGTGTGTGGCAATAATTTGTCCAGCCTTCACCGCATCACCTCGTTGAACGATGATCTTCGCAGGTGCTCCAATATGTTGAGTAATGGGGATGATCACCATCTTGGGCAACTCCAGGGGGGTAATGGGCGTATGTGCCGATAACTTATTTTCATCCGGGTGCACCCCTCCGATGCTAAATGTTTTATGCTTGTGGAGGCTCATTGTTACTTTGTTGGGCTGCTAATTTTTCTGCTTCTCTTTTTTTACGAGCACGTTCTTCATGCTTCAGCCGTTGTTCATCACCTTGCTGTAACTTCTCAGGCGTTACATTGGCGGTAATGATGTTATGTACATCGCATGTTCCTACACATTCCATGCACAACTTGCATTTGTCTGGATCAATATGAGCCAGATTATTAACCATGCTGATGGCATCGTAACGACAGGATTCAAAACACTTAGAACAGCCAGAGCATGCCACTGCACATTCTTTACGGGCAGTGCTACCTTTTTCCTCATTGAGGCAAGCAACATATACGCGTTGATTTTTCTTTCCTTTTGGCCACAGCTCTAAAATATCTTTCGGGCATTCGTTGACACAGGCGTTGCAGGCAGTGCATTTGTCTTCAACAATTACAGGCAAACCGGTCTTCTCATCTATGTACATGGCATCAAAGTCACAGACATCTACACAGTCGCCATGGCCTAGGCAGCCATAGGCGCAGCCGGTATCGCCACTGTACAGATTCGCTTCTATTTTACAAGAGCTTGTGCCATTGTACACACTTGTTTTTTTTCGGTGCTCAAAAGAACCCGAACAACGTACCACCGCGATGTAGGGATCTTTTTCAACCGCTTGCACCCCAAGGATATCAGCTACTCGTTTCATCACCGAGTTACCCCCAACAGGGCAATGTAGACTAGAAAGGTCTCCCGCGTTGACCACGGCCACGGCAAACGCATGGCATCCGGGGTGGCCACAACCGCCACAATTTGTGTTGGGCAGTACACTTTCAACATTACTTATGCGTGGATCTTCTTGGACAGCAAACTTTTTGGAAACGAAATAGATTACAACAGCTGCAATTATCCCAATCGCTGTAAGACTTATTACGGTATAAATAATTTCGGTGCTCATACTTTTTTGATAATATTCACTCTACACTGAGTGGCCAGTTGTCTGCGAAATAAAAACAAAAGCAGAAAGTATGGCACCAAGCTCGCTAACGAGATAGACCCCGCAATCGACTCCGTATATCCCATTTGCAAAAAACCAATCAACAACCCAACGAGTAACAGAAAAGGTAGGAGGTACAAAACCACTAAACCCAAATACGCAGAAGCCGGGTTGACTCGAATCAACACTTCTTCTCCCACGAGGAAGGCGCTATCGGTGATGGTCACTTCCAATTCTTTGGCCTTGCTCTCGCCCAACATACACAAGCTATGGTGACACGCAGAACAGCCAGATCCAGTCAGCGCTATTTTGAGCGTCCCATTGAGACTACTGGTTACGAACCCAAGTGATTCAAAATAATCTGATTCCTTTTTCATGATTCATTCGGCTAACCGAGCACTTCTATTTCAATCTTTTCATTTGTTTAACTTCCGAAGCCGTGGCTGGCATGATACTTATGGCACATCCTCCACCTTCCGCAAGCCGAACTGATAACACTGTCTTCTCATCCACTAACCCTTTTTCAATCACATATGCTTCAGGTTTTTTTTGCCAATGCGCAGTGGCTGCATCTTTATAAACAGTAGCCACATATTTCTTTCCCTTGTCTAAAAACGCCAGCGGCAGGACCGCTATTCTTTTGTTTTCGTCTGTTATTGCACCGATGAACCAATTGTCTTTGCCTTTTTGTTTTCTGGCTATCGAAATAAAATCACCGGGCTCAGCTTCTATTATTTTGGTGTCATCCCAATCAACGGCTACGTCTTTAATAAACCGAAAGGCAGCAAGGTGTTCGTTGTATACTTCCGGCAAATCAGCCGCCATTTGTAAAGGGCTATACATGGTAACGTACAGAGCAAGTTGTTTTGTCAACGTGGTGTGCACCTGATAGCCTGCCTTTCCATAACGATCTAATTTGATTCCAAATATCCCCGGAGTATAATCCATCGGTCCGCCCATCAATCGGGTAAAAGGTAAGATAGTTTCATGTTCCGGTGGGTTGCCAGTGCTCCATGCATTGAATTCATTTCCTCTGGCCGCTTCGCTAGCTAGCCAGTTGGGATAGGTACGGTGTAAACCGGTAGAACGGACCGGCTCGTGTGCGTCCAACATAATTTGTTTGGCTGCTGTCTTCTCCGCCACACGTTGATAGTGACGTACCATCCATTGACCATCGTGGTATTCACCTCTTGGAATAATTTTTCCCACGTAGCCTGTTTTTACTGCATCATACCCGTTGGTTTTCATAAAATCATAGGCGGTATCCATCGACCGCTCGTAGTTAGTAACGGAACCAGAAGTTTCGTGATGCATTATTAACTTCACTCCTTTCGCGGAGGCATACTGTTGTAATTCTTTTACATTAAAATCCGGATAGGGCGTAATAAAGTCAAACACATCTTCTTTCCAATTTCCAAACCAATCCTCCCATCCGGTGTTCCAACCCTCCACCAAGACGCCATCAAAACCATGTTGGGCTGCAAAATCAATATACTGTTTGGTTCGCTCTGTAGTTGCCACATGTTTACCAGTGGGTTTTAGCCCTTTTGTATTTTCCATGCTAAACGCGTCCTGACTTCCTGCAAAATCCCAGGTGCCTTTGCCCACATGCATCTCCCACCAAATGCCAATGTACTTAGTAGGCTTTATCCATGCCGTATTTTCAATTTTTGACGGCTCATTCAAATTGAGTATTAATTTGGAAGAAAGAAGATCAGCTGCCTTATCACTGACAATAATTGTGCGCCAAGGCGTTTTGAATGGAGTCTGCAAGTAAGCCTTGTTTCCAACAGCATCTGGCACCAGACTACTGATCAATTGATGTGTTTCTTTATCTACATGTAATTGCATAGCCGGATAGTTGAGCAGCGAAGCTTCATGAATATTAATATACAACCCTCCTTTTGTCTTCAGGGTCAACGGTGTTTGCACAGACGAGGCATCTTTCACAAACCTGGTTCCGATTTCAGGGGCCTTATACTTCACTCTATTCCCATCTACATCGCTTAGATTTGATGTCGTGTAGTTGTATTCGTTTGTGTCATAGTCGCCAGGTATCCAAAATGCTTTGTGATCACCTGTCAGTCGAAAGCTCGTGAGTTCCTCCTTAATGACAAAGTGCTGCAGGTTAGGCTGTGTAGGAAACTCGTATCGGAACCCGATGCCATCGTCAAATAGACGAAAGACTATATTCATCAACCTGACTTTTTCGGTCTTTTCCGCTAAATGAAAAATATACTCCTTGTAATTATTGGTTATCTCTTTCACCTCTCCCCAAACAGGGCGCCAATTTTCATTCACGCGAGAGGAGTCAACCTTGCCGAGGATGAAATTATCTTTCAACGAGCTGTTTGCCAATTCGAACCCAAGAGAAGAAGCCATAACCACTTCCTTGTCCTTAAAATTCACACCATACACCAACTCGCCACGAGGGGTTAATGAAACATTGACCTTAATTATTTTCTTGGGAGAGTATAGAGTGTAAGTCTGTGCCTGTGTACCAAAAACACTAAACAGCAACCAGAACTGAAAGTAAAATATCTTCATAATGAGTTCCTTTTATCCAGCAACCGCTGACTTCATTTTGTAACGTTTCCGCACAGGATATTTATCCAAAAGCAACATACTTTTTTGCACTATTTCTCCCATGCTTTGGCAGGAAACAAAACCAGTATCTTGATAAAGTTCTGCTAATTCAGTCTTAAGTTGGTGTAAATGTTCGGGAGTTGATAGTGTATCCTTCGTCATGGCCGACAGAAGTGTCTCCAACTGAGGCTGCGAGGCTTTAACACGATTACTCAAGCGCATCCGTTCTTCGCGCTGGTATTGTAATTCCAAAACGGGCGACATGCTCTTAAACCCTAGGTTGATAATCGGATTATTTTCCTTGAAGTACTGTGGCATGTAAATTTTACAACTCCCCTCAAAGCATTCCTGGTCAAAATCAATGGCGCGTAATCGAAAATGCAACTCATCGAAATCGGGTATAATTTCTACCACAAAATTATCTCTTCGCATGTCTCCTAGTAATTGTACTAAACTGCGCTCATTGAATTTTACAAACTCTTTTGCAATGCGTAGCGGGTTGTAGTCGTGATGTTCCGTGAGGTAATGCTTAATAAAAGTATCTCCTGGAATACCTTGTATGTGCTCCTCGATGAACGTGTCACCTTTAATGAGGTAGTTTATTTTATTGGGAGATAACAAGTGCTCTAGCTCCATCCCGTAGACGCGGGACGCATCTGCTTGTTTAATATAAAAATAGTCGAACAAATCGTTGAGCCGGTTCACTATCCGCACCCGGACAGGGTGTGTATTGGCATACAGGCAGTAATCTACCCGATCGATGTATAAATGTTCGATCACCGACATATCACCACCCACTTTCAGCAAAGCATAAACCTTTCTCAGCGATTCATGAATAAACTGCCGGTCAGACTCAGAGTAAATGAGTGTCTCCCAAAGGGTATCCTCGCCCTTTTTGTCGAAGAAGGTGATCGAACTATTATAGTGTAATAAGTCAGTATATCCGATTGGCACATCAATTTCACGTTGTGTTTTTTGCAAGTAATTTCGCAAGGAAACACTTACGGGAAAGATCGGCTTCTTAAATCGGATATCTGCCATTTACTTAATTTGTTAAAACTCGCTTTTCAACTGTGCAGCCCATTTTTCAATGCGCCCAGCAGTTAAGTCTTTCTGGTTGTCCTCATCGATTGCCAGACCCAAAAATTTTCCATTGACCACCGCCTTGGATGCTTCAAAATTGTAGCCATCGGTAGGCCAAGCGCCCACGAAAGTGGCACCTTTGTCCTTGATCCGGTCGTAAATAATGCCCGGTGCATCTAAGAATGTGTCGGGATACCCGTCTGCATCACCACAACCCTGAAAAGCAACTTTCTTTCCTTTGAAGTCAACATCATCCAACTCGTCAATAAAAGCATCCCAATCTTCTTGCAGTTGCCCGATCTCCCAGGTGGGACATGCTAATATTAAGTTTGAATACGGTTGAAGATCATCCGCAGTTGCTGAATTGACATTGTGCAGCACCACTTCTGGCTCACCACCGAGTGCCTTCTGAATTTGTGCTACTACTCTTTCTGTGTTGCCTTCGGTTGAACCGAAGAAGATTCCAATTTTTGCCATCGTTACTTCTTTTAGAGTTATAAAATTATTTTTACTATTTGTTTCTAAATATCCTCATGATCATTTTTTAACTCACCGTGCTTGGGGTGATACTGCATAAATATTTCAGATCGCATCAAAATATCAACATATTGAGCACGTTTATACGCAAACGGATCAAACATATTCTCTTTCGACAATTTACCTTTAAACTCCTGTATAGAAGGGTATTTCTTCTTCTCCATCCATTTTGTCATTTCAGCTAGCATTGACTCGATAACAGGAATTCCTTTTTTATAAATTGCACTCACCACTTGCACCGCATCGGCTCCGGCCAATAACATCTTGATCACATCAATGCCTGAAAAAATACCCGTGTTCGCGATGATACTGGCATCGATCTTACTATAAAGCAAACCGGCATAACGCAACGCCAAACGGCTGTCGTTTTCACTACTGAAATTATAAGGATAGTGATGCATCTCTTTATCCACGTCAATGTCTGGTTGAAAGAGTCGGTTAAACAATACAACGCCTGATGCACCTGCTTTATCCATCTTGGAAATTACTGAAAGTGAATTAGTATAGAAAGGGCTAAGTTTAACAATGACCGGGATACGGATTGCCTTGTGCACATTTCTTAATACTTCAATTTGCTCATTGACTACATGCGCACCGTCTGTCTCAAAACCAATTTCGCTGGTATAGAAATTCAGCTCCAATGCATCAATTCCTGTCTCTGCCATTTTCTGGGCATATTCTACCCACGTGTCGCGGTATACACAGTTGAGACTCCCTATTAGTGGAATCGATACGGCTCTTTTTGCTTGCCGCAGGCGCAGTAAATGTTCGGCAGGTCCGCCATGTTTTAATGTGGGAAAGAACGAATCATGTTCAGCATCCCAGTTGCTAAACGTCTCCTGGGCGTTCTCCATGTCCAACGACTCCAGTTGAATTTGCTCTTCAAAAAGGGATTTGTAAACTATTGCAGCTGCACCCGCCTTTTCAAGCTTTACTAAATTGTCCAGATCGGTAACCAGGTTGCTGGCTCCTACCACAATGGGGTTCTTCAGGGTGAGTCCACAGTATTTTGTTGTTAGATCGACCATAGTAAGAGAGTTTAAGGGTTAAACTTCAGATAAGTGCTTGATGTCTTTGAATCGTTGTTCATTATCTTTCTGTGCCAACTCCTCTAGCCGCACCGCCTCTTCAGGGTTAGAAAGGTTTAGCGTTTTGTAGCGAAGTTCTTCTTCCAAATAATTCTTGAATGACACGGCATCCTCCGTCACGGGCACGTCCCAGATAAAAGGATTTTTTCCCTCGGCACGCAAATCCGGATTGAAGCGATACATGGGCCAGTAGCCACTCTTGCTGGCTTTCTCAGATTGTTTTTTGGTCAATCTCATATCATATCCATGCGCAATGCAAGGCGAGTAAGCGATAATGATAGATGGGCCGTTGTGCTTCTCGGCTTCTACAAACGCCAGCGCTGTCTTCTCGCGATCCATACCCATGTTCACCACGGCCACATAGGCATTGCCGTAGGTCGTCATCATTAAGCCCAAGTTCTTCTTACTCAATTTTTTTCCGTCTGAAGCGAATTTTGCTACCGCTCCACGTGGCGTTGCTTTCGATGCCTGCCCACCGGTGTTCGAGTACACTTCGGTATCCATAACCAGCACATTGACGTTTTTGTTAGAGGCCATCACATGGTCCAGTCCGCCAAAACCAATATCATAGGCCCAGCCGTCACCACCAAATATCCAAACACTCTTATCAACAAAATAGTCTTGCAGCTCAATTACTTTATCAAGTAGAATTCTTAACTCTTTATTGCCTGAACTTCTTTTGTGTTCTTCAGCCAATAACTGTTTGATGGCATCCGCATGATCGCGCGCCTCGCGCGTGATCACATCAAAAAGCATCAGGCCTTTTTCAAGGGCAGCGCGCAACGGGGCATTGTTCAACAAAGGTATCAATGCATGTACGTTCGTCTTCAACTGCTTTCTATTGGCATCCACCGCCATCCTCATACCAAAACCAAACTCTGCATTATCTTCAAATAGTGAATTAGCCCAGGCAGGTCCTTTGCCTTTACTGTCTTTCATATAAGGTGTAGTGGGGAATGTACCTCCATAAATTGATGTACAGCCTGTAGCGTTTGCGATCATCATTCGATCGCCAAATAATTGCGTAGCTAAATGAATGTAAGGAACCTCTCCGCAACCGGAACAGCTGGGAGCATACTCGATGTAAGGCTCAGCGATATAAGGCTCTTGCACAAATGGGAGTTTCTCAATCCAAGTGGCCGCATTACCCGCTACTCCACGATATTCTAGTTTCTTTGTGCCTGTGGGCACGGCACCATTGAGCGGCATCCTAGAAACGGGAATCGTGTCGCCTTTTAATCTTAGAATTGGGTCAATAACATGGTCGGCAAAATCGCCAGAGCCGGCCAGAATCAGTTGAGTGATCTCAGCAAATTTTTCTGATTCCGTAGGGATCGGCACTTGCACGATGGCCTCGCAGGTAACATCGATGGCTTTCCAGTTCATTTCAACAATCTCCGGTCCTTTCCTTGCAAATTGCTTTTCTACATATTTTTTAATCAGAGCTATTGCTTCCGCCTCCGGCACCACACCCGACACTTTAAAGAAAGCCGTTTGCATCACCGAATTGATTCTTCCACCCAATCCAACACTCTTGGCAATTTTAGAAGCATCGATCGCGTACGCTTTTATTTTCTTTTTCCAGATGGTCTCCTGCATGTCGCGGGTAAAAAGCCTGAAAATATTTTCCGGCTTCTGACTACTATTGATGAGAAATGTTCCACCGGTTGAAATTCCTTCTAGGATATCATATTGACCGATGTATTGCGGACGATGCAGCGCCACAAAGTCAACTTTATTCAACAGGTATTCTGATTGAATCGGCTTTTTGCCAAAGCGCAAATGCGACACAGTATACCCTCCTGACTTGTTAGAGTCGTATTGAAAATATCCCTGCACAAACAAGTCAGTACTTTCGCCAATAATTTTAATGGCGTTTTTATTCGCGCTTACGGTTCCATCTGATCCATAACCCCAGAATTTGCAACGAACAATGCCTTCCTGTTCGGTGTCGATCTCTTCTTTCACTGCAATGGACTTCTTGGTCACATCATCATTGATACCAACAGTAAAGCCATGCCACCCTCCTACTTCCAGATGATCAAACACAGCCTTCACCATGGACGGAGTAAATTCTTTGGAAGACAATCCATAGCGGCCACCAATAATATGAATGTCTTTTCGGGTGCGTAGTGCAGCCACCACATCTAAGAAAAGTGGCTCGCCCAATGAGCCAGGTTCTTTGGTACGATCAAGTACGACTATCTTCTTTACGCTAGTGGGGATTACGCTCAGAAAATCTTCGAGCGCAAAGGGTCGATACAATCTTACTTTGATGGCGCCTACTTTTTCTCCTTTTTTTAAGAGATAGTTAATGGTCTCCTCAATGGTTTCAATGGAAGAGCCCATGGAGATAATAATTTTTGTTGCTTTGGGGTCTCCTACATATTCATACAGTTTGTATTGGCGGCCCGTTTTCTTGGCAAACAGGTCCATGTATTTTTTTACAATCCCAGGACAAGCGTCATAATATTTGTTTACGGTTTCCCTTCCCTGAAAATACACGTCAGGGTTTTGGGCACCTACCTTGCACATCGGATCCTCGGGCTTCAGCGCGAGCTTGCGAAACTCTTCCACATATTTCATGTCGAGCATCTCGCGCAACGTATCATACTCAATCGGAACAATTTTTTGAATTGAATGTGAAGTCCGAAAGCCATCGAAGAAATGTAGAAAGGGAATGCGTGCTTCTAATGTGGAAAGGTGCGCAACTACAGCCAGGTCTTGCGCTTCCTGCACGTTGCCCGAAGAGAGCATCGCGAATCCAGTGCCTCGGGTGGCCATCACATCTGAATGGTCTCCAAAAATCGACAGCGCCTGGCATGCCAGTGAGCGAGCGGAAACGTGGAAAACGGTAGGAATCATTTCACCGGCTATCTTAAACATGTTTGGCACCATGAGCATCAAACCTTGCGAAGCCGTGAAGGTGGTTGCCATTGCCCCTCCGGTAAGCGCGCCATGTATGGCCCCTGCAGCTCCGCCTTCCGATTGCATTTGGACAACATCTACGCTTTCTCCAAATATGTTTTTTCTTCCTTCTGCCGACCACGCATCTGCTTTCTCGCCCATGTCGGAAGAAGGCGTAATCGGATAAATGGCTGCTACTTCGCTAAAACCATAGGCAATATTGGCTACAGCAGAGTTTCCATCGGTATTAATATAGTTAGGTTTACTTTTCATGAGATCAGCTTTTAGCATTTGTTTAATGCTGGAAAATTAGCCGAATGATAAGCCTCGCCACCTGCGAGTTGTCAGGGAATCTTATGATTAAAATCAATGGAATATCTGAATTGAGTCATTCATTTGAAAAAGTATAGGGGGTATTTTTGATCAACAAAAGCACATAATATGCTTACCTGTCAATCCACTCTAAAGTAAAAGGTTATGAAAAACTTAGTCATATTAGGAGCAGGCACAGCTGGTACCATGATGGCCAACAAGCTGTATCGCGATTTGAATCGCAAAATTTGGAACATTACTATCATCGATAAGGACGAAATACATTACTACCAACCAGGTTTTTTGTTTATCCCCTTTGGCATTTATCAGCCCGAAGACGTGGTGCGCACAAAGGCGGAGTTTCTACCTAAGGGAGTTAACTTCATCATTGGCAATATTGCACGCATCGAGGGGGAGAAAAACCAAGTTCTATTAAAAGGCGGACGGACACTCCCGTACGATATACTGGTCATTGCGACAGGCGCAAATGTTGTTCCCGAAGAGACTCCGGGACTGACCGGATCTTTATGGCATAAGGACATTTTTGATTTCTATACGTACGAGGGAGCTACTCACCTAGCCAAGAAATTAGAAAATTGGGAAGGCGGAAAACTAGTGATCAATCTAGCCGAGACATTAATCAAGTGCCCCGTTGCACCACTAGAATTTGCTTTTTTGGCCGATGCCTATTTCACCGAAAAAGGAATGCGGAGCAAGGTGGAAATATCCTATGTTACGCCCTTATCAGGGGCATTCACAAAGCCAAAAGCAACCAAGATGCTCAGTGCGTTACTGGAAGAAAAGCAGATACATGTTGTACCTGATTTTTACTTACAAGAAGTGGATAACGATCGAAAAGTATTGGTATCCTACGATCAAAAGGAAGTGCCTTTTGATTTGCTTGTCTCCATACCGGTGAACAAAGGTGCGGATATGATTGCAGCCAGCAATCTTGGCGATGAAGACGGACTAAACTTTGTGCCTACTGACAAGCAAACATTGCAATCTAAAAAATTTGAGAATGTATTTGTGATAGGTGATGCCACCAATGTGCCGGCTTCGAAGGCTGGATCTGTAGCGCATTTCGAAGGTGAAATTCTATTGGAAAATATTTTAAGCTACATCAATAAACTTCCGTTGGAAGCGAAATTCGATGGACACGCCAACTGCTTTATTGAAACTGGATATGGCAAAGCCGCACTTATTGATTTTAATTATGAAACAGAGCCACTGGCTGGGAAATTTCCATGGCCTGTTGTGGGACCAATGGGACTACTCAAAGTCAATAGAGCAAATCACTTTGGAAAACTTGCCTTCAAATGGATTTACTGGCACATTCTGCTCACCGGAAGATCATTACCGGTAAGCAGCCACATGTCAATGGCAGGAAAAGAAATTGAGAAGGAAAAAAGCGTTTAAAAACAAACTATATGGAAACACTTGTGATGAATAATGGAATGGTTGACGTAAACGAGGATGGGTATTTGAAAAACCCTGCCCAATGGACTCCCGAGCTTGCACATGGAATAGCCAAAGAAGTTAATATTGAATTGACTGACAGGCATTTTGAAGTACTGAATTGGCTTCGAGCAAAACAAGCCGAAGGAGTAGCGCTAAGCATCCGCAAAGTCGGTAATTCAGGATTGGTGGATATCAAAGAGTTCTATCAACTATTTCCCGGAGGGCCACTTAAAATCTCCAGCAAAATTGCTGGTATTCCAAAGCCCGTAAGTTGTATCTAACTATCAACGAAAAGTCCAAAGGACACTAACACTATGAACGATGTAATGGAAAAAATTCAAACGAAACCTACCGAAGCGCCTGCCAAGAAAGAAAAAGCAAAAGTGAAAAAAGTATTGATCATTTGCTCAAAAGGAAAAATTGAAGATGTCTATGCTGCTTTGGTGATGGCCAATGGTGCTTTAATGGAGGGAATTGAAGCCAAGATGTTTTTTACATTCTTTGGATTGGAAGCGATTACCAAGAAAAATGCCGATCACTTACATACCGCAACAGTGGGTAATCCTGCTTTTATGCCGGGCTTACCAACGATGCTTGGCGGCCTACCCGGCTTTGAGGCATTCGCTTCTTATATGATGAAGAAAGAGATGGATAAATTGGACATGCCACATGTTACCGAGTTTATACAAATGATCGATGCTGGCGGTGGCGAAATCTATGCGTGCAAACTCGCAGCGGATATGTTCCATCTCAAAAAAGAAGACTTCTTACCTGAAGTAAAAGGAATCATCACGGTGGGCGATATGTATGCGCTTGCCGATGGCGAAGGAACTCAAATTATTTTTATTTAGCCGAAATCAACTTAAAAGCAAGGCGACAATGATAGTCGCCTTTTTCAATTTTCACACAAAAAGCTACTTTCTGAGGTTTTTTTTGTCGACCGAATAGCCTTTACCGCGAACACCCAGTTAATTTTAAAGGCACCTCACTTTTTCCGTGGGGTATGGATCTACTGAATCAATTTTGCTACCAGCCCAGTCCAGCCTGTTTGGTGGTTGGCACCGAGGCCTCTGCCTGTATCTCCGTCAAAATATTCGTGAAACAAAAGGTTGTTTTCAAAATGCACATTTCGCTGTTGCAAATCACCTCCATGGATAGGTCGGTTTCCATCCGCGTCTTTTACAAATAACGAGACCATCCTTCGCGACAGCTGAATTGCAATCTCCCGCAAGGTAAGAAGCTCACCAGAACCAGTAGGATACTCTACCTTGAAGTCGTCACCATAATAGTGATGAAACCGTTCCAGAGATTCGATGATCAAAAAATTGACAGGAAACCAAATGGGTCCACGCCAATTGGAGTTGCCTCCAAACATGTAGGAGTCACTTTCTCCCGGATTATATTTTACCGTAAACTCCGTTCCATTGGCATACAAACGATAAGGATTGTCAAGATGGATTCGCGACAGTGCACGTATGCCGTAAGGCGACAAAAATTCGCGCTCGTCTAACATTCGCTTAAGAAGCTGCTTCATACGATGCCCGCGGAGCAGCGACAATAGGTGTCGTTGGTTTTTACCTCTCTCGCCCCATCGGGAAATCAGGTTAGCAAGGTCAGGTCTGTTTTGCAGAAACCAATCCAATCGCTGGGTAAACTCCGGCATTTTTTGAAACACCTCTTCATCCAATACCTCCACTGCGAAAAAAGGAATCAAGCCTACCATCGATCTTACTTTCAACTTCACGCGATCGTTATTGGGCAAATGAAGCACATCATAGAAAAATTCATCCTCTTCATCCCACAGATTGATTCCCTTGTTTCCAACATTCGCCATCGCCCCTGCGATATAGAGAAAGTGCTCAAAGAATTTACTTGCCAGGCTTTGGTATACAGAATTTTGCTTTGCCAACTCCAATGAAATGCGGAGCATGTTCAGGGTAAACATAGCCATCCAACTGGTTCCATCCGACTGTTCAATATATCCACCTGTTGGTAAGTGTGTACTGCTTCGATCGAACACACCAATATTATCCATTCCTAAAAACCCTCCCTGAAAAATGTTATTTCCGTTCTCGTCCTTCTTATTCACCCACCAGGTAAAATTGAGCAACAGCTTATGAAATATCTCCTCCAGAAATTTTCGATCGAGCACGCCATCTTGCAGTTTGCTGTCCATTTTGTAAACCCGCCAAGCCGCCCACGCATGAACCGGTGGATTGACATCGCTAAATGACCATTCATAGGCAGGCAACTGACCATTGGGGTGCATATACCATTCCTTGGTGAGCAACAATAACTGATGCTTTGCAAACTCCGGATCAATCATTGCAAAGGGTATGGCATGAAAAGCCAGATCCCAAGCCGCATACCAGGGATACTCCCACTTATCGGGCATGGAAATAATATCTGCATTGTTCAGGTGCTCCCATTCGTGATTTCTTCCGCGCTTGCGTTCTGTGGGAGGCGGAGGCTGAGATGGATCGCCTTTCAACCAAACATCTACGTCATAGGAATAAAACTGCTTATTCCAGAGCATTCCGGCCAATGCTTGTCGTTGAACCAACCGCTCATCGGCATCTTTGCAATTCTTTTGGAGACCCTCATAAAAATCATCGGTATCACGCAGCCTTTGATTGAATACCTCTTCAAAATTCAAAAAAGGTTTTGTTTGGTAGTCGGCCGAAAGACGTAACCTAAATGTCTTCGATTTTCTGCCTTCAACCACCGTGTCAATTCTGAAAGCAGCCTTGGTTCCCTTATGTATTTTATTGATAGCCGAAGGATTGTCAAAGATGATGTAATCGTTGATGCCATCTTTAAATGTCCCGGGGCTACTATGGCCATACAACCGACTGGTATTCGTCTCGTTTTCACAAAAGATGGCTTCGGCTTTTGCTTCACAATACAAATAGTATGTACCCAACTGCTCGTGCGTTGACTTCATGCCATTCTTAGTATCGAGGTAGATTTCCGGTTTGTAGCTGCCATGACCCCAGGTCCACGTGTTCCGAAACCAAAGTGTTGGCAAGACTTCAATAGCAGCCGATTCCGCTCCACGATTAGCAATGGTAATCTGAACCAAAACATCATTGAATTCTGCCTTTGCATAACTCACCTCTATATCGAAGTACCGATCATTATTAAAAATGCCGGTATCCAGTAGTTCGTATTCTCTTTCTGTTTTACCGCGCTTGCCCGCTTCGACAGCTAGGGTTGCGTAAGGAAATTCCTGATGTGGATACTTGTACAACATCCGCATAAACGAGTGCGTTGGTATGGAATCCAGGTGATAATAGAGTTCCTTCACATCTTCGCCATGATTCCCTTCCGGGTTGGTCAATCCAAAAAAGCGTTCCTTAAGAATAGGATCCTTTTTATTCCAAAAAGCAACAGCCAGACATAATATTTGCTGATCATCCGAAATTCCGGCAATCCCCTCTTCCCCCCACCGATAGGCCTTGCTTCGCGCCATATCATGAGAAACATAGTGCCAGGCATCTCCCTTGGCGCTGTAGTCTTCGCGAACGGTGCCCCATTGACGATCTGTTAAATAAGGACCCCATTGACGCCAGTTTTTCTTCTTGTCTCGATCCTCAATAAGTCGCTGCTTTTCGGCTGTCATAGGGTGTACAAAGTAGGAAAAAAAAGCGAGTGTGTTTGCATCGAATTGCGCGAAGCAGCCTACTGATAAAAAGGTATTGATAATTCTCGTCTACCCTACTGACTAATATCATTCGCTGCACCTCTTATGACGGTTACTTTCGAACATAATTAACCCACACACGCTATGAAAACCGCTGATGTTTTGGAACCAATTGCGACTAAAACGACCACAAAAAAATTTGTCTATTCTTTTAAAGAGGGTGACGGAAAAAATAAACACTTATTAGGGGGCAAGGGCGCAAATTTATGCGAGATGACCCAAATCGGACTGAATGTGCCACCTGGATTTGTAATTTCAACAGAAGCCTGTTTAACCTACTTAGCAACGAGCGACAAATCATTACCCAACGGATTAATGGATGATGTTCGTGAACAGATCAAAGCCATTGAAAAATCAACTGGAAAGAAATTTGGTGATGCCACTAACCCCTTGCTGGTCTCAGTCCGATCAGGTTCGGCAATGTCAATGCCAGGTATGATGGATACAATATTGAACCTTGGTTTGAATTCGAGAACACTAAAAGGGCTAATTGCACAAACGGGCAACGAGCGATTTGGATATGACGCTTATCGCAGGTTCATCCAACTTTTTGGTAAAGTAGCCTTAGGTGTACCCGATGAAAAATTTGATACTCATTTCGAAGAAGTGAAAAAGAAAGCAGGGGTAAAAGTGGATGTCGGTTTGAACACCAATAACTTAATTGAAATCAGTGATCGGTTCTTAAAAGTTGTCAGCGATCATATCGGCAAACCATTTCCTGAAGATGTCTATGAACAATTGGAAATTGCTATTAAAGCCGTGTTCAATTCCTGGATGGGAAAACGTGCGATCGACTATCGCAGAGAATTCAAGATTACTCCCGCCATGGCAAATGGTACAGCTGTCAATGTGGTGACAATGGTGTTTGGCAATATGGGAAATGACTGTGCCACTGGAGTAGGTTTTACACGAGACCCCGGCACCGGAGAAAATGTGATGTTTGGAGAATACCTGACCAACGCCCAGGGTGAAGACGTGGTGGCAGGGATACGGACACCGAAGCCAGTAAGTGAGTTGGCCAAAGAAATGCCTGAACTTTACAGGCAGTTGGAAGAGTTGCGCAATAAATTAGAAACTCACTATCGGGAAGTTCAGGATTTCGAATACACCATCGAAAAGGGAGTGTTGTTTTGCTTGCAAACACGCAACGGTAAAATGAACACCACCGCCATGGTACGTACTTCCGTAGAAATGACAAAGGAAAAACTTATCACAAAAGAAGAATCGCTCCTGCGAATCAAACCAGACATGCTCGAGCAATTGTTGCATCCACGGCTGGATTCTCTTCACAAAACTGAACCGTTGGCACACGGACTACCTGCCTCTCCGGGCGCAGCCTCGGGGCACGTTGTCTTTGATGCAGACCGCGCGGAGCTTATGGGCAAAGCAGGCGAAAAAGTTATTCTGGTAAGAGAAGAAACGAAGCCAGAAGATATCCACGGATTCTTTGCTGCCCAAGGTATCCTTACCAGTAGAGGGGGCAAAACTTCACATGCTGCAGTGGTTGCCCGAGGCATGGGCAAACCATGTGTTGCTGGTGCCGAAGGCATTCATGTGGACACCAAATTGCGAGTCGCCAAAATTGGCGACAAGACATTGCTCGAAGGTGATTATATCACCATTGATGGAGGATCAGGTTACGTCTATCAAGGTATAATTCCGACCGTAGAGCCTACTTTTTCTGACGAATTGAAAACACTATTAACGTGGGCTGATGAAAATGCTAAGTTAAAAGTGATGGCAAATGCTGACACCCCTGGTGCTGCCAAAAAAGCACTTGAATTTGGTGCCATGGGAATTGGTCTCTGTCGTACAGAACGGATGTTTAACGATGTGGAACGTCTACCCGTAGTAGTTGAAATGATTCTGGCAGTGACTGTCGAAGAACGTGAATCAGCGCTTGACCGATTGAAAAAAATGCAAGCGCAAGACTTCAAGGAGATTTTTTTGGCTATGGCGCCACGTCCTGTCACGGTGCGACTATTGGACCCTCCTATTCATGAGTTTCTCCCTACAGAGGATGTGTTAAAAGACGAGCTCGAACACTTGCAGAAATTGAGAGGAACAGTTAGTGGTGTCACCGATTTATTCAGTAGCCTACGACTGCTTAATGGAGATTTGAAAATGATTGAACGGTCATCTGAGCCGTTCACTTTGGCCGGTGTGGAACTGATTGAAAAAGCGATTGCTAAAAAGGGACAAATGTTGAAAAAAGCGCGCGAGCTGCACGAAGTAAATCCGATGTTAGGTCATCGAGGAGTGCGGTTGGGACTAAGCTTCCCGGAAATTTACAGGATGCAAATTCAAGCCATATTGGAAGCCACTGCGGAGTGTCAAAAAGCAGGCATTGATGTTCGACCAGAAATTATGGTGCCACAAGTGTGTACGGCCGAAGAATTGGAACAAGTAAAAGTATTCGTTGACGAAATAAGAACTCAAATTGAGACCGCCAACAAGATTAAGCTTCAGTTCAAGTTTGGTTCGATGATCGAAGTTGTTCGTGCTTGTCTACAAGCAGATCAGTTGGCAAACGTAGCCGAATTCCTTTCTTTTGGAACCAACGATTTAACGCAAGCGACATTTTCTTTCTCACGCGAGGATGCTGAAAATAAATTCTTACCCTTTTATATCAGCAAGGGGCTATTAAAAGATAATCCATTCGAAGTGCTGGATCGAAAAGCAATGGGCAAGTTAATGAGGATGGCTGTAGAAGACGGACGGAAAACGAATAAAGACTTGAAAGTCGGAATTTGTGGTGAGCATGGTGGACATCCAGAGTCGATTCTATTTTGCCACGAAATTGGATTAAACTATGTGTCCTGTTCTGGTCCGAGAGTACCTGTGGCTCGATTAGCAGCTGCACATGCCAGACTACTGGAATTGAAAAAGTAACGAATCGGTAGCAAACAAAAGAAGGGGGGCAATGAGCCCCTTTTCTATTTTAATAAACATGTTTGCCGCAGAGTCCGAGGCGAGATTCTGCGGAGAATTGACTTGCTCTGCCTCTGGGCGGGCCGAGGCGGGAGACTCTGCGGAGAAGAAGTACACCATTCTCTCCTTCACTTTCACTTACCCAGCATCCGCCTTCCCTTGTTTGTCCTGCCTGCTTCCGACAGAGTCCCCGAGGTGGGAGACTCTCTATTCCTCGCAGAGTCTCCGCCTGGGGACTCTTATTTCCTCGCAGAGTTACCCGTTTCGGGAACTCTGCGCTTTCTCAAAACTACAATGTCTTAGTCAAATCAATATCCTCCAATTCTGAATAGTTCGTTATTAAGTAAACCCCTTGCTCACCAGTTTCATAATACTTTGCCGAACTGTGAATATACTCCTTGTCTTCGTTTGCTAGATTCCATACTCCACGACATGGATTTTCATGGATGTAATCCAGTTTTTGATCGATGAACTTATTGCTCCTGCATTCCTTCCAATCAAATGATGGCTCAAACACTTCATGCCGTTTACCTCGCTTTCTGTCCGTTGCATTTACCAATGCTGACAATCTCGCGAGCACCTCCTGGTCGTTTTTTTCCTTTAGCCTTCTAACAATTCCGTACGACATAAATCGCTTACCCTCACCGATCATCGAGTTGATGGATACGCCTTGTGTATTTCTGAATGCAATGAGTGCGTGAATATGGTTAGGCATGATTACATACCCTGCAATTAAGTGCCCCTTGCCTTTCAGATGATCAAACCATTTGTACACTTCTTCATATCCGTTCGATAGATCAAAGAGATGAAGCCATTGGCTACAAGTGATGGTTATAAAATAAATACCATCGTATTCGGGTATCTCCCTGCGGACACTCATAACCCTAAATTTAGCACTTCGGTTTTAAATTGGAATCTTTGGGAATACTAATTTGGTTTGTTGCTACCGCAGAGTTCTCGAAACGAGTAACTCTGCGAAGAAATGAAGTATTCGTTGACGAAATAAGAACTCAAATTGAGACCACCAACAAGATCAAGCTTCAGTTTAAATTTGGTTCGATGATCGAAGTTGTTCGTGCCTGCCTGCAAGCAGATCAGTTGGCAAACGTGGCTGAGTTCTTCTCCTTTGGAACAAATGATTTAACACAAGCGACATTTTCATTCTCACGCGAGGATGCCGAAAATAAATTCTTACCCTTTTATATCAGCAAGGGCCTATTAAAAGATAATCCATTCGAGGTGCTGGATCGCAAAGCAATGGGCAAGTTGATGAGGATGGCCGTAGAAGACGGACGGAAAACAAACAACGACCTGAAAGTTGGAATTTGTGGTGAGCACGGTGGTCATCCAGAGTCGATTCTATTTTGCCATGAAATTGGATTAAACTATGTGTCCTGTTCTGGTCCGAGAGTACCTGTGGCTCGATTGGCGGCCGCACATGCCAGATTACTAGAATTGAAAAAGTAACGAATCGGTAGCAAACAAAAGAAGGGGGGCGATGAGCCCCTTTTTCTATTTTAGTAAACTTCTATTCCTCGCAGAGTCTCCGCCTCGGGACTCTGCGCTTTACTTTTTTCTAGTACACCATTCTCTCCTTCACTTTCACTTACCCAGCATCCGCCTTCCCTTGTTTGTCCTGCCTGCTTCCGACAGAGTCCCCGAGGCGGGAGACTCTGCGGAGAAGAAAAAGAAGGGGAGCAATGAACCCCTTTTTAATTCAGTAGACTTAACACAGCAAAAAAATGCAACACACTACCACCTAGCACAAACACGTGCCATACGCTGTGGTTATACTTCACTTGGTTTCTGATAAAGAAAATAGTGCCGATCGTATAAGAGATCCCTCCTGCTATCAGAAACAAAAAACCATTGAAGGGCATTGCCTTATACAACGGTTGGATAGCCACCAGAATTACCCACCCCATCAAAATATACAGCACCGTTGATAGCTTAATTCGCTTGCCAACCGAGATCGCCTTTAGCACAGCCCCCAGAATGGCACAACTCCAAACAACGCCCAAGACTGTCCAACCGATCCAGCCTTGCAGGGCAGTCAAACAAAAAGGGGTATACGTTCCAGCAATCAATAAGTAAATTGAAATGTGATCAAACTTATGAAATACACTTTTGGCTTTGACATGAGTAAGGCTGTGGTAAAGTGTGGACGCAAAATAAAGAAGCACCAATGTTGTTCCGAAAATTGAAAAACTAACAATGTGCCACACACTTCCGTGAATGGCGGCCATTACAATCAAAACTACCAATCCCGCAACGGCCAACAGTGCACCTATTCCATGAGTAATCGCATTTGCGATTTCTTCGCCAGTGGAAACCGTACGATTGTGCATGTAGTCAGCCATTCAGTACAACTTTCAAGAAATATCCACTGCCCGTCCATTTTCCCAGATAAGCCCAAAATGCTGGCCGTGTTTTTTTACCCAACTTTTGTCTGTTGCAAAATCAAAAAGCTCTATCATTCCTTTGGCAGATAGTTCCTTGAGTTCGGTATCAGATAATCCTCGCACGCTGATATAACCACCTTCTGCAAAATGAAACTGTGCAGATGAGCCACTCCCCTTTTTCAACCAACCCAAAATCATTTGCAAACGGATACCAATCTGTTGGTTGAGCTCCATTGCCAACTCAATTGTTCTATTGATATCCTTGATCTGTCCATCATTATTAAAATCATCATTTCGCAATATGCGCACAGGGTTTATGTGTATTTCACCGGCATATCGATTGATCATGGTCTTGTCGTTTACTACTAAAGACCTAATTTGTTGGCGATCCAATAGGAAGACCCGCACACAGTTCCGGACAACACCGCTCCCCAGATCATGTCAACAACTACAACCTTGAGTGGCCAATTTTTAAGAGTCGCCAAATTGGTTAAGTCATACGTAGCGTAGGTGATCAATCCAAAAAGTGCGCCTCTGCTAAATGCGAACATCAAATCCTTCTTCTCAAGTGCCGGCTCAATCACGAACAAAACTATGCCCACCAAAAATAGAAGGTAGAAAATAATGGCTGCGGCCCAATTCACATCTGGCTTCATCAAAAAGCCAATTTGATTCTTGTAGAAATTTTTTGCCAACACGCCCAACCAAATCATATCGACCATAAAAAAAATGGGCAGGGCAATCAAATATAGTTTTAGGAATAGGCGCATATCGGTGATACTTTAAAGAAATCTAAATCAGAATTTTTCTTCCTCCTCTTTCTTAGGCTCGGCTTTTGGCGGAGCTACATCTTTTGATTTCTTTTTCAAAAATCCAAAAACGCCTTTTTTCTTTTTAACTGTCTGAGGCGAGCCGCCATCTGCCCCCGTTGAATCGGCAGGTTGATCAACTAAGTCCTGCTTCTCTTTGACCGGTCCATTCGGCTTCTTTTCCTTTTTCTTGAACAGGTTCTTGAAGAAACCACCATTCTTTTCAGACTTCTTAGTTGCTGCCGCTTCTTCTTTCGCACCCTCCAGCGCAATCCGTACATCTGGCAACACCAGCGTTTTTCTAAAGTACCACATGTAGTTATCTTGATCTACATTGAATTTTTCCTTCTCAATTGAAATCACATAGGTGCTATCCTTTTTCTCTTCTTGATCGGCTCCTTCAATAGCACTTGACGATAAAGTGTCTGTGATACTCCGTGCCGCACTATCCAATGCTTTCTTTATGTCAACAGAGTCTGTTGGCTTCTTCGGATAAACCGGTTTCATTTCTATTGTCTGAAGGTCCCTTAAGGCTTTTTTGTACGTTTTCTTTGGAAGAAGAAGGTAGCGCGTTTTCTTGGTCTTTCTTTCTTTGGGTAGTGCTGGACCAGGTAGCACCACACTTTTTTCCCAGGTAGAATCGTTGGCTGGCAGGATTAATTTTTTATTGTTCGATGCAACCAATTCGCGCGACCGATTTTTGTTCTCGTTGTAGTAAACAAAAGCTTCCTTTTGCGAAGGCTTGTCGTAAATAAAGGCACTTTGGTATGCAGGGCATATCATCTTTTGGGTAGTGCAGCCAAAAAGCAACCCACAGCAAGCAAAAATGCAAACAATTACCGCCCTAGACATTAAAAAAGGGTTAACTTAACTAACAAAACTAATTAATTAACCCAAGTAATACGAAGAATGTAAGAAATGTAACCAGAACGTAAATTATTGATAATCAAATCATAACGCCTCTAAGGCTTTCTGCTGGCTTTTGGTGAGACTCGAGGCTACCAAATTGTAAGAATCATCGATCCATTCCTTCAACTTCTTATCCGGGACACTGCCATCCATTAGAACAGTATTCCAGTGCTTTTTACTCATATGATACCCGGGCAAAACACTGGCGTATTCCTCCCGCAATTGAGCAGCCTTCTCCGGTTCACATTTCAAATTGATGCTTTCAAACAAATCCACATCTGCGAGCGCAAACATTTTGCCCATCACCTTATAGACAAGCGTATTGTTATCAAAAGGAAATTCCTCGGTCACTCCTTTCTTCGCCAGGCAGTAGCTTTGAAAAGAGGCAAGGTTCATAATAGTCGCTTTAGCACGAGATAAAGTACACCAATCAAAAAAATAGCAATTGAAATTTTATTGACTCCATGCATCATCTTGATATTGATGTTAGATGGCCTGTTGGGGTCTTTCTTCCTAAAAAAATAGCCGCCCACTTCACCGAGTGAGAAGAAATCTTTGAATGATAGTCGTTTGGGCTTGTTCTCGTTATTGGAAGTGTCCATTCTTTAACATTTAGTTGAATACATAAATTCCAGCCTCAGAAGTTTTCTTGGGCGCTCGCAATCCCTCAATCGCCATTCCTTCCAAATGAAACCGGATTGCTTCGTAAATGTTCTTTTCTGTCTCTGATTTTGTTGCCCCCGTAGAAACCACCCCAAGCAAATCAGGTGAATATGCACTATACCCTGTTTTAGTTTTTTCAAATACTACCAAATACTTCTTCATTTTTGTTTCAATTGTGCCTGATTAAAGATACTATTTAACGTCCCCAACTTCAACTCATCAGAAATTTTGTGTGCCGATATGGTAACTAGTCCTTTTTTCAATCTGTGTTTAAACTGTCTATGACTCCCTTTTTGACGAACCAAAAACCACCCATCCTCTTCAATCAACTTAATCAAATCTTTTGCCTTCATTCTTCCTAATTGCCATTTGCCATTGGCATATCTATCCAGTCACCACCATCTCGAATCAAATTGATAAGTTCGTCCACTGCCTGTGGCGTGGGGACATTCTTCTTCACCACCTCTTTTCCCTTGTACAAAGTAATACGTCCCGGTCCCGATCCTACGTAACCGTAGTCTGCATCAGCCATTTCACCAGGGCCATTGACGATACAACCCATGATGCCAATCTTCACACCCTTCAGGTGGCTGGTTCGAGCTCTTATTTTGGCAGTCGTTTCCTGGAGGTCGAATAATGTTCTCCCACAAGATGGGCAGGAAATGTATTCAGTCTTTGAAATGCGGGTGCGGGTCGCTTGCAGAATATTAAATGCAGTTTCGTTGACTAGCTTGTCTGCCCCACAATTCTCGGCAGCAATGAAAGCACCATCACCTAGTCCGTCTATCAATAACCCACCGATGTCGGTGCCCGAATAAATTTGTAGTTGATCAGCTTTTAGATCGCGATAGGCACGACCGATGACAACCGGCACCCGACAATCTCGATCAATCAGCTCAACGAATAATCTCCGTTGTTCTGCCATGCCATGGGGGTGATAGGTATCGATCAACAACACAACTGTAGTGTCGGTTTTGATCTTTTTTACAAATTCAAGGGAAACATCTGCCATGCAAGCATAAATGAAATTAAGCTGATTTGATTTCTCGACTCCCGCCAGATAATCTTTAGCCAAAATAAAAGGATAAGATCGATCTCTTTCTTTGTAATTAAGCCAAGTGTTGTGCGAGTAAATAATGCCCAATGTCCCGGGGATTTCAAAATCTACTGATTTATCGTTTACAAATACATAGTCACAAGCGATGTCTGCGATATTCCACTTATCAAGAGGCACCGAGTAATGATAGCCTAATGCAAAGAATGATGCGGGAGTAATCTTTTCTCTAAGCGAAAAGTCGGCAATAACGCGAGGCACCTGGTGTCCACCAAAATTCAAAACCTCGTTCGTGACACGTCTGGTATAAGCAAACGGATTTATTGGGTAGTCAACCATTTCCGGAATCGCGATGTTTGAACTCCGTTCATTGTAACGACTTACTAACGTCTGCGCGACAGGTACTTCGGCCTCTGGTTCTTCCGTTAATGATACTCGCACCGTATCGCCAAGCCCGTCTTCTAGCAAGGTGCCGATACCTACTGAAGATTTTATTCTGCCGTCTTCTCCGTCTCCTGCCTCTGTAACACCCAGATGAAGTGGGTAGGGTTGAAAACCTTCTTCATCCAGTTTCTGCACCAACAGCCGATAAGCTTGCACCATCACCTGCGGGTTGCTTGACTTCATCGACAAAACAATATTATAGAAATTCTGGTCTTCACAGACTCTCAAAAATTCCAATGCTGACTCCACCATACCGAGCGGTGTATCACCATATCGGCTCATAATTCGATCGGATAAAGAACCATGGTTAGTTCCTATTCGCATAGCGGTTCCATACTCCTTACAGATCTTTACCAGTGGTGTAAATTTCTGTCGAATTCGATCAAGCTCTGCCTGGTAGGCTGCGTCTGTATATTCAATTTCTTCAAATCTTTTTTTGTCAGCGTAGTTTCCCGGATTGATTCTCACTTTCTCGACCAACCTTGCAGCCAACTCGGCTGCATTGGGAGTAAAATGAATATCAGCGATGAGCGGCACCGTATAGCCACGGCTCCGCAGTTCTTTCTTTATCACTTCCAGGTTTTGTGCTTCTTTCAGACTGGGTGCGGTGATTCGAACATATTCACAACCTGCATCCACCATCCGTATCACCTGCTCCACCGATCCCTCAGTGTCCATGGTGTCGACTGTGGTCATTGATTGTACGCGGATTGGAAATTCTCCACCCAATGGAACGTCTCCGATGTTCACTACGCGGGTCTTTCTGCGACTGTAGCTAACTAAACTATTGCAGTACTGCTTTACCTGAGAAATGTGTGTATTCACGTGAGCCTAATTTCTACAAAGTTAACCCTTTGCCCACCAATTTGTTCAACGAAAAAACCACTAAATATCGCCCAATTGTGGTCTAATAATGATCTCTTCAACCACGCTCCGTTCCGATATGGAATAGGCGGAAAAAACCGTCTCGGCCACATCCTCAGCCCGCATAAATCGATCCTCGGGCAAATCTACTCCATCCCAGCTGGCTGTTCGGGTAGCGCCTGGCAGCACAGCGGTAACACGAATGTTAAATTCCTTAAGCTCCTCTCTGAGCACTTTTGAAAAACCCAGCAATGCAAATTTCGAGATCGCATAGGAACCGCCATTTGGATATGCTTTGATACTGGCGATCGAACAAATATTAAATACGTGCCCTTTGCGAATTGTTTTCATAGTTGGCACAACACAGCGCGATAGATGATAAGCGCTATATACATTACTTTCAATCATCCTTTCAAGTGCACCGTCTTCCTCATCCAGCAAGGATCCTGGGATAAAAAAGCCAGCGTTATTGACTAACACATCCACCGGCTGTTGAATACTATTTACAAAACCGCCAAAAGCAACAACTTGGGCTTTAACCGACATGTCAGCCACATAGGTGTGAACCTTAACGGAGTATTTAGTTTCCAAATCATGCTTCATATCCGCCAGGTCATTTTCCTTTCGGGCGCAGGTCACTATGTCAAAGCCTACCTGTGCAAACCTTTCTATCACGGCTCTGCCAATGCCTTTCGTACCACCGGTAAGTGCTAATAATTTGTTCATAGGAATATTTATCTTTGAGCAAGATAGTATATCAAGTCAATTAGATGAAGGAATTTGGCCGTTACGTTTTGTTTCTTGAATCGCTGGTAGTGCGAAGAGAAACGTTCATCACCTACTACCGATTGGTGATGGAGGAATGTGTGCAAATTGGTGTGAAGTCAATTTCACTATTCGTATTGGTCTCTACCTTTATGGGTGCCGTAACGACCGTTCAGACGGCTTTTAACTTAGTTACACCACTTGTACCGCGATTTGTCATCTCACAAGTAGTTCGGGAAATGACTGTTTTAGAACTTGCGCCCACGATCATGGCGATTATTTTTGCTGGAAAAATCGGGTCTAGCATGGCTGGCGGGCTGGGTACAATGCGCATCACCGAACAAATTGATGCGTTGGAAGTAATGGGCATCAACTCATCCTCTTACCTCGTCCTCCCGAAAATTATCGCTTCGATGCTTATGTATCCTATGCTGGTTATTTTTGCCGGTGTTTGCTCTTTATTGGGTGGCTATTTAGTTGGCACCTTAACAGGTATCATGACACCTACCGAATACATCATGGGGCTTAGATCTGTTTTTAATCAATACACCATCACTTTTGCATTGACAAAATCTATCGTTTTCGCATTTCTAATTTCCTCCATTTCGTGCTTTAAAGGATACTTCACACATGGGGGTGCTTTGGAAGTGGGCATAGCCAGCACCGAAGCCGTCACCTCTAGTGTAATAGCTGTTCTCTTGGCAGATTATTTTTTAGCAAACCTTCTGCTTTAATACATGATCAAAATAAAAAATATCAATAAGTCTTTCAATGGCAAGATCGTGCTCAACAAAATCAATGGTGAATTTGACAAAGGAAAAACAAATTTGATCATTGGGTCTAGCGGTACCGGAAAAAGTGTACTTCTTAAATGCATTGTTGGTTTGTTACAACCAGACGATGGAAATGTGTTTTATGATCTGAGGAATTTTACCGAAGCCGACAAAGAAGTAAAGTCAGAAATCAGAAGAGAGATTGGTATGCTTTTTCAAGGAAGCGCATTGTTCGATTCAAAAAATGTAGAACAAAACGTTATGTTCCCATTGGAGATTTTAACGAAAATGCCGCAAGACGAAAAACTTGACCGGGTTAACTTCTGCCTAAAGCGGGTGGGGCTGGAAAACATAAACAAGAAAATGGCTTCCGAAATCAGCGGAGGGATGAAAAAAAGAGTGGGTATCGCCCGAGCCATTGTGAACAACCCCAACTACCTATTCTGTGACGAACCCAATTCAGGCCTCGACCCACAAACTTCCATTTTAATTGACGAACTCATACTCGAAATTACTCACGAGTTTAATATCACCACCATTGTCGTAACTCATGACATGAATTCCGTTCTTGGCATTGGAGAGAAAATCATGTTCCTCTATAAAGGCGAAAAATTATGGGAGGGATCTAATGACGACATCACACACTCAGGTGTAAAAGAACTAGACGACTTTGTCTTTATTAATAAGGTAATGAAAAGTTTAAAGGGAAAATAAGTCAATATAGGCTAGCTTATTGGCAAGGCAATTTTAAACTTAGTTCCTACACCTAATTGAGAGGTGAATGAAATGGTGCCTCCAAGTTGTTCAATTCCCTGTTTTGCAATTGCCAGACCTAGTCCCGAGCCCGCCTTTTTGGTACTAAAGAAAGGTAAAAAAACACGGTCAATAGTGTCGTCACTCATTCCGATTCCATTGTCTTCTATTCGAATGATAGTCTGGCTATTTTCCCGCGACACAATTACATTGACCTGAACCAACTGATCTTCTCTTCCCGACTGGAGACCGTTCAAAATAAGATTGGATAGGATTCGATTCATCAATGGAACATCCGTCATTACAAAAATGGGACCTACATCCATTCTTAAAGTAACTTTGCCTGAAGAATAGCTAGTATACAAACCAACTACATTTTCAACAATGGCTATTAGATCTCTGCGCTCCAACACAGGCATGGGCATCTTGGCAAACGTACTAAATGAAGTGGCAATCTGATTCAGTATCTCAACTTGCTCGAGCAACATTAAAATGGTCTTCTTTCGGTCACCATCCCCCTGAACAGTTACCTGCATCTGTTGCAACGCAAGTTTCATCGGAGTCAGGGGGTTTTTTATCTCATGAGCAACTTGCTGAGCCATTTCACGCCAAGCACTTTCCTTCTGAGTGCGAGCAAGCTGTATCCTACTCAATTCCAGGTTACGCACCATTTGATTGTATTCGTTTACCATTAGGCCAATTTCATCATCTGCTTTCCATTCCAATTGGTGATTGACACCGAGGGTCGTAACGCGTAACGTTTTAGTAATAAAAGCAAGTGGAAAAGTAAGCCATTTTACAGCATAATAAGATAACAGCGAAAACAAAATGAATACCCCCACGAAGACGATTAAAATATTTGATAGCACAGTTGCCTCGTTTTTGTCACTTTGATCAGCCGACTTAAAAAAGGGAAGATTTAATATGGCCAATAAATGGCCGGTAGCCGGTTCGCGCATCGCTAAGTAAGAATTGCTAAATCGAAGAAGGCCAATTTCTTCCTGGTTGACCAGATAATTTTCCCCATCGTTGGCTAGTCTATACCAAACGGTGGCATTCATGAAATTCGACAACAACTGATTGTTAAAGATTTCGGATTGGCTAGAAGCGACAAGTTGTCCTCGAGGCGAATAAACGTTCACATCTATATCAAATGAATTTGATAACTCGGATAAACGCAATTCCAGCATTCGTTTTCCGTCCAGTGAATCTGAAGGAAGTTGCAGAAAAGGGGCAATTCCTACTGACAACTGCTGAGCTCTGTCTTGCAGGTCCTTTTCAACCTTTCGTTCGTTTGAATTGCTGACGAGTTGAAGTGTTACTGCTGAAACTACTATCAATGGGAGTATGAAGGCCAAAAAGACATACAGTTGAATCTTGGTTGAATAATTGAGTTTAACACCTGCCCAATAGCTAAGAATTGAGTAAGTCAACATCCAAAATAAAATCAATAAAAGACCGATCAAAAAATGAAACGCAATATTGGCAAGCGTCCCTATAAACGGATACGAGGCTGAACTGACTATAGCTACTTCACCAGCGTCTCCTTCTATAGCGTTATGAATAAATCCATCTATCACAAGGCCTTCGTTATAGACAGAGCTCGAATTCAGCCATTTCTTTTGGAAATTCTTGCGATAATTAAAAGAACCAAAACTATTAACGAGTTGTCCGTTATCAAAAAATGCATAGCTAAAATCTCGAGCGGACACGAACTGCGAAAATCGATTATCAACAAGTAGTTCCGGGTAGACATTCTGTGGCAGAATATTTTTTAATGAGAGATCCAATACCACAAAACCAACCAGGTTATTCTGTTTAACTACTTTAGCCAATCCCATATATCGCCTCTCGGAAGAGCCACTTGTTCCGGCTAGTTTATAAACACCATCGTATTCTGTTTCTATCGCTCCAGCTTGAATAGCCTTAAGCGAACTAGAAAGAGTACTCGCGGTTACGTTGTCTATCCCCTCCCCTAGCGAGTTAAACAGAAAAATATCGGTAGCGTAACGATCAAAATAGGAACTCAGATGAACCTGCTGCACTCGCTGGCGCACTACTTTTTTTGGTAGCAATGGGTTTGCAAATCGAGAAATAATAAATGGATCAGTTTCAATTTTTCGAACGGCTTCACTTAACAAGTATTGGCCCAAAATATCTTGACCGACCAGCGAGCTATTCCCAAACCGCGCGTGAGCTATAGCCTTTGACTCCATTGAAAACTTCTTGACACATAGACCTCCTTGCGTACTGTACGCTGTGATCGTAACTAGTAAGTACAAAAAAGTGGTAAAACTTATTTTTGAAAAAGACCGGTACAATCTTAGTAGGTACACCAAAAGAAAGTAAAAAAGGGAGACACCCAATGTGATTGAGTAGTCGTGTCCTTCTAGCAAGCAATAACCATAAAAAAACAGCACTGCTACGGCTACCGAAATGAGAAATCGAAAATGATTCTTATCTGCGAGCTCAATGGCAAGACGAAGCAATACATGGCAGAAAAGAAAACTACTCAGCGAGCCAAAAAGGATCGCCAGAAAAGCCCAAAACCGATTACGGTCGAAATTCACTTGCTGGGCAATATCCAGTTGAATAGATGAGTTGTGCGAAATAATTTCGAAAAACAGGTAAGGGTACAAAAACGAAAACACTGCCATCGTCAATAAAAGCACTACTATTACCAACTTAGCAACACGCGTAGCGGAGAAAAGCTTTTTTAGGAAAGAGAATCTGTTGTAATACCTAAATAAATAAAAACAGGTACAAAGAACGAGAAACGAATTTATAACAAAGTCACCAAGAGAAACATTGACTGAAGACGAGGCAAATGTCTGCGGGTCAAACAGCCTCAAACTCCCCCACTGCATCGGGAAACCGAGTCGAATGGTCAAAATTCGAATCCCAAAAATAAAAACCAATCCAATCAGAAAAGCCATTTCTACTTTTCCGTTTTGATGCAGCTTAAATGCAAAAATGATTATCCACCCGATAAAAAAAAGAACACCCAGAGTCAATAAAGCTATCGCATGATGATCTGTTGGGTAGGTAACTCCTGTTTCGCTTATTTTTATTCTAAAATAGCATACACCATCTTGACCACATACCGCGATACCGGTAGGCGAATTGACATCTGTAATAAGTAGTCCATCAACCGGGAAAATCATCCGGTTCCAACTTGTTTGGAGGTACTTGTTGGTAATTTTATATTTTTCAAGAAGTGGCAACAATCCTACCAATAGCCTTCCTGAATCAAGCAGCCATTTTTTTAAAAGGTAGTCACCTCGATGATTGTTTAGATACTTAATTTCAAATGTATCTTCCAATAAAGCAGATTCTGGAACGAACTTATTAGACCCCCATGCACATAACTCACCGCTGTCCAGAAGATAAAAAGCATCTGGCAATGGTTTACTCTTGAGCTCTCTGAAAGTCGTTTTCGCGATGCGACTTGCCTGTCTATCCATCTCTTGAATTTCTCCTTCGAGATTCCGGGAAACGATGCGATTTAACTGGGCTTCTTGAAACTGAGTTTTGAAATACTGATGCCATCCAACTCCCCCGAGAAGAAGAAGTAGTGATAATACAGGCAAAACCAGGTGTTTCTTAAAAGGCATGAAAAGGCTTTATAAAATTACTAAAAGCCTATCCGAAAAAAAACAGAAGAATTAAATGCGTTTGACGCCTCCAAACCAATAAAGGAAAAGAATTCTTGAGTAGCGAAAACTAAACGGCACAAAAAGGATGCAAGCAAGAACGATGGCTACTCCATATACCCAATCAGCCGGATCAAATAATAAATACAAGATCAACCAAAGGCCTATAAAAAAAGCGATGGTAAAGGCATAACTAACGTAAAGCGCACCAAAGTAAAAACCAGGTTCTGGCATAAAACTCACTCCGCAGTTTGAGCAGCAGTCATTCATCACACTAAATTTTGAAATGCTGGAAAAAGGATACTTAAAAATATCTCCTTTTTCACAACGGGGGCATTTACCCTGCCAGGCTGCTTTTATCGAGTTTCCTTTCATTTCGTTTGCTGGTGCGATACCAGAAATAGGCTAGTGTTGCAATTGCCAAATAAGGCGCCACAAAGAGGTATAGAATTCCAAAATTTATTCCTGCGGCAATGCCAATGTTTCCATTACTGATATTGTTCTCTAACGTAGCGCGGCACATTGCGCATTGCGCACTCGCCTGTGTGTTCAGAAAGAGAAAGAAAATAAAACCGAAAACTTTATTCATATCAATCAAATTCAAAAAATTCTAACCTCCGTAATAGGGACTAATCATCAAATACACGACTACGCCCGTAACGGCCACGTACAACCAAAGAGGAAATGTAAATTTAGCCAACGCTTTATGCCTTTCAAAGTTACCAGAAAGTGCCCTGGAAAACGTGAACAACACAAAGGGTATAACAACTACCGAAAGCACGATATGTGAGATCAAAATAAAGTAATAAAATATCCGAATAGCTCCTTCACCCCCATACAAGGTAGAATCACTAAACATATGGTAAACAACATACAAGACGAGAAAGATGGTCGACAAACCGATCGATATTTTCATCAACCATTCATGCAGAGATCGATTTTTATTTCTGATAGCAATGACTGCTACCACCAACAGCACTGCAGTGATCCCATTTATTGTTGCATAAATGGGAGGTAAAAATGAAAAATCATAACCAGGTATCTTAATCTTAAACAATGCCGCCACGGCTAGTGGAATGACTATGGACAGAGTCAGGATAAGTTTTTTATACGGCTCTGCACTTATTTTTGTCTTTTCCATCCTAATAATCTTTCAATAAGATTGATATCTCCATTAATAATCGATCCGCTTCTTCGCGAGTTGCGAGTAGATAATAGCCTCTAATTTGCTTTTTGCCATCCACCAACACTGCGGAGTACTTTTCCGAAACCAAAAACATGCACTTTAGGCGCGCAACCGCTAAATCATTTGAATAAACAATTTGAAGCTGACTTGGTTCAAAATCTTCTTTCAATCGCATTAGTCCCTCAGATGGTATCTCCGCAAAACTAATTAACGTAGCCTCTTTCCCTTGCCACCCAATTTCTGATGCTACCGAATCAGAAATAATGTAGGGGGCTTTAAAGATTCTCTCGCATCCAACAACATACTCAACTGAATCTTTATGGTACACTGGTATATCAAATCTGTTACGACCGAATTTTTTCAGAAAAAGAAAGACAATCACCGGAAGCAAAAGCGCCAATGAAAGAAAGAGAATCTTACGCTTCATATCCTACTACCTAAAAAAAGAGGCTAAAGTTCTCACTTTAGCCTCTCGATAAATATTTGAATGCCCTAGTTAAGAAAGTTAATATCAGAAAGTTTCATCCCTTCGTACAAGAAAGCGACCAGCATCCAAACAATAAAGACAATCGGTATCATAATCGACCAAAAAAGCACCTTTACTTCGTAGCGCAAATGCATAAACTCACCCACGATATAACCCGCTTTTACTATTGTCATCACCACGAAAACAGATGTCTTCAATGGCCCATGATGCATCATGAAAGCAATCAAGAATTCAAACCCTGTTAATAATCCCAGGATACCAGCAACCGTCCATAATTTTTTGATCTTCTCCTTATCAGGCGGAAGTACGGTAATTTCTGTTTCTTCTGAATGATGTGCCATAGTGTTTAATCAGTTATACAAGATAAAAGAACGTAAATACGAATACCCAAACCAAGTCAACAAAGTGCCAATACAAGCCGACCTTTTCCACCATTTCATAGTGACCCCTGCGTTGATAAACTCCTGTAACGGTATTGTAATAAATCAAAAAGTTGAGCAATACACCGCTGAACACATGGAAACCGTGGAACCCAGTGATAAAGAAAAAGAAATCAGCAAAATCTTGCGGACCATACTGATTGACATGTAGATTCGCCCCAATTACCTCTTTCGTAATCCATTGACCATTGACGAAGTCAGTAAATTTTGTTGCTTCACCTGTACCTACAATAAAATGAGTCCACTCCCAAGCCTGGCAGCTCAAGAAAGTAATTCCACCGAGGATCGTCCACAGCATCCATTTTTCTACAGCCTTTCTATCCATGCGATGGCCCGCTTCAACAGCTAGTACCATCGTAACGCTACTCATGATCAGAATAAACGTCATGATACCAACGAAAACCAATGGAAGACTCACTCCGTGCAAAAACGGAACGGCTTCAAAAACCTTTTCAGGCACCGGCCATTTGGTGACATCAAATCCTTCCAACCCAGTTGAAGCAGGATGCGCAGCACGAACTAGTCCATACGTAATTAGTAGCCCAGAAAACGTAAATGCATCCGAAAGCAAAAAGAACCACATCATTAGTTTGCCATAACTAGCGTCTAACGGAGATACTCCCCCATTCCAAACATCTTGTCCCGGTGCAGTTGTGGTTGTTGCGTGTGCCATGGTTACAATTTTATCGTAGCAATGTTAAGAAAACATACAAATATACCCAAAGAACACCCAAAAAATGCCAATAAGTTGTGCAGATTTCTATCTGCACGGTGTTTTTTGAATTCACTTTATTTCGGAAACTGGAGTAAAGAACAAACAGTAAAAAAACAACCGCACTTACAAGATGTATTGCATGCAATCCGGTGATGATATAAAGGAATGAGCCAGACGGGTTTCCAACCAAATAAACACTTCGAGCGACCAGATCTTTCCAACCCAGATATTGAGATATGACAAATGCCAAGCCCAAAATAGCCGTAAGCAGCACCATTACCTTAACTCGCTCAACGTCATCTTTTCTGGCTGACCAAAAAGCCAGCTGCATAGTTACACTGCTAACTACGATGATTGCGGTAGAGACAACAAAAATGGTCGGCAAATCAAAGAAAAGCCAATTGCCCTCGGCTTGCCGCACGATGTAGGCAGATGTGAGCGAAATAAACAACATTAACACACTAGCCATAAACAGCCACATCCCAAATTTCTTGGGATTCATGGCCATGGGCCTTTTTGGCTCTTCAACAATTTTGAAATCAACAGCCTCACTCATATAATTTTTGATTAAATTTTATCCAACAAATAAGCAATCTGAACAATTGGTAAATACAAGAATGAACCGAACATAATCCGCTTGGCCGATTGCTGGCTTCCTGTTTTCATCAATGAAAATGTTTGTCCAAAAAAGGCTACACCACAAATCGATGCCACAATTGCGGAATCTAGTCCTGTGATACCGAATTTAGCAGGTAATAATCCCAAAGGGATCAGAAACATAGTGTAAACCATTATTTGAATAGCGGTATTCAAGTCCTTTCCTCCACCCGAAGGCAAAAGCTTAAAACCAGCTTTCTTATAATCCTCGTCTGCTACCCATGCGATCGCCCAAAAATGGGGAAACTGCCAAATGAATTGAATTCCGAAAATAATTAGAGCTTCATAGGATATTGCGCCTGTTGCAGCAATCCAGCCCAACAAAGGAGGCAATGCCCCAGGTAAGGCTCCAACGAAAACTGCTATCGGTCCAACTCTCTTTAATGGCGTATAAACAAAACTATACAGCACCATCGATATAATTGATAATAGAACAGTCAGTGGGTTAGTGAAAATCCAGAGAATAACAATGCTTAACATAAAGCAGGCAACCGCAAAAAATGTTGCCTCCGCCAAGCTTACCCTTCCAGTTGGGAGTGGGCGGCTCATAGTGCGATTCATTATCTTGTCCAGATCACGTTCAATTATTTGATTGATGCAGCTTGAAGCTCCGGACAATAGAAAACCACCCAAATACAACATCACCAAGGTCATCCAATCGACAGCTCCTCTTGTAGCGAGCCCGTAACCGAAGGCACACGAAAACGCAACTAGCATAGACAAACGAGGCTTCATCAATTCAAAATAGGCTCTCGTTTTGGTGGCAACGTGTGCTAGCCCTGTTACATTTTGTGTGGCAATCATATTATCCAAATAACACTTCTTTTTTACTACTGTTCAACCGAAAGTACAAAAGCAACTGAATGCCAAAACAGATCGTTGCCAAAAGCAAATGAACCGGCTGAAGCGCAGCTGGCACATTAAAATAAGCCATGGCTGCACCTGTCAAAAACGAACACAAAATTAACCCCATTAACGCACTTGATAAAGCTTTAAGCCCCGTGGTTTTTCCTAAACGCCAAATCAATAGAAAATGGAAGCCTATCACTAACCACGAAAAAGATCGGTGTAGAATGAATTCAAATCCGAGTGAAGAAATCCAGGTTGTTCTGGGCGATGAAACAAGCTTATCGATGACCTCCCGCACTTGGGTTCCAAAGAGAATCTGAGTCAATAGAAGTAAAGAACAAACCACCACCAGGGAGCGTGTACCTTTTGGAGCAACAACCAACGAATTTGAACTGGTAGCAAAGACGAGATACGCTAACAGACCCACAATCAGCAATGCAATTAGCATATGAACTGTCACCGTCCAGGTGGTGAGATTGGTGGAAACCACGATTGATCCAAACCAGCCTTGAAACAAAACAGCAATAAGTGTTGCTACAGATACCCAAAAAATATTAGGCTGGCTCGTTCTGAGTGGTATCGATTGCCAAACCAACACCAGAATTAAAAATCCAACTACCACCCCTAGCAATCTATTCACATATTCAATCCATGTTTTAACGCGATTAAAATCAGACTCTACCAGAACAGTCTTGTCTGAAGAAAGCCGATTGGCCGTCTCCGCCATTCCCAATACTTTCAGATAGCTGACAAACTTCTGATTCTTCTTTTCGCGAAGCGCTGAGTAAGATTCTTTGTAATCAGCAGGAAGTTGATCTATGGAGGTGGGTGGAACCCATCGACCAAAACATCTGGGCCAGTCCGGGCACCCCATCCCTGACCCTGTCGTGCGAACGATGCCACCTGCCGCTATTAAAAGAAAAACAGCAACCAAAGTAGATAAGCAAAGCTTATTAAATCCTCTGGTCGCTGCTACTTCTTTCATTCAATAATCAAAATTCAAAAATTCGATTTTTGCCCAAGGCAAATTTTGAATTTTGAATCTTGAATCGGCTAATGTTTTCTTTCTTCAACTACAATCGCTCTGGCTCCGCCCATCTCTAATTTAATCTCATCATTCTCGTGAGGAAGATTCGATTCGGGTGTTTCTGAATAAGGAATATGTTGTGGAATGAAGTCCTCTTTCGAACCCGGCTTGCTGTAGTCATACGGCCAACGATACACCGTAGGGATCTCCCCTACCCAGTTGCCGTGTCCAGGTAAACGTGGAGTAGTCCATTCTAAAGTTGTTGCATTCCAAGGATTGGCAGGAGCTAATTTTCCACGGAAAATGTTGTAGATAAAGTTGAACAAGAAGATAAACTGTGCCACCATGGTGATGATCGCTGCAACACTCACCAACATGTTCAAGTCAGCAAATCCGCTAAAAGTCTCAAACGCAGTCCAAGTGTAGTACCTGCGAGGGAATCCGGCAATACCAATATAATGCATAGGGAAAAACACGAGATACACACCAATAAACGTCAACCAGAAATGCAAATAACCCAGTTTCTCATCCATCATTCGACCAAACATTTTTGGGAACCAATGGTAAACTCCAGCCATCATTCCAAAGAAAGAAGCACTTCCCATCACCAAGTGAAAATGAGCTACGACAAAGTAGGTATCATGCAACTGGATATCCACTGCGGAATTTCCTAAGAATATACCTGTGATACCTCCTGTTAAAAAGAAAGAAACCAACCCGATGGAGAAAAGCATAGCCGGAGTAAACCGAATATTTCCTTTCCAAAGAGTAGTAACGTAATTGAAAATTTTAACGGCAGATGGCACCGCAATAATCAACGTTAAGAGAGTAAAAATTGAGCCTAAGAAAGGGTTCATACCCGTCACAAACATATGATGTGCCCACACCACAAAGGAAAGGATCGCAATAAACAACATCGAACCAACCATGGCCTTGTATCCGAAAATTGGCTTGCGAGAGTTGGTAGCGATAATCTCTGATGTGATACCTAAGGCAGGTAACAACACGATGTACACCTCCGGGTGACCTAAGAACCAAAACAAATGTTGGAAAAGGATGGGGCTGCCTCCTTGATTGGGCAACGCCTCACCTCCAATATAAATATCAGACAGATAGAAGCTCGTTCCAAAGCTGCGATCAAAAATCAAAAGTAGAGCGGCCGCGAATAAAACGGGAAACGAGAGTATTCCAATAATTGCAGTTAAGAAAAAAGCCCAAATGGTTAGCGGCAGTTTAGTGAATGACATGCCAAGTGTGCGCATATTAATTACTGTGGTAATGTAGTTGATACTACCCAAAAGTGAACTAACAATGAACAACGCCATCGAAACCAGCCACAAAGTCATTCCCAGCCCAGAACCTGAAATGGCCTGCGGGAGTGCACTTAGCGGTGGATATATCACCCACCCACCCGCTGCGGGCCCTGTCGAGATAAACAGGGAGATGAACATAATCGCACTTGACAAAAAGAAAAACCAATACGAAAGCATGTTCATGAAACCGGATGCCATATCTCGTGCACCGATTTGTAGCGGGATCAAAAAGTTACTAAAAGTTCCACTCAAACCAGCTGTGAGGACAAAGAACACCATGATCGTTCCATGCATGGTTACCAGTGCCAGGTAGAACTCAGGATCAATTTTTCCTTCCGGAGTTAACCAACCTCCCAGAATAGGCTTCAACCACCCGAGATTTGCTTCTGGAAAGCCAAGCTGCAGTCGAAAGAGAACAGACAACATGCCCCCGATTAGAGCCCAGGCCATACCGGTAAGTAAAAATTGCTTAGCAATTACCTTGTGGTCTTCGCTGAAGATGTAGGTCGTCCAAAAATTTCCATGATGCGCATGATCATCTCCATGTTCATCGTGGTGATGGGTTGCTGTTTGAGGGTGTACATCAATTGTTGCCATAGTTTCTTTTATGCTTATTTGATAGCTGCTGTCTGCACGGATACTGTGTTATCAAGAGGTATTCCCGCTTTGATCATGGCGGCTTCTTTCAACTCTGCCGGCACATACTTTAGATAATCCGGATTTTGTTTCAGCCATGACTCTTGAGACTCCAGCCATTCCTGATAGTCTTCCTGTGTATCGACCACAACGGGGAATTTCATTGAAAAATGACCTTTTCCACATACTTCGGTGCAAGCCATTTCATAGTTGAACGCGGGGTTATTCAGCTCCTCACGCATTTGAGCTGTTGTTTTCGTAGCCGTAAATTTAAAATGGGTTTGAACTCCTGGAACTGCGTCCATCTTCACACGGAAGTGGGGTAAAAAGACGCTATGCAACACATCCTTCGCACGTATCTTCATTAAGATCTCCTGACCTACAGGAATATGTAGTTCCAACGACTTGAAGTCGTCATAGGAATTTTTGTCTGTCAAATCAAGACCAAACTCATTAGAAGCATCGATCAGTTTATAGTTGTGATGACCCAGCGTTTTATCTTTCACACCGGGATAGCGAGCCATCCAAAGCCATTGCTGCCCCACCATTTCCACTACTACTGCTTCCTTAGATGCCGGACCAGTGATTTCATGCCATACACGAAGGCCTCTAAAAACAAGAAGAGCAAGTACAATTGCTGGTACTACTGTCCACAAAATTTCAAGTTTGTGGTTATCGGCAAAATAGGCTGCCTTTCTTCCCTTTTCATACTTGTAGGCAAACGTAAACCAAAACATCACTACGAAAATGATTGCAAAAGCGACCACTGTAACCCACATCGTTATCCAAAACAGGCTGTCAGTCACTTCTCCATGAATGGATGCAACAGGTAGGGTGTATTCATCAAAATGAGCATACGAGTACCAAAAGAAACCACCCAACCCAACAACCATGAAAATCATGAACATTATGGCATTGGCATTATTCCAGGAAATAGAAAATTCCTCTTCTTTCTTCCCTTTCACAAGACCTACCAAGTTGCCAATCTTGAAGATCATGTAAAGAATGACCAACACTAAAATTGCACCCAACGATATTATCCAAGTCATATTGCTATTTTATATCAGTGTAAATAATCAAATGTGATGGTTCAAACTCTCTTGCATAAATGGGTGATTTTTCGCCACCAATTGCAGCTTCGACAGTGCATTCAAAACAACGTACAAGAAAGCCCCTGCAAAAACCATGGCAAGACCAATTTCCAAAAACCCAACACCACCCTCTAATTTCATCGCTCCCGGGGTAATCATATTATAAAAATCAAACCAATGTCCGACAATAACTATTGGGCAAACCACCTTCAACATGGATATCTGCCTCTTTGCGTCTCTTGTCATCAATAACAAAAAAGGAAGCGCGAAGTTTAAAAATATATTAGCATAAAATATCCAACTATAAGGAGCTGTGCGCATCCGCTGAATAAAGTAAACCGTTTCCTCTGGTAGATTTGCGTAGTAAATCAACATGAACTGGCAAAACCAGATGTATGTCCAGAAGATGCTAAACGCAAACACAAATTTTCCCAAATCGTGAATATGATTTTGTGTTACCACCTTCATGTAGCCAGCTCCCTTCAAATTGGCCACGATTAGCGTAATGGTTGCTAAGCCGGTCACCCACCAACTCGCAAATACATACCAACCGAACATAGTACTAAACCAATGAGGATCGATGCTCATCACCCAGTCCCAGGCTGAAACAGACGAACTAACTGCAAAAATCACCAGGAAATAAGCAGACAATTTTCTTGATGCTAGCCAATGACTATTTCCGCCATTAATATCTTCAGCAAGCATCTCCTTCTTGATCCAGACGAAGAAAAGATACCAAAGCCCGAAGAAAAGAACCATACGAAGCACAAAAAAGAAGGGGAAACTACCCGCATGCAGTGGCCAGAAGAAATAGGCGCTCTTGCCCATCAGTATCTTATCGTAATGATCGCTCTTTACATCATAAAGGCTATGGTCTGTCCAATGGAATAAATCACCTTTTACCAAAAACCAGAGACCTACCATTAAAATGCCGGCAAAAGGAATCCAATGCCCGATGGCCAATGGGATACGTTTAATAGGCGCTGACCAGCCGGCTTGAGCGGCAAATTGAATGGCTATAAAGAACAAACCAATGATGCCTATGCCACCAAAAAATATGTTGTTTTGCCATAAGGAGGTGTAAATCCGCTTCAACCAAACTGGACTTCCATGATGTTCTGTGGACGCAACATGCTCCGCTGGCTCCGTGCTGGCCACCAAGCTCTTCGCTATTTCCTGAGAAGCGTGCTTTTCAGCGCCCTCGTGATGGCCACCATTTTTTGCCATGAAAACACCCACTGCAAACAACAGCAGTCCTACCCCAATAAGGATAAAAAGTTTTTGCTTGGTGGCTGGTTTAAAAATGTATTTTTCGTCCGCTATCATTTAGAAAAAATTATAATAGATACTAATTCTTTTGAAGTCCCTTTACATACTTGGCAATCTTCCAACGATCTTCCTCACTCACCTGCGACCCGTGAGAACCCATAAGACCTTTTCCATAGGTAATCACATGGAAAATGTGCCCTTCGGTGATGTTCTTGTAAGCATCCCCTTTCAAATTCGCAACGCCCGGGTAAACGCTATGCTCCACACCATCAATTTTAACGCCTACCGCAACTTTTCCATCGCCAGCTCCTTTTGCTCCGTGGCAATGTTGGCAATACATTTCGTAGGCAGCCTTACCCTGACTCAAAATTGCTGTTGTGGAATCGTAAGGGTTTTTCAACTTGTTTGCTAATCGTAGACCCGTGGTATCATTTACTCCTCTGTAGGGGAGCCAACCCGAAGCGGATCGCCTCACCGTGTGTGCCGGAGGCAACCTTAGGTTCATCTTGTAAGGATTGTACTGGTTCGAGTTGTAGAATTCACCTCTACCATTGTCCAATGCATTGGTAATTTTTCCTTGCATCGGATCTGTAATTTGAGAAAGTGGCTCATACGCTACCGAATGATACATATTAGGCGCATACTCAAGGCCTTGATAATCGCCACCAGCCTTACATCCGGCAACCAAGACTACCACTGCCAACACCACTGATAATTTTCGTAATCGCATAGTCACGTTCAATTAAAAGTTCTTTTCGTTTACTTCTGAGGCACCTTGTGATTTTAACAACGCGCTAATTTCTTCCTTGCTCATTTTGTTAGTGGCCAAATCTATCGCCATTACATGTTTGTCATCTGTGCTTCTAATATCAAACTGACGTGGCCATTTATAGGGCTTCATGTCACTGGCAATAAAGAAGGTGCCAACCATCCCAAAGGCGGCTAATAATACTGTCATCTCAAAAGTTACGGGGATGAAAGGAGGTAGGGAGGCATAATTCTTTCCACCAATAATCATTGGCCAATCATAGCCCAGCATCCAAATTTGCATCAACAACGCCAATGAAGTGCCGGTCATCCCAAATAAGAACGCAGCGATGGGTAGCCTAGAACGCTTATAACCAAGTGCTTCATCCAATCCGTGAACCGGAAATGGTGAGTACACTTCATGAATCTTCAAGCCTTTTTCGCGCGTGTGCTCTACGGCATGTAAAAGCACATCTTCATCCTCAAAAATTCCTACTACAAAATTCCTATTGCTATCCATATGCTAGTGCTTCTTTTCGGATGATGACTTAATAATACTCTTTACCTCTGCCATATTGATTACAGGGAAAAACTTGGCGAATAACAAGAAGGCAGAGAAAAACAAACCAAACGTGAAAACATACTCACCCATGTCGTACATCGTTGGGTGAAACATAGACCAACTAGACGGAACGTAGTCACGGTGAATAGAAGTTACAATGATTACGAAGCGTTCGAACCACATTCCAATATTTACGATGATTGAAAGAATGAATGTGGCCACAATATTGGTTCTGATCTTTTTGAACCAGAATAGTTGAGGAGAAATTACATTGCATGTCATCATCGACCAATACGCCCACCAATAAGGCCCTTGCATACGATTAAAGAACGCATATTGTTCGGCAGGCACTTGGCCATACCAGGCGATGAAGAACTCCGTGATATAAGCAATACCCACGATTGAGCCCGTGATGATGATTACAATATTCATCAGCTCTATGTGGTAGATGGTAATGTAATCTTCCAGCTTAAAGACTTTACGTGTAATGATTAAAAGTGTTAGCACCATCGCAAAGCCGGAGAAGATCGCACCCGCCACAAAGTAGGGCGGGAAAATAGTAGCGTGCCATCCAGGAACTACAGAAGTAGCAAAGTCCATGGATACAATTGTATGAACGGAAAGCACCAGCGGTGTTGAGAGTCCGGCCAAAATCAATGCTACTGATTCGTAGCGACTCCAAGTTCTGGCGGCTCCATCCCATCCGAAACTCAAGGCATTATAAATATTGGCGCGTAACTTATGTCCTTGGCGAACAGCTCTGTCGCGGATGACTGCAAAATCCGGTATTAAACCCATGTACCAGAATACCAACGAAACAGAGAAGTACGTTGAAATGGCAAACACATCCCACAACAGCGGTGAATTGAAATTGGCCCATAGAGAGCCCCATGTATTTGGCAATGGGAACACCCAATAGAAGCCCAACCACAATCTACCCATGTGAGCAAACGGAAATGTAGCCGCACAAATAACCGCGAAGATGGTCATCGCCTCTGCCGCACGGTTAATTGACATTCTCCACTTTTGGCGGAAGAGCAATAAGATGGCAGAAATTAATGTTCCTGCGTGACCGATGCCGACCCACCAAACGAAGTTAGTGATATCCCAGGCCCAACCAACGGTTTTATTTAATCCCCAAACTCCTACTCCTTCCCAAAGAAGAGTGCAAAGGCAGTAGAAACCGAAGGCCAAAAGCGTTAGCGAAATCATCATAGCAACCCACCAAAGTTGCGTGGGCTTGCCTTCTACCTGACGGCTGATGTCCTCGGAAACATCGCGGATAGTCTTACCACCGGTTATAAGAGGTTCACGTATCGAAGAAGTTACTTGCATATTTTTTGTTCAGTAGTCAATAATTAGAATTTAGACTTTAGAAGGTGGAATTTAGAGGGCTGCACTAAAATCTCACATCTCAAATCTTATATCTCACATCTAGTTTAAGCATGCTCTTTATGTTCGTCTCTGTTCTTAATCTTGGTCAAATAGAAAATATTTGGCTTCACCCCGATATCTTCCAACACACGATATGCTCGGGGATTGCCAATCTTCTTGTCAATGCCATAGGGTCTTTTCGGATCACTTTCAATCTTCAATAATTTACTGATATGGCTTTCAGGATTGTTCATATCGCCAAATACGATTGCTCCTGTAGAGCAAGCCGCCTGACATGCTGTGATCACCTCACCGTCTTTCATCGGGCGTCTTTCTTTCTTAGCAGTCAGTTTACCTGTTTGGATACGCTGAACGCAGAATGAACATTTTTCCATAACGCCACGAGAGCGAACGGTTACTTCAGGATTCAATACCATTCTTCCCAAATCTGTGTTCATAGCTGGGTTAGAATGATAGAACTGTTGGTTATCGTGGTACTTAAACCAGTTAAATCTCCTCACTTTATAAGGACAGTTGTTGGCACAATAACGAGTTCCAATACAACGGTTATAAGTCATTTGATTTAGCCCTTCCGTGCTATGGGTGGTTGCTGCCACCGGACAAACCGTTTCACATGGCGCATTATTGCAATGCTGACACATCATCGGTTGGAATACTACTTCCGGATTTTCAGATGCAATCTCTGCTGCTTTATAATCTTCAGGATTGGCATCACTGCTGTAGTATCGATCGATACGTAACCAATGCATTTCCCTGCGGTTGATGACTTCTTTTTTGCCCACCAAGGCTACGTTGTTCTCGACATTACAGGCGACAACGCAGGCAGCACAGCCATTGCACGTATTGAGGTCAATAGCCATACCCCAATAATGACTCTTGTACTCATGCCCTTTCCATAAACTTAATGATGCAGGGTCAACCTTCTCGTCCCAATTAGTAATTTTAGGATACTCTCGTCCTGCTGCTGGATTTTCTTTGAACTCTGACAAAACAGATTCCTGGATAACGCTTTCGCGCCCCATGTAGGTCTGATGAATCTGAGTCTGCGCCAACTGGAAATCGTCCTCGGTGCTTGCAACCTTTAGGCCTGATGAAATATTATAATTTAACGATCCATTGACACTAGCAACCCACGGATAAACATTCACACCAATGCCTTCGGCCACTGCTCCAACTTTAGCGCGCCCATAACCCAACGCCACGCCAATTGTCCCCGGTGTTTGTCCGGGCTGAATCAATGCAGGAAGCTTAATTGTGCTTCCTCCAAGGGTCAAGCTAATCAACTTCGTATTGCCCTCAGCGTCATTATCCAGTTTCAATATTTCACGCGCATCTTTTTGAGATATGGTCACATAATGATCCCACGTTGCTTTGGTGATAGGATCTGGCAATTCTTGCAATAATGGGTTATTGGCTTGACTACCATTTCCAATTCCATAACTCTCGTAAATGACTAGTTCGAAACCCGATGCTGACTTTGAGCCATTACTTACTTTGGCCAGCGCGTCATCCACATGACTTGTAAATGGAAGTTCCGTTACCTCGGTTGGCAGTTCATAAACGCCCTCATATAAGCATTTATCCCAGAAGCTTTGGAAATCAAGCGCGCTCGTTTGTTTCGAGAAAAACCAGTTTTTCCAGTTCTCGCTTACAACTGAATAATACTCAACTTCTTTTTCACCTGCCCAAACCAGAAAACTCTCTTGCGCCTGGCGAGTTTTGAAAATAGGTGTAATGGCAGGTTGCGAGAGACTATAATAGTTAGGTTTGGGTTCGAAGTCATTCCATGATTCCAAATAATGGTGATCTGGCGCCATATACCCCGAAGCAGAAGCTGTTTCGTCTGGTGTATAAGATGTAGAAACAGCAAGTTTTGTATTTTTCAATGCACCTGACAACTCAGCACCTTTTGGATGGTCATACACTGGATTGCAATTGAAGAAAATAACAGCTCCAATTTTCGAAGCCTTCGCATCTTCTATAAATGCCGTCATGGCTTCGTCATTTCCCTGACGGAAATTAACTGGCAAAGAGGTAAGAATAGTAGTTCCGTAGCTACCTAACAAGTTGTTAATCTCATTGACTAAAACCTGCACTTCTTTATCATTTGAACTGCAGACAACGAGCGATGCTCCTTTATTAGCCAAAAGTTCTTTAGCAGCTTTTTCAACATGTGCCACGCCAGAATCTGCTGCACTTCTTCCTGCCACGATATTATAAATCTGTGCGAGCACAGCACCTTCTTGTGACGGTTTCATCAATGAGCGATAATCCGCATTGGCACCCGTCAATGAAAGATTACTTTCAAATTGATAGTGTCTCGACATATCGCGCTTTTCTTCGCTCACCGCACGTGTTGTTCCGTAAGCCTTTGCAAACTCAATCGGAGAAAGCCAAGTACCCAAAAAGTCAGCACCCAAACTGACAATCACTTTTGCCTTACTAAAATCATAACTTGGGATAATTGCCGAACCAAAAGACTCTTCATTTGCCTTCAGTAACCCGTAGTAAGAAATAGGGTCATACTGAACATGAACAGTAGTCGGATACTTTGCCTTGAATTTTTCGATGGTTGCTTTTGTGCTTGGGCTAAGTATTGTATTGCTTACAATTCTTATTTGACCACCCTCCGTTGAGACTGCTTCCAATTTCGAAATCACCTCTTTATCCAGCGTTTCCCAATCTGCGGGTTTATCGCTGATCCGAGGACCACGCAGCCTAAAGTTATCATACAAGGAAAGAACAGATGCTTCTACTTGCGCACTGGTGCCTCCTCTTGTAACACTTGAAAGCGAGTTACCATCTAATTTGATCGGGCGGCCATCACGTACTTTCACCACCACTGAGCAATAATCACCACCATTGACGTAGGTTGATGCATAGTAATTAGGAATACCTGCATCGGCATCCACCGGCTTCACTACGTAAGGAATTGCTTTTCGGATTGGTGCCTCGCAAGCAGCCAATGAAGCTGCTGCTACACTAAAACCCATCATTTTTAAAAAGTCTCTGCGAGAGTGACCAGGGTCTTCTGACACGCCCATGTCGACAAATTCTTTATCGGCATGTTTTACGTAAGAAGGATCATTCTTGAGTTGGGCTAATCCTTTCCAATATGTCTTTTTAGTAGTAGTGCTCATACGCTCTTTATCGTGACCGAAACATTTAAAGCTTACAATATTAATAGTGACATTTTGCGCATTCCAATCCGCCAATGTCCTCTACTTTCATTTTTGATTTCTTTGCTGACAGATGTAACTCGTTCAGCTTGTTGTAATACTCGTTGTCTTTTGTGTTGACATCGGTTTTACGGTGGCAGTCAATACACCATCCCATTGTTAATAAGGAGTATTGCTTTACCACTTCCATTTCTTGAACAGGACCGTGGCAAGTCTGACACTCTATTCCGCCCACATTCACATGCTGTGCGTGGTTAAAATAGGCCAAGTCAGGAAGATTGTGGATGCGAACCCACTCGATTGGTTTCTGCTTGCCGGTGTAAGAAGCTGTTTTAGAATCGTAACCGATGGCAGCATAAATTTTTTGGATCTCAGGTGACTCTTGCTTGATCTGCGTGTGGCAGTTCATACATATATTAGGAGAAGGTATGTTTGCTTGTTTGCCCTTTAGTACACCTGTGTGGCAATACTTACAGTCAATTTCATATGACCCTGCATGCAGCTTGTGCGAAAAGGCGATGGGTTGCTTGGGTTGATAATCTTGCTGTACGCCAATGGAATAGAGTCCGTCAATTGTGGTCTTAAACCCAACCGCAGCGACTATAAAGACAACGAGGAAAATGAAACCAGAACTGCGGGTTATCGTTGCGAACGTATAAGGCGAATTGACAACTTGCTGATCGTCTTCACTCAATTCTTTTTGGTTGAGGTATTTCTTCAAGGCCGATACGATCAGGCCAAGGATGACAAGCATTAATAGAAGGATAAGAAGCATACCCCCCACAATCGCATTCAAATAAGAAGAAGGTACACCGGCACTCCCTCCGCCAGCTGTTTGTTGTGCTGCTGCAGGAGCTACCTCGACTTTTTCAGCATCAGACTTTACATAAGCAAGGATGCTTAAGATTTGGGCGTCTGTATAACTGGTAAAAGCCGTCATCTGGCTTTTGTTGTATTCATTATAGATTTTGTTGGCGTACTCATCGCCACTGGCAATCTTTTTTGCCGGATTCTTTACCCATTCAATGATCCATGCAATGGATGGAGCCCGATTTTCGACTCCAGCGAGTGCTGGTCCTACTAGTTTTTGTTTAACTCGGTGGCACGATTTACAATTGCCATTAAATAAGGCCTCCCCTGCGCTGATTGCAACGGCATCTGTCGGAATTTCTTGAGCGAAAGAAGTAAAACTTGTTGTAACGAACAGTACGAGGGTGAGAAGCTTAACGAGATCAGATAATCTATCATTCATCATGACGCGTTTTGGTAACCGCTTTTTTACGGAATGGCACAAATCTACACTCCCAAGCCATTATTTCAAACTTATTTTATAGGCTTGGCGATATTTATTTAGGCCGCCATAGATGGGTTTCATATTGTCGCTGGAAAACCAGAAAAATGTGGATAAGTTTGAACAATTGAATTGGAAAGTGAACCGGTGATTATGGCTAATCGCGTCTATTTGGGATCATTTTAGAAAATAAGAAAAGTCAAGTCACATTGTGATTAATCAAATAGATAATCAGCGCCTTTGAGTATGTAACGGTACTGATATCCATCATCTTAGGGCTTGGTATAACCCAAATCCTTACTGCCATTGCCGATCTGATCCACCAGAGCAAGCGCGTGAAAATATACTGGCCACATGTGTTGTGGGTTCTTATTGTGCTTATCCTTCACGTCCAAGAATGGTGGATTATTTACGACCTTAAAAACTATGCACCCTGGCGGTTGCCAACATTTTTATTCATCATGGTGTATCCCATTATTCTTTTTGTGCTGGCCCGGTTGCTGTTCCCGTTTGGTATCCAAGAGGGTATGATAGACTTGAAGGCTTTCTATCAGGATAACTACCCTAAGATTTTTCTATTCTCGATCGGACTTGCCGTACTTGGCATTTTAGATGGTTTAATCATTCGGGGCGACAGCCTTCAATAACAATTGCTAAAACTGGTGTTGCCCTTCATCTTTTGTGTTTTATATTTCACAAAATCTCCGGAATGGGTGCATAAACTAGTTTCGATTGGCTTCTTATTATTAATGATAGTGACGATTGCGGTAGAGTGGAATGTGTGGTTGATTAGCAATTAAGAACCCGTACAGAAAAAATTGCCTAAAAAATTCCAGGTTATTGATGAAATACCTTTGAATGAATGATTTTTCCCTCTTGGATTTCAAGCATTTCACCAACCGCTAAATCTTCTTCTTCACTAATCAAGCTGGCGCGCTTTTCCAACGCATGCCCATCGAGTGTATTTTATGAACTGCCAATACCCTATTTCGTTAGTGTGTTAATCTTCACAAACTAAAAATAGCCAGGAGCGGCACCGCGTTACAAACGCGCGCCAACAAGGTATGTATTCCATGAAGATGCGGTCTTCGTAGGGAGTCAGCCGAATCAATTCGTACTTAAGAGTAGGTAATCTGAGAAAAGCATCTTGCCACCATGTCCTCAAGGCCGTCTTGCCTTTAATCAACCCATGGGTTTCTGGATGTCGAACTTTCAATTTAGGGCTGTAATGAGAAGCCTCGTCATCATACAGTAACAACAATTTTTCTATGTCATGCTCATTAAATGCAGCAAACCAATTCTGCGCGATATTTGATAACTCATCCAAATGGGTCATGATTTTCTAATGTGCTAGTCAATGTAAATCAGCTAGAACAGCGGAAGACGCACTTGTCGCTTTCCTCCTCGCTTCTTCAATCGTATTGCCTTTAGCTAAGCAAACTCCCATCCTTCTCTCACCATTTACTTCTGGCTTTCCGAACAATCGAAGTTGAGTGTCTGGCTCGTTCAATGCAGCGTCCAATCCTGAATAAGAAATATTTTTGGATTGACCTTTCACCAGAATAACAGATGAAGCACTTGGTCCAAGCTGCCGAATGACTGGAATAGGCAAACCCAAAATCGCACGTACGTGCAACGCAAACTCTGAGAGGTCTTGCGAGATCATCGTGACCATGCCTGTATCATGTGGTCTTGGTGAGAGTTCGCTGAAATACACCATCTCTCCCTTCACAAAAAACTCCACACCGAAAAGCCCAACTCCGCCAAGGGCATCGACTACTTTTTTGGCAATGTTCTGTGCCTCCTCTAGTGCCTTTGCCGGCATGGGGTGTGGCTGCCACGATTCTTGATAGTCGCCATGTTCTTGACGATGGCCAATAGGCGCGCAAAACGAAACGCCCTCTTTATGTCGAATGGTGAGCAACGTAATCTCGTAATCAAAATCGATAAAGCCCTCCACAATCATTCGTCCACCTCCGCTCCTGCCGCCCTCCTGTCCATAGCGCCATGCGTTTTCAATATCTGTATCTGACTTTACCACGCTTTGACCTTTGCCCGATGAACTCATAATCGGTTTTACAACGCACGGCATTCCAATCGCTTGGATGGATGACTTGAATTCATCCAGCGTTCCCGCAAAACGATAAGGAGATGTTTTTAGTTGGAGAGTCTCTGCGGCTAAAGTGCGAATCCCTTCTCGGTTCATCGTCAACTTAGTTGCTGTGGCGGTAGGAATGATTCGGAAGCCTTCTTTCTCCAACTCAATCAACGTGTCGGTCGAGATCGCCTCCACTTCTGGGACAATGTAATTTGGTTTTACCTTTTCAATAACAGCACGTAACGCAACACCATCCAACATAGAAATGGTGTACGACCGATGAGCGACTTGCATGGCGGGCGCATGGTCGTAGCGATCAACAGCAATCACCTCTACGCCATAGCGTTGAAATTCAATCACAACTTCTTTGCCTAGTTCTCCTGAGCCAAGCATCATTACTTTGATCGCAGAGGAAGTGAGAGGTGTGCCGATAGTCATGTAGTTAGAAGTTAGAAGTTAGAAGTTAGAAGTTAGAAGTTAGAAGTTAGAATTCAGTAGTAAAGAGTTAAAGATTCACTCTGTCTGTTTATGTCCTCATAATGAATTCCTAAAATACCCAGTCGGCACCAAATCACCATCAGCTATTCCCAATTTTTCCTTCAGCTCCAAACAGCGCTTCCGTAGTTCTTCTGTAGTAAATTTTTCTTCACGGTCAATCGATTCAATTTCGAGAAAGTCACCTTCATTCAATCGGTCAAGGTGAATTTTGTGAATGTCCAAAACGTAGATTGAGCGCTTCTTCTCGACAGTGCCAATCGGCTTGAAGTTAGTTATCAAGTTTTCAATTTCTATTGCTGACGGGTTGACATCATATCGGTAAACAACAGTTCTCTCTATTCCGTCTTCTAAAATACGCTCGTAGTGTGTTATCAGGTTTTCGATAGTTCCCTCTCTCAGTTTCAACTTGCCTTTATCTGTCTGAAAATACGTGTCCTTTTGTTCATCCACACCCAAAAATAGGGCGCCACAACTTGTGAGTAAATCTTCCAACTGCACAAAGTTGGTGGCCCGTGCTTTTAACGTGAAGTCTTTATATGTTTTTGACAATGATTTCATATCATGCTCCCCTTGAACGTGAGTTTTTTTACGCCTAACCCAATCAACAGGCCAAGTGCAGCAAATCCAACCACAACAAAGAACAAATTGTCCTGAAATACTTGTGCATCCAAATTGAAAATTCTGCCAGACCAGTACCCAACAGTGCTCACCACTGTAGCCCAGATGAGCCCGGTGATCGTACTGAAAACTAAGAATCTCTTGGGCGGTAGGCCGCTCATGCCAATCATAAGGGGTATAATAATTCGAAAGCCATACAAAAAGCGATAGCTGAACAGAATCTGATATCGATTTCGCTCAAAGAAATTAGTCAAAGGCAACATTCTAGCTTGCAGCTTAGGGCGGGTCGACAAAAATAATTTTCCGTTGAGTCGACCAATAAGATAATAGAGCCAGTCACTAACAAAAGAGCCACCGAACGCAGCCAACACTGTTGTCGGGAACAAGAAAACTCCTCTGTGAATGAGTGACGACACAATCAGTATAGCCGTTTCTCCCTCGAAGAAAGTGCCAACTGAGAGCGCCAAGTAACCATATTGATCTAAAAACTCTTCCAACTGTTTGTTCGCTCTGCGAGTAAAATTGTATTAAGCCAAAATTAATTCTGTAAAAATCGAACTGATTTGGTGAATTATCGTTTTTAATTCCATTAATTTTGAGAAAACTTTTTTGAATGGCATTTACGTAACTAACTATCACCACAAGAATTGGAAAATTTAGTCACCATTAACGCGAACTCGGGCAATTCTGCCCTACTGCACTTTGCCGAACCGGCATCGACCACGCTTCTCGCCACTGCCTGTATTGTGACCAGGCGACCGCATAGACGGATTAGGATCTGATACTACCATCTTTTTAAAGACAGATGTAGTTCAAGCCTCCAGGAGGTTTTGACATGGTGTGCAAGCACCCACTTAATCTTTTCTTCATTTTAACGTTTTAAATCAAATTGGAAAATATCATTGTCCGTGCAGCTACGGCTGCAGACATTCATTACGCGGAAACCATTACCAACGAGATGGCCGAATCAGCCAAGGCTCGGGGAACCGGAATTGCCAAACGCTCGCCCGACTACATCAAACAAAAGATGGAGGAAGGGAAAGCGGTTATTGCACTACTGCCCGATGGAATTTGGGTAGGTTTTTGTTACATTGAATCGTGGGAGCACGAAAAATTTGTTGCCAATAGTGGGTTGATTGTTTCTCCTCCATTCCGCAAAAGCGGAGTCGCCACTGAAATCAAACGCAAAGTCTTTGAACTCTCGAGGGAAAAATATCCGGATGCGAAAATCTTTGGATTGACGACCGGATTGGCCGTAATGAAAATCAATTCAGATTTGGGTTACGAACCCGTAACTTACAATCAATTGACCAACGATGAGCAGTTTTGGAAAGGATGCCAGAGCTGCGTGAACTATGAAATATTGATGAGTAAAAATCGTCAAAATTGTATGTGCACCGCGATGCTCTACGACCCTGTCGAAAAAGCAAAAGAACTGGAATTGAAAAAGCACCACGAAGCTAAAGCAGAAAACTTTTGGGGCAGAGATCTTCGCAACGACAACAAGGTATTTGACCGATGGGTTCGCTTCAAACAATTTGTATTGTTGAAAGGGTGGAAGAAGAAAGAAGACGATGGTGCCGCTAAGAAAAATTCATTTTTAAGTTTTTTATTCTTTTGGTAATGAAAAAAGTTCTTTTGGCCTTTAGTGGCGGTTTAGATACCTCCTACTGCGCAAAGTATCTATCGGAGGACTTAGGCTACGAAGTCCATTCGATCACAGTGAACACCGGTGGATTTGATGCAGCCGAAGTGCAATCCATCGAAGCACGCGCTAAAAATTTGGGGATGGCAACCCACAAAACGGTGGATGCAACCAAATCTTATTATGAAAAAGTAATTCGGTATTTGATTTTTGGCAACGTACTGAAAAATGCAACTTATCCACTGAGTGTAAGCGCTGAAAGAATGTCGCAAGCCTTGGCGGTAGCAAATTACGCCAAAGAAATAAAAGCTGACGCGGTGGCTCATGGTAGCACAGGTGCAGGCAATGATCAAGTGCGGTTCGATATGGTGTTTCAAATCTTATTGCCCGGGTTGGAAATCATTACCCCTATTCGCGACAAGCGATTGAGCCGCGAAGAAGAAATCGAATACCTAAAAAAGAAAGGTGTCTCTTTCAATTTTGAAAAAGCCAAGTACTCCATCAACAAAGGTATCTGGGGAACAAGCGTGGGCGGTAAAGAAACGCTGAACTCGATGGGGCAATTACCCGAAGAGGCATGGCCGACACAAGTTACCAAACAAGGAAGCGAAGAGGTAAAAATTGGATTTGAAAAAGGGGAGCTGATCTCAATCAATGGTAAAAACTTTTCACATCCGACAGAAGCGATCCATTTCCTTCAGTCCGTTGCTGGTCCTTACGGAATTGGTAGAGATATTCATGTAGGAGATACCATCATTGGTATCAAAGGCCGTGTTGGTTTTGAAGCAGCAGCTCCCCTCCTGATCATCAAAGCACATCATGCTTTGGAGAAGCATGTACTTACGAAATGGCAGTTGAGCTGGAAGGACCAGCTGGCACAATTTTACGGCAATTGGCTGCATGAAGGACAATACCTGGACCCAGTCATGCGAAATATGGAAGCGTTCCTAACTAGTTCACAAGAAAACGTAACAGGCGAGGTGTCGATCTCACTCTACCCTTACCGCTATCAAGTCAATGGCATTGAATCACCTTTTGATTTGATGTCATCGAGATTTGGCAAATATGGAGAAATGAATTTGGGTTGGACGGGAGATGATGTGAAAGGTTTTACGAAGATATTTGGAAACCAAGTGGCGATTCATTATCAAGTTACCGGTTCCCAGTTGCAGGTTACCGGTAATCACCTGCCTGCCGGCAAGGCAGGAAAACCGGAAACAGGAAACAAGTTATGAGCGCACAAATCAAAGCTGGCATTATTGGTGGCGCAGGATACACAGGCGGTGAAACAGTGCGTCTATTATTGAATCATCCTGAGGTGGAATTGATTTTTGTGCAGAGCAGAAGTCAGGCGGGCAAGCCAGTTACTACCGTTCATCATGATCTTGTTGGAGAAACTGAGCTTCGCTTTTCTGAAGGTTTTAGTCTACCCGTTGATGTCTTATTCCTTTGTTTAAGTCACGGTGAAAGTAAAAAACTGTTAAATGAATCTCTTTTTCCTGTTAATACGCGCATTATTGATTTGGGCAATGATTTCCGCTTAGGTGAACAGGTGAACGGCAGAGAATTCATCTACGGGCTTCCTGAATTCCAGCGAGAAAAGATTAAGCAAGCAAAAAACATTGCCAACCCAGGCTGTTTTGCAACTACCATACAATTGGGATTATTGCCATTAGCAAAAGCAGGCCTGCTCACAGAAGTTCATACAACCGGAATTACCGGATCTACCGGTGCTGGTCAAAAATTGCAAGACAGCACGCACTTCACTTGGCGAGCAAATAACATATCTGCCTACAAAACGTTGACACACCAGCACCTTGGAGAAATCAATCAAACCATAAAATCACTGCAGCCGGAATATTCAAGCAGCATCAACTTCGTGCCGTGGCGTGGTGACTTTACCAGAGGCATCTTTGTGTCATCTGTGTTGGATTGCAACTTGAGCTTAGAAGAAGCAACTCAATTGTTTAAAGAGTACTACAAGTCACATCCGTTTACTCATGTAGCTGGCGAGATGATTGATATCAAACAAGTGGTAAACACAAACAAGTGCTTACTCTATTTGGAAAAGGCAGGCAGCAAGCTTGTCATCCACTCAGTCACCGATAACTTGTTGAAGGGCGCAAGCGGGCAAGCCGTCCAGAATATGAATTTGATGTTTGGACTTGATGAAACTGTGGGGTTAAAATTAAAGGGGAGTGTTTTTTAAAGTTCCAGGTTTCCAGTTACTGGTAACTGGAAACCTGAAACAATTAAACACCAAAAAATAAGTTAACGATGAAATTATTTGACGTCTACCCACTCTTTCCAATCGAGCCTGTAAAAGCACAAGGTTCATGGCTGTGGGCTAAAGAAGGAAATAAATATTTGGACTTGTATGGTGGTCATGCAGTGATCTCAATTGGTCATAACCATCCACACTTTGTCGAAGCACTCAAATCACAATTGGATAAAATCAGTTTTTACTCTAATAGTATCAAGAACGAATTGCAGGAAAAGCTAGCAGAGAAACTTGGTCAACTTTCAGGTTACCCCAATCACCAACTGTTTCTTTGCAACTCTGGTGCTGAAGCTAACGAAAATGCACTGAAGCTCGCTTCATTTGTAAACGGCCGGAAAAAAGTGATAGCGTTTAAAAAAGCATTTCATGGCCGAACGTCCGGTGCAGTAGCAGCCACTGATAATCCAAAGATTGTGGCGCCCTTCAATGCCAACCATGAAATTGCCTTTCTTCCATTGAATGACGAAGCTACGTTTCTGAATGCCATTAATAAAGACATTGCAGCAGTTATCATCGAAGGAATCCAAGGTGTGGGCGGCATTCATGTTCCAAATCACTCGTTCCTTCAACTCTTATCAAAAAAAAGCAAGGAGGTCGGGGCATTGCTGATTTTAGATGAGGTACAATCAGGCTACGGGCGAACTGGTAAATTTTTTGCACATCAGTTTGCCGGCATTGACGCAGACTTAATCACCATTGCAAAAGGGATGGGTAATGGTTTCCCGGTGGGTGGCGCACTCATTCATCCGGGCATCAAACCGTGGAGTGGAATGCTCGGAACCACATTCGGAGGAAATTACCTGGCATGTGCAGCCTCGTTGGCGGTCTTAGATGTAATAGAAAAGGAAAACCTAATGCAGCATGCGGCAGAACTGGGCAGCTACTGGATGCAGGAACTGAAAAAATTCTCACCCATTTTGGAAGTGCGTGGGCAAGGGCTGATGATTGGTTTTGATTTACCTGAATCACTCACATCACTACGTAAAGACTTACTCTTCAAACACCATATCTTTACAGGCGAAGCTAAACCAAACACGGTGCGCTTATTGCCGTCCTTGGCTTTGTCAAAAAATGATGCTGATTTATTTTTGGAAGCAATGACAAAGGAATTTAAACAAGTCGCAGCCCTATGAAAAAGTTTATTTCCTGTGAGGACGCCCTCGATTTCCAACTACTCATAGCAAAAGCATTGGAGTACAAAAACAACCCGTTCAAGGATGTTACTCTCGGCAAGGGAAAGCGAATGGGTTTACTTTTTCTGAATCCAAGTATGCGGACGAGATTGAGCACAGAGATTGCCGCCAAAAATCTTGGCATGGATGTAATCGTTTTTAACGTGGGGCAAGATGGCTGGGCATTAGAGTTTGAAGACGAGGCCATCATGAGCGGTACTACGGTAGAGCACGTAAAAGATGCTGCTCCCATTCTCGGAAAGTACTTTGATGTATTAGGGATTCGAACTTTCCCTTCCTTAAAGAATAAAGAAGATGACTACAGTGAATTGTATATCAACCAATTTGTGAAGTACTCAGGCGTTCCTGTCGTCAGCTTAGAGAGCGCTACACTTCATCCGTTACAAAGTCTAACCGATCTCATCACCATTCAGGAGGTGTTCGAAGAAAAAAGCCATGCCTTCAGGCCCGCCTCCCGTAGCCTTGCGGAGGGAAGGCAGCCAGAAAAGCCAAAAATAGTATTGACCTGGGCTCCCCATGTGAAAGCATTACCCCAATGTGTGGCCAATAGTTTTTCACAGTGGATCAACGCGTGGGGTGGTGCCGAATTTGTCATCACACATCCTGAGGACTACGAACTTGACACAAGATTTACAAAAGGAGCCAAGATTACACATGATCAAGATGATGCACTGAAGAATGCGGATTTTGTATACGTTAAGAACTGGAGTACATTCTCTGATTACGGAAAAATCTATTGTAATGATCCTGACTGGATGCTTACAAATGAAAAATTGGCATCAACTAACAATGCAAAAATAATGCATTGCCTGCCTGTTAGACGAAATGTGGAGTTAAGCGATGAAGTGCTGGATAGCGCAGCAAGTTTGGTAACACAACAAGCAAGCAATCGGGTTTGGGCTGCACAAGCGGTGCTAGTTGAGATATTATTGGGGCTTGGGCATTAGAATATAGGGGTTGGGAATTAGAGTTGATGGCTGAAATTTTTAGGATGCAGCAATTTATAGTAAATTTGATTCATGAGTACTAAAGAAAAAGAAATCCGCTACTGTGAAGCTGTGCGCTACATGGCAAACGCAATCGATATTTTAAAAACCAAAGCCCGCAAAAAGGACCGCTATTATGAAGATGAAAAATACGTGCGCATGGCCTGTGGCACCGCTTACAATGGAGTTTTACTAGCACTCGATTCCTATTTAGAAATCAAAGGCAAGCCAATTCAAAAAAAAAGAGGCTCACAAGTCAGTGTAAAAGATTATCAAAAATCTTTAGCAGGGATTGATAAAAAAGTCTTGAATGAATTTACTACAGTTTACCGTATCCTTCATATTGAGGGATATTATAACGGAGAAAATAACCACAGCGTAATCAAAAGCGGGATGGATTCTGCCTCCCAGATAATCAATAAAATCCGACCACAAGGGGTTGAGGCTTTTAGTTTGAATTAATCTAGCTTAACCTTCACCTTTTTTGCAAATACTCGTTCACAGGGGTTGAAGCATCCTTAGTAGCAAATGCCCGCCTCGCAACTACAATTCAGATGAATAAACTTTACATCATAAAAATCGGGGGAAATGTTTTGGATGATGAAAAAGCATTAACTCATTTTCTAACCGATTTTGCATCTATCCAAGATCCAAAAATATTAATTCATGGCGGAGGAAAGATCGCTACCAAGCTAGGCGACCAGCTTGGCATTGAAAGTCAATACGTAAAAGGCCGAAGAATTACAGATTCCCCTACCCTGGATTTAGTGACCATGGTCTACGGTGGTTTGGTAAATAAACAAATCGTTGCACAACTTCAGGCGCTTCATTGTAATGCCCTCGGATTGACAGGTGCAGATGGGAACTTGATTAAAGCTATGAAGCGACCTATCGGTGAGGTTGATTTCGGGTTTGTAGGTGATATCACTGCAGAAAGCGTGAACTCTACATTGCTCTATTTTCTGTTAAAACAGAATGTCATTCCCGTATTTGCTCCGCTTACTCATGCAGATGGCGTGATGCTGAACACCAATGCGGATACCATTGCCTCTGTACTGGCTGTTTCGTTAAGCAAGCACTTCGATACACGTCTTATTTTTTGCTTTGAAAAAACAGGCGTCTTAAGAGATGTGGCCAAAGAAGAAACTGTTATCAATACACTTAATAAGAGTATGTATCAACAGTTACTTAAGGAGGGCGCCTTTCATGATGGTATACTACCTAAACTAGAAAATGCTTTTGATGCTATTAATCACGGAGTAAAAGAAGTACTCATAGGAGAACATACTAATTTGTTAGCCAACACTGGTTACGACACCAAAGGCACTCTTATTACGCTTTCATGAGGGAACATTTACATAGTATCGCTATTGATCTTCTTCAGCAACTGATTTCGATTCCTTCTTTCAGTAAAGAAGAAGACAAAACGGCCGGATTGCTTATGGGCTTCTTTACCTATCATGGGATGGAAGCAAAGCGCGTTGGGAATAATGTATGGGCGAAAAATAAATTCTTTGATGCGTCTAAGCCCACTTTACTTTTAAATTCCCATCACGACACCGTAAAGCCAAATCCATCCTATACTCGTGATCCATATGCTGCCTCTATTGAAAATTGGAAATTATTTGGATTGGGAAGCAATGATGCCGGTGGCCCCTTGGTGTCACTCATTATGACGTTCTTCAATTATTATGAACGGCCAAACCTCAAGTACAATTTAGTGCTGGCGGCCACAGCCGAAGAAGAAATTTCTGGTACTGGAGGGATTGAAATGGTCTGGAAAGAACTTCCTGCCATCGATATGGCGATTGTTGGAGAACCGACATTGATGAATTTCGCAGTAGCGGAGAAAGGACTCATGGTGCTCGATTGCGTTACTTATGGAAAAGCTGGACACGCTGCTCGTGAAGAAGGTATAAATGCGATCTATCAATCACTCAAAGACATCGAATGGTTTCGTACCTATGAATTCCCTAAAATCTCTGAATCACTCGGCAAAGTAAAAATGTCGGTTACCGTGATCAATGCCGGACAATCACACAATCAGGTTCCATCTGAATGCAAGTTTACAGTTGACGTTAGGGCAACAGATGAATATTCGTTGGAGGATATCTTAGCAATCATCAAACAAAATGTACAATGTGAGGCAGTTCCGCGCTCACTTAGACTTCGTCCTTCAGGCATTTCGAAAGATCATCCTCTTTTTAAGGCCGGTGAGAAATTAGGCGTTACATTCTATGGCTCCCCTACTACATCAGACAAAGCACTTATTCCAGTTCCATCGATAAAACTAGGTCCGGGCGATTCTGCGCGCTCGCACAGTGCAGATGAGTTTATATACCTTCAGGAGATTGAGGATGGAATAAATGGATATATTAGATTGATCGAAAACTTATGAGCGAGCGTGTTAAAGTCAAAAAAACCGAAATCCTCTCCAACAACTGGTACACGTTAAAAAAAGTAACGTTTGATTACCAACACAAAAACGGAAAATGGATCGAGCAAAATCGGGAAGCTTATGACAGAGGCAACGGAGCAACTATCCTGCTATTCAATCAAACATCAAAAAACGTTATTCTTACAAGGCAATTTAGATTGCCCACTTATATCAATGGCAACCCTTCCGGATTATTAATCGAAGCTTGCGCGGGCCTTTTAGATTTGGACAACCCAGAAGATTGCATCAGAAGAGAAACGGAAGAAGAAACAGGTTTTAAGATAAGAGATGTAAAAAAGATTTTCGAAGCCTATATGTCACCTGGGTCGGTCACTGAAATTCTTTACTTCTTCATTGCTGAATACTCGAAAGATATGAAAACTTCTGTCGGTGGTGGTGTAGATGAGCATGAGGATATTGAGGTGATGGAGTTATCTTTTTCGCAAGCACTTGAAATGGTTGCAAGCGGAGAAATTAAAGATGGTAAAACGATTATGTTGCTGCAGTATTTACAAATCCACTATCCGGCACTACTATGAAACTCTGGCAAAAAAATAGCGATTCCCTGAAAGAAGTAAATCAATTCACGGTTGGTAAAGATCGTGAAATGGATTCTTACTTGGCTTCCTTCGATGTGCTAGGTTCGCTGGCGCACATTCAAATGCTAGCATCTATTCAACTCATTAACAAAGATGAGTTGATCCTATTATCAAAAGAACTAAAATCAATTTATGCATTAATCGAAAAAGGTGATTTTCATATTGAAGAAGGGGTCGAAGACATCCATTCGCAAGTGGAATTACTACTCACTAAGAAGTTAGGTGATGTAGGCAAAAAGATTCATAGTGGTCGTTCACGTAATGATCAGGTTCTGTTAGATATAAAGTTGTTTCTTCGTCATGAAATACAATCGCTCACGGAAGAGATACAAAAGCTATTTGATCTGCTCATCATCAAAAGTGAAGAACATAAAGACAAACTTCTTCCGGGTTACACCCATCTTCAATTGGCCATGCCCTCATCTTTTGGTTTATGGTTTGGTGCGTATGCAGAAAGTTTAGTGGATGATCTGATAACGTTAGAATCTGCTTACCGAATTACCAATAAAAATCCCCTTGGCTCAGCAGCAGGATACGGATCGTCCTTCCCGCTAAACAGAACATTGACTACTGAACTATTGGGCTTTGATGATTTAAACTACAACGTGGTGTATGCACAAATGGGCAGAGGAAAGACTGAGCGAATAGTAGCACAGGCCTTAAGTAATGTTGCTGCTACCTTGGCAAGATTAGCCATGGACGCGTGTCTGTATTTGAATCAGAATTTTAGCTTCATCTCGTTCCCGGAAGAATTGACGACCGGTTCGAGTATCATGCCGCACAAAAAAAATCCGGATGTTTTTGAATTAATCAGAGGCAAGTGCAATGGACTACAAGCTTTGCCTAATGAAATCGCAATGCTCACCACCAATTTACCATCCGGTTACCACCGTGATCTACAGTTACTAAAAGAGAAGCTATTCCCGGCTTTTGAAACGATCAAGGAATGTCTTGAAATGACGTATCTGATGCTTTCCAATACTCAAGTGAAGTCGAATATCCTTGAGGATGAAAAATATAAATACCTTTTCAGCGTAGAAGAAGTGAACAAACTTGTCTTGGCCGGAATGCCTTTCCGAGATGCGTACAAAAAAGTGGGTGAAGAAATTGAAGAAGGTAGATTCGCCTACAACACAAAAGTTCAACACACCCATGAAGGTAGTATTGGAAACCTTTGTAACAATAAGATCAAAGCAAATTTCGAAATAAATCTATCGAAGTTTAACTTCGCTGCTGTCGACCAAGCACTCCGGAAACTCATCGAAGACTAGCCGTTTAGTGAATCCGATCGCCCCTCGGTTGTAGCGATGACATAATCTCTCCTTCCACTTTCAAGAACAGCCGCCAGCGAGCGTCTACTGTTTTTTCGTCAGCATACTCTTTTGCTAACGCAATAAAGTTCTTGTAATGCCCGGCTTCTGAAACCATCAACTCATAATAAAATTGGCGCAGCTCCGGATCTGGTAACTCTTTCCATAGCAAGCGAAATCGCTCGCAACTCCGAGCCTCGATTAATGCACACATCAACAATTTCTCCATGAGTTGTTGTTCTCTATTTCCTCCCTTCCTGATGGATTTCGCTAACTGGTCAACATATTCATCTTTTCGTGCATTGCCTAACTTCCACCCGCGTTTCTTTAGTTGTTCCAATACACGCTCAAAGTGGGCCCATTCCTCAGCAACAACAGGTGTTAAGACATCGACTAACTCTTCCTTGTCTGGAAACTGTACAATTAAAGAAATACAAGCAGAAGCTGCCTTTTGTTCGCAGTAAGCATGATCAACCAATATTTCTTCAATGTTCATAGACGCGATATCAACCCATCGCGGATCTGTTGGCAGCGTTAAACCCAGCACATGTTTCTCCATCACTAATCAAAAAGAGGAATTTCAAAACCAAAATCAAGAATGTTACTCATGGCCGGATAGCCATACGTCAAAAGATACCCAGTCGATTTTCCTATTTGCCAGGCATTATGGTATTTAATGAATAGTCGACCTCCTTTAATCTTTGCGTTTACAAAAATATCTACTACCGGAAATCCCTCAATGATGCGCTTATCTTGAAGATAGTAGGATTGAATATCGGGTGCATAAGCCAACGCAAGGTAGCTCGACTTATAGTGAACATCCAGACCGAACTGCAGTTGGAGATTTTTGTCGAAAAGGATGTTCTCATAATAAAGTTGGCTATTCACAAACCACTCCGGTATCCGAATCGCACTGTCATCATTTTTCCATAGCTGTGTATAAGTAACCTGCGGCTTAAAATACAGTCGTCTAAAAAACTTCAAACTCAGGTGAAGTTCGGGAGAAAAAATTTGTTGATTCCCTGTCGACTGCACGGGTAACAAACCACTGTTGAATTCTCTAAAAAAAATGTAATTATTTAACACCGCGTAGGTCACCCCTGGGCTAACAAATAGGTTGCCCCATCGAACTTTTAGAAAACCCTTGAGTTGATTCGAAAAAGTATTCTCAAAATTATTGAGCCAATAGTTATGACTTCCGCGGTAGGCACGTTGCAGGTAACCTGGTTTGGCAAGGCTACTAATAAGGCTTGCGTCCAGCCAGGGCGTAGTTAGTGTTCCCTCCAATTTATAATTGCCATCCAACAACAACTCGGCAGAGCCTCGCAGCTCACTTAATGAATCAATACGAAAAGCAATCCGCCCACCCACATAGTTTTCAATCAATGAAGACGATGCCCGTGGATCAAATCCATTCAGCAAAGGGATTCGGTTTTGAATTGCGCGGGATTTAAAGTAGAAATCGTAAAATAGAAAAGCGGCATTGCCTTTTACTCCGACTTCATTTTCAAACGACCTGAACTCCATAACATCCGTTCCTTTGATCGAGTCTATAAGTGTCTGCTTAAAGAAATTCGAGGCAAGATCTGTACGATCTCTTCGAAAAATATTATCACGTATTTCGTACGTGGATGAAAGGTAAAGCTGTACTGGTTTTGCTAATTTATAAGATTGCAACACATGGAAATTATGTCGTAGCTCTTCCGTTTCAGTGCCCGTTAAAGTCGGGGCAGCGTTGGGATTAAAAAAGGCCGCAAACGTAGTATCGGTCGTAAGCCTAACACCCCCATTTTCTCTTATGCGATGCCTGATTCTTCTATAATTAAGTACCAGTAGATAGCGGCTATTTTTCGATTTGTAAGTAGTAAAAATGTCATAGTAGTGACTCACCGTTTGCCTATCAGCTCTTCTGTATTGAAGTTGTTTATCTACTAAAATGGGGCGATAGTTGAACCCAAAATTCCACCGCGAGTTGATGGCTCTTGTGAACTCAATATGCGACATCGCTCTTCCATTGCCCGCCCACACTAGGTAAACCCGTGTGTAGGGGGACTTAGAATCGTAGTAATGCGGTTCCTGTGTATCATAGTAAGCATCATACGCATGAAACCCAGGATTGGCTCCGATCGTTGTCGAAACCAAAGGAAATATGGGGTTTAATGCAGTTCCCATGTTTCCCAAATCTTGTACTGTATTGTTGAGTCGCTGCACGTAGGTCCATCGATGGAAATTATTGACAGCGGTGTCGAGCGGTTTGTAGTAGGTCTTATTGTAAAACAGATCCGTTTCGGTAATCCAACGAGTCGTTTTAGGACCATATACGTTTTTGCTGGAATCGTTAATGATCTTAGAGTACGTTCTCTTTTTTGGCAGATCAGACTTACTGCCCACAGGTGCCTTGATTGCTTTCCGCTTAAGAACCGTTGTGTCTTTTTTTACCGTGTCTTGCTTTACTTTGGCGGTGACCTTCTTTTCTTGAGCAAAGATTACAGCTGCTGAAAACCAGCAAAAGAAAAATAAGGTTAACTGTTTAGAAATCACGCGCAAAAATAACAATAGTTTGATGGCTACGGGTTTTGATCATGCAGGAGTTTTAGATTCTCACCCACCATGCTTAGAACCAGTTTATCAAAATCTGCGCCACGATCTAAAAAAGAAGTCTCTACGGGCAAGTAAAACCATTTTGTTTTATCCAAATCTCCCTGCAACTGGGGTGAAATCAGTTTGACCATATCCTTTTCTGTTGTTAGTATAGAATCCGCATCTTGCTCATGGGCAAATGCTTGAATTTTACGAAGGTCGCCCGCGGTATAAAAATGGTGATCATTGAATCTAAAATGCTTTTGCAGTTGAAAATTTTTAGCAACGAATGATTCCAGCGTGGCACTATTTGCGATGCCTGATACCAACACAACTTTCTTGCCCACAGAGTGTGCAATGGAAAAAGGCACAGCCTCTTTGTAGAAAATAGACGAGAAATAAATGGGTTGTTGACGGGCATACTTCCGTATCTTGTTCTCCACCTTCTCTTTGTCCAATACATTTGTGCACTTAGTCACAATAATTGTATCTGCTCGGTTTGCACCCACCCTAGCTTCTCTCAGCCTTCCAAATGGCAATACAAAATCAGAATAAAACGGCCTGCTGAACTCGGTTAACAAAATAGAAAATTGCGGCACAACAGTGCGATGTTGAAAGGCGTCATCTAGTAGAATGATTTGAGTAGTAGGTCGTTCGTTCAATATCGTGGGGATAGCCAGCGCCCGCTCTTCCCCAACACACACTGACACTTCCTTTCCAAACTTCAAATAGTACTGATAAGGTTCGTCACCGAGCGTTGTAGCAGTATCCTCATCTGAGGCGATCCGAAAGCCCTGTGTCTTTCGCCCGAATCCCCTACTCAATATGGCCACCGAATACTGCTGCCCCAGCAATCGAACCAGATACTCGACCATGGGAGTTTTACCCGACCCGCCTACATTAAGGTTGCCGACACTAATGACGATAGAGTCAAACTTGAATGACGGTTTTTTCCCAATGTCAAACAGGTAATTGCGAACCCGCGTCACCAAATTATACAGAATGGTGAATGGCCAAAGTAATACCTTCAAAAAGGGCATCATGAGTGAAGCGATCTTTTGTTACTTTTAAAAATCAAAATTAATGAAACAATGGCAACGACCACGATAAAAGAAGTAACCGACTATTTGGAATCTCTTGCGCCCAGGGCTTATCAGGAAAGTTACGATAATAGCGGCTTGCTTGTAGGCGAGCGAAATAATTTGGTAAAAGGAGTGCTCGTAACACTCGACTGCCTGGAAGCAGTTGTGGAAGAAGCAATTCAAACCAACAGTAACCTGATTGTGGCGCACCATCCAATACTTTTCAAAGGGCTCAAAAAGCTGACGGGAGACGACTATGTACAGCGGACGTTAATTAAGGCCATTAAAAACAACATAGCGATCTATGCTATTCACACAAACCTTGACAACGTGTATGAAGGTGTCAACAAAAGAATTGGCGAGAAAATTGGACTGAAGAACATGACCGTGTTAGTTCCAAAAGCCAATACACTTCTCAAACTGACCACATTTATTCCTGTTGAAAATAAAGACGCGGTGTTGGAAGCCTTGCATCAAGCTGGTGCCGGCAACCTGGGAGATTACAAGAATTGTAGTTTTCAGGTAGAAGGCACAGGAACTTTTCTACCAACAGAGAACGCTAAGCCTGCTATTGGAGAAAAGAACCAACAGGAAAGAGTAAACGAAGTTCGGGTAGAAATGATCTTTCCGAGTTACCTCAAAACACAGATAGTAAACACCCTAAAGAGCATACACCCTTATGAGGAAGTTGCTTTTTATCTACAAGCGTTAGAGAATGAAAACGCGGAGGTGGGTGCCGGTATGATTGGTGATCTCGAGACGCCAATGGAACCAATGTCTTTCCTTTCGAGTTTAAAATCAACAATGAACGTTTCTAGCATCCGGCATACCCCTTCAATTTCAAAAAAAATAAGCCGAGTGGCAGTATGTGGAGGATCAGGGAGCTTTTTGTTGAAGGAGGCAATACAGGCTGGGGCAGATATCTTTATTTCTGCCGATTTTAAATACCACGAGTTCTTTGATGCCGATGGCAAAATTGTAATTGCTGACATTGGGCACTTCGAAAGCGAACAATATACAAAAGACCTCCTTTCGGAGGTTTTAAGGGAAAAATTTACTACGTTTGCAACCACTTTTTCAAAGACCATCACAAATCCAATTAGTTATCTATAAGTAATGGAAAACCAAACAGTTACACAGAAACTTGAAGCACTTGTTAAACTTCAATCTATTGATTCAAAACTAGACGAACTAAAGAAATTAAGGGGAGATCTACCCAACGAGGTGCAGGATCTTGAAGACGAAATGGAGGGCTACAAGACCCGCCTAGGTCGTTTTGAGGCTGAGATGAAAGAACTGGACGAGGCCATCAAGAAGAACAAAGAAGGCATCAAAGAAGCAGAAAAGCTCACTAAAAAATACAACGAACAGCAAAAAAACGTAAAGAACAACCGCGAGTTTGAGGCGATTACAAAAGAAGTAGAATTGCAAGAACTTGAAGTTCAGATTTGCGAAAAGAAAATTAAAGAGGCCAAAGAAAAAATTGAAGCTAAGAAAGCGGAGATCACCTCTATCGAAACACTAATCAAAGAAAGAACTCAGGACCTCGACAATAAGAAAGGTGAGTTGGATGACATTTTGAAGGAAAGCGAAGAGGAAGAAAAGCGTTTGTTGGGCGATCGCGAGAAGGCGGTAAAAAAGATCGATGAAAAAATGTTGAAGCATTATGATCGTCTCCGCAAGAGCCTAAGTAACGGATTGGCTGTTGTGCGCGTAGTGCGCGGTGCTGCTGAAGGTTGTAACATTATCATCCCGCCACAGAAGATTGCAGAAATTCGTGAGAAGAAGAAAATTGTTATTGATGAACACTCCGGCCGAATTTTGGCCGATGTAGATTTGGGATCTATGGAGGAAGAACCTAAGCCTAAAAAAGCAGCCCCTGTAAAAAGAACCGCAAAGAAAGTTGCGTAGATTTTTCTCGATATTAAGTCAAAAAAAAGCAGGCCTTCTGGCCTGCTTTTTTTTAATTTCCCAAACGCTTTCTGCAACAGACAAGATATGGCAGTTTAGCCCGGAAATGCAAAAGGCCTATCTGTTGGTGCTTAATCTTCAGCCTGAGTTGGCATTCACTCAACTGAACCGAATCAATAACAAAAGCGAAGAATTACATAAAATGTACGTTCTCAGCCTCAATGAGACCATTGACATTTTAGTAACTGAAGACCCAAAGCGGATGGATCAGTTTGAGCTTCACTTTAAACAACGTCAGCAATACCTCGAAGATCTACCTTTGAGTCCTGAGAAACTATTCTTGCAAGCAGAGCTTAATTTACAACGTGGTTTCAATCTGTTAAATACCGGTCAGGAGTTTGCTGCCGTTTTTGCAGTTCGGAAGGCGTATAATTTAGTTCAGGAATGCCAAAAAAAGTATCCCGACTTTATTCCCATAAAAAAGACGAGTGGCGTTATCCAAGTAATGGTTGGCTCTATTCCGGAAAAATTTGCCTGGTTTATGGGGTTGCTCGGGATGAGAGGGCAAGTGACAACCGGTCAAAAATATCTTTCTGAATTGCGAAATTCTAACTCTTCGTTGAGCCTGGAGGCTACTATCTTATTCTTCACGATCAAAGGCTTCATTAACCAGCACTTTTCCGAGGCTGCAGAGGGCATGAAAGAATGTTTGAAGGAACAGCCCAATAATCGACTAGTCTTATTTATTGCAATCAACATGCTGATGAAAGATTCGCAGGCGGAAAATACATTGGAGCTATTCAATGTGCTCGACAAATTCCCACAGGGCTTGCAAATGTACTATGTAGAGTACCTAAGAGCCGAGGCGTTATTGCAAAAAGGGGAGTATCCAAAGGCCATTGTAGCCTACCAAAAGTTTCAAAAAGGCTACAAGAGCTCAAGCTATTTAAAAGACTCCTATTACAAAATATCATTATGTTATTGGCTGATGGGCGATGAGCAACAGGCAAAATCATTTTTTGAAAAAGCCAAAGTCTCGGGTAAAGCAAATGCCGAACCCGACAAATACGCAGCCAAACAATTAGAAGAAGGCAAACTTCCTAATGTAAAGATCCTCAAAGCGCGGCTGCTTACAGATGGTGGTTATTATGAACAAGCTGCCATTGTATTGAAATCAATAGTACTTGGCGAATTGAAATCAGCGAAAGAACAAACAGAATTTTTTTATCGCAAAGCCCGGCTAGCTCACAAAATGAACGACATCCCCTCGGCAAAAACATTCTATCTACAGAGCATTAGCATGACCAAAGACAACCCTTGGTATTTTGCGCCCAATTCAGCGTTACAATTGGGCTACATTGCCCAAGAGCAAAAAGATTATGCAGGCGCAAAAAAATACTTTGAGCAAGCCCTCAGTTATAAAAAGCATGAATACAAAGACGGCATTGATAGCAAAGCAAAAGCAGCCTTAGATCAACTCAAATCAATAAAGGGCAAAGGGTAATTTCAGGTCAGGATCTTAGGCAGTTTAAGCCAACTGTGTTTTCTCAGCTTCCTTCAGCACATTTAAATGGGTCTTATCGTTGTGCTTCTTGATGGCAAACATAGAGCCTGTGAAATCGAGCTGATACAAGCAAAGGTTATGATGTTCAAACATGTCCATGCTTTTCAATGGATAGTTCAATAACTCACAAAGTAGTATTCGCATAGCTCTTCCATGCATGCAAATCAATATCGTTTTTTCATCCTCCTTTGACATGATATAGTCAAGGGCAGGCCGCTGCCGTAGCACCACGTCATTTGGACTTTCTCCACCGGTAATCCGTTCAGAAGTGTTACCACGTTGCCACTCTTTCAGCATCCAGTGATAATAGGCATCTTCCTCAGGAGTAATGCGTTGCCCTTCTTTTGATCCCCAGCTAATTTCGTTTAATCCTGACAAAGGCTCATGTGGGATACCTCCTGCTATGAAATCCTGCACTGACTCCCTGGTGCGCTTTAAAGCTGACGTATATATTTTATCAAAACCAACGTCTTTATACTTATCAAAAAACGCTCTTGCTTGCGCCCGCCCCGTTTCATTTAAAGAAGAATCAACCCCACTTCCCTGAACAATGCCCTGTAAGTTGAAATCCGTTTGGCCATGACGGATAATGTAGATTTTTTTGATGCTCAATTTCTATTAATTTGCCTGCCTTATAATCGGGCGCAAAAATAAGGAAATACTCCATACTGCCATTATTATCATTATGTCAATCTTTCAGCAGGGTGTGACCCTCGAACAAGCAAATAAAATGTGTGAAAATACGCTGGTGAGTCACCTGGGTATTGAGTTCACCGCTATTGGCGAAGACTATATCGAAGCAAAAATGCCGGTCGATCATCGAACATATCAGCCCATGGGATTGTTACATGGAGGTGCGTCTGTTGTATTAGCAGAAACAATGGGCAGTGTTGGCGCAGTGTGTACCCTTGACTATGCAAAGCAGTACTGTGTAGGGCTTGAAATCAACGCGAACCATATTAAAAGCACCAGAAGCGGCTTCGTGTTTGGAACTGCCAGACCGATTCACCTCGGAAAAAAAACACAAGTTTGGGAAATCAAGATAACCAATGAACAACAAGAGTTAGTTTGCATCAGCAGAATAACCATGGCAATCATAGATAAGAAATAGAATGGAGGTAGCGAGTGACCAAGTGATCTTGAGCGAAGAAGTAGCCATAAGAACTACGATCAGTCAGCGACTGTTGGAGGGTGGTGCGTTTACACTGTGGCGAATGCCTTCGTCTGCCGAAAAAGTTCTATTCATTTGCAACAGCGGTGTTATTGAGTTAGACGAAATAGGCGTAGAGGATTCGGAACCTGGATTTGTTTTTGCGCCTTTTCAACCCAACCAAAAAAAACTATTTTTAAAAGCCGAATTGGTTTTCACGTTCAAGGGAAACGCACAGATCGAAACGTCCCACTTAGCTCAGCATTCAGATGAACTGAGTGCAACCCAAAGACGCAACGAAAAAAAAATACATTTTTCGAAAAACAAATCAACGTCAAAAACTCCGAACAACTATCAGGAAGTTGTGGCGAAAGGCATCCAACAAATTGAAGATGGAATTCTTGAAAAAATTGTTCCCTCCCGATATAAAGAGGTAGATCTACCTGACACCTTTGATCTGATAGACGCTTTTGAAACTCTTTGTGGGAAGCATCCTAACGCGTTTGTTTCTATTTTCTCCTCTGCCCAGTCAGGGACCTGGATTGGTGCGACTCCAGAATTGTTGGTAAATGTAGATCGGGAATTAAAATTTAAAACGCACGCGTTAGCGGGTACCCTCCCCTACTTTCCTGAGATCGATCTCAAATCGGTTGCATGGACTCAAAAGGAAATTGAAGAACAAGCATTGGTAAGTAGATATATCATTAACTGTTTTAAGAAAATAAGAGTAAGAGAGTATCAGGAACACGGACCAAAAACGATCGTGGCTGGAAATGTGATGCACTTAAAAACCGACTACGTGGTTGACATGAAGGAAATCAACTTTTCGCAGTTGGGATCCGTGATGCTCAAATTACTACACCCTACATCGGCCGTATGCGGAATGCCCTTAGAACCTTCTCTAAAATTTCTTTCTGAGCACGAGGGTTATGACCGGGAGTTTTACAGCGGCTATCTCGGACCTCTCAACTACCGGGGAGAAAGCAGTATCTTCGTCAACTTGCGCTGCTTACAAGTTTTGGAACATACTGTTAGATTTTATGCCGGTGCTGGGGTAACGATCGATTCAAACCCATCAAAAGAAATGGAGGAAACAGAAATGAAAATGATGAACCTCTTGACATTGTTGACAAAAAATTAACCGAATCCTCGTTGCGCAACTATAATGACCCGCTTACAACCGATTTACGACATTGCTGAGCTATGTGCCCAAAAGGGTCTGACGCAAGCGATACTCTGCCCCGGGTCACGGTGTGCACCACTCACCCTTGCTTTTACCCGACACCCCTCCATCGCGACTAGAACAATAAGTGACGAGCGAAGTGCGGCATTTATAGCGCTCGGCATAGCCCAACAAACACAGCAACCTACGGTATTAGTTTGCACCTCTGGATCAGCCGCCTATAATTTTGCGCCCGCTATTGCTGAAGCTTTTTTTCAAGAAGTTCCCCTTTTGGTTTTCACAGCCGATCGTCCGAAGGAATGGATCGATCAATGGGATGGACAAACCATTAGACAGAACAACATTTATGGTGGTCATGTGAAAAAATCCTTTCAACTTCCGGAAGACTACGACCATATTGACGCGCAATGGTATATCAATCGCGCGGTAAATGAAGCGATCAATCTCTCTAGAGAATTCCCGTGCGGACCTGTGCATATCAATGTGCCACTCCGAGAGCCATTGTACCCTGCCAAAGGTGAAAAATTTCAATTCTCACCGGGGGTTCGTATTACTTCGGAAAATAAACTCACCACATCACTTAGTCGTTCAGAGAGAGAAGAATTGGATCAGTCGCTGGTTGGGTTTTCAAAAGTTATGGTCATTGCAGGGCAGCAAGAATACAATGATGCATTAATCAAACTTGTTGACCGATTCTCTAGAAAACACCACGCGGCAGTAGTTGGTGATGTTATCTCTAATTTTCACGGATCAGAAAATACCATTCGGTTTGCTGATTCAATCCTGGGTCAGGGCAGTAAGTCCGTCCAGGAATCATTACAGCCGGAACTTCTGATCACATTTGGAAAATCGGTCATTTCAAAAAACGTCAAACAGTTTATAAGAAGTCACAGGCCACTTGAACACTGGCATATTCAGCCAGCCGGTACAGTGCCGGATACGTTTCAATGCTTGACAAGAGTAATCCGAAGTTCTGTGGAGAATTTCTTTGAGTCGTTACTGGCAGCAGAGCCAGCAGAAAAATTCGAAAATCAAAAGAAATCAAACTACTTCCATCTTTGGCAAGCGGAAGAGCATCGCACGCAACGCTCTCACGCAGATTTTTTCCAAGAGACTTCTTTTGCAGAGATAGCTGTTCTCAAAGAGATCATACAATCGTTACCACTGCGCTGCAACCTGCATCTTTCTAATAGCATGGCGGTGCGTTATGCCAACATGATCGGCCTCACCCCTCAGCAAAAAGGCGTTCATGTGTTTGCCAACCGTGGAACAAGTGGAATAGATGGCTGCACCAGCACTGCCGTAGGAAATGCGTTGACCAGTGATGTACCCACCGTTTTAATCACAGGCGACATGGCCTTCTTCTACGACCGCAATGCATTCTGGCATAATTACAACCTACCAAATCTGCACATCGTAGTCGTCAACAATCAGGGAGGAATTATCTTCGGAATGATTGATGGTCCGGGTGACTTACCTGAGTCGGAAGAATATTTTGTTACGCAACAAAAGCTAACCGCAAAAAACCTGGCCGAAGAGTTTGGTACTAATTATATTTTGCTCGACACATTGAAGAAAATAAAAAATAGTCTGAAGGATTTTTTCAACTTCGAAGGAACAGTCAAAATCTTGGAACTAATAAGTAACCAGAAAACAGCTAAAGAAGCATTCAATAAATTTAAACTAACCATCAAAAAAGGATATGACTCTTAAATACGCCTGGAAACCCGTTATCGAATACCAAGAAATATTGTTTCACAAATACAACGGCATTGCGCGGATCAGCATTAACCGGCCACGTGTACACAATGCATTTACGCCACTCACTGTAAAAGAAATGATTGATGCGATGAATATCTGTCGCGAAGATCCGGAAGTGGGTGTTATCATTTTAACAGGCGAGGGTGGCAAAGCCTTCTGCAGTGGAGGCGACCAAAGTGTACGTGGCCATGGTGGATATGTGGGTGATGACACAGTTCCAAGATTAAATGTACTTGATCTTCAAAAATTAATTCGCTCCAGCTCAAAACCAGTAATCGCAGCCGTGGCAGGCTGGGCCATTGGTGGCGGGCATGTGCTGCATGTGGTGTGTGACTTAACCATAGCAGCAGAAAATGCACGCTTTGGGCAAACAGGACCAATCGTTGGAAGTTTTGATGGGGGCTTTGGTGCATCTTATCTGGCAAGGATTGTTGGTCAAAAGAAAGCAAGAGAGATCTGGTATCTGTGTGACCAGTACGATGCGAAAGAAGCGCTTGACATCGGGCTGGTCAACAAAGTAGTTCCATTGGAAAAACTGGAAGAGACATATGTAGAGTGGGCCAATAAGATCTTAAAGAAAAGCCCGCTGGCTATCCGGATGCTGAAGTGTTCTTTGAATGCAGAGCTAGACGGACAAGCCGGTATTCAGGAACTAGCAGGTAATGCTACGCTACTTTATTATTTAAGTGATGAAGCCAAAGAAGGTAAGAATGCCTTTTTAGAAAAGCGTGAGCCTGATTTTTCAAAATTCCCGAGGTTTCCATAATCGATTTGATGATTCGGTGATTTGAAAATTTGACAATGAGATGGCGCGTAACACTACCAGCTATTTGCTTACTTCTAAGCTTATCGAATATGAGTTTGGCTCAACAACTATCTAGCAAGTCAAGCTTCTTTACCATTCGGCTAAAGCCGCATCAAGACTTAAAAAAAGAATTGATGGCCTTTGCAGCGAAAGAAAAACTGAAAGCTGGATTTATTGTAACCTGTGTAGGGAGCTTAGAACAATCAAATCTTCGGTTTGCTAACCAATCAGCGGGAATCCAACGAAAAGATCATTTTGAAATTCTTTCCTTGGTGGGAACATTCTCTGATACGTCCGCCCACTTACATCTATCCCTCGCTGATAGCACGGGAGCTACAATGGGCTGCCATCTACTTGACAACAACCTGATCTATACAACGGCTGAGATAGTGATTGGAGAATTGACTGACATACAGTTTGAGCGCGAGAAAGATTCTACTTATGGCTACAACGAATTGGCTGTGAAAAAACGAAAAAATAATCATTAAGACTCAAAGTGTATTCCGATCATTTCATTTTCATCTGCGCAAAATTGGGATGCTCGGGATTCACGATGAGCTCCTGCCGTAACGGATGAATTAAGATATCCATGTCTTCCATTGGTATTGCACCAAGTAACGGTTCGTTGTCTCCAGGCAGCACCATTGCACGACACGTACATTGCCTGTTCTTAAATCGTACTTCTACAGGACCCACCACATTGTATTCCTCCAGCGATCCATTCGCCATTTGAGCTTTCCTTTTTTCAATCACTGGAAATTGTAGTTGCTCCTGTATTGTTTCATTGATAGCTAGCATGTAAGCGCTAGAATCAGCAAGCATGTTAACAGTCATCTGTTTCACCTCATCTTCGCCAATGATGTGACGTTTGGCAAGAATCAAATCCTCTCCGTTTATCAACGTTATCGCAGCATAAACTAAACCCATAATTAAAGAAATTTAGTAAATCAAAGATACGATACTTATTCTGGAAATAATCAAGGACCCGCGGTTAATATTGCAGCAATACCTTCCAGGCGCCTTCCACATTTCCCTCAGACAAAAAATGCTGGGCTAGTTGATGATTTCTTTCTGTCTCCAGCGCTGAGGTTTCTGTAAACTGATTGTTAAGTTTAAATTGTTTGACACTTTCCGCGTCTGGTAGCTTTTCTATATTACCAAGCATTCCCAAGTCATTTCCGGTTAATATTTTACTATGCCGAATGTGTTCAGGAATGGCATCAATGCCAATTCCTATTTTTTCATTGGGCTTGGGTACTGTAAATACCGCTTCCCCACTAGCGCGAGAATAATAATCACTGCCCATGCGAGCAACTGAATCCATTTTGTTTGGATCCACGCGACCCTGCTCATCCAAGACGGTATCATCCAAGTGAATCAATAACACTTCACAAATCACTAAATTTCCGGCACCACCTTCAGTACCCAATGGAATCACCTGATTCACTTTACATTCAAAAGAAACGTGCGACTCCCCCACCCTTGGTGGCATTACGATGGATGATTTTACTTCCGTAAATCCGGCTTTGACAAATTCATTGACACCCTTGGGATACTCACAACTTGCCAATGACGTCTGCTGCACCATTTGGTAGTTTACCATGTTGATCACCACCTCCGGCACTTCCAATACATTCTCGAGTGTATGCTTCGTTGTATTATTCCGCACTCTTCTGGAGGGAGAAAAAACCAGAATAGGTGGATTCATGCTGAACATATTAAAAAAACTAAATGGACTCAGGTTGACATGTCCCTCCCGATCGATAGAGCTGACAAACGCAATAGGGCGTGGAGAAACCGAAGCTTGCAAATAGCTCTGTAGTTTTGGAACTGGAATTTCTTTTGGGTCAATGATCATAGATGATCTTAAATCTTAATTTTTCTGGCTTTCACATTTTTTATTTTACCATTCACCATCAATACTAGGTCACCGTTTTCAAGCGCACGCTTTTTTACAAGCTTTTTGTAGGACAGCCTCAAGCCACGCAATACTTTATCACGAATCAGTTTATGTTCCTTTTTGATCGTACCTGTACTTTTTTCCATATTATCTCGGAAACAGTTGTTCATACAAATGAATCTTACAAATCTACTTTCAGCTTAATCTAAAGAGCCGGCAAAATTTTTCCTTTGCACTCTCCAAACCCGATTCGCACACCGTCCTTTTCTGCATGACCTCGCAGTACCACGCTGTCTCCGTCATTAACAAATTTTCGTTCCGTGCCATCGGCCAAGTGCATGGGGCGCTGACCGTTCCAGGTCAATTCTAACATCGAACCAAATGAACCGGGTGAAGGCCCGCTGATCGTACCCGAAGCATACAAATCTCCCACTTGCACGTTGCACCCGTTAACTGTGTGATGTGCCAATTGTTGATTCACATTCCAATACATGAATTTGAAATTTGACCGACTCACTGTGGTTTCGTCTGACTGCTCTGGCTTAATCAACACCTCCAACGAAATGTCAAAGTTCTTTTCGCCATTGGCTACCAGATAAGGCAGCACTTGTGGAAATTGATCGGGGCCTTTTACCCGAAAAGGTTGAAGCGCATCGAGCGTTACAATCCAGGGTGAAATGGTAGAACCAAAATTCTTACCTAAAAACGGACCGAGTGGAACGTATTCCCAATTTTGAATATCCCTGGCACTCCAGTCGTTGAATAAGACAAAACCGAAAATATGATCTTCTGCATCTTTCGTAGAAATAGATGATCCTAACTTCGTTTCGATACAGGTGATAAACGCCATCTCCAATTCGAAGTCGACTTTTTGAGAGGGGCAAAACAAAGGTATTTCGCTATCGATTGGTTTTACTTGTCCTTTTGGGCGATGGATGTCAGTACCGGAAACAACAATGGAAGATGCTCTTCCATGATAGCCCACCGGTAAGTGTTTCCAGTTGGGCAACAATGCATTTTTGGGATCGCGGAACATCGTGCCCACATTGGTGGCGTGCTCTTCGCTGCTATAAAAATCGGTGTAGTTAGGAATGCGAATGGGCAGCTGCATCTCCACTTCACTCATCGGAATCAACGCGATCTCACGTGCGGCTAAATTTGATTTCAACTCATCGTTGTCGTGTTGCAATAACTCAGAAATTCGTTCGCGCACTTCCCGGGTTTTCTTCTTACCTAAGCCGATAAAATCATTTATGTAGCGTTGATTGAAAATACCCACAGGTAGTCCAAGCCCATCCAAAAATCCATTCTCATGAAGATAGACCAGATCAAGCACGTGATCCCCAATGGCCACGCCCGCCACGGGCGAGAGGTATTCGGTCTTAAAGATTCCGAAAGGAAGATTTTGAATCGGAAAATCTGATCCGGCAGGTACTTCTACCCACGATTTTAACTTTGGGCTATTGGCTTTTATAGTCATAGTATATATGTTTAGGCTGTTTGAAGAACAATACTTTCTTCGTAAAGCCTGTCCGGATCAAAATCAATTTCGTCATTCCAAGCTACTGTTCCGGCAATCACTTTTACGTTTCTACATACGGACTCATCCATAAGAGAAGTATACACGGGAAAATGTAGATAGGATGAAAAGTCAAACTCTTTATGCTCGCCATTTTCAAAAACAATCCTGAGTCGGTAGGGACTTTTATAGGTAACAGATTTAACGCGCGGGTTCATTACTTAAGTGGATCAATCATAAAAACTTTGTTTCCTGTCGAGGCCAATTCCCAATTTGCCATTAGTTCATCCAAATGAATTTCAATCCAGGCAGACACGAGCTTTGCCTTATTTGAAGGCAATGAACCCTCTAAAATGTTTCCTTCGGGTATCTGATAAACTGCCTCAAACTCTGCGTACTTCACATGAATGTGAGGTAGCTTATGTTTCTTTGTGTCAAGGTAGTACATCGACACAATCAGACCATAAAACATGGATATAACAGGCATGTGACAAAGTTATCGATTTTAAATAGATACCTCAAGGTTGTTTCCGACTTGCGCAACCAATATTTTTGACCAATGCAATTTCCTGAGGCCTTTCAAAAACGAATGCAAGCTACCCTGGCCGAAGAATGGCCTGCTTTCGAAGCAATTCATCAACAGCCTTCTTTCACCAGCATTCGTCTGAATGCGGCAAAACAAAAACCCTATGACCTGCCAAAGATAGCTTGGACGGACTTCGGTTACTTCTTGCCGGAAAGACCTTCTTTTACGCTAGATCCAACTTTCCACGCAGGCACCTACTATGTGCAAGAAGCCAGCTCCATGTTTTTGGAACAGGCTGTCAAGCAAACAGTAGATTTGACGCGACCGTTACGCGTACTTGATCTTTGCGCAGCACCTGGAGGCAAATCGACACACCTGTTAAGTCTATTGAATCCAGAATCCTTGCTGGTTAGTAATGAAGTCATTCGATCACGTGCTTCTATCCTATCGGAGAATATTCAAAAATGGGGAAATGCAAACGTGGTGGTGACCAATAATGATCCTAAAGACTTTCAGCGACTGAATGGATTTTTTGATGTGATGGTAGTGGATGCGCCTTGTTCTGGAGAAGGTCTGTTTCGCAAAGACCCGAAGGCAATGGAAGAATGGAGCGAAGACAATGTAGCACTTTGCGCACAACGACAGCAACGTATTTTGGCTGATGTGTGGCCAGCACTGAAGCAAGATGGAATTTTAATTTACTGTACGTGTACGTATAATGAAAAGGAGAATGAAGAAAACATTGGATGGCTAATTCATAATTCAAAATTCAAAATTCAAAGTTTAAGGGTAGAGCACAACAATAATTGGGGTGTTGAAGAAATAGTTAAGAATGGGATTTATGGGTATCGCTTCTTTCCGCACAAAGTAAAAGGCGAAGGTTTTTTTATCTCCGTCTTGCGAAAAAAAGACGAGGCGGAAGAAGTATCATTGCGCACCAAAACCCAACTACCGCTGGTCTCTAAAAAAATAGCAGAGCGAGTCAACGAATGGTTGCTCCACCCCCATCAATTGATTTTACTCGATGATTTGATGGTAGCATTGCCGGAGCAATTTAGCACTGAAATTAACTGGCTGGCCAATAATCTAAACGTAGTCACAAAAGGCACAGCAGTGGCTACGCTCAAGCATGAAAAATTAATACCCGAACATGCTGTAGCACTTTCGCTTGAATTGAATAGAAATCAATTTCCTCAAATCGAATTGTCATTAGATCAGGCACTGGCTTATCTCAGAAAAGAAACGCCCTTAATTGGTGAAGGTCAAAAAGGGTTTGCGCTAGTTACTTATCAAAACCATCCGCTCGGTTGGGTAAATCTTTTAGGCAATCGAATCAACAATTTGTATCCGGCCAATTGGAGGGTGAGGATGGGAGGATGAAATAGTCTAGCGTTAATTAACCAGTATACCATTACTTCAACTTCCTTTTTGGTTTGCCTTGTTCTATCTGCTTTGCATTCAAACTACTAACCACCTTCTCTCCCGTTTTAGTTTCGATCTCCTTTCGTGCATTTCCGGCAACTGTTCCACCCTGCTTGGCTATTACCTTGCTTTCATCCAAGGTCTTTGGTTTCCTACTTTTTGAAATCTCGGAGGTTGTTGCTTCTGCCAACATATTCAATACTAGTTCCAAGTTGGTCATGTGATCGCGAAGGTTCTCTTTTTTTAACGTCTTGTATTGTTTGTATTGTTTAACCGATTTTCCACTCCATGCTTTGGTAATAATGTCGGTAAGAACTGCGAAGTCCATTCCTTTTTTAACTCCTCGTTTTTCCCATTCATCAGTAAGCTCTTTCCGAACCTCAATACTTTTTAATCTTTGGTTTATCCATGATTTACTATACCCTTTGGCAAGATAAGTTTCCATTGCACGATCAAAACTTAATTCAGGGTCTTCCGTTTCTTCGATTCGCTCATAGCCAACCTGTGCAAGCCATTGTTTGAATGGTTCTGCTTTGGGTGATGGGATAGATTGTATTAATCGCAAAATTTGAGCTGTATCCGCAACGTCCGTGCTATACTTTTTACCATCGGATGACATCATTTTCAGTTGTCCGATTTTTTCGGACAACTCACTTCCTTCGTTCCTTAGTTTGGTTTTTAGATCGTTCCAATACTTTCTTGGCCTGTCAGTTCCAGTAAGAGCTTCAATAACATCAATAACAGAAAAGTACCAAAGCTCCTTTTCTTCATCCCAGTGGGTTCTAACCTTCTTAGTTTCAAATAACTTTATATCACTCATTGTGCTACCCTAACTTTGTTAAATCAAATTTATGGTGAATTCAGTTACAAATTACACTCTTAGCAACCCACGAAATCCTCTAGCTGCATAATATGATTCCGCCCCATTGTGGTAGGTAAATACCTGGCCGTAACGAAAATCACAAAATAGGGCGCCACCCAATTTTCTTATTGGAGCAGGCGTCTTCACCCAACTTGATGTCTTCGTATCAAATTTTTCTAAATTTTGAAGTGCCTTATATTGCTCTTCTGTTAGCAGCTCTATGCCCATTGCTTCTGCCATCCCCACTGCGCTATCTTTCGGCTTATTCTCCTTTCTGGATTCGAGCGCTTCACGGTCGTAACAAATACTCCTACGGCCTGCCGGACTTTCGCCAGAACAATCGCAAAAGATGTATTCGTTTGTTTTCTTGTCATAACTAGTGACATCTGGTTCACCGCCCGTTCGCTCCATTTCATTCAGAGACCAAAGTTTATCGGGTGAATTTCTCAGCTTCTTTAGAATAGTTGCCCACTCTAAACCAGCATGACGGCTACTATTTTTTGAGAAACGAGCACTCAATGCTAGCAGCAATTGATCTACTTCCTTTGGAGATAATTTTTTCTTAACCATACTTTAAAATAACTTAACGGCACAAAAATAGTTGTTCTGTCGAGATGTTAAATTATCCTCTTGCCAACCTGTAATATCTTATCGTTATAGCCGAAACACCTATAAATGGGAGTGTTGAAACGATCATCTTGTAGTTCAACGTCATCCATCCGATCACAAACACCAATACCAAAAGAATCCCCAACCCTCCCATGCTCCAAAAAGTCATTCTTTTACTGGGCTTCTTCTGAAACAGAGTCACAAGCAAAGCAACTTGTGCGGCCAATGGAAAAACAATAAACGGGTGAATAACAGACGTAGGGTTGGTTACCAACTTAAAAAGCACATCACCTTCTATTTGAAACAAAAAGGCTTCGTTTCCTCCGCCCCATTCCAAATATCCTATCAGGGAAGTTAGAAGTAATAGTAGATTGAGTAGTTTACTATTCATGTTCTCCATACACGTAGCGGCTATGCGTACAAACTATTGGCCATTAGTCATGAGAAACCTCACAACTACTGCCCACCCATCAAAGTTGGGTAAAATAAAGAATGCCAATTGGCTGGTAATAAAAATTAGCAGGCAGTAACCAAGTGTTTTGGTTTCTCTCCCATTTTTGAAATCAACATATAAAAGGAATGCTAGTGTCAAATCAATGATTAGCATGGAAACGAAATAGGATGAAACACCGAAAATACTTTTTACCCCCAAGTTGATGAAAATGATTCTGTCAACCGTTGGACCTAACAGTATCAGCGCTGTCGCTAGCATGTACCTCGCGTGCTTTGACGATTGTTTTCGATGGCGAATGCCCAATAGATAAAACAATGGAAATATCATCAGCGCAATAATGGCCGCTGGTTCGACCGCTGCGGCTTTCAATATTTCAAACTCAGTCATACTATTGAGTCCGGCTGAAGCTGCCTCACGGAGTTGTTCAATTTCTCGATAATAGCCACTTCTCGCCAACAACCACGCGCTCAATAAAACCAATGGCACCAATACATAGCTTACTTTACCGAGCAATCGATGCGTTGCCAGTTTTTTATACTTGATCAAAAAGGGTTGCACTATCAACATTAAAACCCACAAACCCATTAGCAAAAAATGAATATGAATGATCGCAGGTTTGACGTCCAGCAAATCAATAAAATAGGTGTGATAAAACCCCGCAAAGACTAATACGAATAGCAGAAGAAACCAATAACCAAGATTGTGGTAAGTAAATTGTTTTGCTTGCATTTTACACTTTCAGTAGATGCTTAACTATAAATCAAATTTAAAAAAGATCAGGTCGGAAGACCAAATGAGACAACACTGGCTATTTTAAATTTCGTTCTTTCAGTAGCCGCTCCAAGTCTTTGCTTCTTTTATTCTTTGGATCATTCACCATTTTATAAATAAAATACAAGGGGATTAAAGTGAGCATACCCCAACTGCTTTTAACAACACTGTAAATTATAATTCCCGCCAAGAATCCTATAAACAAAGCATTGGTAAAGGAAAATGATATCATTTTTTTTGCCTCCTCGAGCAATTCCTGATCTGTTAATTCAGAAAGGTCTTTGTCTGCCATTTTATATTTAATAGTTGGGGTATTTGTAATCAGTTTCTAGTATTTAATAAATAAAATACAGCATCAATCTCTTTTTGATAAATCTCAATTTGCTGAGTCGGAAATAACAAAGTTGGAAGCGGCATTTTCTTCTGAACATAATGATAAGCTTCACTCAAGCCGAGAGCAGCATCTTTATATACTTCGTAAATATCGGCTCGGGTTTTGATATCAATAGCAGGTATTTCGTATATGGATTCCACTGAGAATACTTCATGTTCTTTATTGGTGTAAGTTTCAATAAGAATCAGTTTCTTTGTTATTTTTAACACTACTTTGTTGTGAACAATAAGCGGAGGTTCTGTTTTTGTAAAGTCAGATTGCTTGGCTAAGCCAACAAAGGCAGGAAAATCTAACGGTGAAAGATTGAGCTTAACTCTATATTTTCTCGCATTCATTTTTTCATAAATTCTAGTGTTTTACCAAATATAAAAATGCTCGGAAACAATATATGAAGAAGATTTTTTTTAATTCAACAAGACTGTAAAATTTCAACTAGGCGCTGAAGGAAGCGTCAGGTCGGAAGACCTGACGACACATAAATAAGAGTTGGTTTGAAAAATGTTGAGACACGAATCAAGGCGTAGGAAAGGGAGTTTAAGATTTTGAGTATCTTTAGATAAACAATAAAAGCAAAAGTTCAATCCTACTATCTATTAGGTTGGGTTAACAAATTTCTAACCAGCGCAGAACATGAAACATGACTATGATATTCGGGAATTGCAGCTCGTTGAAAATTTAGAACATTTAATAAACGGTGCCGGGCTAAGATTTATCAATCAAGACTACTCAATAAGGATAGATTCAGACATTACTTTCAAAAAATGCTACTTTTCGAAATCATTCAATATTACAAATAAAACACCCGCAACGCTTAAACTAACAGATTGTTTTATCCACAACCTAACAATTGAAGTTAATAGTAAATTTGAGTTTGATTTAATTGATTGCAGTATTGACAGTCTGACAATTGTATCAAATAGAAATCGTCAAGAACTAAAAGTCAAAATAGAAAGTACCACTCTAGAATTATCTCAAGTTAAGAAGATTTTAATTCAAGACTATTGCAACTTAGATATTAACTTAACAACTATTGGTAGTATCACATACCTCAATGAAGGGAGCGGTTTTATTGCTACTACTTTGAATTTAAAAAACTGCGAAACACTAAAAGACTCTGAAATAGCCCTCACCAATTCCTCAAACCACAACTTGAATGTAGATAACTGCAAACTTGGCAGTATTTCATTTACTACATGCAATAACTCATTCATTAATTTAAATAATACCAAGCTCTCCCTTGGCCTAACAATTTTGAAATCACAAAATTTACAAATCACTACAGTCGAGGGGGAAATAAAACAATTTAGAGCAAGCGATGCTTCGGATGTTGTCTTTCGAGTTAAAGAAACAAGTCTTGATGAAATTTCATTAAACAAGTCGAAAGGGCAGCTTGATATAAAAGCCTCAATAAATGTTGACTTGCCTGAAAGAGAACTTAATAACCAACCAAAAATTAGTATCCTGAGGGTTTTAGATAGTACACTTTCATTAAACATCAAAGGTTACCTTGTAAATCTTTTTTTTCTTAGAAGCAATGTTAGCCAACAGTTGGTAGAGGATTCATCCATTCTCTCAAGTTTAACCATTGACCAATCTTATTTTAGCAATTCAGAGTTTAGAAATGTTAGTTTTAGAAAGGGTTGCAATTTCATTTTAAAACATAGTGATATTGTGAGAGTAAAATTCAATACAGTCGATTGGATGAGTAATCACAAATTGGATGAAAGTCGAAAAACGACTACAATTATCGATTCGAGAGCAATCATTACAGACCAACTTTCTTTGAAAGAGGCCTATAGGCAGCTAAAAGTAATCTCAAAAGAAGCGTCAAATAAATTTGATGAACTATCTTTTAGAGCACATGAGCAAAGGATGCAAAAAGAAATACTTTTTTTAAGGCGTGAATATCTTGATTGGTTCTTATTGTGGTCAAATGGGGTATTCAGCAATTATGGCCTCAGTTATGGCAGGCCATTAATGTTTCTGTTCGCGTTTCATTTTTTCTTCTTTTCAATTTTAATGATTGCCACAAATACCTTTGATTATACTTTTTATTTTTTAACAAATTCTTCAATTGATTCAGCAACAACAATGAAGGCAATTGGCGACTACTGTTCGACTCTATTTCCAGTTCACAGTTTTGATTACCTTAAACATCAAACTGGTTGGCCAATTATCATCGATTTAACAATGCGCATTCTATCTGGATACTTTATCTACTATTTTTTGTCTGCAAGCAGAAAGTTTCACAACACCTGATGCAAATTCTTGAATTGAACATCCGTAAGAACTTCCAAAGTTTTTCGTTTTATGCATCGTCAAGGGATGGAGGCATTGTTGGAGCCCAGCCTTTACCGCGTTTTAGGCTGGCGGGCCGATGAAGGCTGGCGACTGCCGACAGCCCGGTGGCCGCTGCGCCTCGCGCGGACATGCCGCACCTTGCTTAATACTACAAGAGTTAATCTACAGTTCCACCTTCGCCACTGCCTTCGTTGAAACTTCGTCAGTTGAAAAGGCTTCTATAGACAGGCCAAATTTCTTATTTTTGCCCTCTTATTTTAATCGTCAATGGCACTTGCAACCAAATACAGCCCCGCTGAAGTAGAAGACAAATGGTATCAGTACTGGATGGACAAGGGTTTTTTCCACTCGGAGCCCAACCCCAATAAAGAACCGTACTCGATCGTGATTCCGCCCCCCAACGTAACGGGTGTGCTGCACATGGGCCACATGCTCAACAACACCATTCAGGACGTGCTCATTCGCAAGGCGCGCATGGAAGGCAAAGAGGCCTGCTGGGTGCCGGGCACTGACCACGCTTCGATTGCAACGGAGGCGCGCGTGGTGGCGATGCTCAAAGAAAAAGGAATTAAAAAATCGGACATCGGGCGCGAGGAGTTTTTAAAATATGCCTGGGAGTGGAAAGAAAAATATGGCGGCATCATTTTAGAGCAGCTAAAAAAACTCGGGGCCTCCTGCGATTGGGAGCGAACGAAGTTTACGATGGATCCGCCCATGACAGATGCGGTTATTGACGTGTTCATTGACTTATATAAAAAAGGGTACATCTACCGCGGACTCCGCATGGTAAACTGGGACCCGGCAGGAAAAACAGCCGTGTCGGACGATGAGGTTAACTACAAAGATGTCAACTCGAAGTTGTATTACATCAACTACGCCATTGAAGGCAGCAGTGAGTTTGTGACGATTGCTACCACACGACCTGAGACCATTATGGCTGATAGTGCGGTTTGCATCAATCCGAACGATGAACGCTACAAACACCTGAAAGGAAAGAAGGTGTTGATTCCGTTGATCAACCGCGCGATACCGATTATTGAAGATGAATATGTAGCGATGGATTTCGGTACGGGCTGCTTGAAAGTGACGCCTGCACATGACTTGAATGACTATGAGTTGGGGCTGAAGCATAAGCTGGAAGTCATAGACATTTTGAATGACGATGGAACGCTGAATGCGCTGGCAAAAATTTATGTAGGCGAAGACCGCTTTATTGCGCGCAAGAAAATTGGCAAGGAGCTGGAAGAGAAAGGTCTGTTAAGCAAGGTAGAAGACTACAAAAGTAATGTTGGTCATTCAGAGCGCACGGATGCGGTGATTGAACCGCGCTTGTCGTTGCAGTGGTTTGTGAAGATGAAAGACATCACCCAACCTGCGCTGGAGAATGTGATGAACGACACCATTCAACTGATTCCACCTAAGTTTAAAAACACCTACAAGCATTGGATGGAGAACGTGCGCGACTGGTGCATTTCGCGGCAGTTGTGGTGGGGACAACGGATACCGGCCTGGTACGCACCGGATGGAAGTTTTGTGGTGGCAAAGAGTCGCGAGGAGGCTTTTTCTCAAATCTCAAATCTAAAATCTAAAATCTTAATTGAAGATTTAAAACAAGACGAAGACGTACTCGACACCTGGTTCTCGAGCTGGCTGTGGCCGATTTCAGTTTTTGACCCGACTATTTTTGGTGATCCTAAGAATAAGGGCCTGCCTGCCGGCAAGGCAGGCAACGCGGATTTAAACTACTACTACCCTACCAACGACCTGATCACCGCACCGGAAATTTTGTTCTTCTGGGTGGCACGCATGGTAATGATGGGCTATGAATATCGAGGAGAGATGCCTTTCAAAAATGTGTACCTCACCGGCATTGTGCGCGACAAGCAAGGAAGGAAAATGTCGAAGAGCTTGGGCAACTCGCCTGACCCGCTCGACTTGATTAAAACGTACGGTGCTGATGGTGTGCGCACGGGCATGTTGTTTAGTTCGCCAGCCGGTAATGATTTGTTGTTTGATGAGAAGTTGTGTGAGCAGGGAAGAAATTTTTCAAATAAGATCTGGAATGCCTTTAGATTGGTGAAAGGATGGGAAGTGGTGAAGATGGAGCAACCGCAAGAAAATAAAATCGCCATTGAGTGGTTGGAGTCAAAGTTGAATCAATCCATTGTAGAACTGGAAGATCACTATTCGAAATTCAGAATATCGGATGCGTTGCACACCACATACAAATTAGTGTGGGATGATTTCTGTGCGTGGTATTTAGAAATTGTGAAGCCTGAGTTCCTGCCTGACCGGCAGGCAGGTGGTAAGCCGATCGATTCAGTAACTTATGAAAAGACCGTTCAGTTTTTTGAGAGTCTTTTGAAAATTCTTCATCCGTTTATGCCCTTCATCACCGAAGAACTTTGGCATGAATTGAATGAAAGAAAAGAGAAGGAGTGCATCATTGTGGAGGCGTGGCCGAAAGCCGGTGCTATTCATGAGGCTATCACGAAAGACGCTTTGGTAGCTTTTGAGGTAGTGGCACAAGTACGAAACATACGCAATGCGAAAGGTATTTCTCCAAAAGAAGCATTGAATTTAATCGGCAACGTAGCCAGTAAAAAGCAGATTGATTCGTTCGCTTCGGTAATCAAAAAGCTTGGTAATCTAAGTGATTTGAGTTTTGTAAACGACAAAGTAGCGAATGCTACCAGTTTCTTAGTTGGTACGTTGGAGTTCTATATTCCGATGGAAGGTAAGATCGATGCCGCGAACGAACGCGAATCCATTCTGAAAGAAATCGAATATCAAAAAGGGTTCATCGTTGTGCTCGACAAAAAACTATTGAACGAAAAATTCATTGCCAGTGCCAAGCCGGAGGTAGTTGCATTAGAGCGCAAGAAAAAAGCAGACGCGGAGGCGAAGATTAAATCGCTGGAGGAGAGTTTGAGGAATTTATAAGAGATGAGAGATTTTAGAATTGAGAATTGAGATTTGAGACTTATTGATACCATTGTAGTTTAGGCGAATTCTCATCTGGTGTTCGGGGGGCTTTAGCTAAATATTTTATACCTTTGCTAACATGAGTGCGATTAGAAAAATCGAGATAAAAGAAAACTCAAAGGGTGCGGCCATCTTTAAAAAAATGCTTGATGATAAAAAAGTCATCGAAAAACACCTTAAAGCGGGAGGAAAGATTTCTGAGTTAAAAAAGAGATTTAACTTTGTTAAACCCCTATCAACTTCAGGAAAATGACGATTACTCCTATGAGTTTGTAACTCAAGAAGGGGTAATCTATACCATGTATTTTTTGGATTACAGTGGTCTATTTTCAGACTATCCAAGCATCGCAAAACAGGTTTTTACTTTTAACATCGATGTTATCGAGGGTAGCCCCGAAAACACAATTTATGATGAAAGGATTGGCGTGACCGTTTTGCACGTCTCTAAATTGTTTTTTGAAAACCGAGAGAATGTTGTCGTATATGTATGCGATAATCTTGATGATAGGCACTTGGCCAGAAAAAGAAAATTCGATAGTTGGTTTTGGCGTTATAATGATGGTAGCCTAATCAAAGAAGATGACATTGCGATGGTCGAAGGAGTTGAACTATATAACTCCATGGTTATCCATAAGATGAATGCTAAACTCAATTAAATCATTATTGCGTTTAAAGAACTCAACATGAGAGCAGGAGAAAAATAAAAAGGTTACCCCTTCACCGCACTCACCTCAATTTCCACCAGAAAATCTGCGTCAATCAACCCTTTAATTTCAATCATGGACGTAACCGGCTTGATGTCTTTGAAAAACTCTCCATGGGCTTTACCCACTTCTTCCCAATGAGAGATGTCTGTCACAAATGTGCGTGTACGAATAACATCGGTCAATTCGAAACCGGCTCGCTTCAATACCTTTTCGATTTTTTGGATGATGAACTTTGTTTGAACATAGAAATCATTTTTACCTACCAACGCTCCTGCGTCATCGGTAGCCACCGTACCTGATACCTCCAACAGGTTGCCTATTTGCACCGCCCTTGAATAACCAACGATGTCCTCCCACTTTGCCCCGGTAGAATAGTTAATACGCTTGTCCATAATTCCGCTTTTGGTTTGTAAATTTCGGTTTGCCAAAGATGAGCCATCCTCCCGAATTTTCAAAAGAAGAAAAAGACCGCTATAGCCGGCATTTTGTATTGCCTGGTTTTGGTGAGGAAGCGCAAGCTAAATTAAGGGTCGGGAAAGTAATAGTGGTGGGTGCAGGCGGACTGGGTTGTCCTGTTCTGCAATACCTAGTTGCCGCAGGAGTTGGAAGCATTGGCATTATCGATCATGATCAAGTGAGTTTATCCAACTTACAGCGACAAGTTTTGTATTCAATAAATGACCTTGGGAAATCGAAGGCCGAAGCAGCTTCTAAAAAACTACTTAGTCTTAATCCCTTCGTTGACGTTCATACTATTACTCAAAAAATCGATTCATCAAATGCGCTGGAATTTCTAAAAGGTTACGATGTGGTGGTAGATTGTACCGACAACTTCCCCACCCGTTATTTGTTGAACGATGCGTGCGTATTGCTGAACATTCCATTGGTGTACGGTTCCATTTTCAGATATGAGGGGCAAGTATCAGTCTTCAATTACAACCAAGGTCCCACCTACCGTGATTTATACAGTCAACCTCCCGATTCGCGTACCGTGCCATCCTGCGAAGAAGGCGGAGTTTTGGGTGTTTTGGCGGGAATAATCGGAAGCCTGCAAGCGAATGAAGCCATTAAAATCCTGACCAACTATGCTGAACCCCTCTCCGGCAAGCTGTTACTATTGGATTCTGCCACATTAGAGACTCATCTGATAACAATCCCCAATAAAAACGAACGGAAAAATGTAAGTCATTTGATCAATTATGATGACTTTTGTAATCCCACAATCAAAACCAAAAGCACTATGAAAGAAGTAACGGTTCAAGAACTAAAAGCACTAAAAGACAATGGCGCAGACTTTCAATTGATTGATGTACGCGAGCCGCATGAAGTTGATATTTGTGAAATTGGCGGAGAGCTGATTCCACAAGCAGAGATTCCGCACAACGTAGACAAAATTGCGAAAGACAAGCAAGTGGTGATTCATTGCCGCAGTGGTGCACGGAGTGGCAACATGGTGAAGTGGTTGGAATCCAATCATGGTTTTACAAATCTGTATAATTTAAAAGGTGGAATATTGGCTTGGGCAAAGGAGATTGATACGAGTATGGCGACTTATTAGAAAGTAGTTAGAATATAGAAGTTAGAATATAGAAGTTAGAATATAGAAGTTAGAATATAGAATTTGTAACGTTAGAATAGTAGTTCAACCCTTATTCAAAATGAAAAAAATACTTTTTTTATCGTTTGTACTGGCTTTTGTAGCTGGCTGCAAAAACAACGAATCCAAATATCCATCCGTAGCCGCGCCTGTGGCGATGGTAAAGGCGCATGAGATCACTTCCAAGCATGGAGATAAACGAGTGGATAACTATTTCTGGTTGCGCCATCGCGAAGATACTGCGGTGGTCAATTACTTAAAGGCAGAGAACAAATACCTCGATACAATGATGGCCCACACAAAGGCTTTTCAAGAAAAATTATTTTTGGAGATGAAGGGTCGCATCAAAGAAAAAGATGAATCCGTTCCTTACAAAATCGATGATTTCTTTTACTATACCCGCGTAGAAGAAGGTGGCGAATACCCAGTCTACTGCCGTAAGAAAGGTTCATTGGAGGGTGCCGAAGAAATCATTGCCAATGGAAATGAAATGGGCAAGGGTCGTGGCTATTTTAGTATGTTCGCCTCTGCGAGCCCTAACCACAACATCGCCACGCTGGCAGTAGATACCGTGGGCAGAAGGTTTTATACGTTATCGTTTAAAGATATGCTAACCGGAAAAATGTTGGCTGACAGAATTCCCGGAACGACAGGAAATTTTGAGTGGGCGAATAATAACAAAACAGTTTTCTATTCCAAGCAAGATCCCAACACACTACGCTCCGACAAAATCTATAAACACGAACTAGGTACCGAAGCCTCCAAAGATGTTCTGGTTTTCGAAGAGAAAGATCAAACTCTGTCCTCCTACATCGGCAAATCTAGATCGAAGAAATTCCTATTGGTTCAATCCGGAAGAACGGATGCCTCCGTTGTTCGCTTTATGGAAATCGACAATCCAAAGGCTACTCTTAAAGTCATCGAGCCATTAAAAGAAAATATCCAGTACTCTGCCGATCACATGAACGGCAAATTCTATATCCGCACCAATGCCGATGCCACCAACTACCGACTGGTATCTGCTGAGGAAACTAAAACCGGAAAAGAAAATTGGACGGATGTAATACCCAACCGTGATGATAAATTTCTGGAGGGTTTTGAACTGTTCAATGACTACTTGGCCATTCAAGAAACAGCCGAAGGGCTGGCTCACATTAGAATGATTAAATGGGCCGACCAATCAGAGCACAGCATAGACTTTGGAGAGCCCGCTTATGTAGCTGGTATCAGCACCAATCCAGATCCCAAATCAACCACGCTGCGCTATTACTATCAATCCATGACTACACCCGCATCGCAGTACGATTATGGCATGGACACCAAAGAAAAAAAGTTATTGAAAGAGCAAGAAGTGCTAGGTGGATTTGATCGCGCCAACTACCAAACCGAACGCGTGATGGCCACTTCCCGTGATGGTGTGAAAGTTCCCGTCTCGATTGTATACAGAAAAGACAAGTTTAAAAAAGATGGGAGCAACGCTTGCTTTCAATATGCATATGGATCATACGGTGCATCTATGGTTGCGTACTTTAGCTCTTCTCGGTTAAGCTTACTAGACCGCGGATTTGTGTATGCGATCGCCCACGTTCGTGGTGGGCAGGAAATGGGTGGAAAGTGGTATGAAGATGGAAAGATGTTGAAGAAGAAAAATACGTTCAATGATTTTATCGATGTGTCGGAGTTTTTGATCAATGAAAAATATGCAGCCAAAGACAAACTATTTGCCAATGGTGGCAGCGCGGGCGGATTGTTGATGGGCGCCATCACCAACATGCGCCCTGATCTTTATAAAGGCATCATTGCCGATGTTCCATTTGTAGATGTAATTAGTACGATGGAAGATGAGACCATTCCACTCACTACATTTGAATGGAAAGAATGGGGCAACCCAAACGTTAAAGAAGAATATGATTACATGTTATCGTATTCTCCCTATGATAACGTGGCGAAAAAGGAATACCCGAATTTACTAGTAACTACCGGATTGCAGGATAGCCAGGTACAATATTGGGAACCCGCCAAGTGGGTGGCAAAACTGCGCACGATGAAGACCGACAAAAATTTACTTCTTCTCAAAACCAATATGGAAGCTGGACATGGTGGCGCCAGCGGACGATTTGAATCACTTAAAGAAGAGGCGCTGATGTATGCGTTTGTATTAGATTTGGTGGGGGTTAAAGAGTAAAAAGCACGAAATCAAAGTTCGCTCAATATCCTTTTTACAAACCCCGGCCCCTCGTATACAAATCCGGTGTAGATCTGAAGCAGGTCTGCACCGGATTTTAATTTTGCGACTGCATCTTCCGGTGACATGATCCCTCCTACTCCGATGATCGGAAAGCTCTTACCCAACTTCGAGCGTAGGTAAGCGATCACTTCGTTAGATCGATTGACCAGTGGCTTACCGCTTAACCCGCCATTGCCTATCGCTTCCAACGTGGCTTGATCGCTGTTCAAACCCTGGCGAGAAATCGTTGTATTGGTAGCAATCACACCATCCGCTTTCGTGGATACCAAAACTTCCACGACATCATCTAATTGTGAGTTGGTCAGGTCGGGGGCAATTTTTAGCAATACGGGTTTGGGCTGACTACTTCTGTTACTTAGTCCTTTTACGTGATTCATTAACTGCGTCAACGGCTCTTTCTCCTGCAACTCACGCAAACCGGGTGTGTTGGGCGAACTCACGTTCACGACAAAATAATCAACATAGGGATGCAACGCCTGAAAGCAATAGTCGTAGTCTTCAAAAGCTTTTTCGTTAGGTGTGATTTTATTCTTTCCAATGTTGCCACCGATAATAACTTTTGATTTTCTTTTCTTCAATCGCTTAACCGCTTCGGACACGCCACCATTGTTGAAACCCATTCGGTTAATCAGTGCTTGATCTTGAGGTAACCGAAATAAGCGCGGCTTGTCGTTACCCGTCTGGGCTTTTGGAGTGAGTGTACCTATTTCAATAAACCCGAAACCAAAACAAGCCAGTTCATCAATTAACCTGGCGTCTTTGTCGAACCCAGCCGCCAATCCAACCGGATTACTGAATTGAATGCCAAATAGTGTGCGCTCTAATTTTTTGTCAGTAACGGTAAAAAAATTTCTGAGCAGCCAACGAACTCCCGGGATAGCCCCAGCGAATTTTAAAAAATTAAAGGTGAAGTGATGAATTTTCTCGGGGTCAAACCGGAAAAGCAGCGGGCGAATAAGATAATGATACACGATTTACTTTTTCTTCTTTTTGTGTGGTTTGGCAAATTTTTTAAAGCCTCGTTCGATGACGGCATCAATCGTTCTTTCGGCTTCTGCGGAGGTCATATTGGTGGTGGAGTTTATGCGCCAAATTAGATTACCACTTCTATCATTCAAATCAATAATCAATGTACTTTGTCGATAGTCAAATTTGAAGTTTCGATCCGGATTAGTACCTGGAGTAAGAGCCAGCGGCCCCAGTGCCTGATTATCGGTTCGCGCTAACGTACCTTCGGCATAAGACACAACCAGGTCGGCAGATGAATCTGATTTTGTCAATCCTTTCATCTCCAACTCCTGCGTAATGCCCTGAACAATCCATCGATTCAGTACTTCGTCTTTGATTTGCTTTTGGTCAGCCGGGGTAGTAATCTGGCTCTCACCAAATCGAAAGGTTTTGTAAATGGTAAAATCACGCTTCTTGTCGTATTCTACTTCAATGTTCTGACACCATGCATCCAAAGACACAAGAAACAGGAAAGACCAATAGCACACCGACTTCATATGGCAAAGGTAGCAATAAATGAATGCGGTGCGAATCATAAATCCCGTGCTCGTTTTGTCGCTTTCCTATTCAATCGTGGTTAGCTTCTCGGATGAAACTCTTGAATCACCTGCCTTAAATAATCGCGATCTAAGTGTGTGTAAATTTCGGTGGTGGTGATCGACTCATGCCCCAGCATCTCTTGAACCGCTCGCAGATCTGCTCCTCCTTCAATAAGATGTGTCGCAAATGAATGCCTGAAGGTATGCGGGCTAATCGACTTCTTAAGCCCGATCCTTGCGGCCAAGTCTTTAACAACAGTGAAGACGAAAACCCGTGAAATCTTTGAACCCCTTCGATTCAAAAAAACATGACTCTCAAATCCTTTCTTCACCGGGATATGCACCCTCACCTCATCGATGTACATTTTCAAATACTTCAGGGCCTCTTTGCCAATTGGAACCAACCGCTCTTTATTCCCCTTCCCGATCACCCGCACAAAGCCCACATCGGTCAATACGTTTGAAATTTTTAACTCCACCAATTCTGAAACTCGTAAGCCCGAACTGTACAGCACCTCAATCATCGTGCGATTGCGAGCGCCTTCGGGCGTTGATAAATCAATTGCTGCAAGCAGCTTTTCTATTTCCAGGTATTCTAAAGTGTCTGGTAATTTTCTGCCAATTTTAGGTCCCTCTAACAATGAGGTTGGGTCACTCGTGATCAGTTCTTCAAAAAGCAGATACTTGTAAAACGCTTTTACGCCCGATAAAATCCGTGCTTGACTATAGGCACTCATTCCCAATTCGCTAACGAATTGAATAAATGCCTGCAGATGTTTGGAAGAAACTAACAGCGGGGAAAGTGTTGGAAACTTTAGTTGCACAAACTGATCCAACTTTTCCACGTCACGCACATAGGCTTGAATAGAGTTGTCTGACAAAGACCTTTCTAGTTTGAGGTAATCTCTAAATTGCTTGATGTAGGACTGCCAGTTCAATAGTAGTGGTTTCGAGTACACAAATGTGCAATTTATCAGGGCATGGTCATCCACGAAATCAAAAAAAATGAAACGTTTACAGTCCCTTTTGTCCTTTTTCCTATCTTGGCTGAATGAAAATACAAATCATCAATGGCCCTAATCTCAATCTATTGGGTAAGCGCGAACCGGAGGTATATGGTAACACCGACTTTGAAACTTTTTTTCAAAATCTGAAAGCAAGTTTTTCAGGGATTGAGATACACTATTACCAGTCCAATGTAGAAGGCGAGTTAATCAATAAATTACATGAAGTAGGCTTTGAATTTGATGGAATTATTTTGAATGCTGGCGCCTATACGCATACCTCTATCGCCATTCACGATGCCATTGGCGCTATCAAAACACCTGTTATTGAAGTTCATATCTCCAATGTGTATGCACGTGAGGAGTTTCGGCATAAGAGTGTGATTACCTCTAAGTGTAAAGGGCTCATCACCGGTTTTGGGATGGAAGGATACGCCCTGGCGTTGCTTTATTTGATGAACAAGAAGGGATAACTGCTAACGGTTACCAGTTACAGGTTGCTGGTTACCTGTCACTAAAAACCAGAAACAGGAAACCAGAAACAGGAAACCAGCAACCGGAAACCGGAAACGAGCAACTACGAAGAGCGATAGGCCATATCATATACCGACTTTGAATGCGGCCCCAAAAATACTCTCGCATAAATTCGGATAATGGCCAATCCATCAATAATGAAACTAAGTGCTGTAAAAAACGCTAGCACGACCTGATCTTCATGGATGTGTGTAAAGATCAAATCTTCCCCAATAAACGTAGGAGAAATAGGGAAGCCGGTAGCACATAAGCACATCATGAAAAACAACAGCGCAATTTTTGGGTGCTTGTAGGAATGTCCATGAAATTGATCGAGATCGATACTGCCTTCTAACAAAGCTAGCCTACGCAACGCCAAAAGACCAACAACACCAGCGACAGCTATCCCACTGAGATATAAATGAATATCGTTAAATGTAAAATTTTCATTGAACGAGATCGCCAATGCTACCCAAAAGTGATTCATGATGACGAGCATCCAGCTTAAACGTGCGTGCTTCCTTTCAGTAAACGATTTCAATACACACATCAACCCAATTACGGAAAAGAGAATTGTTAGGTAGTGTTGCACTTCTTCTGACACAAGGCTTCTATTATAGACGAGAAACAACCCGACCAAATAAGTCGGGATAAAAAATCCAATCGCCCGATTGAGCGTCAGAAAATTTACTTTTTGCCCGGCCCATTTTACCGGATTCCAAAAGTAGCGGTACATGATAGAATCCAAATTCCACTCTTTGATACACAAAATATAAAGTGTGTTTTGCAATCTCTTTGGAAATAAATCCTCGATGGAACGAAGTCGAGGTGTGAAATTGTAGAACTGTTCACGAATCAAATAACTGACTACTGAAGGCGATACCAATAACTGATAGGTTCTTAAAAAAGCATTTCCCGCAAAATGAAACAGTGCCAACATACCCCATCCGGCAGCCACCTCAATAAAGATCAAGCCAATTTGAGCAATCGATGAATAAGCTATTTGGCTCTTCACAGACGATTGAACACGCGCAATACCGGTGGCAATAATGGCTGTCGTTAACCCACACAAACCGATGAGAATACGCACCGAAGGTTGATACTCCCAAAATGGATAGGTGCGCAACAAAATAAAAACACCCAGATGAACGGAAAGCGAACCGTAAAAAATAGCACTAGATGGCGTTGGACCTTCCATGGCACGAGGCAACCAGGAAGAGAATGGAATCTGCGCAGACTTTGCAGCCGCTGCAATTAAAAACATCAATGAAATAAAAACGCCAATCCAGGTATGCGATTGCAAATGCTCGTGCACCATTTCGTAATTCTGAAGCTTTGCAAAGGTAATGTTCTCATGAAACAAATGATGTGTAGCCCACATCGCCAAAATCAAGCCGACATCAGCAATTCGATAGACTGAAAATACTTTTACCGCATTTTTCACAGGTAAATAACGGTCGCGATAGAAAGCGATTAACAAAAAGGAAGAAATTCCCAATATCTCCCAACCGATAAAAAGCGTCTCAAGATTTCCAGATAAAACTACGATGTTGTACCCCAGATAAAAAAAGAGAATAGTGTTAAAGAAACGTTTATAACCTACTTCCCGATGTAAGTAGTAGCGACTGTAGACCGTAACCAAGAAAGTGAGAATGGACCCAACAAAAAGGTAAACAGCAGTGATTGCATCAAAATAAAAATCAATGAAGAATTCGTAATCAGGAGATTTATAAAGAACCAAATCCTTAAAGTCGGCTGACGGGTGTCCCTGAATAAACCAATACACCAGAAAAGCCTGAAAGGTAATCATGTGGATTCCTATAACAACAAAAGACCACCGCGATAGCAGTGCTTCATTTTTGCTAGGTAATACCAGACTAATCAAAAATCCTATAAAAGGCATTAATATCAAAAACTCAAAGAAGGCTATCATATAAAACTAAGATAAAGCGTAAACAGGAAGATTTTCTATGTGCGACTCGAGGATCGACTTGATGTCTGTTGCCGATTCGATGGCTTTGATTGTTGGAACATAGTCGATAAAAGCACCATCGCGGAAATAATGAAGTTTGTGCGTGTCTGGATGGATGACCACCAGTATCACCCACTCGTTGATAAACCATTCGTAGGTCTCGACAGACTTTTGAATGGTTTGAAGAACCACCTCAGGATAATGCTCCACCACCACCATGAGACGAACCGGGTCATGCACTTCGATCATCTGGCTGGGAAGCCCCGGCCGCAAATCTCCGTCAATTCCATTGGCCACACCAAACAAGCCCATCACATTGTGTGGCAGCTTGGTACCTGCTCCTAATTTCTGATTGTCCACCCGAGAGAAGAAATACTCGAGATTTATTCCACCACAAACGGGTGCGACTGCCTTCAGAATATTGAACAAGTATTTTCCTTCAGGATCAACCTGATAATCAAACGAATTCATGAATGCCCTGCGATCTAAAAACAAATGTTTGGTCAATTCCCTACGCCCGACCACGCAAAGCGCATTAGTTGCATGGTTTAATTCTGGCCGAGGCTCAAACAATGACACAGAACGAATTCGGATTTGCTCGTGAATTGTTGATGGCGATGAATGCGAGTCGATCGAAATAAATCGCCTGGATCTTTCTTTGGCATTGTAGTCCAATGCTTTGGCAAAGATAGCTTCCACCTTTTTATGTTGTTCAATGTTCAGTTTATTCAACACATCTTCATCGTAAAAAGAAATTTCATCGCGGGTGGTATCGTGTAGCCCGCCAATGAACTGGGTTTGCTCAGGTATCACGATACCTCGTTCCTTCAATTGCTCACGCACCTTTTTATGGTTGGCCATAAAAGAAATAACGCGTGCATTCACCGAACCGGCCCGGCCGGAACACGCTCCACAATCATACGCTGCATAGTGTGGGTTATTGACACTGCTGGATCCGTGACCAACTACATACACAATAGGTGCGAAGTCTTTCACCAATCCAATGCTTTTTAGCAATCCCTCTACCCTATTGGTCATCTCTTCTACCTGATAGCCAATTTGAAGATCGTTCTCCCGTTGAGCCGGGTCTGTGTTCTCAATCGTCAACTGCGATTTCTTGCTCATGTGCTTGAACGAAGAGGCAGTGGCAGGGCCCATCGAGGGCTTAAAAATGTTGATAAATAAACTAAACGCAGACCAGAAACCAAGTGTTTGTGAGATCAGCCATCCACCATAAAATGAGTGCGAATGCTTGGCTAAGTACAAATCCTTTTCTCGCTTTTCTTGCCCAACACCTTTCACAAGAAATTTAGGCGTTACAGGAGCGGGGCAAACTTTGGTGTAGAATTTTCCACCCTCAGGTTGATAATAAAACTCAACACCAAAAAATCCTGGCGTTCCAAAGGTTTCACATGCGGGATCAAATTCTTCTAAATATCGCCTGATCGAGCACTCGCGATCATCAATACAAAACATCGCCTGAAAGCTCTTACTGGTGATTTCTCGTTTCTCGTTTTTCTGCATCACAAGTCCCGCCAGTACTTGATCATGGTAGCTCTTCTCAAACGCCTCTTGCCAAATGAACAATACTTCATGAAGCTCGGTCTCAGGCACATCGGCAAACAGTTCCGTTGGCTTGATTAATAGGCGCTCGGCAAGTGGTTTCCAATTTTCGCCAAAACTCATGTCAAGCGCATCTATTTCCAGGAGCAGTTCAAATACGATGAGATCGTGCATGGAGAGTTTGCGCGGATCAAGAATAGTATGAGGCTGATCTTCAATGGCTGACACCATCCCTGCCCATCCCTGATGCGCAAACTGTTGATCAAAAAGATAACGTTCATACAGCGACTCATCTCCGACCAGCAGCTTTAACAAACCAGCAATGTCGCAACTGCCCGTTAGCAACAGCTTCTTCGCTCTGGGCCTTCTAAAAAAACTACTAAAGCTATTGGCCTCCATCGCCTGTAGGGCCGATAGGAATGTTTTGTCTCGAATGGGAAAGTTCCAGACCGCAATACCCTGGTCTAAGTAGCTACACAAGATTCGAAACAGAATGGGTTGTACTAGTGAATCCAGGTCGATGCGGTAGTGTTTCTTCCAATTCGCCCTTAGTGCGCCAATTCTAGGCGCAGCATTTAATTCATACTTATAGGTTAGCACTTTCTTTTTCCATTCTTCAAGGTTTTCCAAACCCTTCTTCTCAGTAATTACCCGATCAAGAATCGCAGGATTTATTGAGCCCTGCTCATAAAGAGATCGAAAATCACTCAGTGAAAGAGACGAACGATAGCCCAGTATTTCCGATGCGCCTCGCACCCCATCTTTAAATTTTTGATGCTGAAAAGCGTGGAGTGTATTGTGGTGAATAAAATCTTTTAACGGAGCTTGTGCGGGCAAAAAATGTTTGAGTGAATGAATCACTTCGTGCTCGTTAAATGTAACAGCTTGTTGTTTCATAAATATAAGATCAAAAAGATTGCAGATTGTCGAATTAAATCTGGTGGCCACAATAGGTCAAACCAGTAAGAGGCAATCACGCTAAATAAGAAAAGATTTTTTTGCGAGGTAAATCGGTAGGTTGGTCGTACTGCCAAAGGATGAAACCGAATGCAACTGTAAGCATGGACTCAACATCGAATCAACCGTGCCCGATGCTGCATCGAAGAAGTAGGAGGTAAACACTACTGGTAACCCGCCAAAAGAATCTCGTGCCTCTTTCTCTTCACAGGGCTCGGACATCAAATTGAAGAGACTCGATACATGTAACTTTGTAATGATAGGTGCTTCTTCACATGCAAATTTTCCTTCGCAAAAGCCGACTGAAACCACAGTGAAAGCGAGCAGCCACGCTGCAAGTATGAATGTAAAAAAATGAACAGATGACTTCTTATTCATAAAGTGGCAAATTTATGCAATAAAGATTTGTAATATCAATAGGGTAAAAACAAAGTGCAAATGACAGGCTCTAACAATAGAAAGTATTACTTTCAAAAAACTTTCAGCAATCGATTGTCGTCAGTTTCTTTTTCATCTCTTTGGACAATTGCTGTATTATTGTAGAACTTTGTCCAAATGATTCCGTTGGTGAACCTTAGAAACAGTACCGTCTTGAGATTCTTCGCTATCCTGTTATTCAGTTTTGAATTTTTGGCACCCACATTTTTGGGAGCCTCGGTAAGCGAGCAAAAAACAAATGACCATTCATCGTCAATCTTGTGTCAACCCACACACACTCTTACCTCCCTCCTTTTTGTGGAGGAAAGAAATGAAGAAGAAAAAGAAGGCAGAGATTTTTTCTTGACGCAGGTTTTTCACCTTGCAAGTTGGCCGGCCTCTCCATCCATTATCGAAAATCAACCGCTGCGAATTTTCAGCGTAAACGATCAGTTCAACACTCATCCACCTCTCTTTCACCTTCATTGTGTCTTTCAGATTTGATTAAACGCAAACCGCGATTTTCATTTGAACTTCGCTCTGTTTAATTTAGTCATTCTATCCATCGTGCTTCAGGCATTGATGGATTTACAAAAAGAACATAAAAATGAAATCATTAGATATTCCTAAAGATGGCCTCGAAGGCCTCAAACAAAATTGGTCGGCAGATTCGCTCTCCGGATTCTTAGTTTTCTTACTCGCACTCCCACTAAGTCTGGGAATTGCCAAAGCAAGCGGTTTCCCAGCCGCAATGGGTGTACTTACTGCCATGGTAGGCGGAATGGTAGTCAGCCTTTTTGCTGGCTCACGACTCACCATTAAAGGACCTGCAGCAGGCCTCATTACCGTGTGTGCAGGCGCGGTCACCGATTTTGGCGCACTTAATATGGGCGATGCCGTGGCGCTTACCTGTGGTGCTATCGTTGTAATGGCGGTCATACAATTCTTTTTTGGCGTACTAAAATTTGGTTCTTACTCCGACTTCTTTCCAATTTCGGCAGTCCATGGAATGTTGGCCGCTATTGGTTTTTTGATTTTTGCCAAGCAGCTTCCAATATTGCTCGGAGTAGATGCCTCGCTTACCAAAGGGCTTGACCCCATTCACCTTTATACGCACATTCCTATCTTCATAGCTAATGCCAACTTAAAAATTACTGCAATTGGAATTCTTAGTCTGATCATTATATTCGGTTTGCCTATGCTAGGCGGTATCTTTAAAAAGATCCCTGCGCCAATGGTGGTGTTAGTTATTGCCATTCCATTATCAATTGCATTGGGGCTTGGTGATATCCTTTCTCAGGAAGGAAAGCCATTTGCTTTGGTACACATCGCTGACTTTTGGAAAGGTGTAAAGTTCAACGCCAGTTTTGCTGCTATCGGTACCGGTGTTTTCTGGAAATACGTAGTCATGTTTTTATTTGTGAATAGTTTAGAGTCACTACTCACAGTCAAAGCCATCGATGGGTTAGATCCCTACAAACGGGTCTCTGACTATAACAAAGATTTAAGGGCCTTATCGATTGGCAACGGAGTGTCGGGCTTGTTGGGCGGACTACCAATGATTTCAGAGGTAGCGCGTAGTTCTGCCAACGTCAATAATGGTGGAAGAACACGGTGGGCCAATTTCTTCCACGGATTGTTTCTTTTTCTCGCTATGTTAGTTTTGATTCCGGTCATCAATCTCATTCCCAACTCTGCATTGGCGGCTATGTTGATTGCGGTTGCCTATCGACTGGCTGCACCAAAAGAGTTTGTAAACGCATTTAAGGTCGGGTCAGAGCAATTGGTGATTTTTTGCGTGACAATTGTAGTAACTGTAGGCGAAGATTTGCTTTTGGGTGTGGGTGCGGGTATCCTAACAAAATTCGTTTTTCACATTATTAATGGCGCACCTATTGGAAGCTTGTTTAAGGCAAAATATGAAATAACCGAACAGGGCAATTCATACGACATCAAAATCAAAGACTCCGCTATCTTTTCTAATTTTCTAGGGTATAAAAAATTATGGAATTCGCTAAAGCCAGGCAAGCAAGTCAACTTCAATTTTTCAGATACAAAACTGGTTGATCACTCTTTCATGGAACAACTTCATCATTTTGAAGAGAAGTATCATGAGGCAGGAGGGCACGTTACGTTAGTGGGTCTGGAAAAATTTAACCCTTTTTCAAAACATCCTCTGGCAGCCCGCAAGTATACTTCTACTAAATTAGAGGTGGCAGATGTAAAACTGAGCCCACGTCAAGTTGAGCTACGCGAATTTGCATCCGCCAACGGTTATGAATTCTATCCTCAAAAAATCAAAAGTTCAGCCAAGTACTCAGGTTTTCCTATTGAAAAAGGAAACAAAATTATGTACGAGGAAAATCTGTTGACCAAATATCTGTCCATCGGAAAGGTTGAGGTGTCCGATATCACGTTGACTGAAGGTGCAAGACAAGAAAAAACAGAAACACACATCACAATACTACAATTGTCTGAACATAGCATTACCATTCCTGATTTCGCGCTCGAACCGGAAGGCATGTGGTCAAAATTATTTGAGGCGGTAGAGGGTAAAGATATTGACTTCAGTGCTTACCCAGAATTTTCAAAAAAATACTATTTGCGAGGAGCCAACGAAGGCGCGATGGCACCTTTCTTTAAAGAATCATTGATTCATTTTTTGGAAAACAGAGAAAGTATTCACGTAGAGTGTCACAATAACCGCTTACTATTCTTCAAGGAAAAAGACACCCTCCTGCCTGTGGATATTAGCTACGTTGAGAGATTTGCAGAGGAGTTTATGCAGCATGCCAAGTAACCTATGAAAAATATTTTGTTTGTGATCATGGGGATGGTGTGCCTATCGGCATTTGCCCAGGAGGTAAAACAAGAAGCGACCCTTCCTCCCAAAAAAGAATTGGAAGAATTGCGATTGAAACTGAATGAAGACGGAAGCCACTACATTAAGGCAACGATCCTCAACCAAGTATGGTTTCGTTATAACCAAAGCAACGCGGGCACTACGGTACTGGGCGATCCTACCGTTGAAACATTTGACATCGGTCTGCGCAGAACGAGAATGCAGTTGTATGGTCAAATCACTGACCGTGTTTTTTTCTACTTGCAGTTCGGGCAAAACAATTTCAATTATTTGTCAGGGCAAAATTCAACTAACAGCGGGAATAGAAAAATTCAGGCCTTCTTCCACGATGCATTGGGCGAGTATCGCGTTTTCAAAGGGACCGATAAACTGCACCTTGGTGGCGGGCTTACTATTACGAATGGTTTGTCACGTTTTAGCCAACCCAGTGTAGGAACTATCATGAGTATGGACGTACCCATCTTTGCGCAGGCAACCGTTGATCAAACGGACGAGTTTTCTCGTAAACTGAGTGTCTATGCACGTGGACAAATTGGAAAACTAGACTATCGAATTATCCTTAGCGACCCATTTCCAATAACTTCAAACGGATTGCCGCAGCCGGGTATCAACGCGACCAATGCCAACTTTGCCTGGGACAATCATAGCAAACAATACCAGGCGATTTTCATTTGGAATTTCTTCGACAAAGAATCGCATGTGACACCGTACATGACGGGCACCTATCTGGGAAAAAAGAAAGTGCTTAATCTGGAAGGCGGCTTCATTACGCAAGCCAACGCGACCTGGACGGGCTCGAACACAAACGCAGATCCAACGACAGATCCAAACCGAAAATACTACAACATGAACTTGTGGTCTGTCGCCATGTTCTATGATGCTCCGGTCAATGCTGAAAAAGGAACTGCCATCAGTGCTTATCTTGGTTATTTTAACACGGACTACGGCACCCGTTACCTGAGGTACAATGGCATTATGAATCCGGCCAATGGTTCGAATGTAGGTGGCGCTCCCGCAGGAAGTTACGGAAATGCTTTTCCCATGTTTGGAACAGGTAGTGTGGTGTACGCACAGTTTGGCTACTTGCTGAAAAAAGATTTGTTGGGTGAAGGAAACGGAACACTGATGCCGTTTGTGACCTACCAAGGCGCGAATTACGATCGGCTTGATAAACAGATGAATCTTTTTGACTTCGGAGTAAACTGGTTCATGAAAGGGCACACGAGCAAACTGACGCTTGACTATCAACTGCGTCCCACGTATACTCCGTTCGGCAACGACTTGATCCAAAACTCCGGCATGAACGGACAAGTAGTGGCACAATATCAATTCTTTTTTTAACACTAGTTTGGGTTAGTATAGGGAGGTCGGGTAAGTTACCCGGCCTTTTTTTATGACCGCTTGAATTCGCTTATCTTTGAGGCTACCATAGCCTATGAACCTCAAAGAAATATTTTCCGTCACGTTGATCCTCTTCTCCGTTATTGATATTCTCGGATCCATTCCGTTTGTGATCCTCATTCGAAAAAGAGAAGGAAGAATCTACGCAGAGAAAGCGACAGCCATCGCAGCGATCTTGATGGTCGTGTTCCTTTTTCTGGGGCAATCCATACTCAAACTTTTTGGATTGGATGTAGGTTCATTTGCCGTGGCAGGTGCCATTGTCATGTTTATCATTGCGATGGAAATGATTTTGGGCATCGACTTAATCAAAGACGATCCGGATGCCAAAGGAACAGGTTCTATTGTACCTATTGCTTTTCCGCTGATAGCAGGCGCGGGAACTCTGACAACGATCCTATCACTCAGGGCTGTGTACCAGGAAACCAACATCTTAATTGGAATCGTGTTGAACCTCATCTTCGTCTACATCGTGCTTCGCTCCAGCGGATGGCTCGAACAAAAGATAGGCAAATCAGGATTTGTGGTGCTGCGCAAAGTGTTTGGCGTGATCCTGCTGGCCATTGCCGTGAAGATTTTCAAAAGCAATTTTAGTATTTAAAGCAATGTCCTTATCTGCTAACTAATTTTTTGTAACTTTCATACAGAAAAAGTCAATCACCCATGAAACGTATCACACTCGACTTACCTGATTCATTAGGGCTCACCGAGTTCGATGTTAAAATGACGCTGGCCTGTCAACTCTATCACCAAGCCAAATTATCTTCAGGGCAGGCGGCCGGTCTGGTCGGCATTAGCAAGCGGGCTTTTTTAGAGACCATGGGCAACTACGGCTATTCAGTATTTAGCGAATCCCTCGATGACCTTCGCAAGGACGTAGTGAATGCATAAGATCTTCATTACAAATTCACAACTAGAAAAATGATTCGCATTTATACAGACGGAGCTGCACAAGGCAACCCCGGACCGGGCGGCTATGGCACCATCATGAAATATGGTCATCATGAAAAAGAATTGTCCGAAGGCTTTCGTTTGACTACCAACAACCGAATGGAGTTGATGGCCGTCATCATTGGATTAGAAGCGATTAAAAAACCCGGCATACCCGTCACCATTTACTCGGATTCAAAATATGTAGTTGACTCCGTAGAGAAAGGATGGATCTGGAATTGGGAGAAAAAGAATTTCGCCAAGAAAGCAAACTCCGACTTGTGGAAACGATACATTCCCTTGCACACCAAACTAAAACCAAAATTTGTGTGGGTCAAAGGTCATGCCGGTCATGCTGAAAACGAACGCTGCGATCAATTGGCCGTCATGGCTGCCGAAGGCAAGGGCTTGCTGGTAGATCGGTGGTATGAGGAGAATAGGGAATAGCGTGTGGCGAAGTACGAATTGAGATTTTAGACGTAAGACGTAAGACGTAAGACGCAAGATGTGAGATGTGAGACTTGAGATTTGAGATTTGAGACCGAGTTATCAACTTTCAACTTTAAACTTCTAAATTCTAACTTCCAAATTCTGACTTCTAACTTCCAACTTCTAAATTCTAAATCCCACCTTCCAACTCACAATGCCCTCCGAAGCCGTACCGATACACTTCTCCCCAGATAGCCTCATCGCATTAAACGTATGCCTCGCGATTATCATGTTTGGAGTAGCGTTGGAAATTAAGCGTGAACATTTTACGGAGCTACTCACACAAAAAAAATCCGTCTTCAGCGGCTTGTTCTCACAAATCATACTGCTTCCCTTTATCACGTTGTTATTGGTGCTCGTATTACCCATCAGCAAAGGGATGGCACTCGGCATGTTATTGGTAGCCGCTTGTCCGGGTGGGAACGTTTCTAATTTCTTTTCGATGCTGGCGCGGGGCAATGTCGCGCTGTCGGTAACCCTAACCGCTTTTTCTTCGTTGCTGGCTTTTGTTATCACGCCTCTCAATTTCTTTTTCTGGGCTTCACTCGTGCCGGGGTTGATAGAAGAAGTAAAGGGATTTGAAATCAGTTTCCCTTCGCTCGCTACCAATATGCTGCTGATCTTGCTCGTGCCACTGCTGGCCGGCATGTGGGTAGCTGAGCGATTTCCTGCGTTCGCCAACTCGATTGGAAAAAGTATCCGCATCTTATCCCTCGTAATTTTAGCAGCCTTTATTGGCATGGCGTTTTTCAACAACAGAGCTGCCTTCACGGCCAACTTCACCACGGTGTTTGGCATTGTGTTACTCCACAACGGAGCGGCCTTGCTCCTCTCCTACTTTTTCAGCAAGTCTTTAAAAAATGGAGAAGCGAATAATCGCACCATCGCTATCGAGACGGGCATTCAAAATTCCGGACTGGGCTTAATCTTGATCTTTACCTTCTTTGATGGCAACCCCGACATGGCGTTGGTCGCAGCGTGGTGGGGTGTGTGGCACTTGATCAGCGGATTTTCCTTTGCGATGTTCATGCGACAACGCACTATCATTCCCGTATTAAAATAATCGTATGCCGGGGCTTTATTCATTTCTAAAAAGCTACTGCCGCATAGCTCTCTGGTTTTACTTTCGCAAATGGCAAGTGCATCGTCACGAGCCGACACCCGATGGTCTTGTCATTTTTGTAGCCAATCACCAAAATGCTTTTTTAGATGCTGTGCTTGTGGGCTGCAGCACCTCACGACAGCCGTGGTTTCTGGCGCGCGCCAATGTTTTTCAAAAGCCATGGGCACGAGTGGTGTTGACGTGGCTCAAAATGCGCCCTGTGTTTCGCTTTCGCGATGGGTTTAGCACGCTACGCAAAAATGATGAGATGATCGAAGGTTGTGTCGATCTCCTGCGACAAGGCGAGTCCATTCTCATCTTTGCCGAAGGCAACCACGACCACCGGTGGCACTTGCGCCCCTTGCAAAAAGGATTTGCACGAATTGCTCAGGCGGCCTCCAAGAAAAACATAGCAGTAAAAATTGTGCCCGTGGGCTTGCAATATGATTCCCTCAGTCAAGCAGGGTCAAGAGTGCTCGTCAGTTTTGGAAAATCAATTTCGTTAACAGAAAATCCATCCTCACAGAAAGACGAAAAAGAACAAATTGATTTACTCCTTGCGCAAACGAGCGCATCACTCCAATCGATGATGCTGCACATTGAGGGCACCCACTATGCCCATGATGCCCACCTCTTTTTGCAAAACAGAAAACTAAAAACAGATTTGGTCGAGCAACTGCAGGCCGACCAGCAACTCATCAGCACATTGACATCGGAAAACCAAACTGACAACTCCACATCTATCACAGCTACACCCAACAACCTACGCTGGCTTAACCCTATTTTTTTATACTATGTTGTAAACCATGCATTACCAAGAGCCGTTTTGCAATGGATCTTAAAAAACAAAGTCAAGGATGAACAATTTATTGGCTCGCTGAAGTTCGCGATAGGCATGCTGCTCGTTCCTCTTTTCTACCTACTACAAACCGGAGTTATTTATTCTCTTTCACACTCCGCGGCTACTGCACTCGCCTATCTCGTCTCACTCCCCGCTAGTTTACTGTTGGCAAGGAGCACGGCAGCGCGTTAAAAGGGTAGTCAGGTGTCAGACACTTTTAAAGTGTCTGACACCTGGCAAACTAAGTACACAAAAAAATCTGGGTTTATTTTCCCGACATCCTGGCTGTCATCACCACATCTTCAAAACTGATCTTAGTGGCTTTGAGTCCATAGAGCAAAAAGCGCACTTCTTTGTTGCTGATGCTGGTGTCAGCTTCTGCCAACTTATACAAGTGAACAAAAGCGGCTAATTTTTCATCGTCAGAGCAAGGCGATAGGTATTCAATCCCATCCGTATAGATTTCTGCTTCGCTCGCGACTTCTGCCTTTCTTTCAAAATCATTAAACACCTTATCTGATATACTCTCTTCTTTCTTTATCTCCAAAATAGCCGCTCTCTCACGATCATCAATGTGGCCATCTACTGTTACCAGCAGGTGCACGAAATGAAGCAACCCTAATTGAAAGTTATCACTATGCATTGGGTAATAAATTTGCTGTCAAATCTAAAACAATTCTAGCTTTCAAAAAAAAGCATTTTCACCCAGGAAGCATGCATAAAAAACCCCGAGCATTCCGCCTGGGGCCTCTCTAATTTGCAAGCAGAGAGTTTTATCTGTATCAGGCATCAGACCGCTTTGAGCGGTCAGACGCCTTGCTATTGCTATCGGAACGAAACCCCCATAAAACAAAAAACCCCGAGCATTCCGCCAGGGGCCTCTCTAATTTGCAAGCAGAGAGTTTTATCTGTATCAGGCGTCAGACCGTTTTGAGCGGTCTGACGCCTTACTATTAATACCTATAATAATCCGGCTTAAACGGACCATTCACCGGCACACCAATGTACTTGGCCTGCTCTTCCGATAGCTCCTCCAACTCCACACCAATTTTCTTCAAGTGCAAGCGAGCCACCTTCTCATCCAAATGCTTTGGCAACATGTACACTTTCTTTTCATACTTGTCCGTGTTCACCCACAACTCCAACTGCGCTAGCACCTGATTCGTAAATGAGTTCGACATTACAAACGAAGGGTGACCCGTGGCGCAACCTAAGTTCACCAAACGACCTTCCGCTAGTAATATCACCTGGCGACCGTTCTTCATCGTATACAAATCCACCTGCGGTTTCACCTCATCTTTCGATGCATTCTTGTTCAACCAAGCCACGTCAATTTCATTATCAAAATGGCCGATGTTACACACAATGGCCTTGTCCTTCATGTTTTCAAAATGCTTGCCTAGTACGATGCCCGAGTTACCAGTAGCCGTTACCAAAATATCAGCTTCCTTCACCGCGTTCTCCATCTTCTTCACCGCAAAGCCATCCATAGCAGCTTGCAAAGCACAGATCGGGTCGATCTCCGTTACAATCACACGCGCACCAGCCCCACGTAGCGAAGCAGCAGAACCCTTGCCCACGTCACCGTATCCGGCAACCACAGCAACTTTACCCGCCATCATCACATCCGTAGCTCTGCGAATCGCATCTACCAATGATTCTTTGCAACCGTACTTATTATCAAACTTCGATTTTGTTACCGAGTCGTTGATGTTGATAGCAGGCAACGGCAACTTGCCACCGTGCATGCGCTCAATCAACCGATGAACTCCTGTAGTAGTCTCTTCCGATATCCCTCTGATGCCCGCGATCAACTCAGGGTTGCGATCCAACACCATGTTGGTAAGGTCACCACCATCATCCAAAATCATGTTCAACGGCTTGCCGTCTGCAAAGGCATATAATGTTTGCTCAATGCACCAGTCAAACTCCTGCTCGTTCATACCCTTCCAGGCATACACGGGGATGCCCGCAGCAGCAATAGCCGCAGCCGCGTGGTCTTGCGTAGAAAAGATATTGCACGATGACCAGGACACTTCCGCACCCAGTTCTTTCAACGTCTCAATTAACACCGCTGTTTGAATGGTCATGTGTAGGCAGCCTGCAATGCGCGCGCCTTTCAAAGGCTGTTGTTTGCCATATTCTTCGCGAATGGCCATCAAACCGGGCATTTCAGCCTCAGCTAGTTTAATTTCTTTGCGGCCCCAGGCGGCCAGCGACATGTCTTTTACTTTGTAGGCAGGTTTCTCAGCAACGGTCATAAATGTGTGTTTTCTGTTGAATTTAACGGTATAAACCGCAAAGATAACACAAAGTTCAAAAGGTCATTACGGAAAGTTGGGCTATGTCCAGGGAAATCGCTTTTAACATTTTAGCACCAAACTTCTGTAATCATCATCCAATGCAGCGGTCAACCGTTTTGATCGTTTGGACATTTTGGTGGATTTCTCTTTGTCCAACAAAGCCAAGGCCATCTTGTTGACAATCGA
>JADBYQ010000031.1 GCA_020402945.1 Cytophagales bacterium | reverse complement strand
TTGGCGAAAAAGCAGCGACCCTCCTTTGTTCATCGCGTAAGGCAACTACCCCTAAAAACGAAGCGTCATTTTAAGACCTAATTCCCCTACGGAATTATGACTTTTTAGACTAGTTTAGTCGGACAAGAATGAATATTTATATCAAAATTTTTATTGGGGCGCAAGGATGGAAAATAGATTTGTAGCGTATCAGAGTCGGAGTTCGTGCGAAGAATGACATCCCTAACCGCTCCGGTTTCTTTTTTATTTTTACATAAAAAAGAAGAATATAATAGCCCCCGACTACCATTGGAAAAAGTTGCTTCAAAAGCTTCTACTCTATCAATTTTTCTCGCAGTTACTTTTGGAATAGTTAATGTAAACGACCTATCGAACGGAATCGGTTTGTCCGTTTTATGGGTTTTCAAATCGTACGTAATTAGAGCCTCAGAATAGAAAGGGTTTTGGCAATAACCGCGCCATCCGATTAGGACAAGAAGTAATAGGCAAAAAATATTTCTCATACTTGCGTTTTATTGCAAACCAGTTAAATCTAATTCATTTTACTCTTGTATAGAATTGTTGACAATTTAACACTTGACGGTTTTTATTGTAATGACTATTTCCTGAATTTTTTGATGATATCCAAGAAAATTCTTCAAAAGATGCTTTTCAATGCTTCAAAAACGTGATCAGTATAAAAAATAACATGATCAAGCTGTCAATTGATTACCCAAGCTTTTATCCGAACCATACTAAGTAGCTTATTGAACCCGTTACGTTTTTGGTAGGCATGATGAGTTGGGCATACTATAACAAACATGAAGCAACGCTGTTTGCTTTTATCAAGCAAAAACCCCTTAAGAATGTGATTGTGGTTTCATGTCAAATACAGTTTGTGAAATACTTAACTCACTTCTTGTTCGTTTACAGCTGGTTCACAACCGATTTTCCACTGATGTACCTGATATTTTTTGCCAGGGTTAGTTCGAGTGTGGCCACCGATCCTGCCTTCTTTCTTGTTGATGACTGTTCTAGCAATCACTTTGAATGATGGTGGATAATCGAAATTTCGATTCCGAGCAGGAAGACTGAAACCCCTATTACGCTTAACTTAAAATCATTACCTTAGTATTGGATTCCTTGACCCAACCGATCCAATTCGATCGCAGGCAACTAGGAATCCCTCGCAAAATCGAAAACTTTACTTTACATTAATAACATAGGATATTTTTTACACCACTATTCGAGGAACCGTGATGTAGAGTTGTGTGGGTGACCAAAACTTCAAGCTGGGTAAGGCAAACGGACATTTTTGAATACAACCTATTGGCATATGTTTTCCAACATTAAACCCAAAAAACCTCCGTTCCGGCAGCTACGGGGTTATGCTTTCGATCCTTCTCTGTCCAACAAAATTGACACGGCGTTCATCAACAATATCATTTATAAGGTCGCCTGGGAAGATAGGTTGAAAGAAGGACCTTCAGGTGAATACCTCGAAGTGATTGACTATGATCCTACTGTTAATACATTTTACAAACCGGTCAACTTAAATGACCCTTATATCTTGGCGCAGAATGGACTGACACCAAGCGAGAGTAATCCACAATTTCACCAACAAATGGTTTATGCCGTGGCCATGACGACAATCAAGAACTTTGAGGACGCGTTGGGCCGCCTAATAATTTGGAGCCAGAGAAGATTAGAAAGACCAAAAACAAAACCCCAATCAAAATCTAAACGAGTCAAAGAGGAAGATGACTATAATATCAAGAAAGCAGAAACAGAGTATGTAAAAACACTGCGCATTTATCCACATGCATTTCGTGATGCGAACGCCTACTACAGCCCACAGAAAAAGGCATTGTTGTTTGGATATTTTTCATCGCAACCTGCGGAGCCCACGCTTCAGATGCCAAATTCTCAAATTTTTACGTGTTTGAGCCATGACATCATCGCGCACGAGACCACGCATGCGATTCTTGATGGTATCTATAATAATTATACTGAAGACACCAATCCCGATGTATTGGCGTTCCATGAGGCCTTTGCCGACATAGTGGCATTGTTTCAGCATTTCACATTTCCAGATGTCCTGAAACATCAGATTTCCAAAACGCGTGGTGACCTAGCATCACAGAATCTGCTTGGTCAACTAGCCCAAGAATTTGGGTCAGCTATCGGTAAGTATGGAGCCTTACGCGATGCTATCGGTTACATTGATAAGGTCACCAACACTTGGAAGGTGAAAGAACCCAATGGAGATGAGTACCAAACTGTAATGGAGCCACATGCACGAGGCGCTATTTTGGTATCGGCAGTTTTTGAGGCATTTATAAGTATTTATAAGAGCCGAGTCGCTGATCTGCTACGAATTGCCACAGGTGGAAGTGGCGTACTTCCAGAAGGCGATCTTCATCCTGACCTAGTTAACCGTCTAGCCGGTGAAGCATCCAAAGCGGCTGGACATATACTTAAGATGTGTATTCGTGCAATTGACTATTGTGCGCCTGTCGATATTACGTTCGGAGATTACCTACGTGCCGTCATTACCGCGGATTCAGATTTGATTGCCGATGATAACCGCGACTACCGACTGGCATTCATCGATGCATTCCGAAAACGCGGAATTTATCCATCTGGCATCAAGAGTCTTTCTGTGGAAAGTTTGCGTTACCCGGAAACAGACAATGGAAATCTGGATCGGATATTTCAAATCTTGACAAAATTTTTGCGACAGTTCAGCGGAGAAATTATTTACGCCCATGCAGATGATGAACTGAGTGACTCCAGGGAGATGTATAAAAATAATAGCAGTTCTTTAAAAGCAGGCAAAACCACGACAGATTCTAGGGAAAAAATATTTAACCTGACACGAGACTATATAGTGGGTCGTTACGAATCAGGTAAGGATTCTATTTACGGATTGCATCGAAGGATTTATGAAAAATTTGATGGCTCTGAAGTTTTCCAAAAATTGACTGGCCTTGCTTTTAGCCATAATTGGTCCAAACTTGGTGTACCCACATCAGAGGCCTATGTCTCTACGGGACCTTCATTTTGGATTCATTCCTTAAAACTCTCCTCGCGCGTTGGCCCAAGTGGCAATAAGCGCAACCAGATTATCCTTTCCCTTACACAAAGGGCGGGTATTGAAATTGTGACTGGCAAATTAGGCGAAAGGAAGGTGCAGACCTTTGTTCCAAAAGATGGAGAGGTGAGGTCGGCAGATAAGTTTGTTATGACGGGAGGGGTTACACTAATTTTTGATTTGGACTCTTTAAACCTACGGTATGCTATCAGTAAGCCGTTACTTGACATAGATAGTTTGAATAAAAATGTCCCTACAAAAATAAATGAGGAGCGGGCACTTCGCCTTCATGACTACTATGAAAGCGATGACATTAGTGCGTACAATGCCTATTTCAGCGAGGGCAAGCACAATGCCGCCATTGAGACATTCTCTTTTTTGCACAGTCATTAATTCAAATCATATGGCCAAGAAAAGCAAATCATCCAACAATGTTGACAAGATTAACGTTCGGATGTACCGTGTGGGGACAGGCGATTTTTTTCTCCTTCAGTTCAAGAAAAAAACCAAGGTCACCTTTAACCTGATGATTGATTGTGGTTGTATTCACGGAGGCAAGACCGATTTTGAAGACAAGGTGGAAGACCTAAATGCACTTACCAAAGGAATAATTGACCTTCTAATCGTAACTCACGAACATGCCGATCACATTAACGGCTTTGAAAAAGCATCTCCATTGTTTGATAAGAAATTAACATTTAAGAAAGTTTGGTTTGCCTGGACAGAGGCCGATGAAAACTTTGCAAATACGTTTAGAAAAGAGCACGCCAAAATCAAGATGGCAGTGCAGGGCGCCACTTTAAGACTGAATCAACTCAAAAAAGATAAGGCATTCGATAAAATCTACGCAAAGGACTCCAACCAGCCACTAATGATACAAGCCACCAACCATTTCATAGAATCACTAAACGGACTTGATGAGCTCAATTATTATAGTGGACTGCAAGCTAGCACTATCCCTACCATGGAGGACATCCTACGGAATTTTAAAGTAATAAAAGGTAACACGGTTGTCGAGTTTTGGGAGCCAGGTAATGTCATTGAAAACTTGGCGGGGGCCGAAGGGATTAGATTTCTGGTTTTAGGACCACCAAAAAACAACACATATATTAAAAAGGAAGAGGTATCTGGTGAAGGATATGAAAAACGAGACAAGAAAAGCACAATGGAAATGGCTTTCCTAAATGTCTTTGACAAAGGCCATGTTACTAATAGTGAATTGATGCCTTTTGATGACAAGTACATATTGCAGGAGCCTGATGCCAATCCCATTGTAACATCATATCAATCCAGTGCCTGGAGGACAATTGATCATGAATGGCTCTTCAGTGCGGGCAGTCTTGCGTTAAGGCATGAAACAAGTATTAACAACACCAGCTTGGCTGTCGCAATTCAGTTCACCGATTCTGAGCGTGTTCTTCTATTTCCCGGCGATGCAGAACAGGGTAGTTGGCTAAGCTGGCATGATAATCTAGAGTGGAGTTTCAAGGATAAGGACAACGAAACTAAGAAGGTAAATGCCGAGTATATTCTGAACCATACTGTATTTTACAAAGTGGGACACCACCTTTCGCAGAATGGCACGGCTAAAAGGAAGGGGTTGGAGATGATGAAGCAGGAAGATATTGCGGCAATGGCTACACTTGATTTCAAAAAAATAAACACAGTGTGGCTCAATACGATGCCCAACGATCTCATTGGTGAGGAGTTGATTCGAAAAACGAAAGGCAAATTTTTCTTTTTAGGCGATCGAAAAAATATCCTTAAGAATATCAAGACCAACCGGGTAACTATCAGTCAAACCAACCTCAAAAATCTTGAAAAATGGAATAAACCATTCGACGGTAAGATTTTTATTGACTATGAAGTGAAAGGATAACTACCGTGAAAAACTCATGCCAAAGAACATTGTAGTTTGTTGTGATGGGACAGGCAACCAGTTCGATGAAACTTATTCGAATGTGGTGAAGCTTTACACAATATTGATACATGACCCACATCAGCAAGTATGTTATTACGACCCAGGTGTGGGAACCCTGAGTGATCCCAATATGATCACACCCTTTTCTAAAAGTATTACCAAATTAGGTGGGTTAATGTTCGGCTGGGGATTACGTAACAACGTGATTGAAGCGTATTCTTTTCTAATGGAGCAATATGAAGCAGGAGATAGGATTTTTCTGTTTGGTTTCAGTCGAGGAGCTTATACTGTCAGGGTACTGGCTGCGCTAATCCATCAAGCGGGCTTACTACGTAAAGGGGCGCAGAATTTGATTGCCTATGCGTGGGAGACCTACAGAGTTTCCTACAAACGAAATGCCTTTGACATTGCTCGGCGGTTCAGGGCGACTTACTCTCGCGAAATAGATATACATTTTCATTCTTGTCCGACTAAACTAGTCTAAAAAGTCATATTTCCGTAGGGGAATTAGGTCTTAAAATGACGCTTCGTTTTTAGGGGTAGTTGCCTTACGCGATGAACAAAGGAGGGTCGCTGCTTTTTCGCCAAGCGGTATAC
>JADBYQ010000030.1 GCA_020402945.1 Cytophagales bacterium | reverse complement strand
GTAACAGATGAGGTTGTGAAAGAGTACATTGAGAAACAAGATGTCGCTACAAAGGATGACGACTTCAAGATATCTGAATGACTTTAGAAGTCTTTAGACTTTCAGCAAATCTACCGGCTTGAAGCCGGTAGTAATTTAATTATTTTTTTAAAGGTGTGGACTCACACAAACAAAAAGTTCTTGCACGGGCTTATGGCCGCCTTTTTATTTTGCGGGGGGAAAGCGGTGGCGGCCATGCCCCTTTTTCGTGCGCGCCTTATTCCTCGCAGGCTCCCCCCGCACCCCCGTACGCCTGCTCGGGCGCGCGCTTACGCACGAGTAGGTTGACACACGAGTATTGCTTACGCCAGAGCAGTTGACACACGAGTAGGATCGCATTACCTGAGCGCGGCAGGGGAGTTCGTCTCATTGAAAAAAATCATCACGTGCCTTGCTTCATTTTTTTGAAGCTGAAGTGCGCAATCAGTTCACAGCAATTGAAAACGTTTTTGTGCAGCGCACTTCCCCTTCAAAAAAACGTGGCTGCCTTTGCTTTGCAGCGATGGAAATGGTTACCTTGCCTTCACGTTCATTGAAAAAAACATTGTACCAAGGCATCAAGGCTCGCGGAAAAAAATTCTTTTTTAGGGAGGGGCTCAGGTAAAAAGGGCTGGCGACCGAAAAAAAAGGACGGATTACAAGGTATGGGGCGGGGTGCTGAGGGAGCAGAAGTGGATCGATCTCGATGCAAAATACCGTTATGGGTATCAGGGGCAATACAGTGAGCATGACAAAGAGACCGGATGGGAGCATTTTGAGCTTCGAGAATGGGACAACCTCACAGGCAGATGGATGGTGCCAGACCCAGAAGGGCAGCATTGGTCTCCTTACATGGGCATGGGAAACGACCCAATCAACAGTGTTGATGAAGACGGTGGCCAAGACGATGTGTATACTTCAACAAGCAACGATAAACGGACAACGATCATAAAGACCAATCACGGATATGATCGGTTATACATTGATGGCGCGTTCGCAGGCTATCAAAATAAAGGCTGGGGCCAATCTATATTTAGTGGAGCCAAGATTATCGGGAGCTATGATATTTTGGCAATGCAAAATCACATCTACGAAGGCCAAGCGGCCTTCATGGATCATCCCGTAACCCAAGGTGCAATTTTTGGATTGGGTTTCTTTACTGGAGGTTCAGAAGCTTACCTGTTAGGCAGGGTTGGCACGGGTTTACGCGCAGCTAGGGGGCCTGTTAGATTAGCGTATGAGAAGACAGTTAAGGAATTAGCTAAAGTTGCAGATGACATGCTTTCTAATGGCTACACTAAAGAGGCCACCGCTAAATCGCTTCATTACCTTAGAAGGCGAGTTGGTGTAATTTTCAAAGAGCAAACACCAGTTTTACAGAGGGGCATCATTTATATTAGAAACTATTTGAAGTATGGTGATAAACTAGGTCCATCTTTTCACAGATTAAGACAGTCTGGAAAAAGTTTTGATGACATAATCGAAAGTGCTTCACGGCCTGGCGGAAAAGATTTATTTAAATAGAAATGATTTACTTATTGAAATACGGCTCAACGAATTGTTTTGGGAATTTAAACTTAGAAGATAACTCAATCAATTTTAAAGGTTTAAATAGGGATAAGTTGAATAGCGAGTTTCTTAGGGCAAATGATAGAGGTTGGTATACGACTGTTAATTGCAAACACGCAATGTTTTACAGAGTCAGCAACGAAATTTATTTTTCCTATGGATCTTTTAAAGTTCGTATTGACGACAATATACAGATTAAATTATCGCGTCACCCGAAGCTTGCTTTTCTGAATAAGCTTGTCATAGCAGATGGGGAAAATGAGATTTTGAGACTGGTCTATCTTCCTAAACGCAATCCATTCAAATCTTTTGATACCACAATGGGACAAGAGGATCATGAATTAGATTTGATCACCTTAGTTTTTTATGTGATGACAAACGAAAAGATAAAAATGAGATTTAAGCAAACTGGCTACTACTAATGTCATGTCCCCCTAGTTGTTGTTGGTCAAAAATAAGTTGTTGCGGGTCGCCTGACCCGCCACGTGGGAATATACGCGGAAGTTGGTATTGATTATAAGTTGGTCAGGCGACCATAGTCGTTAACTTAAGCTTAATTGATAGAGTGTTTCAAAGTGAGTTGTCTTGGTTGCAGGTGGTTCACATGCAGTATTTTGAATCAGAGGCAAGAAGATATCGGTAAGCCACAAATGAAGGGTAAACTTTTTGAGCACGACCAGACGGAGTGTATTTGAAAACACAAGGCATCTTTTAAAAAATTTCAAGGTGCTCACACCGACTGCCTTATTTTTTGCTTGGATATGGTTGTTGCAGCATTGCAATAATCTCCAGTTGAGCAATGCCCACAGCAGCCTTGCTAGGAGCTGACATTCAAGCCGTTCTTTTTTCACTCTCTTCAATTTGTTTATTTGAAGGTTTGACTTCCAGGTTTTAAAAACGAGTTCGATTTGCCATCGTAAATAGTATACCTTTCTAATCATCTTGGCTTGAAGGCTTTTCCTTTCAACATTGGTTATGAAGGTGTTGTAACGGCAACGAATCCTGTGCTTTTTGGTAAGGCCGACACCATGCCTTTTTGCTGTTCGTTCTGCACGCCTGATGCGATCCCGGTACAGCGCATCATCTACTCGCTCAATAATCATCCTGCAAGCCACGGAGTCCTTCTCATAGATTTGTACATCAAGATCCAGCATAGGGATTGATGTTTTTTTGAATTTTTTATCCAGGTGTTTCCAGTCAATCAACTCTCCGCTTGCGGTACGCACGAGGGCTTGCGCAGGCAACCGGTTGAGAAAAAAAGCTTTCTTATCAATAATGGATTTCAAATAAAATGGGGTGACATAGCCCAAGTCTCTTAAGTAAAGTTCTCCCTGTGAAATACGATCAATGCTCTCCCTAGAATCTTGCTGGTCATTGGTTTTGATCGAAGTGAGTTCCAGCGTTTTCCAATTGCCACTCATAAGATCATACTCATACTGTATGTTCATTACCCCTTGCCCCTTGTGGAAATTGCCAAACCCGGGATAGGCGTCCTTGTATATACCTGGCAATGCAAACTTGCTGGAGTCTTTGATGTTTATGGCCGTGAAGCAAGTGCCCCATTCAACAAGTGATGCTTGCGGCAGCCGGTCATCTAGTTGCGATTTGATCATCTCTTTAAGAAAGGAAACTGCCTGAGGCGAAAATCGTTTATGAATCCCCTCTTTACTTATGTCCACCGAAAACTGTTGACATAAATCCGAGGCAATCTCCGGCAGGCTGGTGTGAACTTGGCTGGTCGTCAAAAACATAAGTGTGTTTACGAATTGAGAAGCAGATAATTTTCGTGATCGCTTTATAAAACCACTTTTGGTTGCCAACCGGTTGATCGCTTCTTCCGAAAAATGTTTTCCAATTATCTGGCCAATGAACTTCGCCTGTGTCTCAATGAATGATTGTTGCTCGATTTTTAAGTTGTTTCTCCCTTGAAACAGCTAAATTTGAAACATCGAAAGCGGGCACAAACAAAAAACCGCTTTTTAAAAACTAAAAATACTATGGGGAGAAAACTTTGTAAGTTACCCGAAGGGGTTACTATCTCCACTCCGCAAAGCTCCTTAAGTTAACGACTATGGTC
>JADBYQ010000003.1 GCA_020402945.1 Cytophagales bacterium | reverse complement strand
GCAGGCGCCTCTAAGCAATTTTTATGTAAGTACCGAAGGCGGGACTTGAACCCGCACAGCTTGCGCCACACCTGCCTACCGGCAGGCGGGCGCCTCTAAGCAATTTTTATGTAAGTACCGAAGGCGGGACTTGAACCCGCACAGCTTGCGCCACACCTGCCTATCGGCAGGCAGGCGCCTCTAAGCAATTTTTATGTAAGTACCGAAGGCGGGACTTGAACCCGCACAGCTTGCGCCACACGCCTCTGAAACGTGCGTGTCTACCAGTTTCACCACTTCGGCTTTTTGATCGTTGTTAGTTATTCGTTGTCGGTTCACCGAAAGTCAAAAACCATTAACGAAAAACCACTAACGAACAGCTAATTTGGTGCCCAGAACTGGATTCGAACCAGCACACCTTGCGGCACTACCCCCTCAAAGTAGCGTGTCTACCAATTTCACCACCTGGGCATTCAAACAAAACTCGCGTTCGAGTTTTGAGGGATGGCAAAAGTAATGGTTAATTTAGAAATTCAGCAATGCGTTGATTCGATAATTCGATAATTCGTTGATTTGCTGATTCGATCATGAATTGATTTGCAAGAGGAAAATTTAGCTCAATGTTCTGCTTGAATTAAGTAATCACCCTTTTTTTTGGCAATTTCTGTTTTAGGTATTGAATCGCTCGATCGTACTCGGTTGATTCTTTTGGACTCAGGGAGATTTTTTTTCCATCTGTAAACTTTACAACGAGTTCGCGATAGACCGATTTCTTCCCTGTTTTCACCTTATTTTCAAACCAAAATTGCACCTCCGACAATGGATATTTATTTGCTTGCTTCAACACCGGAAAGCTGACTTCAATTTGATTGTTTCCCAACCGAACAATTTTATAGCGGATGAAAATTTTATACAAAACAAATCCGCCAATGGGGGCAAGCAATGCGATCACACCATAATTATACCAGGCTGGGTTCGGATACTTGATCACCGCCCAAAGATTCATGCCCAACACAACGCAAGTGATCAGTAAAAAAAGAACAAAAGAAGAAATGGTACTGGTTTGGGGTTTGGATGTAATCACGGATGGAATTGTCTATTGCAAATTATTTTTTAACGAATGAGCCGAGAATGAGATTTGAACTCACGACCTGCTGATTACGAATCAGCTGCTCTACCCCTGAGCTACCTCGGCTTATTATTTTCAAAACTAGAGACATTGCCTTATGTTGTTCACGGATTTAAACCTAGCCACGATAGCACAAATAAACACAATGACTTCGAAATAAAATTCGTGTAACTTCGTGTTATTCGTGGCAAGACGAATCGTTGTATCTAAACTTCGCTAAATTAAAAAGTTTAAACTGTGATCAATTATGCTTTCCAAAAAATGTAAGTACGCAATCCATGCCTTGGTGTACCTTGCCGAGCGGTACGATCAAGGGCCAGTCCAGATCGAAGAAATCTCAAAAAAGCAGCACATTCCTCATAAGTTTCTGGAGGCTATATTGTTGGAATTGCGACACGCAGAAATTTTAGAAAGCAAAAAGGGAAAAGGAGGAGGGTACTTTCTGGTGAAGAAGCCTTCCGAGGTTAACCTGATGCAGGTCATGCGGTTAATCGATGGACCCATTGCCTTGTTGCCCTGTGTATCGCTGAATTTCTACGATCGCTGCGAAGAATGCAAGAACGAAAAAACCTGCGGCATCCGCGACAGCCTGACAATCGTGCGCGATGAAACGCTAAGGGTTTTGGAACAAAGTACGCTGGCAAAAATATTAAAACGAGAAAAGCAATTGGCGCAGAAGTAGAAAACTCGCTCAGTCGAGCGAAGTTCGATTTACAATTTACGAAGCACGATTTGAGAGTTACGAATTTTGCTGGTCGTATTTTTCAATTTTTATAATCTATTGATTTAGTAGGCATTTAATAGTACATTTGCCATTCAATTTTTAAAAATGAATGTATGGCAGTTAGACTAGGAGACATTGCGCCTGATTTTCAGGCAGAAACATCAGAAGGAAAAATCAAATTTCATGAGTGGTTGGGCAGCAGTTGGGGCGTTCTTTTTTCGCACCCCGCTGATTTTACGCCTGTCTGCACCACCGAATTGGGTGCGGTGGCTAAACTGCGGGCTGAATTTGACAAGCGAAATGTAAAAGTCGTAGCATTGAGTGTAGATGGATTAGAATCTCATAAGAATTGGATTAGCGACATCAACGAAACCCAACACACGCATGTCAATTTTCCAATCATAGCAGACCCAGCCTTTGAAGTTGCAAATCTCTACGACATGGTTCATCCAAACGCCAGCGATAAGTTCACCGTTCGCTCGGTGTTTGTCATTGGTGCAGACAAAAAAGTAAAACTCACCATTACCTATCCGGCATCTACCGGCAGAAACTTTGACGAGATTCTTCGCGTGATTGATAGCTTGCAACTGACAGCCGGATATAGTGTAGCAACACCTGCAAATTGGAAACAAGGAGAAGATGTGATCATCACTATGGCAGTAAAGGACGAAGACATTGCCGCTAAATTTCCAAAAGGCTCAACGCGTATTAAGCCTTATTTGAGAACTACACCTCAACCGAATTTATAGTCGGAGTGTAAGGAAAATAAAAATGGCCGGTTTAACTGGCCATTTTTTTGGTTAGATGTCCATGGAATCATAGACGACCACTTTACTCCAGAGTGGTGAATAGGTTTCCACAAACTTGGTGTGAATGGGGTGATCTTGATAGGTATCATGCCCATTCACATCATCGAATATTGTAAGTAGAGATAAACTGTAGGAATCATCAATGACGTCTCGCTTAGTCGTGCCAGCGGGCAGACCAATTTTTACCATGCGGAGACTCTCAATTTTTTTTAGCGAACTTACGCCCTCTATTAATTTTCCAAGATCTTCTTTGCTGCCGGGGTTCTTCAACCAAAAGAAGACATGGTGAACTAGCAGCCTTTTTTCTTTTTGATTTTCACTTAGCGCAGGAATTGATGCTCCCAGTGTGAGGGCAGAAACACTGGTCAAGAATTTTCTCCGAGTAGGCATTGGGTTAGTGGTTAGTTTCTCTTGCAGGATAGAATGAGTTCTTTCAAAAAGGCAATGATCTCATTTTCGTCTTTGCTTGTTCCGAAATCGGTGAGTGAAGGTAGGTTTTGCATGAAAAAGTACTGGAAATGAACCATCTCAATAACGGTGCTGCCTAAGGATCGGGTGTATTTATAATCGGGGTTATAGGCATGAATGATCTCTGCTATTTTGGCGTTAAAGTCTTTGTAGGGCTTGAAGAACTGTTTTTTGTTATCTTCGGTCACATGTTTTGTCAGATAGGTTTTCGAGGCTTCTTTAATGACAATTCGATGCAGCGCTTCCTTGTCCATCAACTCCCCGGGCACCACCATGTTATCCTGTTTTAGCATAAGCACATGCAACAGGATATTTATTTTTTCAATGGGGTCGCTTACGTTATTGGTGTTGAACATCAGTTGGTAGTCCATCCATCTCCAATACCATTCGAAAAAATAAAGCAAAAGCCGATGCTTACTTTCAAAATATCGGTAGATGCTGGATTCGTTTGTTTTCAAGCGTGCGGCCAACTTCTTAAAAGTAAACTCCTCCAACCCCATTTGGTCAATCATTTGAACTCCGTGGTTCACGATGTTCTTGCCAAGTTCCGAGTTTTCAGGGTTGCGCAGGTATAGATTTTCGTTGACTTTAACTTGAATTTCCCAGGCCATGTCGATGGTTTTTTTCTTGCCTGGCAACAAGTTATTCATTACAACCGAGAATACAAGTACAATGGCCTTTGAAGAAAGTAATACTTTCAAGTATGGAATAATCTTTATCTTTGCTCAAAATATTCCAAAATGGCAGCAAAAAGAGCAATAACAGTAGCAAGCGGTGACGGTATTGGCCCAGAAATCATGGACGCTACCCTTGCAATATTGGACGCGGCAGGCGCCCAACTTGAAATTGAGCGAATCGACATCGGAGAGAAAGTATATGAGCAAGGGCATACCTCGGGTATTGCCAACGAGTCGTGGGACTCCCTTCGCAGAACAAAGGTTTTCTTGAAAGCACCGATCACCACACCTCAAGGTGGTGGCTTTAAGAGTTTGAATGTAACTATCCGCAAAACACTTGGGCTATATTCGAATGTGCGCCCTTGTATCTCTTACCATCCGTATGTAGCGACCAAACATCCAGTAATGGACATTGTCATTATTCGCGAGAATGAGGAAGATTTGTATGCAGGAATTGAGCACCAACAAACTGATGAAGTAACACAGTGTTTGAAAATCATTACTCGCCCCGGCTGCGAAAAGATTGCTCGTTTTGCCTTTGAATATGCGCGTGCTTATGGCCGAAAGAAAGTCACTTGTTTCACCAAAGACAATATCATGAAATTGACCGATGGGTTGTTTCATAAGGTGTTTGATGAAGTGGCCGCGGAGTATCCGGACATTCAAAACGAACATTGGATTGTTGATATCGGAGCAGCAAAATTGGCCGATACGCCCGAAGCCTTTGATATGATTTTGATGCCGAATTTGTATGGCGATATTTTATCAGATGTGGCAGCGCAAATCACTGGCTCTGTAGGCCTTGGTGGTTCCGCAAACATTGGACAGGAATATGCCATGTTCGAAGCCATCCACGGTTCTGCTCCACGCAGAGCGGGTCAGAATATGGCCAATCCATCGGGCTTACTACTCGGTGCCGTGCAAATGATGGTTTACATTGGTCAGCCAGAAGTAGCGGAGAAAGTACATAATGCGTGGTTGAAAACCTTAGAAGACGGAATCCATACGTACGATCTTTTCAAAGAAGGCACGAGTGTAGAGAAAGTAGGCACAAAAGAATTTGCACAAGCCATTATTCAACGTTTAGGATCGAAGCCTCAAAAATTGAAAGAGGTGGTTTACAATAAAGAAAACCGCAAGCAAATTCAAGGGCGCTTCAATCCGACTGTACCTGCGAAAAAGGATTTAGTTGGCGTGGATATTTTCTTGCATTGGAATGGAGTTAACCGAAATCCAAATGACTTAGGAAAAATATTGAGTGGGGTGAAGTCGGGTTCATTTGAACTCGTACTAATCACAAACCGCGGAGTAAAGGTGTTCCCTGATGGTCAACCAGAAACATTCTGTACCGATCATTGGCGCTGCCGTTTTACGTCTAAGAAAATGGATCAGCCCGGTAGCTATGAACATGTACTGGCGTTGCTGAATCAAGTCCACGCGCTTGGTCTGGATATCATTAAAACAGAGAATCTAAATCGCTTTGATGGCAAACTAGCTTTCTCACTTGGTCAGGGACAGTAACAAAGCCAACTTCCCCGCTTCAGGTTCAAGCGAACCAACGACTTTTTTTCGCGGCCGGAAAATGGTGATCGCTACTCAGCACAAAAAGGAGCAGGTCATCGCTCCTCTTTTTCAAGAGTTAGGAATAGTGCCGCTGGTGCTACCTGATTTTGATACCGATCAATTTGGCACCTTTGCCGGAGAAGTGGAACGAAAGCAAGATGCATTGTCTACGGCCCGTCTTAAAATTCAGCAGGCGCTCGCACTATCAGGCGAGACACTTGGCCTTGCCAGCGAAGGATCATTTGGCCCACACCCGCAAATGGGTTTTGTGCCGGCCGATGAAGAGGTCTTGTTGTTGATGGATTTGGAAAATCAGTTGGAAATCGCTGTCAGCAAAATCTCAACGAACACGAATTACGCGCAACAGGAAGTCTCATCTTGGAAAGAGCTTAGAGAATTTGCCATAGAGGTAGGATTTCCAACACACGCTCTTATTTTAAGAACAGAAACCAGATTGCAAAAGGGAATTTCTGATTGGCAAACGTTAAAAGACATATTCAAAGAAATTCATCTCAGTGGTATTTCCGTTCAAGCGGAGACAGACATGCGCGCGCTGTTCAATCCGACTAGAATGAAAGTGATCGAGAAAGCAACCACTCTGCTGATCAATAAAATAAATTCTGTCTGCCCGGTTTGTTCCTATCCGGGCTTTGACATTGTAGAGCGCAAAACTGGCTTGCCCTGTTTGCTCTGCCAACGCCCTACTTCATTGACACAGTCTGTCATTCATGGGTGTCGGCATTGCCATCATCAACTCGAGAATCTGTTTCCGGATGGCGAAAGTAGCGATCCTCTGTACTGCCTCTACTGCAATCCGTGAACGAACCGGATACGATAGATGCAAAAAGTGCGGCTGCCCTTCTTCACGCGCATGTCGAGAAATTTTATGCTGAATTTAATGAGATAACACGTCACGCGAAGCAGCGCTTCCTGCAAAGGGAATGGAATGGCCAACGAGAAGCGGTAAGAGAAAGAATTTCGTTGCACGAGAGGGCCTTTGAAAAGGCTGTCAGAGAGTTGTCTATTTCGAGGAGCCTCGACAAAGGATGGTGGAAACAGACGGGGGTTGAATTTGAAAAACTGACAGGCAGCGACACGCTTGCTAAAACATTTTTTGATGCGGTTGGCCGAATGCTTTTCCAGGGAGATCTAGCCTCACCTTTGTTTCAATCGTCAACATCAGGAAAGCAAGACACCGAACTCGAATTGGTTTCGGTGTCATATGAAACGATTCTTCAGTCGGGATTTTTTTCGGTTCTGCAAAAAATTGGATTTGAAGTTTCTGATCAAAATTTGATCGCAACTTCTTTGAAACTGCTTGAGAAAATGAATTCTTTGATTCCGGACCCATCGAATCTTTTGTTTTTTTATCCTCATCTTTTTTACCGAAACAAACATGCCTACTTGCTGGGATATGGCAATGTGAGCGAACGTGTTCTGCCCCTGCTATTTGCTTTTACGAATTCTGAAGATGGCATTGTGCTCAATGCACTGCTTACTACAGAAGAGGAGCTAAAAAATGTTTTTGCCTTTAGCCGCTCTTATTTTTTGGTGGAGGCAAGACATCCTAAAGGTTTGGTCGATCTCTTGTTGAAGGTAATGCCTTCGAAACCAGAGGCGCAATTGTATATGAACCTGGGCTATCAGGAGCATGGAAAGGAACTAGTTGTGGCCAAATTACATCAGCATTTACAACAACATCGTTCACAGTTTATGGTCGCACCGGGCATACCGGGCATGGTGATGATGGTGTTTACATTGCCCGACTATGATTTAGTATTTAAGATAATTCGTGATCATTTTAAACCTCCGAAATTCGTCAGTCGGCAAGAGGTAATTGAAAAATATCTTTTTATCGCCAAGCATGATCGTGTCGGTCGGTTGGCGGATGCACAACGGTTTGAATTTTTGGGCCTGCCATTGGCGTATTTCGATCAACGGCTACTTGATTTTTTATTACTCGATTGTTCTCAAAGTGTTTCCGTTAGACAGGGAATCGTTTGCTTCCAAGATGTGTATGTCGAGCGCAAGATGGTGCCATTAAACATTTACTTGGAGCAGGCTAGACCAGACGAAGCAGAGCGAGCGGTAATTGACTTTGGTCACGCCATTCGAGAAATGGCCATGAGTAATATTTTTCCCGGTGATCTATTGATTAAGAATTTTGGCGTAACCAGCGAAGAACGAGTCGTGTTTTACGACTACGATGAAATTGTGCCCTTGGTCGATTGTACTTTTAAAGACATTCCGAAAGCGCGGGATGATGATGACGAAATGAATGCTGAGCCTTGGTACGCGGTAAATGAAAGCGATATTTTTCCCGAAGAATTGGTGAAATTTTTGTTGCCGGCCGGACCTCTGCGCGACTGTTTTGCCATGGATCACCAAGAGCTTTATACCGCTGCATTTTGGAATCGACTAAAGAACTTACATCAAAATGGAGTGGTGGTTGATATTCAACCCTACGTGGCCAATCTGGTGTAACTCCTCTTTAACTTCATCGGCTAGTAGCCCATGAAGAAATGCTCGATGGCCAGATAGCAAGCTGCTCCTGCAAAATAGCCCAGCATCGCCAGCAGACTTATTTTCTTCAAGTACCAGATAAAGTCAATTTTTTCCATGCCCATTACAGCCACACCAGCAGCCGAGCCAATGATCAAAATGCTTCCACCCGTGCCCGCACAATAGGCCAGATACTCCCATATCAAATGATCCATCGGATACATTTCCAAGCTATACATACCCATGCTGGCTGCCACCAACGGTACGTTGTCTACCACAGCAGATAAAAGACCAATTAACGTAACGATGATTCGGTTATCTCCAAAAGTCGAACTTAGAATTTCGGCAAAATGAGTAAGAATGTGCATTGATTCTAAAGCACCCACAGCTAACAATATGCCTAGGAAGAATAAAACGCTAGATGAGTCAATTCGAGAGAGCGCTCCAGCAGCGGTAAAGGGTTTCCGTGCAGCCTCATCCGCATGAGGGTTAATCAATTCTGAAACAACCCAAAGTACTCCGAGTCCCATCAGCATGCCAATATAGGGGGGGAGGTGAGTGATGGTTTTAAAAATAGGAACAAAGATTAACGCTCCCACTCCTAACAACAACATGGTAGTGCTTCCCTTCACTTTTTCACCGTGGTCATCCGTATGCATGTGAGCCGTATTTTGTCGTACGCCCAATTCTCCCTTCAATGTGAAACTCAAGAAAATCAATGGCACCAAAATGCAAACAATACTAGGCACGAAGAGTACTTTCATGATGTTCACGGTTGAAATTTGGCCGCCAATCCAAAGCATAGTGGTCGTTACGTCACCGATAGGTGTCCACGCGCCACCCGCGTTGGCCGCGATGATGATCATCCCTGCAAAAAACATCCGCATTTCTTTGTTAGGGATTAGCTTCCTGATCAAAGAAATCATCACAATGGAAGTGGTAAGATTATCTAAGATGGATGAGAGGAAAAATGTGACGAAGCAGATCAGCCACAACAGAATTTTTGGGTTGGTGGTATTGATCCGGTCGGTAATAATACGAAAGCCCTGGTAGGCATCTACTAATTCTACAATGGTCATTGCTCCCATTAAGAAGAAAAGAATTTCTGATACACTCGCGAGATGATGAGAGAGTTCCGCGGTTACGCTTCCGGGTGCGCCATGAGAAGAAAGTGCATGAAGGGTCCAACAAAACACTCCCGTTAATAAGGCAGAAGCAGTTTTATTAATTTTAATGGGATGCTCCATAGCAATAGCTATGTAGCCAACAACGAAGACAATAATTACTGCGATTTCCATAGCCTTAGGTTTGGTCTATGGTAAATATAGGCGGAAAAATTAAAACACAAACGAGTGTATTTGAAATTTCATTTTAAGGAAATACTACGACTCGTTTTGAAGCTGCTGATTTTTGGCCGCTTTACAGATGAAAGAGGCCTTCGTTCAAGAGGTTTAGTGCTTTTTCCTTCTGTGACGTGTCCACCAAAATAGAGATGTTGTTATGACTACCTCCAAACGAGACCATCCGGATCTTGATGGGCGCCAGTGCTTCAAATACTTCTTTTAAGACCGCTTCTTTTTCTGCCAGAGCGTTACCTACAATACAAATAATGGTTTGGTTTTTATCTACCTCAATGGTGCCGAACTGTTGTAACTCTGACACAATTTCGTCCAGATGATTATTTTCATCAATCGTGACAGACACGGCCACCTCTGAGGTAGAGATCATATCAATAGAGGTCTTATGCTTTTCAAATACCTCAAAGACTTTTCGTAAAAAGCCATATGCCAGCAGCATTCTTGATGACTTAATGTTGATAGCCGTGATGTCGTCTTTGGCGGCAATGGCTTTAAACTGGCCACGTGAGCCTTTGTCACTAATGATGGTGCCGGGGGCTTTTTCATCCATCGTGTTTTTGAGCCTTACAGGGACGGCATATTTTTGAGCCGGCACGATCGTGGAGGGATGCAAAATTTTAGCCCCGAAGTAGGCCAACTCAGAGGCTTCATCAAAAGTAAGTTCTGCAATAGGCATGGTCTTCTTTACGATGCGAGGATCATTGTTATGCATGCCATCAATGTCCGTCCATATTTGTATTTCCTCCGCGCGAATGGCGGCTCCAATCAGCGAAGCGGTATAGTCGCTACCGCCCCTTTTTAAGTTATCAATTTCGTTCTTGTTATTCCGACAGATATAGCCTTGCGTCACAATAATATCGGCTTGAATAGTTGCCAAAATGGGTTGTAGGCGCTCACTTATTTTTTCCAATTCAGGCTCGTTGTTTTCATCGATGGACATGAAGTGCAAAGCCGGAAGCAAACGGGCTGCGATCTTTTTTTCTTGCAAGTGGTGATAGAAGAGCTCGGTAGAAATTAACTCACCTTGAGCGAGTAGCTCGCGGTAGCTGCGATCATCGAATTTGCCTGCTGCCAGTAACCTAAATAGGCTAAAATAGCGGCTTACAATTTCTTGACCAATTGCCTGATAAGCGGTAGATGAATATAGTTCTTTTATGAACTGCAAATAATGATTTTCCAGATCAGCAATCTCTTGCTGCGCTCCGGTTTGGCGCTGGGCGAACAAATGCTCTCCAATGCGCACCAACGTATTCGTTGTTCCGCTTAGCGCAGAAAGTACCACGATCTTTTTTCCCGGCATACCCTGCACCAGTTCAGCAATCTTTTTCATCCGCTCGGGCTTGCCTACCGATGTACCACCAAATTTTACGACTAGCATATCAATCCGTTTTCGAAGGCAGCAAAGATATAGGGAGGTTTCGATAAATTCACTGGAGAAATTAAAATGTTAGCACTTGGGTGCATGCAATGGCTTGTAACAAACTAGAATCAAATGATTTTTCCGGTCTTTCACTTAAGTTTGTTTCTAACATACGATTTTCTTTTGCTAGCATCAGCACAATAAAGGCAATACTTTTATGAATAAGCAAGGTCAGCATAAGGTCATTTGGTTTTTATGGGCTAACCCAAAAGCTACCGCTAGCTCTCGCATTCAAGGTCTGGCAATTCACTCTAAGTTGAAGGAGCTTGGCTACAATTCATGTATCGCCTATGTTCCCACTTCTTTCGAGCGAACGATTCCTCTGTCCATCTCTGAGCAAAAGAATTTTAAAAAATTGGTTAACAGTGGTGATCTGGTAATCCTTCAAAAATGCAAAGATGATAGCAACCTTCCAACCATTGCTTTTATGAAGGAAATCGGACTAAATATAGTATTGGTAGATTGTGATTTACCGTTGGCATTGACCGTAGGCAAAGCGGTTGATCGCGTAATTTGTTCCTCGCAGCGGCTCTGTGATAATTATTTGAATCATGGAATCCAATCGCACTATATTGAAGACGCTCCCGAATGGTATGTTAAGCGGACTGCCACTATTGAAAAGAGCCGCTTAAAGTGTTTTTGGTTTGGCGATGGTTCTCATCAGCGGTGGTCAAATGTTGAAAAATTAAAGAATATACTAAAAGACCCCAGACTATCTCGCTGGGAATTGGTTACGATTTCAAATCATACTGATGCTACTATACGTTGGAGACCTGACTATCTGAAAACGTTAAGCGAACATGCCGATGCAATTGCACTTCCCATCTTTACGGATGAGGAGGCAAGTTCTTATAAGTCTGCGAACCGATTATTGCAATCGATGGCTCTTTCATTGCCAACTATCTGCTCACCAATCTTGGCGTATCAAAATATTGCAGCACAGGCAAAGGGAATGATTGTTTGTAAAACCAATGAAGAGTGGGTGAACGCATTTATTACTTTGCAAAACACCGCTACTCGCCATAGGCTAGCTACAGAAGCATTTGAGAGTGCGCAAAAGTACAACCTTGATTATCGCATTCAGGAATGGATAGATGTCTTAACGTTGGATGAGAATTTTAAAACTGATCAGAGAAATCAAAAATTAGAAAAGCAGATTAGTAACTTTTTTTACATTCAGCTGATTAGGTACAACATCAGGTATTTTTTTAGAGTCCCATTTTCTTTGCAGTCCATCAAAAGCGCACTTCATTATTTTTTTATCACAAAATTGGGAGGATTTACAAAGAATTTGAGATAAACCTTCGTTAATAAAAAAGGCTTTCCCGATTTCTCGGAAAAGCCCGTCTAACTGTTAGTTGTCAAAACACCTTTGGAGTCCCTTGACGAAAGAAAATTATTTACTTCTTCACTTCTTCGTATTCCACATCCTGCGCATCTGCTCCGCCTGTCGTGTTGCCAGCGCCAGCGTTGGCGTCTGCGCCAGGATTCGGTTGAGCCTCTGCACTTGGTTGTCCTCCTTGCGCATACATCTCTTGCGAAGCCGCAGTCCAGGCAGTATTGAGTGCATTCATCGCAGTGTCAATCGCAGCCAGGTCTTGGCTGGCGTGAGCTTCTTTCAATTTAATCAACGCTCCATTGATAGCCGATTTATTGCCTTCAGATAGTTTATCACCAAACTCCTTCACTTGTTTTTCAGTTTGAAATACTAGCGAATCTGCCTGGTTGATTTTTTCTACTTTTTCTTTTTCTTTCTTATCGCTCTCTGCATTCGCTGCAGCCTCTTGCTTCATCTTTTGGATTTCGGCATCGGTCAAACCACTTGACGCTTCAATACGAATCTTTTGTTCTTTACCTGTGCCTTTGTCTTTTGCAGCCACGTGTAAAATGCCGTTCGCATCAATATCAAAGATCACTTCGATCTGAGGTACGCCACGAGGAGCAGGAGGAATTCCATCCAAATGGAATCGTCCAATGGTACGGTTGTCTTTTGCCATCGGACGCTCGCCTTGCAATACATGTATTTCTACGGAAGGCTGGCTATCAGAGGCTGTTGAAAACACTTCTGATTTTTTAGAAGGGATAGTAGTGTTTGACTCGATCAACTTTGTCATTACTCCGCCCATTGTTTCGATACCAAGAGATAATGGAGTAACATCCAACAACAACACATCCTTCACTTCACCTGTCAACACACCACCTTGTATGGCAGCACCAACGGCCACCACTTCATCAGGGTTAACGCCCTTCGATGGTTTCTTGCCGAAGAACTTTTCAACTTCTTCTACAATTCTTGGGATACGTGTTGATCCACCCACTAAAATAACTTCGTCAATTTGTGAAACGGAATACCCTGAGTCAGCCATTGCTTTCTTACAAGGTTCTAGTGTTCTCTTGATCAAATCATCGCACAATTGCTCAAACTTCGCACGACTCAATTTTTTTACTAAGTGTTCAGGCACACCATCCACGCTAGTGATGTACGGCAAATTGATTTCCGTTTCGTTACCACTTGATAATTCAATTTTTGCTTTCTCAGATGCTTCTTTCAAACGTTGTAAGGCCATCGGATCTTTGCGCAAATCAATATTTTTGTCAGCCTTGAATTCATCGGCCAACCAATTCATCACGCGCATATCAAAGTCATCACCGCCCAAGTGCACATCACCGTTGGTTGACTTCACTTCAAACACACCGTCACCCAATTCCAATATCGACACATCGAATGTACCACCACCTAAGTCGTACACTGCAATCTTCATGTCTTTGTTCTTCTTATCTAATCCGTAAGCCAATGCAGCAGCAGTAGGCTCGTTGATAATACGCTTTACGTCCAAACCAGCAATTTGCCCGGCTTCTTTGGTTGCCTGACGTTCGGCATCATTAAAGTAAGCAGGAACAGTAATAATGGCTTCTGTTACCGTAGTTCCAAGATAATCTTCAGCAGTGCTTTTCATCTTCTGCAAAATCATCGCTGAGATTTCTTGTGGTGTGTACATTCTGTCACCAATGCGCACGCGCACGGTGTCGTTATTGCCACTTTCTACTTCGTACGAAACCATTTTCTTCTCGCCAGTCACTTCACCGAATTTCTTACCCATGAAGCGTTTGATAGAAGAAACCGTGTTCTTGGGATTGGTAATAGCTTGACGTTTTGCAGGGTCTCCTACTTTACGCTCGCCTTTTCCATTGTCCAAAAAGCCCACGATAGAAGGAGTTGTCCTTCTGCCTTCGCTATTGGCAATCACCACAGGCTCGTTGCCCTCCATTACGGCCACGCAACTGTTGGTGGTTCCTAAATCTATTCCAATGATCTTTCCCATATCTGTAATTGTTAATTTTTCGAGGTTATATGCCCTCAAAGTCAATGATTATGCCATAGGGTATTTGCTGCCAAAAAGTGACAGAGTGGCATAAAATTCTAATTTTCGGGGAGTGTTAGCGGCAATTAGGGCAACAGTCCGATTTTTTTGCCACGCTTTTTATCCAAACTTTTCGAAGGCTCAACAACGAAGTTGGGAAAACAATCCGATAACGAAGCCTTAATCTAACAGTAATACTACTACGGTTTTGTTTGGCGTCTTTTGCGACTGAATCAAAAACCAAATTATGAGAAAAATTTTACTAGTTCTATTTTTCCTTTCTTCTTGGGCGATGAGTTATGCGCAACTCACCCAAGGGAGTATTGCTTTTGTTGGGATCAATACAGCCGGTGGGGCTGATAATGATTGGGTAGCGTTTGTCGCTTTGGCCGACATCCCAGCGGGGACTGATATATATTTTTCAGATAACGAGCTTTCAACTTCCGCTGCAACAGCCTTTAACACTGGAGAATCTTACACAAAGTGGACCTCACCCGTGGGTGGTGTGGCCGCTGGAACGGTAGTTAAAATCACAAATCTTGATGCAGGCGTTTTAACAGCCAATGGAATTGGTACCGCTGCTGTTGTGACCTTTGCTGGATCAGCCAATAGAGGCTTTAGCCAAGGAGCAGATGCGTTGTATGCATATCTAGCCGCTAGTGATGCTACGGTTGATACGCCTACCACACATCTTGCCAGAATAAATATCGGCAATGTGGAGGACGGAGCAGTCCCTGCTTCTCTTCCAGCAGACTGCCAGCTAAGTATTCTGTCCGGGCAGGAGTCGGCACTTTATACAGGCTTGCGAGCGGGCCAATCATCGTTTGCCGCCTATAAGGCGTTGATCAGCAACTTGAGCAATTGGACACTTACTGTAGGGGTTACCACCGCTGCCAGCCTGAATACAACCGCATTTACTTTTGGAGGAGATACTGCAGCACCAAATGTAAACAGTTCATCAATCATCAGTTCGACTTCCATCGAGGTAGTCTTTAGCGAGTCGGTAACAAATGCCAGCGCAGAGACTATTACAAATTATACTATTAATGGAGGTGCATCGATCATCTCAAGCGTCTATAATGATGCTACAAAAAAGGCAACGCTTACTACTTCCACATTGAGCGATGGGATTGCTTATGTTTTAACAGTTAATAATATTGTCGACCAATCGAACAATGTACAAACGGTGCTCTACACGAGTGGGCAACTACTATTCAACATCACCACACCTCCACTGATCATTACCGAGATCATGTACAACGCCTTGAATATCCCAGAAGCCGATGCACTCGAGTTTATTGAGATATACAACAACAGTGCGAACATTGTTCAGGCGGGTGGTTTGCGAATAAAAGACGCCAACAATTTTAACTTCACTCTTCCCGAGACGGCAATACCTGCGAATGGTTTCCTTCTTTTGGCCACCGATAAGGCAGGCGCAGAAGCGTTTTATACAGGCAAGACTTTTCTTGATTTACCCGTCATAGGAAATGTGTTGGGTAATGGTGGCGAGTTGATTCAGTTATTGAACAGTACAAATGCCGTAGTAGATGAAGTCAACTACGATGATGCTGCCCCTTGGCCATTGGATGCCGATGAGCGCGGATACTCACTTGAATTGTACAACTTGACGTTGGACAATAATGCTGGACAAAACTGGGGAGTACCATCTACTCTTGTCAAAAAGCTTAACGGGGTTGATATTTTTGCTACACCCGGAACATTTACGGCAACGCCTACGCCTATCGCATTTGCCGCTGACAAAACAAACACCACCGAAACAGGAGGAACATTGTCAATCGCAGTTAACATTGCTTTCACCAGCACGAGTGCAGTTTCAAGCCAAGTTACTGTGGTAGGTGGTACCGCAGTGGCAGGAACGGACTATACGTTTACGAACCAGACAGTTACTTTTCCTGCAAATTCAACGGCTTCGCAAAATATCACTCTTCAAATCGTAGACAATACAACTGCGAGCCAGGATAAATATTTGGTACTTCAATTAGGTTCTGTTACCAATGGAAGTTTAGGGTCGATTAAGCAACATATCGTTTTCATCAAAGACAATGACAGAACTCCAATCATACCTAGCAATGCGTTGAATCTCACTTACACGGGTAATTTTAAAGTGCCTGAATCAGGTAGTTCAGCTGAAATATCTGCTTTCGATCCAGGAAGTGATCGGCTCTTCGTATTGAACTCGTTATTGAACAAAATGGAGATTCTCAATTTCTCCAATCCTGCAGCAATTACTCGCATCTTCACCATCGACATGGCTCCATATGGCGCGGGCCTTAACAGCATCGCGGTAAAGAATGGAATTGTGGCGGTCGCGGTTGAAAACGCAACTACCACCAATGGTAAAGTGGCTTTTTTTGATATCAATGGTGTCCATTTAAAATCGGTAGATGCCGGAAACTTACCTGACATGGTGACTTTCACGCCAGATGGAAAATTTGTGCTGACCGCCAATGAAGCTCAACCGATTTTTTATACACCCACGCTGAGCGACCCTGAAGGTTCGATCACGTTAGTCGACTTGTCGAGCGTAGCTGTTCCGGCAGATGTAGCCAACATTACGCAGGCAAATGTTACTCAGATCAACTTCAATGCGTTTGACGGTCAGATGGCAGCACTCAAGAGCCAGGGAGTACGCATCTTTGGCCCAGGCTCAACAGTTTCACAAGATTTGGAGCCGGAGTACATTACCGTTTCTGCGGATTCCAAAAAAGCATGGGTGACGCTTCAAGAAAACAATGCCATAGCTATTATTGACTTGGTATCTAAAACGGTCACGGACATCAAGCCGCTGGGTTTCAAGGACCACTCTTTACCTGAAAACTCATTTGATGCGTCAGATGTGTCGGGTGACATATTTTTTGGTTCGTGGAAAGTAAAAGGCATGTATATGCCGGATGCCATTGCTTCTTATGAAGTAGCGGGAGTGCCCTACGTGATTACTGCGAACGAAGGCGATGCCCGCGAGTACACAGGCATTACAGATGAGGTAACCTTTAGTTCATTAAACCTGGATCCAACTGCTTTTCCGGATGCATCAGTTTTGAAAAATAATTCTGCACTCGGACGACTTGCAGTAACCAACAAAACGGGTGACACCGATAACGATGGCGATTTCGATGAAGTCTATTCATTTGGAGCACGTTCGTTTACCATTTGGAATGGCAACACTGGTGCGCGTGTATTCGATAGTGGAAACCAATTGGAACGTATCACCGCTGAAGACCCAACATGGGGTCCCTTTTTCAATGCCAACAATAGCACGGGTACACCGGCTAGGAAAAACCGCAGCGATAACAAGGGGCCCGAGCCGGAAGGTGTAGCGGTAGCAGAGATTAACGGTAAACAATATGCCTTCGTAGCATTAGAGAGGATAGGTGGTGTTGTAACTTATGATGTCACAAACCCTGCGGCTCCAATATTTGTTGGATATAACAACAAGAGATCAAATCCACCAGTTGTTGCCTCCGATGACTTGGGATCAGAAGGCGTTATTTTTATCTCAGCAGCTGATAGTCCAACAGGTAGCGCACTAGTGGTACTCTCTAACGAAGTAAGTGGTACAGTTTCAGTTTACTCCATTACAGAGCTAATCATTTCTGCCCCGGTTGCCAATGCAGCATCAGGCATTACTACTAGTGGTTTTACCGCGAACTGGTCTGCTGTAGCTGGAGCGACCGGCTATCAGCTCGATGTTTCGTCTGATAATTTTGCAACGTTTGTTACCGGCTATAATTCAAAGGCAATTTCTGGTCTTTCCGAAGCCATAAACGGGCTCGTAGTTGGAACTTCCTACCAGTATCGGGTTCGCTCGGTAAATGGGGGCTTTGTTTCGCCATCTTCTAACATCATTTCGAGCACTACCTTGAAACAGAATCAGATGATAACATTTACAGCTCCGGCCGATAAAGTCGTAGGAGATCCCGTGTTCGCATTAACTGCAACGTCAACTTCAGGGTTAGCAGTAACGTTTTCAACCACATCCGACAAAGTTACGTTAATCGGTTCTCAGGTTACGTTAGTGAAGGCCGGAAGAGCAATCATCACGGCCAATCAAGCTGGAAACAGCACGTTTCTCGCGGCTGCGCCAGTTGAGCGTAGCTTCTGTATCAAGCCGGCTAAACCAACGGTCACTCTTACAAATGTTAATACTGAAACGCCCACTTTAACTTCTAATGCAACAACAGGCAATCAATGGTTCCTTAACGGGAATGCCATCTCCGGGGCGACTAACGCAACTTTAAATGCTACCGCTGCAGGGGTTTACAAAGTGAACGTGAAAGTGGATGACTGTACCAGTGATTTTTCTGCTGACATTACCCTTATTGTGACGGGAGACCTACCAACAAGCTCATCCGCAATATCCGCCTATCCTAATCCGGTAGAAGACTATCTGCAAATTCAAGGGATTTCTGAAATCCAGGAATCTCGCCTGATGGACATTTCTGGTAAGGAAAGAAAAATCATTCTTGAAAAGAATTTAGACGGTTACAGAGCCAATGTGCAAGATCTGCCAAGCGGAATGTATGTGCTTCGTTTAAATGGAGTTACGGGAGTTTATCAGTTGAAGTTTGTTAAAAAATAATAATCCAACCAAAAAAATATTATCATGAAATCAAAATTTAGACGGTTGATACTAATGATCGGTGTACCGATAGCATTCATCACCCTATTCATTAATTTTTCGGGTTGCTCGGATGACAAGAAAATCTCTCGTCAGGAAGAAGTAACAGCTGCGCTCACCTCCGGGGCGTGGAAAGTGAAAACAGTAACTGTGGACAATGTCGATAAAACCAGCAGCTTTAAAGATCTTGGTTTAACCTTTACAGCTACCTCATTTACGTCAACCAACGGTGGAGTGATCTGGCCGGCCACCGGCACGTTTAACTTTACAGATGCCAATGCGACCGCCATCAAGCGCAATGATAATCTAGAAGTGCAGGTTCAGGAAGCTACCACGTCATCCCTTAAACTGGGATTGACCTGGACGAAAACCACACTGGGTTCTGGAAGAGTCGAATCAATAAGTGGGCAACACGTATTTAGCTTTACGAAGTAGTCAGATTGTAGGGAAAGAGAATTATCTAAAAGCAAGCTCGATTAGGGCTTGCTTTTTTTATGCGCAATTGATTTGCCTAGCTTGCTATTTGGTTTCCGATAACATGCTACTATTTGTTAATTTTGACTCTCATTAATTTTCTATGGCAGGTATTTTAAAATCCGTTTCCGGAAAAAGCAAATTCAATCTCTCCAATAAGAAATTTGCCATCGTGGTGGCTGAATGGAACGAAGACGTTACTGAACCTTTATTCGAAGGTGCCTATCATGCCCTCGTCAAAATGGGCGTTAAGAAATCAAATATCGTCCGCAAAAATGTTCCCGGTAGTTTTGAACTTCCGTTGGCAGCACAATGGGAAGCTGAGAAAAAAGACATCGCAGCTGTTATTTGCTTGGGTTGCGTGATCCAAGGGGACACACCTCACTTTGATTATGTGTGCCAGGGGGTTGCCTACGGAATAATGAAAGTGAATTTGAAAAGCAATAAGCCAGTGGCGTTTGGTGTGCTCACTACGTTAACTAAAAAGCAAGCGATGGAACGAGCCGGAGGAAAATTGGGCAACAAGGGTGAAGAAGCAGCATTGACGGTGGTGAAGATGTTGGAGATAAAGTAACCCAAAGGCGTCAGACCGCTCCAAGCGGTCAGACGACTAACATAATGCTTGGACAAATCTTAAAATAAAAAAACACCGCCTCTTTCAAAGCGGTGCTTTTTCTAATAGTTTAACAAGCCGATTAGTTCTTTTTCACAAATTTCAATTGAAGTAATGAGTTGCTTTGTTTCACTCTCAGCATGTACACCCCGTCAACCAAGCTTTCCGTGGTCAATCGATGTTGGTCACCTGATTTTTCTAAGTTCATTATTATCGGTCGTCCAAGTAAATCAACGATAGAGCATTCATTTGTTTCGGGCTCTAACCCTGCGATGAATAAAATGCCCGCGGTTGGGTTAGGGTAAAGTGAAACAGATGCGTTGCCATTGGGCAAATCGCCAGTAATGACAACCGGAACATCATTTGAAAAATCGCTCAAGCAATTATCGATGGTTACTTGTGCTTTGTAAGTGCCCGCGCTGGTAGCTGTGTAGGAATTGTTGGTGGCGCCCGTGATGACGGCACCATTTAAATACCACTGATTTCCATTTGCAGCGTTGGAAGTGAGCTTGGCTGTACCCGATACAAAAGTGGCCGTAACACTTGGCTTGGCTGGCTTGATGCAAAACTCTCTGGTTACCGAAGTAGCCGCGTTGTAGTTTCCATTGCCCGGCTGGCTGGCCACAATGCTTGCTTTGCCTGCGTCCAAAATGGTTACTTGATTTTCTGATAAGGTAATTTTTGTAGATGTTGTAGAGAATGTTACTGGAAGAAATGAAGAGACTGTTGCAGATAAAATAAAAGGAGCATTGGGCAACTGTTTATCCGATATATCGGAGAACGTAATAACTTGATTTGCTTTTGTGACATTCAGCGTTACTTTCTTAGTGATCGTTGAGTAGTTGATTAAGTCGGTAGGAATAAAGGTTACCGATAAATCTTGATTACCGGCATTTAAGACTGTTCCACTAGCTGGTGTGTAAACAAAAGCCCCCTCAACATTAGATGTGGCGTTTAACTGCGTATTGCTTAGAGCCGTGCCATAAACTACGTCCTTTGGATTATTCCAACTGATGTCAGGTCTGACTTTTAACAAAAGTAAGCCTCCATATGGACGACTTCCGTTATTAGTACCATCAAAATCAACTTTTTTTATAAATGAGTTAGTGTTTGGGTCAAACTCAAACATTACTCCCTTGTCATTCGCCCCTCCATTAGAGGTTATTCCAAATAATTTTCCGTTGCTGCTCAATGTAAGATTGCCACTGGGATTGCTTCCTTTAGCAACCCCATCAAAATCAACTTTTTTGGTTAACGAGTTGGAAGTTGCATCGTACTCAAACAATACTCCCATATAGTTTGCTCCTCCATAAGTGGTAGTTCCATATATTTTTCCATTGCTGCCAATCACAAAGGAACCATTGGGATGACCTCCTTTAGTGGTTCCATCAAAGTCAAGCTTTTTGGTGAGAGTGTTATTCGTTGGGTCGTATTCAAATAGAACTCCGTAATTGTTTGATCCTCCGAAATAGGATGTTCCATAAAACTTTCCATTGTTGACCGATGTCAGACCGCCAGAGGAATTGAAGTTGACATCAAAGTCAATCTTTTTGACAATAGAGTTGGTAGTTTGATCGTATTCAAATAGTATTCCATTACCGTTCGCCCCACCAAAAGATGTGATTCCGTAAAATTTTCCATTGGAGTTGATTACAAGATTACCGATGGGATTGCTTCCTGTAGTAGTTCCGTCAAAGTCAATCTTTTTGGTGAATGAGCTATTTCTTGGGTTATATTCAAATAGAACTCCTTGATCATTAATTCCCCCTGAATAGGTCATTCCAAAAAGATTACCGTTTCCGCCATCAATAAGATTCCCAGTAGGTGATATACCTTTCAAGCCACCAAAATCGATCTTTTTTGAATAAATATTACCAACGGGGTCATACTCAAACAATACGCCAAGACTATCGAGTCCTACTGAGGCCATGCCATACAGTTTTCCATTAATCCCTTCAGTAAGGTTACCAAAAGGGGCACCTCCACTAGCGGCACTTCCAAAATCCACTTTTTTGATAAATGAGTTATTGGGCAAATCGTACTCAAACAGCACCCCAATATTGAGTGTTCCACCGCCATTAGTCATTCCATAAAATTTTCCATCATTACTTTTCGCAAGGTCACCATACGGATAACTTCCTGTGGTTAAGCCGTCAAAATCAACACTTTTAGTAAGTGAGTTTGTGACCGGATCATATTCAAAAAGCGCTCCACTTCCTTTCCCGCCATAACTGGTCATTCCATAAAGCTTTCCGTTGCTTCCCAAAGTAAGGCTGCCGTACGGCATGCCACCGTTCGTACCATTAAAGTCAATCTTTTTGTTAAATGCGTTGGTAGTTGGGTCATATTCAAATAGTATTCCCTTAAAGTTGGCGCCTCCATAGTAAGTCATGCCGTAAAACTTCCCATTGCTACCCATCGTAAGGCTACCATGTGGTCCAGCACTTGCGTTTACAGTAAAATCAAGCCCAAAATCGAACCTCTTAACAAAGGCATTTGTATTTGGATTGTATTCGAAGAGTACTCCAGAGCCTACAGTACCACCTTTTACTCCTCCTTTGTTAGTCATTCCGTATAGGTTTCCATTATTCCCCAACGTAAGACTCCCAAAAGGATTGCTACCCTTAGTGGCACCATCAAAATCAACTCTTTTGGTATATGAGTTAGTGCTTGGGTCAAATTCAAAAATTATTCCAACATCATTAACCCCTCCCATGGATGTCATCCCGAATATTTTTCCATTGCTGATAATTGTAACGTTGCCACGAGGGTAACTTCCCTTTGCGATGCCATCAAAGTCAATCTTTTTAGTAAATGAGTTACTGCTTGGGTCAAATTCAAAAAGAACACCCTTGTTGTTCACACCTCCATTTGACGTCATTCCGTAGAGCATTCCACTGCTACTCAAAGTAAGGCTTCCCATGGGGTGGCTTCCTTTGTGTAAGCCATCGAAGTCAATTCTGTTGGTAAACAAGTTAGAAGTGAGGTCGTATTCAAACAGAACTCCTAGATTGTTTACTCCACCCGCCCAAGCCATTCCATAAAACTTTCCGTTGCTGCAAAGAGTCAGACTCCCCATTGGGGAGCGAGCGTTAATGCCTTTAAAATTATAGTTAGAGATAATTTCAGTACCATCCGTAGAAGTACTGAAGATTACCCCAAAGCCATCTGTACCGCCTGATGAGGTCACGCCCCAAAGTTTTCCTTGCGCACCGATATTTGAGGTGTAAAAAAAGAGAAGCGCGAAAAAAATATGACATTTTGAAAACAACGGCATCAACAAAATTTAATTGTGGAATTAAAATGCAGCTTTAGTTTTGCAATATACCGAATTAAAGAAAAACTTATTCAGCTCATCACCGACTAGCTTGTAAACCATCGTACAATCAACACTTTGATACCAATTCTAGAAAAAAGCACCGCTCTTTTCAAAGCGATGCCTCTCCAGATAAACCAATTCCACTAATTCTTTTTTACGAATTTCAATTGAAATACTGAGTTGCTTTGTTTCACTCTCAGCATGTACACCCCGTCAACCAAGCTTTCCGTGGTCAATAGATGTTGGTCACCTGATTTTTCTAAGTTCATTATTATCGGTCGTCCAAGTAAATCAACGATAGAGCATTCATTTGTTTCGGGCTCCAGACCTGCAATGAACAAGCTGCCAGCTGTCGGGTTCGGATAAAGAGAAATAAATGCGTTGCCCGTTGGCAAATCGCCCGTAATGACAACGGGAACATCATTTGAAAGGTCGCTCAGACAATCATCCAAGTTCACCTGCACTTTGTAGGCTCCTGCCAACGTAGCGATGTAGGACTGACCATTTGCATTGGGAATTAGCGCTCCATTTAAAAACCATTTATACCCGCCAGACGCTGAAGATGTGAGCGTGACATTCCCTGATGCCAATGAGACACTGATTGTGGGCTTGGCGGGTTTAATACAAAAGGTTTGACTGACCGATGCAGCCGCATTGTAGTTAGCGTTGCCCGGTTGCGAAGCCACAATGATGACTCTTCCTCCCGCTACAATAGTTGCTTGATTGTTGGCGATGGTCACCTTATTACTTGTCAATGCTGTGAAGGTGATAGGCAAGCCGGAGGTAGTATTTGCATTCAACGCAAAAGGAACATCGCCAAATTGTTTTTCTGAGATGGCGGCAAATATGATTTGTTGGTTTGCCTTGTTGATCACCAAGGGTTGCACTTCGCTTGGTGCTGCATTATAGCTGTTGTCCCCAGTTTGAATGGCAGTAATGTTTACCGTTCCTGCTTTCAAAATCGTTACGATGTTACCGCTAATGGACGCAAAGGTAGCATCTGAACTTGCATAGACAATTGGTAAGCCTGACGTAGAAAAAGCTGAGAGCGTAAAAGCCGCATCCCCAAAGATTTTGGCTGGTAATGCAGTAAAGGTAATCGCTTGATTGGCTTTGTTAATCGTCAATGACTGAACAACACTGGTTGCGGTATTGAAGTTGGCATCGCCTGGTTGGTTAGCGGTAATGCTTACCGTTCCTGCTTTCAAAATAGTTACCGTGTTACCGCTAATGGACGCAATGGTAGCATCTGAACTTGTATAAGTAATGGGTAAGCCGGATGTAGAAAAAGCTGAGAGCGTAAAAGCCGCATCCCCAAAGGTTTTGGCTGGCAACGCACTAAATGTAATTGCTTGATCTGCTTTCACCGACAGCAAGAAACGTGCTAATACCGGTAAGTGATCAGAAGTTGTATTTACGTAATTGGAAATGTAAGTCCTTGGATCTTCTACAATGATAGAATTACTTACATATGAATTCGTCAGTTCATTGGAAGTAGTAAAATGGTCCAGAAAGCTGCTTGAACTAGGGAAACTAAAAGCCCCTGTCTGGCTGATCGGCAACGTAAGCGAATTGAAATTAGTCGTGTTATCAACAAATACTTTATACGTAGATTCTGAATTTGTGGGTGCTCCGATTGAAACGTCTACATCATCGTTGTAATCACCCAGCAAAATGATATTGTCGTTTGCATAATTCGCCACCAGTGAATCGTGCAGCACTTTTACATCGTATTTTCTTCGGTTATAATCGGCTGTGGCCGACCCTGATTTTGCGTGAATATTAACCACTCTTAATCTCTTTGTGACGCCTCCAATTGTAACATCAAACGTGGCCATGAAAGGTAATCTTCCAGATGACCAAAAACTGGAGGCCGTGGTTGGATAGCCCGGCAATAAACCCGTATTCCCTGCTCGAACTGCATCGAAAAGTTGAGAAAACATCACTCTGGAACTCACCAACTGAACGGTTGAACTATTGTAGATAAACCCAATTTTTTGGGGAGGAAAATTGGCATCAGGCGGATCAAAAGAATAGGACCATTTGTTGGCCAAAATTCCACTAAAGCCAGAAATGTTGCTCACAAGTTGATTGAAAGCTGCATCATCGGCTACTTCTTGCACAGCAAAAATATCTGCACTGATATTCTGAAGCACAGTGGTAACATTGGTAACCTGCAACGCATCATCAATCGGCCCGAATTCTGTTCCGCCCGTATCTTTTACGTCAGTACCAAAGAACTCTAAATTGTAAGTGGTGACATCTAGTGTCTGTGACTTGTCCGTTCCTCGAACAGAAATATTCTTGCTGGCAACCCCTATTGACAGATTTGTTATAGAGCCGGTGGAGGTGTTTGCGCCAGCGGGAGCGTCAAATTTGACAAATACATTTTGTGCCGAAGCAATTTCTACTGGTGCATACGAAATGGAACTGGAAAACGTAGTGTTGTCTTTCGATACGGTAAAATTACTGGGCGCATTAACGGTAACATTGTTCGATAGGTTGAATCCTCGTAGCGAATAACTTTTTACCGTTCCTCCGGCAATAAATGATAATGATGAGGGTGAAGCCTCTAAATAGCTGGCTGCCGCATTGCTGAAGCTAACATCATCCAATGTCCAGCGGGCAGCGGTGTTCGTGCCTGTGGACGAAGTATAAACGAATGCTACATAAACATTTTGCGATGAATAAGCGGATAAATCAACGGTACTCAAAGTCCAATCAGCCAATGAGGTACTAGTTGATGGCACGGCTACGGTTGGGAAGTTTCCATTCAAATCAGTCCACGTAGCGGACGATGGATCTCCAGTGCCTGAATAGTTAGTGGAGATTTTTAGTTGAAGAGACGGCCCTGCAAACGAAAATTGGGAATAGAATGTAAGGCTGGCATTGGCGCTTATGCTCGTAACAGGCGAAATCAACCAGTCTTCATTTAACTGAGCAGTCCCTGAAAATCCGTTCATGCGGATGCCTTTGGTTGCATTTCTTCCGAAATCCGTACAACCCCAAACCTGCGCGCCTGTTTTGCTGAATTGTGAGAAAGATGCGGTGCCGTCACACGCATTAAAGTCCTCCAAATATTGTGCAGAGGTAACTACGCTTATTTTGGTTGGTATGATTTGAAGATTAGGCACATTGTCTTCCGCTACTATGTAAACATCATAGCCAGTGGAAGGGCTTAGTCCACTTACCGCGGAAGTAAACTCAGTAGCGGCTGACGTCACGTTGATAGTTCCTGCCAAGTTCAAAGCAACGGTTACGCCACTTCCATTTTGGCCCGCTTTTACTTGCGCTGATGAAGGTGCGGTGGCGCCAGCAGGTAACACTACAAAAAACGTTTTTCCTCCCTCATCCAAATTTGTTCGAACGGTGAACGAAGTAGCAGAAATAGCATTGACGTTCGGATAGGTCGCAGTAAAGGTTGGTGGCGTTATGTCACCGGCTGTGTTGGTAAGTACATCCAATTTAACGGGCGAGGTTTGCAGATTGGGTATCAAATCTTCGGCTACCATATACACATCGTAGTCGGTGGAAGATGCCAAGCCAGAGATAGTAGTGCTGTAGTCGGTGGCAGCATTGGTTACATTAATGTTTCCGAACAATCCTGCACCGAGAGATGTACCGGTTGCATCTTTGCCCTCTTTTACTTGCGCGGAAGAAGGCGCGGTAGCATTGTTGGGAAGCACCACAAAATAAGTTTTGCCAGGTTCGTTTAGATTGGTGATGAGGCCGAAACCAGAGTCGGAGAGGTTGGATGTTTTGGGATAGTTAATTGTGAAGATAGGAGGAGTAGCATCGCCACTGGCAAACGTTAATTGAAAATCATCAATAGCGAGCCCGTCATCCGAGCTAGTTGCATCAACATCATTCCAGCGAATCCAAAAAGTAGAACCATGTGCAATATTTAAGTTTACAATTGTAAAAGTGACGGTAACGCGGTTAGAAGCAGCATTTCCGTCCAAAGCACCAACTGTACCAGCAGTTATCGGTGGGGTGAAATCTAATTCATTGACGTCTGTCCAATTTGGTGAGCTCAACGATGTGGCATCAAGGCTGAATTGAAAATCCATTTTCTCGTTAGTGGTGCGACTCAAAGCGCCTAAACGCCATTGCTCTCCTACGTATGAAATTGTTATCGAATTCAAAGTGGAGCCTGTGTTATTTTGAAAACTCGCACCAATCGTTGAGATAACAGATCCCGACCGAAGTTGTCCAAAAGCTCTTTCCGTATTGGTAGTCGCACCGAAACTATAGGTGTCGCCAGAATTGCCGCTGCCTGTATGCGGCCGATAAGACGTGTTAGCACCAGTGCCAGTTTCCAGAAAAGACCAACCATTTGGAGGTGCTGGTGTAGAGACGGGGGTATTATCTGCTCCATTTGAAAGACTATTGAAATCCTGCACGTAAGGAGAGGAGGAAAGTGCAACTTGAGCTGGAACCTGGATTTGAAGAAAAAGAAAAAAAGCTATTAGGGCACGGTAAAATTTTCTCATGCAATTTTTATTTGAAGAACAAAGATTGAACTTTTAATTACCAATCGGTGCCAAAACAAATTAATAAATCTTTAACAACGCCTATTAACCTAATGGGGGTTAAATGTAATTTTTTCGTTATTTTGAAGCCTTATCAATTTACACATGTTCAATAAAGTCATTGACCAATTCTCCCGCTTTTTTGTAGGAGGACTCTTCATTTTCTCAGGTCTGATTAAGCTAAACGATCCGATCGGCACTCAAATCAAAATGGAAGAATATTTTGAAGTATTTGCCGAAGACTTTGGTTCGTTCTTTCATTATTTCATTCCCTGGTCACTGGAGATTGGAATGATCATGATCATTTTAGAACTGGCTTTGGGCGTTGCTATTCTGATTTATTGGCGAATGAATCTGACTACCTGGGTGCTTCTTGCCTTGATGGTATTCTTCACGTTTCTGACTTTCTATTCTGCCTATTTTAATAAAGTGACAGACTGTGGTTGTTTTGGCGATGCCATTAAGCTCACTCCCTGGGAGTCCTTTACCAAGGACATTGTACTTATGGTTTTCGTGCTTCATTTGTTTTGGTATCGCAAAAGTTACAAGGCTATGTTGAGAACACGCGAAGGAAATTTCATCGTAGTGGCTACTACGTTGATCTGTTTGTTCCTGGGCATTTACGTCATCCAGCATTTGCCTTTCATTGATTTTAGAGCGTATCGGATTGGTAATACAATTCCACAACAGATGATTCCAGAAGAGCAGCCTATTATTGAGTACTCTTTTGAAAAGGACGGAAAAGAAGTGAAGTCAGACAAGTATATTACTGAAGCTGGATATACTTATGTTTCATCCCGCGTCTTGAATGAAGACAAAATAAAACCAAAGATTACTGATTATGCAGTCACCAGTCCTGAAGGGGAGGACAAGACAAAGTATACTTTTGATGGAGATAAATTATTAATCATCATCTATGATGTGAAAAAAGCGTCCGTAGAAAACATTGAAGCCATTAAAAAGCTGACGAGGGAATTGGAAGGCAAGGTAGATTGCTTTGTGTTGACTTCTTCCAGCTCTGAGCAGATGGAGGCTTTTCGGCATGAGCATCAATTGGCAGTGCCTTACTATTATTCAGATGCTACCGTTTTGAAAACGATCATCCGGTCTAATCCCGGTATTGCACTTTGGAAAAAAGGAACCGTATTGGGCAATTGGCATCACAATGACACGCCTTCCTCAGCTGAAGTTTTAAAATTAGTTCAATGAAGATTTTCTTGATTGGACTTCCTGGTTCAGGGAAGACAACATTAGCCAAAGAGCTGGCGGCTACCTTGAAACTGCCCTATGTGGATTTAGATGTGGAGATAGAAAAAGCAGAGATGAAAACAATTCCTCAGATTTTTAAAGAAAAAAAGGAGCCGTATTTTCGAAAGATTGAAGCTCACCTTCTAAAGTCTTTGTGTCAATCAGATTCTTCGTTTGTGATGGCTACCGGTGGTGGTGCGCCTTGCTTTTTTGAAAATATGGCTAACATGAACCAATCCGGTACGACTATTTTTTTGGATGTGCCTACAATGGAAATTGCCAGACGGATTGTTTTATTAAAGGGAGAAGAGCGCCCCCTACTAAAATCAAATGGCATAGACGGATTGAAAGATCAAATCGAATTTTTGCGTTCGCAGCGGCTTTCCTTTTATAAGCAAGCAAGTATTACAATTCGTGGAGATCAAATTGATTCCAACAAGATCATAAAAGAAATCAATCTCTAGAAAGGAAATCCGACAGTAAACTGGATTCTAGTTGTTGAATTATTGTAATCAACTGAGGGGCTCACAGGAGAATCTACCGCATACGGAACATAATAGCCAACACCTTGAGTGTTAATAACGGCCACATCGACAAAGAATTTTGAATCTCTGTAACCAAGCCCTCCGGTAATAGAGTTCATGCTAGTGAGCGAGTAGTTGATTCGATCGGTTGGTCTTCGCACATAAGGATCGGCCATGATGTTGTACCCCGCCCTCAGCCTGAATTTGTTAATCCGATATTCTGCGCCAAACCGAAGATTGGTGACGGATTGAAATCTTGAACTAATACGGTTGTTTACTTCACTCGGAGCATCGATTGTTAAGCTGTAGAGTTGCTCGGTAAAACTACTTGTCGTTGCCTTGCTGTAATTAACGAATTCGACATCGGCTGTGATGAATCCTTTCTTAGGGATAAAAATGGCAGCGCCAGCAGTAAAGCGCGAAGGTGTCACCATGCTGTAGCTGGTTGGGTCAGTCGGGTTACCCGGATCAGTATCTTCAGTACTGTAACTTTCGTTGTTCAATCTGCGCTGACCATTGCCGAAATAGTCATAGTTATTCCAACTCGTGGTCATACTCGCTGTGTAGGTATCTGTAAGCTGGTAAGCTGTGGGAGTCACATAAGACAATCCAAATTGGAAAAAATCAACCGGCTTTACTAAAGCACCAAGTGTTAAGTTAATACCAGTGCCGGTGGTCGTTCTGGTTTCTTTTAATTTGAGGTTGTTAAAGCACGCATTGCATGGTGCCAGCATGGTTTGCCCTTCATAGTTTTCACTATATGTTTTGTCATAACCATACCTTACTGAGGTGATCCCTAGCCCACCCCCGAAAAAAAATTTGTCATTGAAGTTGGCACCATATGAGAGGTTCCACTGATTTTGAGAACCGGATGTTTTTACTATTTCACTTTGGAACGGCTTACCAGTCACATCAGTGTAGTAATTTGTGTCGTTTGCTGAACTAGCTGGGCCGATCAAGTAGTTGTTGTATCCCAGATATGCGGGAGTATTAACGTTATCGCCCTGTCCTGCCGGACTTCTATTCGGATCAAATCGTGGGTTGAATTGATCTTTTGTATACCCATTGGACGCTTCTAAGAAGTAATCTATGATTGAGCTGCTATTATTCTGTCCTCGATACTCAAAACCTCCGTTGAAATCATTTATGCGATTGAGGGTAATGGCAAATGTGCCTCCTAAAAAAGGTGCTTTTTCGTCACTCTTATTTGCACCAAAAACAATACTTAGTCCGGGTAAGCTTACATTGCTACTCGAAAAAGGGTTATTTGTTTTGGTTGAGAAGATATCGTTGTTGGCATCAAAATCCCACGTGGTGTAGGTGGCGTCAGCACTTTGAAAAGTCAGTGCTGGGCTAATTGTTATTTCATTGCGATTATACATTCCCAGCGCAGCGGGGTTGGATAAGGCAGAACTAAAATCACCTCCAAGAGCAACCTGTGCACCCCCCATTGCTTGTATGCGGGCACTTCCTCCAGCACTCTGTCTTGAAAACAATAGTGCCTGTTCAACGAAATAATTTTGGGCATTTAGGTCAACAGAAATGAACACACCTATGACACCGAGCAATCGCCCCCAACACCTAATGCACATTAGTTTCAATTTTTAGGTTTGAAAACCAAAGGTTAGTCTCTTCCTCTTCTTGCTCCGCCACCGCCACCACCGCTAGGAGCAGCTCCACCGCCACCACTGCTAAATCCAGATGAACGACCACCGCTGAATCCACCGTTGTTGATTCCTCCATTGGATCCACCCCAATTGCTTCTCGTACTATTGTCGTTCCAGCCATTGTAGCTTTGTTGATAAGAACGGGTATTGTTCCAAGTTGTAGAGCCTCGTTGCGGTGTGGCTGTATCGTTTCTCCAAGCCCTGTTATAGTACTGTTGAGAATTATCTGTTGTGGCAACTCGACCACCTGAATTACCACCTCCACGGTTTCCATTCGTACTATAATAACGATCTATCTCTTCACCGCGCGATGAATTAGGTCTTGGGCGATCTACAATAACCACGGTGGTTCCTATACCCCAACCCCAAGGATTGCCCCATGTGTTCCATCCATTGCCATAAAAACCGTTCATACCCCAGCCATTACCCCAGCCTACTCCGTAGAAAGAGTTCATTCCCCAATTGTTAAATCCCCAAGGGTTGTAAAAATTGTTCCACCCATTTCCCCATCCAAAACCAATTGAAAACCCAGGCTGATAGAAACCATTCATACCATTCATCATCCAAGGATCCATCATGCCAAAGTTATTGTAGCCCCAAGGGTTCATGCCCATACCCATCATTCCCATCCCTGCCATGCCGTAAGGGTTTCCAAATCTGCCATAAGGGCTGTAAAATCTGTTGCGAAATCCGCTATTATTGAAAGTATTAAATCCACAGCTTGCACAATTGCTGGCTAAATTTTGATTCACGCTAGTTGGCTGATAGTTTGGAGTAAAATATTGTGTGCTTTCGTTGACACTACTTCCCACTTTCGCGCCCGAAATATATTCCGGATTCACATTTCTTGCAGAATAGCTATCTGTTGGGTTGATAGTCGCAGCGGTTTCACTTTCGGTGATTCTTCTTGTATTCGAAGAGGCGAAAATTTCCTGCCTTTCTTTTTGCAATGCAGCATTCAAGACAGCGCGATCTTTCGCAGTAAAATACATATCATCATCTTCTCTGGTTTGCGCTACAGCAGTTGGAAGAACCATGGTGCAGGCAAGAAAAAGGAAAGCAATTCTCGTTTTCATACAGATAAATTTATTGTTTCTATGGTTATTAACGTAAATCTAGTCATTCTAGATATAGAAAGTTACCAAATTTGTCGAGAAAATGTAGCCGTAGGTTAATTTCTAATATTGGGAAACCACTGATCGAAAGGATACTGGCATTCCTTCTATATTTGCGCGTTCAAAACGCAAGACAAGCTAAAAATAATGGGAAAAGAGATCACCAGCCGGGCAGACGATTATTCGCAATGGTACATTGACTTAGTAAAAAAGGCCGATTTGGCTGAAAATTCTGACGTTCGTGGCTGTATGGTAATCAAACCATATGGGTATAGCATTTGGGAAAAAATGCAACAGGCATTGGATAAGATGTTTAAAGATACGGGGCATGTAAACGCCTATTTCCCTTTGTTTGTGCCCAAAAGCTTGTTTGAAGCGGAGGAAAAAAATGCCGAGGGCTTTGCGAAGGAATGCGCAATCGTAACGCATTATCGGTTAAAGACGGATCCTACCAGGCCGGGCAAGCTTATGGTTGATCCTGAGGCGAAATTGGAAGAGGAACTAGTTGTTCGCCCGACCAGCGAAGCCATTATTTGGAGCACCTATAAAAAATGGATTCAATCATATCGCGACTTGCCTCTGTTGATCAATCAATGGGCAAACGTAGTGCGATGGGAAATGCGCACTCGACTTTTTTTGCGCACTGCGGAGTTTCTTTGGCAAGAAGGGCACACAGCACACGCCACTTCCGCGGAGGCTGTTGCTGAAACAAAACAGATGTTAGATGTGTATGCAGAATTTGCCGAAACATTTATGGCTATGCCGGTGATTAAAGGAAAAAAGTCAGAAGGAGAACGTTTCCCCGGTGCTGTTGATACCTATTGTATCGAAGCGATGATGCAAGATGGAAAAGCGTTGCAAGCAGGGACTTCTCATTTTTTAGGTCAGAATTTTGCGGATGCTTTTGGCGTTCAATTCACCAATAAAGAAGGAAAACTTGAAAAAGTGTGGGGGACTTCATGGGGAGTAAGCACTCGCTTGATTGGCGGATTGATCATGGCGCACTCTGATGATGATGGATTGGTATTGCCTCCTAAGTTGGCCCCCATTCACGTGGTCATCATTCCTATTTTCAAAAGCGGAGAAGAACTGAACAAGGTTTCGGCAAAAGCCGAAAGCATTGCCAAGGAATTGCGAGCTCTGGGCTTATCTGTAAAGTTTGATAATCGTGATAACTTAAAGCCAGGATTCAAGTTTGCTGAGTACGAACTGAAAGGGGTGCCTGTTCGCATCGCTATTGGGCCACGCGATTTGGACAACGGCACGGTAGAGGTTGCACGCAGAGACACGAAAGAAAAGAAAGTAATGCAAATGGATTCGGTAGTAGGTCAAATCGCTCAACTTTTGGAAGACATTCAGCAAAATATCTATCAGAAGGCGTTAAAATTCAGAAATGAAAGAATAACCAGAGTCGATTCGTATGATGAATTGAAAAAAGTGCTCGATGAAAAAGGGGGATTTGTGTCGGCTCATTGGGACGGGACAGCGGAAACAGAAACGAAAATAAAGGAAGAAACGAAAGCTACTATTCGTTGTATTCCGTTAGACGGAGAAAAAGAGGATGGAAAGTGCGTCTTCTCAGGAAAGCTTTCTAGTCAACGAGTGTTTTTTGCGAGAGCGTATTAATATTTTAGATGTTGGACTTGTTGATTACTTCAAATTCAAAGTATTGTTTAAAACATGGTTCAAGTAATTTATAGTAGCTTTGAAGGCTGAAACACAAAATCTAGAATCTTAATTGTAAAATCGACAATCAGAAAAATGGCTGAGTGGTCAACCGTGATATCGTTAGTAGTATTTGGCCTTGTTTTGGTCGTGGCAGAGGTCATTTTTGTTCCGGGCACAACAGTGGTAGGGATCATAGGTTTTTGTTTTTTGGTAGTGGGTGTTGGATTGAGCTTCAAGTACTTTGGCAGCGAAGTCGGCTGGGTGATGTTGGGCACCACATCCGTTGCCTGTGGTGGACTTTTGTATTTCTCTTTTACCACCAATATGTGGAGTCGGTTTTCGCTCAAGTCATCCAATAAAAGCAAAGTAAATGAGGGGGAGTTAGATCAGTTGTTGGTTGGAATGGAGGGTACTACAATATCTGCCTTGCGCCCTATAGGTAAAGCGGAGTTGAACAACCAAATTGTGGAAGTAAAAACCAATGGCGACTATTTGGATAGTGGTAGTCGCATCCGAGTAATTAAAATAGTATCAAACCAAATAATCATAGAACCCATTAACTAAAAAAGCAAAAATTATGGACTTAGTATTTATTCTCATTGTGTTCCTCAGCATTATCGCGTTTTTCATGTTCACCTACTTTGTGCCGGTAGGCTTGTGGATTACAGCTGTTTTTTCCGGAGTAAGAGTTACGATCGGCCAACTAATCGGGATGAGGCTTCGCAAAATTCCGCCCAGTATCATTGTCAATTCTTTGATTACTGCTACGAAAGCTGGCATCCCCTTAACACCTAGCGATTTGGAAACCCATTACCTTGCAGGTGGTGATGTGCCAAATGTTATTAAAGCATTGATCTCGGCAGATAAAGCAAACATTAGTCTGACTTTCAAGCAAGCTACGGCTATTGACCTGGCAGGCCGTAATGTTTTTGAGGCTGTTCAGATTTCAGTAAATCCAAAAGTGATTAACACACCCAAGGTAGCAGCCGTAGCTGCGGATGGTATTCAGTTGATTGCCATTGCACGTGTAACCGTACGTGCCAGCTTAGCACAATTAGTCGGTGGTGCCGGTGAAGAAACTATTTTGGCTAGAGTAGGAGAGGGAATCGTTACTTCGATCGGTTCGGCTGCTTCACATAAAGAAGTGTTGGCCAATCCTGATAAGATATCTAAACTGGTTCTTTCCCGTGGGTTAGATGCAGGTACTGCGTTTGAAATCCTATCTATTGATATTGCCGATGTGGATGTAGGTGCAAACATTGGCGCAAAATTGCAAACAGATCAGGCAGCAGCTGACTTGCGAGTGGCCGAAGCAAGAGCTGAGGAGCGCAGAGCGATGGCCGTAGCAGTTGAGCAAGAGATGAAAGCAAAAGCGCAAGAAGCGCGTGCTAAAGTAATTGAAGCCGAAGCCGAAATCCCTAAGTCTATTGCACAAGCATTCCTCAATGGAAACTTAGGTGTGATGGATTATTATAAGATGCAGAACGTACAGGCTGACACAGAAATGAGGAATTCGATTTCTGGCTCCGGAAAGAGTGGAGGCACCGCGCCAGCTAAATAAAGATTTGTTATCTAAATCAAAAACAGGTCTTCTGCCCAAAGCGGAAGACCTGGTTTTTTATACCCCCTCCTCAATATGGAATTGCTTCCGAAGAAGGTCGGCACCTTTGCCGTCCATCATCATTACCATGTAGTCGCCCACCTCTATTTTTAAAGATCCTTCCGGATTCTTTAAGAGCTTTCTCTTTCCATCAACATTTTTTACCAAACCGATGAGCACAACGTTGCAACTCTTTTTGAGGTCAAAAAAGGACTTTTCGTAGTACATTCCGGCAAAAGGGTTATCAGCCTTTACAATCACTTGTTTCATATCGTACTCATGGTCTTCGTGGGCATAGGCGATCAGCTCTTCACTGAAAAGCGCGACATCGGGTTCGTAGATGTAACTGGCCAACAGCTTGGAGGAAATTTCATTTTTTGAAATGGTATACATCACACCCGCTGCCTGAAATGTGCTCTTTAGATTGCCGTTGTCTAAAGTGACTACATAGTTCAAACTAGGAAAATGCTTTTTGATGTTGATAATGTATACTAGTTTTTCTGTATCGTCATTCAGGTTAATGAATACGATGGATGCATTTACGATGTTTGATTTTTCCATCAACTCAAAATTGTTATAGTCAGAGTAGAGGGTGTATACTTTGTCCTCATTATAATACTCCCTGATCATATCTATGTTGTTTCGATCTTTGGTAACCACGGCTACCTGTTTCCCTGCTCCCACTAAGTGGCTGATGACTGAGCGGCCGAAATCATTCCATCCAATTATGACCACATGGTTTTTGAAGCTGGTTCCGCTGAGGCCCAACTTCTTGTTTTCTTGTACTGTACTCATAAAATTCGCTATCTGTCCAATTATTAAACCATAAACACCAAGATTCAGAACTAAAAATACCAGACCTACCATCCGCCCCCAATAGGTTACCGGCAAAACATCACCATAACCTACAGTAGTTAACGTTTCCATCAAATACCATATGGCATCCTGAAAAGTGACCATTTTTCTATCTGGCGATTCTTGCTCCGCGTACATGAGAAGGGCAAGCAGCATAGCATATACTCCCGCTATTGCGCACATTAGAACGAGCGCCCTCCTTTTGTTGAATCGACTTACATGCGGCCTTGACATTAGGGAAAAGTAATGCTATTTCTCAAAAATTAAAAATATCACAGAGAGACCATTTTTGGTGGAATGTTCTATTCGCGACATTTTTTCAACGCTTCGTTAACCGCCTGTATGTCTATTATACCGCGTTGATGTTCCCAAGAGTTGTAGATATAGGTGGCTATCTCAGCAATTTCAAGTTCTGTTAGCGAAGGAATCCCCTTCATCTCCTTGTTGTATTTTCTGCCATTAACAAGCAACTCGCCTTCAATTCCATTTTTCATGAGGCAGATCACATCTTCTAGATGTTGATCCATGTAGTCAGATTTGTTTAGCGGAGGGTATAGTCGACCCAATCCTCCTCCTTTTTTTTGATGGCAATTACTGCAGTTTTTGAGGTAAAGTTGCTCGCCTTGAACAAAGTACTGTTGAAACTTCATGTCCTTGTTGGATGACTGCCCACAAGCCGCAAGGTGTACGCAACCGCATACTATCCAAAAAAAAACATTCAATTTTGAATTTCGAATTTCGGATTTTGGAATCACAACCTGCGTAATCTTTTTATGTCCACAATCAAACGATTCACTTCTTCCTCTTTTGTGCCATCGTATTTCCCTCTTATTCTTCCTTTTTTATCAATCAGGAGGAATGCTCCGCTGTGAATAAAACCATCTGGTTCAGTTTTGTCTTCCATGGCAGTGGCAAAGTAGCTCGTCTGGGCAATTTTATAGATGGAATCTTTTACGCCTGTTACAAAATGCCAACGCTTGCTTTCTACATCCAATCGCTCTGCAAAATCATGAAGTAGTGCAACTGTATCATATTCAGGGTCGATTGTGTGAGACAATAAAAGTACATCAGGCATTTGACTGGTGGCTTCATACACTCGAACCATCTGCGTTTTCATGATCGGGCAAATGGTGCGGCAGGAGGTGAAAAAGAAATCAGCTACATAGATTTTATCTTTGAAGGTTTCATTGTTCACCAAAGCGCTGTCCTGATCTACAAACTGGAACTTTGCAATGGTGTGGTAGATGGTATCGCTTCCAATCACATCGCGCTCGCCAAAAATGGGCAACTCTTTTTCTTTTGGCTGACAGGATATAAGGAATAGAAAGCTTAAAGCAATTAGCAAATGTTTCCGGTTCCCGGTATCTGGTTTCTGGTAACTGGCAACCTGCAACTGGTAACTTCTAAAAAATAATTTCATCGCCCTCGTGTATTTCATAATGATCAATAGATAAAACATTTTGCCCAAAGTAAATTTTATTTTCTTTTTTGCGATAAGTTGCCAAGGTTGCTAAGGGTTCCTTTCCTTGCTCTCCTGTAAGTTGATCGATGGTGGTTAGTACACATCTACTACAGGGCTTTACTCCCAAGAATTTATTTGTTCCAACTGTAAACTCTTTCCAGGAATCTTCTTCGTAAGGTTTCCCACCTGTAAAAACTAGGTTGGGACGAAAGCGATCCATCGGCACGGGTGATTCAAGTTTTTGATTAAGGTCATCTAGTGAACTTTGCCCAATGGCCAAAATGGGATAGCCGTCTGCGAGGCTTACGTTATCGTGATTGACGGCATATTGCGGGTCAACTAAGCGGGTATTATCTTCTGGAAACGAAACTAGTTTGCATTTAAATCCTAATTTATCAGAGAACCATTGGCTGTAGTTTCTTGATACTTCTATTGTACTTACTTGATCATCCCAAATAGTGGAAAGAATAGGCTTTGTATTCTGTGGGGTAGAAAAGGGTAGCTCAATGGACTCGTTTTTGAATCTAACGAAGAAAAAATCAGGTTTCATTTCTAGCTTAAATAGCGCGAGCGCGGAGATTTTACGTTGTGTGATGAACATGTTATTTTCATCTACTAACATCCAACGTCTGTCAAATTTAAGTCCTTTGCCCTCAACTTTTGCTGAACTTAGGCGAATGCCACCCATCGATTTGATGGGGTAAATCCAAATTTCAGTTAATCGCAATCCACTCATCAACTTTTATGTGATATTTTGCGCTAACTTAGTGAATAAGGAGTGAAAAATTATGAGCAACGCGGCTGCCCTTTGGCATTTTGAGAGTGTAAACCTGTATAACACGCTGTGCCCTCACAAGGTTAAAGCGATGGTTGGAAAACATACCTTTTTAGCATTTAAGCGCGATCAGTTTATCTACTTTTTTGATGACAAAGCCACTCATATTTAACTGATTGTAAATGGCCGCGTCAAGATAGGACGCTATCTTGACGAAGGGAAAGAGATCACGACCGCCATTTTGTCCACTGGCGAAATATTTGGAGAACTAGTGCTTGCCGGTGAAGAGACGAGGCGCGATTTCGCTCAGGCAATGGATGATTGCACGATTTGTCCCTTAAGTTTGAATGAAATGAAGGAGCTGATGTACGAGAATCGCGAGCTTAGTTTTAAAATGCTAAAATTCGTAGGACTGAGATTGATGAAGTTGGAGCGCAAATTGGAATAACTTGTGTTCAAAGTTGCAAGAACGCAAATTGTGGAATTTATAAAAGACGCTGCTTCTTGGAAGGGGAAAAAAGTGGGCTTTGAGACGCTAATTCAGACCAAGCTAACTCATTAGGACATTGCTTCATTGACGGGTACATCGCGTCAGACAGTCACAACGATCTTGAATGATCTAAAGGAAAAGAACCTGATTAATTTTGATCGGAAACGTATTTTGGTTCGCGATTTAGAAAAGCTCGTCTGACCGATTCTTATTTATACTTTCACGAAGTTGGAGGGAAGATCTTTTTCTTCGTCCACGTCTGTTAAAACTGCAAGTTGAGCGTAGCTTAAACTTAGGTCTTTAAAGTTTTGGATAGTATCGGTTGCAACGGTGTCAGAGCTCCACGCTTTGTTTTTAAATAATTCAGGCATCGGTTTTTTCATACCGAGCAAATAATATCCACCATCTTTTGCTGGCCCGATAACGGCATCGTAGCAAACAAGCTGATCAAAAGCTTGCTGTATAATATCCTTACTTAATTCAAGGCAATCGGTGCCAATGATGCAAACCCGTTCATAGCCGCTCTGAAATCCCTCAACAAAGGCATTATTCATCTTCTCGCCCAGATCATTTCCGTTCTGCAGTTTTTTTTGAAACGTGGTATTGGGCCATGCATCTTCCGTATCCACAAAATTGGAATAGTAGATTACTTTATCGATTGCTAAATTTTCGGTGATGGCCCTCGTGTGTGAAGATAACTTAAGATAAATAGCAAGCGCCTTTTCATCGCCAAGGGTTTTGGCTAGCCTGGTTTTTACTTTTCCGAGTTCAGGATTGCGATAGAAGATGATAAGAATATTTTTTGATTGCATGCTTCAATTCTAGAATTTGATTCTCTTAGACCCTGATCTCGTATCAAAAAAATTTAACAGAATTATTTCTTTAGTTGTTGTTCGATAGAAAAGCCGATTGTGTTTGGTTAGCAAAAAGCCTCGAATATTCTTTTCTTGATTTTCTAGTGATCCGATTTCAGGTTGATCAGAAATGAGATCTAGGATCGTGTAAGTTCTGATGACAAAATTTTTTGTTACCTGACTTCCCCACTCCAACTCAAGATACTCCAAAATTTTATTGAACTTGTTATTCGCTCTTTTTGTCCAGACTATTTCTCTAGCCATTTAATGTGCTGTTGCTTTACTTGGTTGTGGCTAATAAGGTTATCAGGGTTAAGACTTTCATCGTATGAAAGCAAGAGTTCTTCCTTTTCTTCTTGATTTAATGTGTTCCAAAGACTTCCCGTTTGGTTGATATTCAATTGACGAATCAATTGAAAGTAACCCTTTAAAACTTCTTCGTCCTTGATTTCATCAATGAGTTTATGAAAAGCTTCTTTTGTCTTCATACGCTTTTTTTGGTCTCTACAATAGTCAAATTTAATAAACTTTTACACCTTTCAGTAGCCACTTCGACCAATTCTTATTGTAGGTATGAACGCTATCTGTCGGCTGATTCTGCCTATTGACAACCTGCATCCCTTCGTTTTTCCATTCGAAAATGCCTCCATAGATATTGTACACATTTTGGTAGCCTAACTTTTGTAGCTTTTCTCCCACTCGTTCGCTTCGGTAACCCACGCTACAATACACGATTATCTTTTCATTTTTGGGAAGTTTTTTGAGATCCTCGGTTGAATACGAATCATAGTTAAGAAATTGAGCACCTTTGAGATGACTCACATTAAATTCTTCGGGGGCTCTTGTATCTACAATGGTTATTTTTTCACCTTTTGTGACAAGCGCTTTCAAGTCTGCCGGCTTTATCGTTTTCACGCTATTTCTATACAACGATTTTAACTTCTTATCATACTCCGTTTGAGCGCTCGCTGAATATACGAGAGTAAGAAGAGCTAAGCAGAATATTTTTCTTTTTTCCATATCAGTTCGTAAACAAGATAACCAATTAACACTAAATATTCGATTGAAGTTATCCACAGGTTTTCAGAAAATCCAGTTTTCGAGTAGCCCACATAAGTTAAAAATATCATTGCTGTCCAAATTACAGGAAAACGTAAGGTGGTAAAGACTGAAAACGCCAAAATGGTTGTTACATACCACGGATGTACGATGGTGGCAAAAGCAAAGTAGATACACAGAATAACCAAGAACGAATTTGGAAGATGACGTAGGTTGAAATCAGCTTTTTGAGTTTTGAGTTTTGAATTTTGAATATAGTCCCACGAAGAATAAACCAGAATTGAGAACGTGCAGTATACGGCCAACTTCCACCCAACCGTTTGAATTATATTGTACCCATATTTCCAAAAGCCCCACTCACGAACTAAATAGTAGATGCTTGCATTGAACTCAAATTTTTTAAAGTAGTAGCCTATACTTTCGTTGAATCCTGAAATTATTTCAGCGTTGAGCAACGGAAGAAAGAGCAAAATAGTGGACACTCCAACAATTAAATAATAAATACAAGATTTTTTCCAACCCAATCTACTAAACATCAACGGTAGGAAAATTAGCGGAACCAGCTTTGTGCAAATAGCGAGGCTGAAACTGATTGCCGATGAAATCAATTTGCCTCTTATAAGCAACCAATAGCTTAACAGCAAAAAGAAAATCAGCAAAGCTTCAAAATGAAGATTGCCCGTGAGCTCTATAACAACAAGTGGATTGAGGGCGTAAAGCAATGCGTTTCGTGCTGGCAACTGATAATGATGGAGTATCTTTTTGATCAACCAAATAGTCCCAATCTCTGAAGCGATTATAAATAGTCTGATAACAATAACACTTGATAAGATAGAGCCAAACGATAGCCTGGCTGCCACCCAGAAAATGAATTGATTAACCGGAGGATAAATGGTGAAGTAGTCAGGGCTGTTGAGTTTATTGAACAGACTTTTATCTATCCCGGGAATCGTACTGTTGTTTTCAATGTAGTAGCGGGGTAGTTCTGCAAATGGATGAACACCAGCAGCCAAGAGTCTTCCGTCCCATATGAATCGATAAAAATCATCGGACAGAAGTGGCGTGGAAAAAAGAAAGCAAAGTCTAAATAGAATGGAGGCAAATATCCAAAATGAAATCTCGCTTTCACTTTCACTTCGAAGAACCCATGCGTAGATCAAAAAGAGAAGTACAAAACTCACCACTAGTGGGGTGGTCTCATATCGCTCAATTTGGAATGCAACTAAACAATAGGAAATGAAAGATATAAGTAACAGAAAATAATTAAGAGGCTTTTGCTTATGCATTCAAGGCAGGCTTCACTGAATAATAGAAAACGCCACCAAAGCCCAACGCTAGCATGACATGGAAGAAAATCAATCCCCCATCTTTCAAAAGAATTCCAGCGACTATACCAAACACGAAGTATAAGCACAGTAATCCCTCCAGCAACGTGAGCAAATTAATCTTTGTCTTAATATAGGAATTGTATTTCCAGGATTCTCCTTTAACTGTAACGTTGAATTTTGGTGTTCTGATAAAAGGCGTCTTACGCCCAAGTAATCCTTCCAAAACAGCCAATCCGTTGTGCAATGAAAGTCCCATCGATACAATAAGGAATCGGGGATAAAGCGACCAAAAAATAGCTTTACGATTTGTTGGATTAAATCGTTTTGTAGCAACCCAGTAAAAAAGAGTAATCGACAAAAAACCACCCAAAAAGATTATTCCCAAATTAAAGAGCCAAATAATCTCGGGGTGTCTCGATTTGATGTATAGCATGGGAATGCTCAACATGGCCGCCAGCAGAAGGCAAATAAACACCGAGCTGTTAAAAAGATGAAAGAATGCGTGAGTTTTGTTTTTCCATGAAAGTGATGAACGCAAAACATTTCCGAAATTTTTTTTGGCCGTTTCGGCTGCTCCCTTGTTCCAACGGTATTGTTGTGATTTGATGGCTGGCATGATCACCGGTAACTCACCTTTCGTTTCGACATCTTCCAGGTATTCGAATTTCCACCCTCTAAGTTGCGCGCGGTAGCTAAGATCTAGATCTTCAGTTAATGTATCATTACTCCAACCGCCTGCATCGGTAATGCACGTTTTTCTCCACACGCCACAGGTTCCGTTGAAGTTGATAAAACTCCCAGCCGCGCTGCGCGCTGTTTGCTCGATTGAAAAATGGGCATCTAAACCAAACGCTTGAAGTTGGGTGAGAATCGAATAGTCTTTATTGATGTGCCCCCACCGTGTTTGCACTACTCCCACTTTTTCATTATTGAAATACGGCAGTGTTTTGTTAAGAAAATCAGGTGGGGGAATAAAATCCGCATCGAAAATGGCAATGAATTCTCCTGAAGCAATATGAAAACCATGATCGAGCGCTCCGGCTTTGTACCCCACTCTTTGTTCTCGATGGATCAGCTTAAAATTTAAACCAAGTGGCCGCATCGATTCTATTTTCTTTAAAATGATTTCTGTGGTTTCGTCAGTGGAATCATCTAGTACCTGAATTTCCAGTTTTTCTTTTGGGTAGTCAAATTGAGAGATGGCATCAAGCAACCGCTCCACTACATATTTTTCATTATAGACTGGAAGTTGAACGGTAACGGTAGGAAAGTTTATAAACTCGGGTGTTATAGCAGGCTTTCTCTCTTTTGCTTTCAAATAAATCCAAGTCAAGTGTAACTGCCCTATACTGAACAAGAAAATGTAAAGTAGGGAGAGAGAGTAGAGTATGGTTATCGCTAGTTCCATTGGCTTCATGCTTCAGGCCACACGATTCAAGCTTGCTGCGTGAGGCGTGTGGCTTGTGGCCTTTTTATAAATACTTAAATATCGTAAACAAAATCTTGTAACCGGCCATCACCGTACCTTTTACAGTGCCAGAGATTTTCGACACGCCTATTCGCTTTCTGTATCTCACTGGAATTTCTACACATTTTAAACCTTTCTTGGCGGCTTTAAGTTGCATCTCGACAGTCCATCCATAGGTTTTGTCCTCCATGTCTAATTCCAATAGTTTATCAAACCGGATGGCACGAAAAGGGCCCAGGTCCGTAAACCTAACTTTGTAAAGTAGTTTCAAAAGTCGGGTAGCTAACCAATTGCCAAAAATTTGCTGGGGCGTCATGGAGCCTTTTTCCTTGTTGCCCAGTGCTCGCGAACCGATAACAAGATCAGCCTGATTGTCTAGGATTGGCTGAATCAATTGAGTTATTTCTTCTGGATAGTCGGAGTGATCGGCATCTAGAAAAATAATTACATCTGGTTTGTTTGCTATGTCTTTAATATACTCAATTCCTTTCAGGCACGCCCGCCCGTATCCGGGTGTTGCTTCGTGTAAAACGGTAGCGCCATTTTCACGGGAAATAATTTCTGTTTTATCGGTTGAGCCATTGTTGACTACAACAACTTCATCGACAAGTCTCGCAGGTATTTCCTGTAAGACTTGACCCACACCATTTTCCTCGTTAAACGCAGGAATAATTACATATATCTTACTCATAGTATGCCATGCAAATATCTAACATTCAGGATAATAATTTGATAACAGACAAATGTTACCAGCAGTTGAGTGACCTCCTATCTTTGTAGACTTATGTTTATTATTTTTCGACTTAACTCTATCCGCAGCAGAATGTTGTTGGGATTCTTATTTCTCACCTTGCTGATTGTTTGTGTAGCAATGGGTTCTCTTTTTTTCCTCGATCGGACAAATCAAATTGCTGGCATCCATAGTCAAATTAGCCAGCTTGAAATTGCTACGCTGAGCCTGATAAAGGTCGATAACGATTTTTTCGATCTAGAAACGATCAATAGTAGTTATTTTGAAACACATGAGAGTGATTTTTTTCGCAAAAGGGATAGCCTAAAAGCTAAAATCAGTTCAGGCACTGCCTACATTTATTCGGAAAGTAAAAATGGAGTTATTGATAGTCTGTCAAAGATCGATACCCTTTTCCGTCAGTACGATGAGAAATTTTTGCAGTTGGAGGAGCTGGTTTTCAGAAAGGGATTCAAAGACTATGGTTTGGAGGGGCAGATGCGTTTTCATGCTCACAAATTAGAGGAGCACGAGTATCGAATGGATATGCTTAGCCTCCTCACTTTGAGGAGAAATGAAAAGGACTTTTTTCTGCGGCATGATCTAAACTATGCAAAATCGCTTAATCAACTGGCAAGCGACCTTCTTGTTGAATTACGGGCAGACCCCATTCGCAACAGCCAGGCAATTTTTCATTTAATCGAGTACCTGCGATTTTTCAATGAATTGGTGGAAGTTCAAGTTCAGATTGGATTAAGCAGTTATGCTGGCTTACGTAACGAGTTGAATGAGCTAAGTAACCTGCTTACGGGAAGATATGTTACGTTGGCACTGTATAGTTATGATGCTTCGAATAATGCACAGATACGGGCTCGTCTTTTTTATACCGGCATTGTGTTAGGAGCCATTTTTTTCTCGCTTTTTTCTGGCTATTGGATTTCAAAAAGACTATCCGAGCCCATTGCGCAGTTATCTAGAACAATTGAAAGTGCAATTTCGAAAAAGGAGGATTTAAAAATCGACATCTCTGCTGCAAATGCGGCAGAAGAAATTGAGGTACTGACACGCTCATTCATCCATCTCGTCAGTCAAAAAAACGAACAGATGAAAGAGATTAGAACTAAGGGACAACTTTTAAAGAAAAAAAATAAGACTTTAAAAAAACTTAATCAAGAGCTTGACAGTTTTGTATATAGCACTGCTCACGATCTGCGATCACCCCTAAGCTCGCTGCTTGGGCTGCTGAATATTTTGAAATACGAGAATAAACAAGAAGACTTGCGCCCCTATTTCCAGATGATGGAGGAAAGTATTCACAGAATGGAGGATTTTATCGCTCAGATTGTAGGGTATTCTAAAAATAAACGACTCGAAGTAACGATAGAAAAGATAGACTTATACTCGCTGATTGGAGATATTTTTGACAACCATCGGTTTGTCGAGGGGGCTTCCCGCATAGATCGACACGTTAAAGTGGAAGATCAGATTCCATTTTATTCTGATCGTGGAAGATTAACGATTGTCCTTAATAATCTGATCTCAAATGCGATTCGATATGCTGATCTTTCAAAGCCGCGCCCCTTTATAAAAATTGATGTAACGATTGACGAACAGTTCGCTATGATTGATTTTATCGATAACGGCATTGGGATTGGTGAGGAACATGTAACTCGTGTTTTTGATATGTTTTACAGAGCAAATGTAGGTTCAAAGGGATCAGGGCTTGGTCTGTTCATTTTCAAAGAAACGGTGGCAAAGCTCAAAGGATGGGTAAGTCTAAGTTCAACATTAGGGGAAGGAACCAGCTATCGTATCCAAATACCCAATGAATTGAAGAATGTTGTAGTTCAAGCGGAGATGTCGTTTTTGACTAACGAATAGTTACACAAATGCAGCCGACAATTCAATTGTTTCTAAATCCGGATTGGTGTTTAGTTGGAAAGCTTGATTCCATTGTTCCCAATAAGTATTGCCTTGCCAAATCTTCCATCTTCTTCTTTTACTTCCAAGTTAAGCACACCACGAGGGCAAACCGATGAACAGACTCCACAACCCACGCATGAACTGCGCACAATATTCTGTCCGCGTTGAGCGTACCAGCGAACATCAATGCCCATTTCACAATACGTTGAGCAATTGCCACAAGAGATGCATTGTCCGCCATTCGTTGTAATTCTAAATCGCGATTTGAAGCGCTGAATGATTCCCAAATAAGCAGCTAGTGGACAGCCAAAGCGGCACCACGTGCGGTTACCCATCAATGGATAAAAACCTGTACCAACCACTCCTGCAAATCCTGCTCCAATGAAAGCTCCGTATACTTCACGTAGTTTGTAGCTGTCAAAAAAGAGAACCCAAGATGAGTTAGTAAAGTAAGTATACAGTACACCACCCGTCATCACCACGGCAAATACTAAAACGCCATGAATCATCCACCGTTCAATTTTCCATGCGCTCAATTTTTTATTAGAAAGTTGGCGATAGGGGTCTCCCAGGGTTTCGGCCAAACCACCACACCCGCAAACCCAAGAACAATACCAGCGCTTGCCAAAAAAATAGACAAGTACAGGAACAGCGATAATGATAAGCGCAATACCCCATACTAACATAAACACTCCCAATCCCCCATTTGCTAATAGTGTATCTAGTCGGTTGTTAAAAAAGAAAGAATAGTCTAGCGGCCAAATGTTTTTGAAATCAAAATAGGGCTGATTGAGACGAATCAAAATCTCTGGAATAAGAAACGCAAAAGCAGTTTGAAAAAACATCACGGAGCAAGTGCGTAAGATTTGATATTTGCTGTGTCGATAGTTGATCAGCATTCGCACTCCCATTACTAAAATGCAGAGCGTATAGATAAAGCCATACAGAAAGAATCGTCCGGCTTCACTACCACTTAACAAACGACTTACCGGATCTACCATGAGTACCCAATTGGTCATGTACTCCGGATAAAAATAGAGAAAGACATAAAAAGCGATCAGCCAACTACCTGTTAAAATACCTAGCCATTGTACGTTTTTCATAACATTGAAAAAGGTACCATTGTTCTTTATGCCTGGGGGCAACTGCAGTTTTGGAAGGATGTAGAGCAGGGAACCAATGATGCAAAGGCCAAAGGTTAGAAACAGATAGAGAGTAGGATTGCTTTTAACCGGGCTGATTGCTGCAGCTTTGGTGATTGAATATTTTAAATCCTTGACAGCATACCTGTCAAATCCAAATTGACTGATGACGCTGTATTTTTTGATGTTGTCGGCTACGGTTTGAATTTGTTCACGCGAGGTCGCTTGACCATCCAGCCAACTGCCATTGTCTTTAAAGGCTTTTCTTTTAAATGCGCTTTGCTCGTCATTGCCTCTAAATACAGAATCTACCGAGGCAATCGTAAATTTTTCTTTGTTGTAAGAAGCCAATTTATCCAGTTCCGTATCAGACAAACTAAAAGTGGCCAATTGCTTTTCATTTACTCTTTCAAAGGCCGCTGACAAGACAGCGACAAACTTAAAATTAGAGGAAGGCTCTGGTGCAACGATTTCTTTTGTTTCCAAAAGCAAGGCACTTGCTTTTTTTTCATCACTGATCTGGCTCTTGACAATCTCTGGAGTAAGTTGGTAACCAGACCAAAAGAAAGAAACGTTGAACAACGCAAAGCCGATCACGAATAAAGTAAGGCCGATCGTTTTTAAGTATTTCATTATTGGCTGATTAAACTAGTTACTTTCTTATACTCACTAACAATCTCATCCTCATGCCGGCTGAAAAACTCGGGGTCGAAATTCGCTTCCGCTAAGTGTTCTATCACAAAGTCTATGCTTCTCTTTTCTCGTAGCCATTTATCAAAGCATTCGTGGCGCATACGGATTCCGAACGTATTAATACCCAAAAATTGATTGGTCAGTTTGTCCCAGACTACGTGAACGCATTTGGTACCACTCGCGTGTTCCCAATAGAATTCCATTTCATTGGACTTCAGCTCGTTCCAAACATTGCCATAGGTTTGGTATTCTATGTCAAAAAATTTGGCTGAGTTGAACCAGGGCCCCGGCTCATACTTGGTTTTTTCACCGCAGATCGTTTGTGCGACTACTTCGCCCATCATGCGCCCCGTATACCAAACCTGCTCTATATTTCGCCTTCCTGGTAAATCATGTTTGCGCTCTACGCAATCCCCAAGTGCATACACATTGGGCACATTGGTTTCCAGATATTCATTTACCAATACACCTCGTTTGGTCTCAATGCCCGAGTTTTTCAAAAAGTCTATATTAGGAGAAACTCCAACCGTTAAACCAACAAACTGACACTCGATTGTTTCGCCTTTATTTGTTACGATCGATTTTACCTTTCCATTGCCATCCGACTGTATTTCTTTTAACTCAATGTTCAGCCTTAAATCCACATGGTGTGAGCGCACATGTCGGCTGATTAGGTTGGCCTCTTGAATTGGCAGGACGTTACTCCAGAATTCATTTTCTCTTACTAGAATCGTTACTCCTATTTTTCGGGTTAGTAACATCTCGGCCATTTCGATTCCAATCAATCCGCCACCTACTATCACCGCGTGCTTGATCCCTTTGGAATTTTGTTCCATTAATTCCAGATCTTGGAAACTATACAATCCTTGTACCCCTTTCAAGTCTTGTCCTGGCCAGCCGAACTTATTTGATTTTGAACCGGATGCAATAATTAGAATGTCGTATTTGAAATTACCCCGGTTTCTCAGAATTAGTTTTTTTGATTCCGAATCGACTTTTTCAACGTAATCTTTTACCAATTCGATTCTATTTTTTTTCCAAAACCAATCTTCATAAGGTTTGGTGTTTTCATACTTCATATGCCCCATGTAGATATACATCAGGGCGGTTCGAGAGAAGAAGTGTTCTGTTTCGCCAGATATTACCGTAATGTTATCATTGCTGCGCTTTCGAATACTACGGGCGGCAGTTATGCCGCTGATTCCGTTGCCGATGATGACGATATGTTTCATAGGTTGGGCAAGGTTAATAATTTAAACAACATCGTTTGTCAACCATATGACAAGATTTACTATTAAAAGCAGAATACATTTGATTTTAAATCTACGATAAATCCAATACAATTGATTTTGTCGTACATACACTAAACAGATACATATGAAAACCTCGCTAGTAACACTATTTTTTTTGGCTACATCGCTAATGAGCTTTGGTGAAGACCAGCTTTCGGCTTTCACCGACTCTTCAGACTCCTTCTTGAAGAAGTACGTCTCTAATGGTTCGGTGGCTTACACCAAAATAAAACAAAATATAGGTGAGGTTGAGGCTTTATATGCTCTTATTGGAGAAATGAATTTATCGGGTGTTGATGTTGCGATGCAGAAAAGCTTTTATATAAACGCGTATAACCTCATTGTGATTTATTGGGTAGCGAAACATTACCCGCTAAAGTCACCATTGGACAACAGTGGTTTTTTTGACAAAGTGAAACACAAGGTCGCGGGCGAAGAAATAACTCTAAATTCTCTTGAGATAAAAAAGTTACTCTTGCTATACAAAGATGCCCGCTTGCATTTTGCCCTTGCTTGTGCAGCAAAAAGTTGCCCGCCACTCGCCAGCTTTGCTTACACACCAGTGGCGTTGGATAAACAATTGACCGAAAGAGCAACGGCTGCATTGAACAATCCGGGTTGGTTGAAAATAAATAATGCGGAGAAAAAAGTTGAGTTATCCAAGATCTTTGAGTGGTACAAAAAGGATTTTACGGCCGATGGGAAAACGGAACTAGAGTGGATCAATCAGTATCGAAAAGAAAAAATCCCAGCTACTTACGCAGTGGGATTTTATGAATACAATTGGGCGCTGAACGAAAAATAAGTGACCCCGCGTTATGCGCTAAGGGCTGCCTCTTTTTCTTTTTTTGCTGACGTGATGGCTTCCGGCCAGTACATTTGTTCGTAGTATTCCTGCGCCATTCGGCCACCGTCAAAGAAAGGAAGCACATCTGTCATCCCTGCTTTAACAATCTTTGTCCACTTAGAGGGTGACTTATAATACATTGGAATAATCTCATTCTCCAGTAAGTCGAGCAGATTCTTAGCTTCCTCAAAATCTCGTTCCTCTACAGAAAGTGAGTCGTCAGCCTTAGGAATAATAAAAGAATTCTTTCCATGTTTTGCGAATTCGGGTACCCATCCATCCGGGATAGAGAGATTGATTGAACCATTCATCGCTGCTGTCATCCCGGAAGTACCCGAAGCTTCATGATACATTCTTGGGTTGTTCAGCCACAAATCAGATCCTTTTTTCAAGTGAGCAGAGAGCCAAAGCTCATACCCGGTTAAGACGGTACAATTGGGCAAATCTTTCGTTTTCCAATAGATTTCGTTGAAGATGTTGATAGCAGAATAATCCTCCGGATACGGCTTACCTGCCCAAATCATTTGAATAGGGAATTCCTTGTTGTTTACAATTTTTAGAAACCGATCGAAATCAGAGAGCAATAAATTGGCGCGTTTGTAACCCGCAAATCTGCGCGCCCACACTAATGTCAAGACATTGGGATCAAATAGTTTTCCTGTTTGATTTGCTACTACCCTGAAAAGTTTATACTTCAAATATTTTTTCCGCTCAGCCAATGCATCGTCATTGTCTTTGCTGCACGCTTTTTCCAGAAGTGTATCTTGCCAGTAGGTTCTGTTTTGTGCATTGGTGATAGCACCGATTTCACAGATGCCATCATTGCCACCCCACATTTTGCGAGATACCTCACCGTGCAATTGTGAAACACCATTGGCTTTCTTTGCCATACGTAGTGCGGTGAGGGTGTAGTTGAGTATCCCATGTTCGGGGTGCACGAGCTCGTTGACTTGATCTATCGTAAGTCCATTGAAAAACCCCATGCTATTCAGTAGCGGAACACTGTGCGCTTCATTACCAGCCAGCTCTGGCGTATGTGTTGTAAAGACCACGCGCTTTTTTACTTCGTTCAAATCCTTGAATTTGTCCATCAAAGAAAAACACAATGGCAATGCGTGTCCTTCGTTCATGTGATAGATGTCAGTTGGCCTTTTCAACTCCTCCAATAATTTGGCACCACCAATTCCTAAAAGGATTGACTGGGTAATTCGGGTGGTTTCATTGGGGTCATACAGGCGATGACTGATCGTTTGCGCCAAAAAGTCGTTTTCAGGGATATCCGTTGTCAACAAAAAGAGAGGAGCAGTTTTGAAAACCTCAGGTTTTAACAAAAGTGCTTTAACGTAAACTTTTGCATTGTGAATAGTAATTGGAAAGACAATTCCCGTGTCTGTTAAAAAAGAGTAATCTTTATCGCGAAAGGTCGCCTTTAGTGTTTGATCTTGATTTCTTTCCTGATCGTAGTACCCCTTCTTCCAAAGAATGCCTATGCCGATGATATTTTGTTTTAGCTCATAGGCGCTTCGCATGTGTGAGCCCGCTAAAAATCCAAGGCCGCCACTATAAATTTTTAGCGGTTGGTCAATGGCAAATTCCATTGAAAAATAAGCAACCGGTTTACTATACTTTTTGTCGAAAGTGTATGGGAAAAGCGTGGTTAAATCGATCATTGATTTTGTCTTTTTGGTATGAGCGTAAGCAATAAGGGTGTGAATCTAACACTCCATGAGCAATTTGCTTTAACAAAAATCATTTGAAAGGAAACTTTCTAACCCGCAAACGATTGTAATTAGCTTTGAAGAAAAGGTAATTTATAGTGACTACATGTATTTTAGTATAATTGATATCATCTTATCGGCCGATAGGTTCACTCTTGCCTTCGCAAAGCTGGGGGGACCGCAACTGCCCATTGCATCATTTGAAAATCCGAAACCTTCTTTTGGCACACCAAAAAAATTAGAATCCAATTTTCCGTTTTCATTACTGTCGTGCATTACGCTTAAGCCGTAAGAACCAGCTGGCAGATTTTCAAAAGTAACCTGCGCCTCGCCTTTGATTGCTTTCGTTATTTTTCCCTGAAAGCGTGTTTTCATAAACTCCTTTTCGGAATTATAAAGTGCTACGGCAATTTGGCCCACGTCATCCTTGATATTCGAAATCTGTACGGTCAATGTTTTGTTTTGTGCAAAAAGGCCGCTCAATGAAATCCATGAGACAAAAATCAGCGCGAGAATGGTTTTCCTTTCTTGCGACAAAATTTCAAAATTAGTTGTTCGAAATTTCATACTTTTAGCATCTATCCGAAAATGATATGGCAACAATCACCTTAAAGTTAAACAACAAAAGTCACACCATAGATGCTGACCCTAAAATGCCTTTACTGTGGGCCATTCGAGATCTGGTGGGACTCACCGGGACGAAGTATGGTTGCGGGATTGCGCAGTGTGGTGCTTGTACCGTGCATTTAGAAGGTAAACCAGTTCGGTCATGCTCAATTCCCGTTTTGGTGGCTGCAAACAAAAATGTGACTACCATTGAAGGGCTATCATCCGAAAACTCCGATGTGGTGCAACGCGCATGGATTCTGGAGCAAGTACCGCAGTGCGGATATTGTCAAAGTGGTCAGATCATGGCTGCGAGTGCACTATTGAAGAGCAAACCTAACCCATCTGACAAAGATATTGATATGGCTATGCAAGGTCACATCTGCCGATGTGGCACTTACCCGCGAATCCGAAAGGCAATTAAGAAAGCGGCTCAACTGATGGCTCAAAAATAGAATACCATGGAAACGACAGATAGGAATTTATCAAGAAGAAATTTTATTAAAATTTCAGGTTTAACCGGCACCGCGCTAACCCTCGGCATTGGTTTTTCAGCCTCTGGTAAAGATATGGCTATTGTGAGGGCCTCTTCCGCTGAAACCACAAGCATAGAAGTAAACGCGTGGATTTCGATTGACACGCAAGGTAAGGTTACAATTGTAAACCATCGCTCAGAAATGGGGCAAGGATCGTTCCAGTCCGTGCCACAGATGATTGCTGAGGAGTTGGAAGTTTCTTTGGATCAGGTAAATATTGTTTTTGCTCCAGGCAATGGAAGAAAGTACGGTAGTCAGGTAACAGGAGGAAGTTCGACTATCAGAGGCTCCTATCAAAAACTCCTTCGATTGGGTGCATCTGCAAGGCATATGCTGGTAGAAACTGCTGCTAAAAGATGGGGAGTAGCGGCCGGTGATTGTTATGCTGAAAATGGTGAAGTGATACACAAAGCATCTGGCAAGAAACTCAACTATGGCGACTTGGTGGCCGAAGCCGCGAAGCTCGAGCCCCCCAAAGAAGTGACGTTGAAAAATCCAAAAGATTATAAAATTATTCGTAAGCCTCTCCCCAGGAAGGATACACCCATAAAAGTAAATGGCAAGGCTATTTTTGGGTTAGATTTCAAATTGCCCGGAATGTTGTTTGCGGTGGTGGAAAGAAGTCCTCGTTTTCAAGGAAAGGTGGTAAAATTTGACGATAGTGAAACACGTAAGGTACCGGGTGTGAAATTTGTCTTGAAAGTGAATCGCGATGAATTTGATAATATGCGTGAAGGAGTGGCCGTGGTTGCAACCAACACATGGGCAGCCATCCAAGGCAGAAAAGTTTTAAAAGTAGATTGGGATGATAGTGCTTTTCTTCACCACAATTCTGAAGAACTCTATGCCAAAATGCGTGAATTGGTCAAGGGAGATCCCATTTCTTTTCGCACCATGGGCAACACAGCAAAGACTTTTGCAAAGGCCGAAAAGAAAGTAGAAGCCACCTATGAAACTCCTTATGAGTCGCACAGTTGCATGGAACCGTTGAACTGCGTGGCCAACGTTACTGATGATAAGTGTGAGATTTGGGGTCCTATTCAAGGACCCGATTGGATTCAACAAAATATTTGTGGCCATCTAAAATTGCCTCCCGAGAAAGTAATCGTAAACATGACTTTTTTAGGCGGTGGATTTGGGCGCAAGGCTTTTACCGATTACCCGTATGAAGCGGTGATGATTTCAAAAGAAATCAAGGCTCCCGTTCAAGTGGTTTGGACGCGCGAAGACGACATGACCATTGGGCCCTTCCGTCCAGGCATGGTGTATCAATGTAAAGGTGTGGTTACAGAGGGTGGGCGTATAGGTTCTTTCGAAACGAAAATCTCCGGCCAAAACATGGATTTACAAAATCCAGGTGCTGATAAGTCGGCCTACAACAGCAGCGATACAGAGGGATTTTTAGAGGGTTACTTTAATTCCATTCCACACTATAGTTTTGGCGATTCGCCACTTGACTCACCAGTGCCGGTTATGTGGTGGCGGTCCGTTTATGCTTCTACTAACGCGTTTGCTTTCGAGAGTTTTTTAGATGAGTTAGCTGTCAAGGCAGAAAAAGATCCACTCGATTTTCGAAGACAACACTTGGGTGAACGATACCAATTGTTGATTGATAAGTTGGAGACGGTATCCAATTGGAAAGCACGTAAGAGAAATGAGGGCTTGCCTGCCGAAGCTTCAGCAAAGGTAGGATATGGTGTGGCGATTACGGAATGTTTTTCCAGTATTGTGGGGGAAGTAGTAAAGGTCTCAAAGGATTCCGAAGGGAAAATAAAAATTGAGAAAGTCTGGGCGGTGATGGATTGTGGCTGGTATGTGAACCCTGATATTATTAAGGCACAAATTGAGGGCAGTATTATTATGGCATTGGGCGCAGCTACCAAGCACGAAACGACCTTCAACGATGGAAAAGCGGTAGAGCGAAATTTTGATAGCTACAAAATGCCGCGCATTCAGGATACGCCTGAGATTGAAGTACACATAATGGACAACGAAGAAAAAGCGGGTGGAGTTGGAGAGCCGGCCTTGCCGCCTTTTACACCCGCATTGACAAACGCAATATTTGATTTGACCGGCAAGCGAATTAGAAAATTGCCTTTTAGTTTGGATGCGATCGAATAGTTTAGATTTTGAAAAAGTATTTTATTGAATATGAAGAAAGGTATTTTGTTTTTTGTTTTCAGTCTATTAATCATCACGTTTTCTTCGTTTCAAAAGAAGTCACCTTTTGATTTGAAGGCCAGTATTTCCCGGGGTCAGGAAATTTACAATGTTAATTGCATAGCCTGCCATATGGAGAAAGGCGAGGGGCTTGAGGGCGTGTACCCGCCACTGGCAAAATCTGATTACTTGATGGCCGACAAGAAGCGCTCGATCATTCAGATACTCAAAGGAGTGACGGGACCCATGACGGTAAACCGAGTGGACTATGACGGTGAAATGAATGCATTTGATTTGAGCGATAGCGAGGTGAGTGATGTGTTGAACTACGTACGAAATTCTTTTGGAAATAAAGGTGGTGCGGTGTTGCCGGCTGAAGTGTTAGCTGCCAGAAAGTAAATTTCAACTGTAGCTTTTCTGCATCCATAAGAAAAAAGTGTGTGCTTTGCAGCACATTTCGAATTAAAACGCTTTTATTCCATTTTTCTGGCTGCTCAATCACAACTACCTTTGCACTTTTTACAGCTACTATGGCAGACGAAAAGAGCCTCCATTTTTTAGAGGAGATTGTTGAACAAGATTTGAAAGAGGGAAAGTACACGAGGATCGCTACGCGTTTTCCACCTGAGCCCAATGGATATTTGCACCTGGGGCACGCAAAAAGCATTTGCCTTAATTTTGGCTTGGCTCAAAAATATGGGGGTACTACTAACCTGCGTTTTGACGATACCAACCCCGTCACCGAGGAGACCGAATATGTGGAAAGCATTAAAGAAGATGTGCGTTGGCTGGGCTTCAACTGGGCCAACGAGTTGTATGCCTCTGATTATTTCGAACAACTATACACATTTGCACTTCGCCTCATAGACAAAGGTCTGGCCTACGTGGACGATAGCAGCAGCGAAGATATGGCCACGCAAAAAGGAACGCCTACCAAACCAGGCGTAGCCAATCAATTCCGCAGTCGATCGATCGAAGAGAACCGGCAACTCTTTACTGACATGCGGGCCGGAAAATACAAAGACGGAGAAAAAGTGCTACGTGCTAAAATAGATATGACGCACGTCAATATGCTTATGCGCGATCCGGTGATCTATCGCATCAAGCATGCACAACACCACCGCACAGGCGATGCGTGGTGCATCTACCCGATGTATGACTTCGCCCACGGCCAGAGCGATTCGATCGAGAAGATTACACACAGCATTTGCACGCTCGAGTTTGTGCCTCATCGCGAGTTGTATGATTGGTGCATTCAAAAGTTGGAAATCTATCCCTCGCATCAGTATGAGTTTGCGCGCCTGAACGTGACGTATACCGTGATGAGCAAACGAAAATTGTTGGCGCTCGTCAACGAGAAATATGTCAACGGCTGGGATGACCCTCGTATGCCTACTCTGAGCGGAATGCGCAGGCGTGGCTATACACCGGAAAGCATTCGCGAATTCTGCGACAAGATAGGGGTTGCCAAACGCGAGAACTTAATTGACATTGGCTTGCTGGAATTTTGCGTACGCGAACATTTGAATAAAATTGCGTTGCGCAGAATGGTGGTGTTCAATCCCATCAAAGTAGTGCTTACTAATTATCCGGAAGGACAAGAAGAAATATTGACGAGCGAAAACAATCCTGAAGATACTTCGACCGGTGTGCGCGAGATGCCCTTTTGCAAAGAACTATTCATCGAAGCAGATGATTTTATGGAAGTACCTGCTAAAAAATATTTTAGGCTGGCTCCCGGGCAGATGGTGCGGCTGAAAAGTGCGTTCATCATTAAGTGCGAAACAGTTATTAAAGATGCGAGCGGTTCTGTCACCGAATTGCATTGTACCTATGTGCCCGAAAGCAGAAGTGGATCAGACACCTCGGGTCTTAGCGTGAAGGGTGTGATCCATTGGGTAAGTGCGCACCATGCGGTGCCGGTAGAAGTGCGGCAATACGACCGACTGTTTCGAGTGGAAGACCCTGCCTTAATTGGAGAGTTGGCCGATGCACTCCATCCGGATTCAATAAAAGTTACCACCGCCATGGCAGAGCCTGCGTTACAATCGGCCACAAAACCCGACCGCTTTCAATTTATGCGCACCGGCTATTTTTGTTTAGATGCCGATGCCACAGAAAAGAAGTTGATATTTAATCGCACAGTTACGCTGAAAGATATGTGGGCGAAAGAGACAGCAAAAGGGAAGTAGTTGTTTGTTGAGTACCGATTAATTGCCACTGGCCATTGACCATAGCGTTACAGCTTGCCAGCTACTGCGTACTTTCCAATTTGCTCTTTCATACTCTTAAAGGTTTCGTAGGGTGCTTTATGCGCTAGTGAATTCACCACCCAAACAGGCACTACGCCACCGAAGTCAATTTCAATTACATACTCCACGGATAAACGCCCTGGTACTTTCTCCTTCACTTTCCAAATTGCTTTCGACATCGGGATGCGCACTACGTCTTCTTTGGCAGGAATAAAGTTTGGTAAACTTGTGGCCGAAATGATCCACTCATCGTTTGCTTTTCTTTCTATTTTTAGTTGGATTACAAAATCACGGTTGTCAATGACTGGTGCACTTACCTCGGTCTGATAAATAATTTCTTGCGGACTGATCGTTTTTAAAAGTTTTGCGCTGACGGTTCGGTATTGCCAATCGCCCAAGTGATCAATATCCAGTAACATACGCTGCAATTGCTCGGGGCTGGCCGCCAGCTCAAAGTTGGCTTTGATCATTTTATATTTTGAATTGGCTGACGCACATGTAAACACCTGAATGCTATCTTTTTCTAATTTCAGCGTGCAATCTATTTGTGCAGCAACGCTAAGCGAAAGGAGAAGTAAGGCGATGGTGATCAATTTCATTTCAGGCTAACACGAATCGCACACAAAAAAGTTTCACTCTAGCGGAAGTTCTAGTTGGTAGCCGACAGCAAAACCCGAAAAGTCGTCTTTGAGAAAATGCGAAGACAGAAACAAAGATCGGGTTGTTCGTGTCAGGGTAACAAAATGAAACATCGGCTTGTAGGTGGGTGCAAGATCTTTCAGGCTTTCGCTTTCGCGAAGGGGCTGATGGATGCCACCTCCTCCGCCAATCACCAAGAAGTCTTTGCCATCGTTCTTAAAATGCTCAAAGGCGTGCGAGTGCCCCGTCATAAACAGTTTTGCTTTTTTAGAACGATTAAATGCGGGAAGAAAGTGCTCTTGGATCGCTTCTGATGAGCCCACAATCTTACTATTTGAAAGCGGGGCATGGTGACAAGTGACAATGGTTAATTTAATACTTGGATCGGTATCGAGATTTTTTAATGCAGCCTCTAACCAGGTTTGTTGAAAAGCCACATCGTTAGCAGATAGTTTTTTGAAATTGGAATTGACGAGCACTACTGCAATGGAGTCTGTAACGATTTGGAACCCGGTTCTTACTTGATCTGGGAAGCGATGTTTAAATCGTCCTTCGCCTTTCTTTGCCCGCATCATCACATCGTGGTTGCCCAGCAAAGCCGAGACCCGAATGCCTTCATCCCTGCATGCTTTCAGGCGAGTGTCCATCTCTTTCCATTTTTTTTCTTTGTAGCCCAACGCTACCACATCGCCCAAAATGAAAACCTGTGTTGGTTTTTGTTTAATGATTTCCTTAAAAATCAAATCAGTAGCTTCCACATTTCGATTCGCATGTAGAAAAAGTTTTTCACCCCACATAGGTTCTTGGGTGTCGCTGACAAATGCGAGTGTAGCAGATTGTGCTGCCAGTGGCGAGGTTTTCAAAAGAAAAACCATTGCCCAAAGTAGGGGTCGCAAAATTGAGGTAATGTTGTTCAAGTATTGAAAAATAAAATTAGATTTGATTTTTAATGCAAACCATCGCGCCTGTTGATAACAAGATTACGAATAGTTTTCCGAAATTGTAGAGGTTCCCGCTTCATTCCCTATAAGCAATTGATGGCTGTTGCATGGCTCATTTGTATGCTCGCTTTCTTAAATGGTCGCGCACAGCAAAATGAAAAGCCAACAGAGCCGACAACGTTCAGTATTTCGCAAGCCAGTATGTATTATCCGCATTACAGCCGGCTCGGTAGGTTTCAAAAGGAGATAGCGCTCTCGCAAATTTATTTGCCATTTGACTGGCTGGAAACGGCTGCGCAAGTTCCGCTGTTACAATTTCATGGACTTGTCGGAATTACAAAACGAATTTCAATTGATACACGATTATCTTCTCTTGTGGTTGCCAATCAAATTTCGATAGGCCCCCGGTTGCAGCATGAGTTCGGCCGTTTTTCAATCAGCGGTGGCTATGATGTTGGTTATGCCTTTGGCGCATTGACGGAATTTGGATTTAACAGTAGTCTGAGTAACTGGAACAACTATCCCAATTTGTCAGTTGGCTTTCGGTGGAATGACATTGCGTTTACACTCAAAGGAGAGTTGAATTATGTGACCTCCTTCTCAACGTCACAAGGCGACAACACAATCAACCGTAATGCTGATTTTTACAATGGATACACTATCGGTCTGTACATCGAGCAGCGTTTATGGAAGCACCATGTCCTGATTGTGGCGTTGAAGAACTCGTATTCCCGATACCATTTTATGGCATGGCCTGCGTTTTCCACCTTCAATCGATTTTATGATATACCTGAGTTGTATTTGGGTTTGATGCTAGGAAAGAATAGATGAAACAAATTATGGACAGCTCATTTTGGAATCGTGAATGAAACAGCATGTCAGACGGAGCTTGTCGAAGTCGCTTTAGAATCTTTAATAAGAAAATGAAAATAGCCATTCGTCTTTTGTTGGTAGTTGTATATGGAGCGATTTCAGTGCGCTGCACCACAGAGAATCCAATTATTGTACCGCGCCTGCTGCCACCCATAAGCGGACTCACAAAGATTCCGGAGGCAACCAAGCCCGTGATGGACGGAGTTTACCGTGTGGTAAGGGGTAGCGAACGATTTGGAGAACAAGTGGTGGTGAAATGGCGGGGAGATCGACTTTCGATTTTTAGCAATAACAACTACATCGTGTTGCCAACAGGGTTTAAAGATTCTACTATTTTTTTACAGGGCTATTGGCGCAATCCCCAAAGTGACGCAGCAGGTCTCGCCTCATTCGCAATTGCGAAAACAGAGGGTGCCAGAAACCTGTTGAAGGGTTTGCCAAGCACCAACACACAGATCAAAGGTGTCTATGGAAATGGCGATGCCGCGCCCAATCAGGAATTTACGTTGCAATACCTCCGTCCGTTTTCTGCTGAGGTAAAGTCAAAGGATTTTTTTGTGGTCGCTCATCGTGCGGGGGGTAGAACGTCCGATCGGTTACCTGCTTCTGAGAATAGCATTCGCATGATTAATTTTACCGAACATCTGGGTTCCAATGGCATCGAAATAGACATTCGACTTACGAAAGACAAAGTACCGGTACTCTATCACGATGAAGACATCAATATTCGCCTCACTATCAAGGGACCGTTGAATGGAAATATCAATAGTTTTACCTATGCGCAGATCAACACTTTTGTTTGGCTGATTCGGGGCGAAAAAATACCAAAACTGGAAGAAGCTCTTGATTTTGTAGTCGACAGCACTAAGCTGGAGTTTGTATGGCTGGACATGAAAGCCGAAGAGGGACTGGAGGCAATCTCATATGTAAAACCAATTCAGGAAAGGATTTTAAAAAAGGCCCTGTCAAAGGGGCGTAAGTTGGAAGTATTTATGGGTGTTCCCTCCCAAGATATCTATAATGGGTTGCTGGCCACACCAGGATTTGAAGCGATTCCATCGCTTTGTGAGTTAAGTCCAGATCAGGCTCGAGCATTGAATGCTAAAGTTTGGGGGCCTCGTTGGACTCTGGGAACGCAAAACGATTTGGTCTTACAAATGCAAGCAGAAGGTCGTAAAGTAATTTGTTGGACCATTGATGTACCCGCTTTCATTCGACAATATATCAATGAGGGTGAGTTTGACGGGTTGCTGACTAATTACCCATCGCTGGTTACCTACTACCACTACATCCTCCAATGATGAAATACCTTTTATTAATCATTGGTCTGGGTGTTACAACTTTCAATACATTTTGCCAATCTACGCCTACCCGCACTACGCGTTATTCCATTTCGGCAGGTATAGGATTTGTTCATTACTTCAACACGTTGCGGATTGGAGCTGACGTGGTAGATGAAAATAGCCTTGGCTTTAATGGCCTAATCATGTGGGAACCGGAGCACCGACTCGCACTTGGCTTCGAATCGGGCTACTATACTTTTTATTCCGCTTCGCGGATTACGCCTTCGGGTAGCACTGCTCGGGTTTCGTTAGCTGCCGTTCCTATCCTGCTCACCATTCGAATGCACGTCTATAAAAACTTTTTTGTCTCTACGGGCACGGGGGTCACAATTCTTACTTCTGAGGCGAACGTGCTTGGTAGTCTTGCGGAGAACAGTCAGACTTCCTTCGCCACGTTTCAGGCAACGGCATTATATCTTAAGCCAATCGGTAAACATTTCAAAATAGGAGGGGAGTTCAAGTATTTAAATGTCGCCAAGACAGAAGATTCCGTAATGGCTATCAGCGGGCTGGTGGCCTATCAATTCTAACGCTCCAGTTCTTGCGGCTTGTAGAATTTTACGGCAAAAAGGAAAATCATAAAATAACAAATGATCGGCAGGAGGTAGGAGGTGGCTACACTGGTTTTGTCAGCCACATAACCCATGATAGGTGGGAACACGGCACCACCCACTACGCCCATCACGATAAAGGAAGACGCTTTCTCTCGCAAGTCGTTCAGGTTTTTCATTCCTAAACCAAAAATAGTAGGGAACATGATCGAGAAAGTGAATTGCAACCCGATCAAACAGGCAAAAGAAAGCCAGCCCATGTGCTGCGAGATCACCAGGCACATGGCGATGCTACCCAAACAAAATAGTGCGAGTAATTTATTTGGCGCAATAAATGTCATCAGGTAGGTGCCAATTATTCTTCCCAAAAGCATCATGCCCATACTTAATGAAAAGTATAATGCTGCATGTTGATCAAGCATACCGGGCATATATTTTACCGCGTAATTGATAAAGAATGCCCATGTTCCCCCCTGAGCAGCAACATTAAAAAACTGAGCGACAACCGCCCATTTAAAATGCTTGTACTGAAAAAGATCGCGATAGCTTCGCTGTGTGCCGGTTGCATTTCTGGCTTCCTGCAGGGGAGGAACTTTCGTAAACCAAAAGGCAACAGCAATAATGAAAACAGTAGCGCCAATGGCCGAGTACAACATTTTCACAGAGAATAAGTCTGCTTGTGTATCGCCCGTAAGCACGTCACCCAAAATGAAAACGCCACCCAAAATTGGTCCAATGATAGTACCTACTGCGTTGAAGGTTTGAGAAAAATTTAATCGTTGTTCAGATTTTCGCTCGTCACCCAAGGCAGCGGTGAACGGATGTGCAACAGCTTCTAAAGTAGCCAGGCCACAGGCAAGGATAAACAGGGCAATTCTAAAAAATCCAAAGGATTCAGCTCCGGCAGCGGGAATGAAAAGAAAAGCTCCCAACGCATAAAGGCAAAGGCCAACAATGACCCCATTTTTATAACCGTATTTTCTCATGAACAGTCCGGCAGGAATGCCCATTACAAAGTAGGCACCAAAAATAGAAAACTGTACGAGACCGGATTGTGCTAAGGAAACTCCCAATACCTTTTGAAAATGCCGGTTCAGCACATCGCCCATAGAAATGGCAATGCCCCAAAGCATAAACAAGCTGGTGACGAAGATGAATGTAGGGACGTACTTGCGGTCGGTGAGTGGCATTTTTTCCATAGGCTTTGGTGAAGGCAAATGTGGCTAGAGTTCAAGCAAAAACCAAGTGCCCTATTTTGAAATAAAATTTTTCAAAACAACTCCCTTATACTTTACTAGTATCAACGAGACAACACGGGCATGTTTCCCACAAGTACTTGCAAATCTTCATTGTCTACGTTCCCCTTTTCGTCTGCCACGATCAAGAAGTTTTCATAAAGCGTATTTAGTTCTTCGCCTTCGAAGTGATAACCTAGTAACTCTGCACGATGTTTTAAAGCCGCGCGACCGCTACGAGCTGTAAGCAGGATCGAAGAATTCGGAACCCCTACGTCCGCTGGATTGATGATCTCATAGTTCTCGGCATGTTTCAAGAAACCGTCTTGATGAATTCCCGAAGAGTGAGAGAAGGCATTCTTTCCAACGATCGCTTTGTTCGGTTGAACCGGCATGTGCATCATTTCGCGCACCATCTGACTAATTTCAAAAATCCGTTCGGACTTGATGTTGGTATATAGATCTAGAACTTTATGCACTTGCAAAATCATCGCCACTTCTTCTAAAGAAGTATTGCCGGCCCGCTCACCAATTCCATTGATGGTGACTTCTGCCTGCCTTGCACCGTTCGTTAAACCAGCAATAGTATTAGCGGTTGCCAGCCCTAAATCATTGTGACAATGAACAGAGATGACAGCCTTGTCTATGTTCTTTACATTTTCAAATAGATACTGAATACGTTTCCCATACAAATGCGGCAAGCAGTAGCCAGTAGTGTCTGGAATATTTACAACATCAGCTCCTGCCGAAATCACAGCCTCAGTCAGTTGAGCTAAAAAGGCCAGATCAGCACGACCCGCGTCTTCGGCAAAAAATTCGACTTCATATCCTTTTGCTTTAGCATACTTCACGGCCCACACGCCTTGCTCCAGCACTTGCTCGCGCGATGATTTGAATTTGTGTTTGATATGCACATCACTTGAACCAATACCCGTGTGAATGCGTCCATGCTTGGCATGATGCAGCGCTTCGGCAGCTACATCGATATCATCTTTTTTCGAGCGAGTCAGTCCGCAAACAGTAACATTCTTCACTGCCTTCGAGATTTCCACAACAGAAAGAAAATCCCCCGGACTCGAAATTGGAAAGCCTGCTTCTATCACATCCACACCCAATGCTTCCAATTCTTTCGCAATAATTACTTTCTCGTCAGTCTTTAGTTGACAACCGGGCACTTGTTCGCCATCGCGAAGAGTGGTGTCGAATATTTGGATTTTGTGGCTCATAAATTAGAATTTAGAATATTGAAGTCAGAATTTAGAATATTAAACAGCTTGAGCGCTTGTCACTTTTTCAAGTTTCTCAACTACTAAACTTCCCATATTGCTTGTGTTTAAAATTTTATTTTTATCGGTATGCGAATCGGCAATATCTGTTGTGCGATAGCCAGCTTTCAGTGTTTGCTCTACTGCTTTGATAATAGTTTCTGATTCTTCTTTTAAGCCAAATGAAATATCCAGCATTAAGGCAACAGATAAAATAGATGCGAGCGGATTGGCAATTCCCTTGCCAGTGATATCATGTGCACTTCCGTGGATAGGTTCGTACAAACCAACTGTGTCCCCAACCGATGCAGACGCCAACATCCCCATCGAACCGGCAATCTGCGAAGCCTCATCTGTAAGTATGTCACCAAATAGATTTCCTGTAACAACCACATCGAAGCTTCTAGGATTTTGAATCAGCTTCATAGCAGCCGAATCTACAAACTGATGTTCCAATTCAACATCCGGATACAGTTTACCTATTTCAGTAACGACTTGCCTCCATAGACGTGAACTCTCCAATACGTTCGCCTTGTCTACCGAGGTGACTTTCTTTTTGCGGGTGCGTGCTGCCTGGAAAGCTTTGTGGGCAATGCGTTCTACTTCATACCGCTGATAGATCATCAGATCAAAGGCGGTGTTCCCATCATCCTTTCTTCCCTTCTCTCCGAAATAAACATCACCTGTCAATTCACGGAAGAAAAGAATGTCAGAACCTTTCAATATTTCTGCTTTGATGCTTGAGGCCTTCAACAACTCATCAAACAATTTGATTGGACGGAGATTGGCATAAAGGCCGAGTTCTTTACGCATTTTCAATAAGCCTTGTTCCGGTCGTACTTTCAATGTTGGGTCGTTGTCATATTTTGGATGACCGACCGCACCAAACAAAATCGCGTCACAATTTTTCAGTTTTGCAAGTGTTTCGTTCGGAAGCGGATTGCCACTAGCTTCAATCGCATCGTGACCAATTTGTGCTTCATCAAATTCAAATTGATGATCGAACAACTCGGCTATTTTTTCCAATACCTTTTTTCCTTCGGCTGTCACTTCTTTGCCGATGCCATCGCCTGGGAGGATTACTATCTTCTTTTTCATTTCCTTCGTTGTTGGTTGTTCGTTGGTAGTTGTTCGCCATCTCGAATAACGAACAACTAAGAACGAGCAACGGCTAATGTGCTACATCAAATTCCCTGATCTCTTTATTCAGACTCAACAAGTAATCAATATCATCATACCCGTTGATCATACAGGTTTTTTTATACTTGTTGATCTCAAAGCTTTCCTTTACTGCACCTACTTGCAGAATTTGGTTTTCTAAGTCGACTACAATTTCTGTAGAGGGTTTTTCCTCGACTGCTTGTAGCATTTGCTTTAGAAATTGGTCAGAAACTACAATGGGGAGCAAGCCATTATTTAAGGCGTTGTTCTTAAATATGTCAGCAAAGAAACTGGACACAACCACTCGAAAACCATAGTCATAAATGGCCCATGCGGCATGCTCTCTACTACTTCCACAACCAAAGTTTTTCCCAGCCACTAATATCTTCCCTGAATATTTGTTGTCATTCAGCACAAATTCTGGTATCTGATTATTTTCAGCATCATACCGCCAATCGCGAAACAGATTGTCGCCAAAGCCTTCACGGGTAGTTGCTTTTAGAAAACGTGCCGGAATAATCTGATCCGTGTCAATGTTTTCGTTGGGCAGAGGAACGGCAGTTGTTTTTAGTGTTGTGAATTTATCTTTACTCATTTCTTACTCGTTGTTAGTTTTTCGTTCTTGGTTATTCGCGACTAACGATCAACCAACAACGAACATCGATTATACAAACTCTCTTACATCAGTCACTCTCCCGGTAATCGCGGCAGCGGCTGCACTCAGAGGACTTGCCAAAAATGTTCTTGACTTCGGGCCTTGTCGTCCTTCAAAGTTTCTGTTTGACGTGCTAATGCAATATTTTCCTGCTGGCACTTTATCCTCGTTCATGCCCAGACATGCTGAGCAACCCGGACTTCGTAGCTCAAAACCTGCTGCCTCAAATATTTTATCAAGTCCTTCTCTCCGTGCTTGATCTTCTACCTGTTTCGAACCAGGCACTACCCAAACTTCCACGTTAGAGGCTTTGGTTTTTCCTTTCACCATATCTGCCACTAGCCGTAAATCTTCTATGCGAGCATTCGTACAACTTCCAATGAATACATAATCGATGGATTTGCCAAGCAATGAGGAGCCTGGCTCAAGACCCATGTACTCTAATGATTTGGTAAATGAATGTTGTTCGCTGATCTCTTTTAACTCTTCCACAGTGGGAATTCGATCCGTTACTTTCATACCCATACCCGGATTTGTTCCATAGGTAATCATAGGACCGATATCAGCTGCATCAAATGTTAAAACAGAATCATAGGTTGCCCCGTCATCTGTTTTCAATTTTTTCCATTCTTCTACTTTACGATCGAACGCTTCACCCTGCGGAGCAAACTTCCTTCCTCTGATATAATTGAAAGTGGTTTCATCTGGAGCAATTAATCCACCACGTGCGCCCATCTCAATACTCATGTTGCAAATCGTCATGCGTGCTTCCATGGAAAGATTTGTGATTGTTTGTCCGGCATATTCCACAAAAAAGCCAGTGGCACCACTGGCTGATATTTTTGAGATGATGTATAAAATAATATCCTTGCTCACCACACCCTTACCTAATTTGCCATTGATTTCGATCTTCATCGTCTTGGGCTTGTATTGCAAAATACATTGAGTGGCCAAAACCTGTTCTACTTCGCTGGTACCAATTCCAAAGGCAATATTTCCAAACGCTCCGTGTGTGGAGGTGTGGCTATCTCCGCACACGATGGTCATACCAGGTTGTGTTAATCCTAACTCCGGTCCGATGATGTGAACAATGCCCTGGTAGGCATGACCTAAATCATACAATTCAACGCCAAACTCTTTACAATTTTTGCGAAGCGTTTCTACCTGATGTCTCGACAATGCTTCTTTAATTGGAAGATGCTGATCCTTAGTAGGCACGTTATGATCGGCTGTGGCTGTTGTGCGCGAAGTATTGAAAACTTGTATGCCCCGTTTTTTCAAGCCGTCAAAAGCTTGAGGACTAGTTACCTCATGTATAAAATGGCGATCGATAAACAGTGCATCGGGGTAGCCTTCCGCTCGTTTCACCACATGGCTGTCCCAAATCTTTTCAAAAATTGTTTTCGGTTTTAACTGGCTCATTTCTCTATTCAACAACTGTTAGTTTGGCGTAATGCCTTTAAAATGCAATCGCCCCGTCATCATTTTCATGATTAACGGGGCGATTGATTTGATATTAAATTATCGTTACGAAGATGAGAATTTTTCTACGACTTGTAATTCAAATCAGCAGAAAAATTTACTCGCTTACGAGTGTTAGTTGATGATTACGTCAACAGCGATTCCGATGTGATGGTGACTTTCAATGCTTTGGATATGATACAATTTTTCTCTGCGCCTTTAGTCACTTCAACAAACTTTTCCGAAGTAATACTTGGTACTTTTCCTTGGATGGAAAGATGAATGCCGGTGATATCTAGTCCTTCCATATTTAATGTCGCTACAGTATCCAGTGAGGTTGGGGGAGTACCCGCTTGTGTAAGTACTGCGCTCACGGCCATGGTAAAGCAACCCGCATGTGCTGCAGCTAGCAATTCTTCTGGGTTGGTGCCAACTCCATCTTCAAATCGGGTTTTGAAGGAATACTGCGTATTGTTTAGTACAGTACTTTGTGAGGAGACGCTTCCCTTTCCCGTTTTCAAATCTCCTTCCCAGTGTGCGGATGCTGTGCGTTTCATATTTTGTTTGTTTTTATTTATACAATTTTTTTGAATCCAATTTTTACCACCAAGTCAACGGCAAATTCAATTCGTTGACTGAATCGATCACCAGATCCGGTTTATAGGCATAGCGAGAAAGAGTATCGCGTTTTGTAATGCCACTTAGCACTAAAATCGTTTTGTAACCCATCTGCACACCACCGCGAATATCAGTATCCATGGTGTCGCCAATAATAGTAGTCTCGGCTGTTTCCAATCCGAGGGCTTTGCGGGCTGAGCGCATCATTACAGGACTAGGTTTACCTACTACAAATGCTCTTACGCCCGTAGCTTCTTCAATCATCGCGCTCGTAGCAGCAATACCTAAATTGTCCCAGCCCTTCTTCTTGGGCGATGGATCGCGATTGGTGATCACGAATTTTGCTCCAGCCAAAACCATGTCAACTGCTTTCTGCACCATTTCCAACGTAAAGTTTCTACCTTCTCCCAACACGACAAAGTCCGGGTCGGAATTTACTAACGTAATACCATTTTCATGTAAGCTGGAAATCAATCCACCCTCACCCAAGACATAGGCGGTGCCACCGGGGATTTGACTGGCTAAAAATTTTCCGGTTGCCATCGCGCTGGTGTAAACGTGATCTTCGCTCACTTTAATTCCCAACTTCTCTAATTTGCGTACTGCATCTACACGGGTGCGCTGGCTGTTGTTCGTCATGAACATGAATGGAATCTTTTGCTCCAGCAGTCTAGCGATAAATTTATCTGCACCGGGGATTAAAGCATCACCGCTATAAATTACCCCGTCCATATCAATTAATAATCCTTGTGCCATAGTTTTCGTAATCTGCTCTAAGATAGAGCAAATTCACTAATGGATTGAGCGATCTATATTAAAAAATTGCGCAATCGATTTACCGCTTCGGAAAGCGGCTGGTATAAAATTATTGAGAAGCTTCCTCAACAATTTTTCTAAACAAAGCGATCTCCAGTTCATGAAAGATGCGTTTCTTGTCATTTTTAAAATGGTAGTTAGACGAAAGTTTCACAATCACCATTTTTGATTTTGGGTCTATGTAAATAAATTGATCGTAAATACCCTGTGCATCAAATTCACCCTTGCTTCCCTCTGGGATCCACCATTGAAAGCCATATCCATCAGCAAGTTCTGCATTGGCTCTTTTTCCTGGCATCACGTGAGGTGCATCTGGAGTAATGGATGCTAACACCCACTCTCTGGGAACAATTTGCCGGCCCTGCCATTTGCCGGTGTCAAGAAATAACTGTCCCAACTTTGCATAGTCTCTTGCAGTGGCGTTCAAGCCACCTAAGGCGAACTCCATCCCTGATTTATCAACTATCCAAAACGCTTCAGCTTCGGAACCAATTTGCGACCATAGCTTTTCGTTCATATACTGAGTTATTGATTGACCTGTGGCTTTCGTCAGTATCATTCCTAGCACCTGCGTATCGATACTAACATAGTGATTATAGGTGCCAGGTTCACGTTCTCTCTTTAATGTTTTTGCAAAATCGGCCATCGGCATGCCCAATGCAAAGTACCTTCCCATTAGATTGATATCAGAATTGAAATCGCCATAATCTTCATTGAAGCCAACGCCCGAAGACATTTGAAGTAGATCTTTAATTCGCACCTTATCGTAACCAGTTCCTGCAAAATCAGGTAGGTAATCCGTTACCGTTTGCTCAATACTTTTTATCTTTCCTTCGCCAATGGCAATTCCTAGCAAAGCAGAAACCACCGACTTAGACATGGACCAGGAAATATGATGATCGTCAACTTTGAATCCATTGGAATAAGATTCGTAACGAACTGTGTCGTTTTGAATGACAATCAAAGCATCCGTCAGCGTAAAATCAAGAAATGCATTGGTATCTACAGTTGAGTCATTGACCTGAAAGGAAGTAGGCAATGAATAAGGCTTTGAGCTCATTGGAAAAATATCAGAGCGATCTGGCTTGGGGACAGTAGTAGTAGGAAAGATATTTTTTACTCCTCGAAAGTTTTCAGAGATGTTACCTTTATCGAAAAAGGTAAGGACCTTATATAGCTGATAGGTTTCTTGCCGATAGAACAAAAGAATGATGATGGCAGCTAACCCAACTAGTGCTGCAAAACCAAGGAGAATCTTTCGAAAGAGTTTCATATCTAGAAGAATTAGAACCCCAAGATATGCAATTAGGAAGACATTTGAAGCAGACTCTTCTACACCAAATACTCGAACAGGTTCTCGTTCTGATTGACGAGTGTATAGTTCAGTTTGTGGCTGTTCATCCTCTCAATCAGAAAATCAAAATCTTCTTTAGATTTCACTTCAATTCCAATTAAGGCTGGGCCCGTTTCTTTGTTATGTTTTTGAATGAACTCAAATCGTACAATGTCATCGTTTGGGCCGAGGATATGATTGACAAATTCTTTCAATGCGCCCGGGCGCTGTGCAAAGCGCACGATAAAATAATGCTTCAAACCTTCATAGAGTAGTGATCGCTCCTTAATCTCCTGCATTCGGTCGATGTCGTTATTGCCCCCACTTAGAATGCAGACTACTTTTTTTCCTTTGATTTTATCTGCGTATTGATCTAAGGCTGCGATGGACAACGCTCCCGCTGGTTCCGCAACAATAGCATCTTCATTGTAGAGTTGAAGAATAGTGGAACTCACTTTTCCCTCCGGTACCAGCAACACGTCTGCCAATGCGTCTTTACAAATCTCAAAATTGCGGTCACCTACTCGTTTTACCGAGGCACCGTCAACAAATCGTTGAATAGAAACTAAGATTACCGGCTTGCCCGCTTCCAAGGCCTCTTTCATAGACGGTGCGCCCTGAGGCTCTACCCCAATCATTTTTATTTGAGGAGCGTAGGTCGCAAAATAACTGCCCATACCTGCGGATAAACCACCACCACCCACGGGGACAAATACATAATCTATATTGGATTGTTCCTCTAAAATTTCTTTTGCGACAGTTCCCTGTCCCTCAATTACCTTTTCATGATCGAACGGTGGTATGAAGACACTGTTATTTTGTCTGGTAAATTCCAAAGCGTGAGCCTGGCAATCATCGAACGTATCTCCCACCAATACAATTTCAATATTGCTACCACCAAACATTTTCACCTGATTGATTTTTTGCTTAGGCGTGATGGCCGGCATGTAAATCACACCTTTGATGTTAAGGAGTTTACAGGAGAAGGCAACTCCTTGCGCGTGATTGCCAGCACTGGCGCAAACAACACCTCGTTGCCGCTCCGCCTCGCTCAAGCTTTGAATCAAATTATAGGCTCCCCGAATTTTGTAGGAACGAACCACCTGCAAATCTTCGCGCTTCAAATACACTTCGCAGCCAAATTTCTCTGACAATTTGCGGTGAAACTGCAAGGGAGTTTTGAGCACTACGTTTTTGAGAACGAGGTGCGCGCGGTTGATGTCGATTTGTTGATTTAAAACTGAAGTCATTGGTTATTCGTTGATCGTTGATCGTTGTTGGTTATTCGAAGTGCTCGGTACCGATTAACCAACAACGACTTACGAACAACCATTTTAGTTAATCATGCTCGCTTCTACTTTATTTTTCTCTGGTCGCAAGGCACGTACTGCCGCACCCGCTTGCCACAGTTCACTTTCACGAACTTCCTTCAATTCTTCTGCGAGCTTCTCGCGATAGTCAGGTTTGCTGCAAGTGTCGATCGTGCGTTTTGCTTCTGCTCCACTCGCTACGCTTTCATACAACTCTTTGAAAACCGGAAGTGTAGCTGCTTTGAATTTTTTCTTCCAATCCAATGCACCTCGCTGTGCAGTTGTTGAACAATTGGCATACATCCAGTCCATCCCATTTTCGGCAACTAAAGGCATTAAACTTTGTGTCAACTCCTCTACCGTTTCATTGAAAGCTTCTGAAGGTGTATGACCTTTTGAGCGCAACACTTCATATTGAGCTTCAAAAATTCCTGCGATGGCACCCATCAAAGTTCCACGCTCTCCTGTAAGATCTGAGTAAACTTCCTTTTTGAAATCTGTTTCAAATAGATAACCTGCGCCAACGCCTATACCTAATGCAATCGCTTTATCAGTTGCCTTTCCCGTTGCATCTTGAAATACAGCATAACTCGCATTGATGCCTTTGCCTTGCAAAAATAATCTACGCACCGAAGTGCCAGATCCTTTTGGTGCCGCCAAAATAACATCCACGTCAGCAGGAGGAACTATACCCGTTTGCTCTTTAAACGTAATGCCAAATCCGTGAGAAAAATATAGAGTCTTACCTGTGGTTAGAAATGGCTTCAGCGTTGGCCATGCAGCAATTTGCCCTGCATCGGATAACAAAAATTGAATGATGGTGCCGCGCTCGGCTGCCTCGTTGATGTCAAATAGTGTTTCACCGGGAATCCAACCATGGCTCACGGCTTTGTCCCATGTTTTGGAACCTTTACGCTGCCCAACAATGACGTTGAACCCATTGTCGCGTAAGTTCAATGCTTGCGCAGGGCCTTGCACACCATATCCAATGATTGCGATTGTTTCATTTTTTAAAAGTGCCAGCGCTTTTTCCATTGGAAATTCCTCGCGTGTTACTACTTCTTCTACGGTGCCTCCGAAATTAATCTTTGCCATTTTTACTTGTTTTTAGTTGTTTATAAATCGTTGTTAGTTATTCGTTGTTAGTTATTCGTTGTTTGCTGATATTACGCAGAGTGCGAACAACGAATAACCAACAACGAACGACCATTCTCAGTCTATATCCACGATGCGTTCACTTAACTCAAAATAGACCTGACTTCCCTCTTGCGAACGCACCATCTCTACTTCAATTAATTTCTCCAGTTGAGTAGAAACCTTCTCTATCATATCGGGAGTAGTATGTAGTAGCATAATCACGCCTCCTTTACGAAAATCATTTTCATTCTCGTGCGCCATCAGTTTCTTAATGCGCACTCGTCTACGGTTGAGGATATTAATGATCCTGTTCAATACAGAAAAATTATTATCGGCCGCTACTTCTAATGTAAAATCTTGTTTCATAATCATACTTGTATTGAGTACCTAGATTTGAGATGTGAGACTTCTCACGGCTCATATCTCACTTCTCATGTCTTGCTCGGTACTTCCAAAATCACATCTCCTACCCCTGCACCAGCAGGTACCATTGGAAACACATTGTCCTCTTTTCCAACTACTGCTTCTAAAAAATAAGAAGTCTTCGAATCCAGCATTTCTTCTATGGCGGCTTCCAGTTCTTCCCTTTTACTCACTTTCCTTGCAGTGATGTTGTAAGCTTCAGCGATCTTAATAAAATCCGGGTTATCCATTTCTGTGAACGAATATCTTTTAGCGTGAAACAACTGTTGCCATTGGCGCACCATACCCAGAAAATTGTTATTCAGCACTAAAATCTTTACAGGAATTTTATACTGCATGATCGTTCCTAATTCTTGTACGGTCATCTGATAGCCGCCATCACCAATCACGGCTACTACTTGCTTGTGTGGCATTGCTAGTTTTGCACCCATGGCCGCGGGAAGAGCAAAACCCATTGTGCCTGCTCCGCCTGATGTTACATTGGTGCGTGGATTCTTGAATTTATAATAGCGAGAAGTTACCATTTGATGCTGGCCAACATCAGTCACCACAATTGCTTCTCCGTTTGTTTTCTTAGATAAACAGTTAATCACTTCTGCCATCATCAATTCATTGCATGTCGGAGCGAACTCATTCTTGATGACTTTTTCATATTCTATTGTGTCCATTGCATGAAAAGTAGAAATCCACTCTGTTTGTTTCTTCTCTTCACATTTTTCAATCAATGCTGACAAAGCTTCTTTGGCATCGGCCAATATAAATGCATCTGTCTTTATGATTTTATTAATCTCCGCTTTGTCAATATCAATATGAATAATCTTCGCTTGTTTAGCGTACTTGCTCACATTGCCGGTAACACGATCATCAAAGCGCATTCCCAATCCAATCAAGACATCACATTCATTGGTATTTACATTGGGACCATAGTTGCCATGCATCCCCAAGTAGCCAACATAGTTTGGATGATCTTGTGGGAAAGCGCCTAGTCCCAACAAAGTAGAGGCAACGGGTATTCCGGTTTTTTCAGAAAAGGCAATCAGTTCTTTTGTTGCACCCGAAAGCAATACGCCTTGGCCGGCCAAAATATAAGGTCGCTTCGCTTTGTTGATCAACGTGGCTGCCGACTCTATCTGTGTTGATTGCAGGGCAGGTTTTGGCTTATAGGTTCTAACAAAATTACATTGCTCATATTTCTCCTCAGCAAACAGTTCGTTCTGAGCGTTCTTGGTGATGTCAACCAGCACAGGTCCTGGTCTTCCTGTTTTTGCAATGTAAAATGCTTTGGCAATCGCAGGGGCAATATCTTTTGCTTCTGTTACTTGCACATTCCATTTTGTAACTGGGATGGTTGTGTTTATAACGTCTATTTCCTGAAATGCATCTGTGCCCAAAAGGTGCGCGAAAACTTGTCCGGTAATACACACAACAGGTGTTGAGTCAATCAATGCATCTGCTAAACCCGTAATTAAATTAGTGGCACCTGGACCAGAAGTTGCAAGTGCTACACCAACTTTACCAGACACACGCGCATATCCCTGTGCGGCATGAATAGCGCCTTGTTCGTGCCTAACTAAAATGTGATTTAACTGATCAGCATAATCATACAGTGCGTCATACACCGGCATGATTGCTCCACCTGGATAACCGAACATAACGTCTACTCCTTCCGCCACCAGACAGCGCAAAAGAATTTCAGCGCCTTTGATCTCTTTAGTAGGTTTCGCTACTTCTCTCTCCTTAGTCTTCGTCAGTAACGCATCCATCAGCAGCTGTTTTTACTTGTTTCGCATATTTATAGAGCACACCACTCGTCACGCGAAGTGCTGGAGCTTTGTGATGCGACCGTCTGATCGCAATTGTTTTGTCATCGACTAATAAATTGATTTGATGCTTTTTGATATCTATCTCAATCCAATCTCCATCTTCCACTAAACCGATCAACCCTCCATCAAAAGACTCAGGAGTAATGTGTCCAATGACAAAACCGTGCGAACCTCCCGAAAATCTTCCATCGGTAATCAAGGCAACAGATTTACCTAGGCCAGATCCCATGATCAGACTTGTTGGTTTCAGCATCTCTGGCATGCCCGGTGCTCCCTTCGGCCCCACATTGCGAATGACCACTACGTCACCTTCTTTTATTTTACCTGTTCTCACTCCATCCACCACATCAAACTCACCATTAAACACACGTGCAGTTCCTTTAAATCTTTCTCCTTCCTTGCCAGTAATTTTTGCAACAGATCCTTTTTCAGCAAGATTGCCATACAAAATTTGGATGTGCCCCGTTGCTTTTAAAGGTTTTTCCAATGGAACAATCACATCCTGCTTTTCGAAATCAAGATCATTGGCGTTAGCAACATTTTCAGCAAGGGTCTTTCCAGTTACCGTGATGCAGCCACCATGCATGATTCCTTTTTGAATCAAATATTTTATCACCGAAGGCACACCACCGATTTTGTGCAATGCTTCCATTAAATATTTTCCGCTCGGTTTTAAATCTGCAATCAGCGGAGTTTTGTCAGAAATACGTTGAAAATCTTCTTGCGTGATCTTGATGCCAACACATTTTGCCATGGCAATTAAATGCAACACCGCATTGGTTGATCCGCCTAACGCCATTACTATTGTGATCGCATTTTCAAATGCTTTAAACGTCATGATGTCGCGTGGCTTCAAATCTTTTTCAAGAAGAATTCGGATAGCCCTGCCTGCTTCTATACATTCTGCCGACTTTTCTTTGCTTAATGCAGGATTCGAAGATGAATACGGCAGTGCCATGCCCAGTGCTTCAATAGCCGAGGCCATTGTATTGGCTGTATACATACCACCACATGCTCCTGCACCAGGACAAGAATTTTGGATAATACCTTTGTAATCGTCCTCCGAGAGTTTGCCTTGCATTTTTTCGCCAAGGGCTTCAAATGAAGAAATGATATTTAATTCCTTTCCTTTATAGTGGCCACCAGCAATTGTACCACCGTACACCATTATAGACGGGCGATTTAATCTACCCATGGCCATGACTGAGCCCGGCATATTTTTATCGCAACCCACAACAGCAATGACTCCATCGTAATGTTGTGCACCACAAACGGTCTCAATAGAATCTGCGATTACTTCTCGGCTGACTAATGAGTAGCGCATGCCTTCAGTTCCGTTGGCAATTCCGTCACTCACCCCAATGGTATGAAAGATTAAGCCCACCAGATCCTGAGCCCATACGGCAGTTTTTACCTCTTGCGCCAGCGCATTTAGATGCATGTTGCAGGTGTTGCCATCGTAGCCTGTACTTACAATACCTACTTGTCCTTTTTTTAAATCTTGTTCTGTCAAACCAATTCCATACAACATCGCCTGCGAGGCAGGAAGCGTGGGGTCTTGGGTGATGGTGCGGCTGTATTTATTCATAGGGCTGCATGCCTCAAGCCACACGCCACAAGCTTGAAGCCTGCAGCCTGTGGCTTGAAGCCATTTATACGATTACATAACTATAACTCTTATCCAACACAATATTGCGATAGGTCTCCTGAATCAAGGCGCCCATGGAATCTTTCCACAGTTTGGCTACGGGTTGTCCTTCTACAGATTCAATGGCAACAATTTCGTTCATCGTACTGCAGAAAAATGCGCTATCGGCTTCAAATAAATCTTCCGGCTTAAAGTATTTTTCTTCTACCGGCAAATCCAACTCTTTACAAACATCAATGACTGTTTTACGAGTAATGCCCGGAAGGATACTTTTTGCAGGCGGTGTGTAGACCACTCCATCTTTCTCGTAAAAGAAATTGGCACCCGGGCCTTCCGCCACAAATCCATTCAGATCTAATAACAAACCATCATCAAAACCACGTCTTCTCGCTTCGGTAGTCGCTAAGATCGAGTTCACATACAATCCACAAACTTTAGCTTCTACGGTAACAGCTTTGGGATTGGGTCGTTGAAAAGAGGAGATACAAATTCGCTTCTGTTTTAAGTTAGGATGTTGTTCGCATGCCCAGGCTGTGATCATCAAAGAAACATCAGAAGGCGCAGTGAGCTCCATATTGGGTCCACAGAAAACCAGGGGACGGATATAAGCGTTCGAAAGATTATTCTTTTCCAGTACCTGGTAGGTAAGTTGGATAAGTTCTTCTACGCTGTAGGTAAAAGGAATTCCCATTAAGTCACAACTGCGCTGCAAGCGTTCGAAATGGGTACGAGGTTTAAATACTTTTATTCCATTTACAGTCTCATAAGAGCGGATGCCTTCAAATACACCATAGCCATAATGTAATGTCTGACCAAATAGATCGATTTTAGCCTCGCTCGCCTTGACAAAATTTCCATCTATAAAAAGAATGGTTTCATCGTTGTAGTACTCTATCATGTTAGAACAATCGTTAGTTTGTTGTAGTTACCATAAAATAAAACCGCCCCGATTTTGTCGGGGCGGTTGAAAATTTCTTTAACAAAATCGTCACAGCCCCGGTTTTCGGAGAATAATGACGTTAATGAGCACAAGGCTATTATTCATCAAATTGTTGAGTCGATATGTAGCCATTCTGTTCATTTTTTTTGTTGTGCCGTAGTGCAAGATGGCAAAATTTCCTGATGACAATCAATGAAACGACAAGAAAAAGTTTCGAAAACTCCGATAACGAATGTTAGGTAGAGCTTCGATTCAAACATAATGAGGCAGTTAACTGAGGTCTTTTGTCCAATCTTCCAAAACGATTCCGGCTATTCGTTTGAAGTGGTCGGTATTGTTCGTCACCATCGTCAAATTATGAGTCACGGCTGTGGCTCCAATTAAAATATCAAAGTCGTCAATGGGTGAACCTTTCTTTCTCAGGCGAGCCTTTTCAATTGCATATAAATCGAGTGAATGAAAAATCGGAATGATTTTCACCCCAGTTAGGAAATCGTCCAGTGTTTTTTGATTCTTTTCTTTGTGCTCACTATTTGCAACGCCAAATTTCAGCTCGGCCAACGTTATCTCCGAGATGAAACAGTTGTCAGGGTCCGCCATTTTAAATTTCTCTTTGAGATTGAATTTGCCCCGTATGTAGTAGATGCAAATGTTAGTATCAATGAGATACCTTTTCAAAACTGTTCAATTTGACGATTAAACACCCGGCTTCTACGAATATCATTGACGATTTGCTCATCCGATTGGTTTGACTGCCAAGCTCCAAATGCTTCATAAAAAGAATTCTTCCTATCTGAGATGTCAGTTTTCACAGAAAGAGTCAGCTTAGAAATAAGGTCTAGCTTATTACTTGGGCTTAGATTATCGAGCAGACGTAAGTAACCGTCAATAAGGGTTGTATCGATATCTATTGCTTTCATACTCATTCTTAATTTCGACAGTAAATATAATAAAATTGAAACTATGCTTTGAACCACGAATTCAATGCCGGAGCTACGACCCCAGATACTCCACAATCCCGTCTCGTATCGCTGTAAAAGTCTTCACCAATGTCTCTTCATTTTCTTCCAGCAGCGTAACCCGAAATCCTTGCAGCTCTGAACAAAAGGAAGAAATGGGCACTACGCAAATTCCCTTCGCGCCAAGCAAGTAGTAAACAAAGCGCTTATCGTTTGGCATTTCATGAGCCGTCCATGCCTCTACCAACGCTCGTATTTTTGAATCTTGAATATCAGTTTTTTGATTTGATTTCAGCGTACCCTCTCTAAAAATAATATGTTGTAAAAAGCTCCAAAGGTTTCGTTGATCGTGAGTTGCGGCACTGTCTTAAAAATATCAGAAATGAGTTTGCTGCGCTTTCCAATCTTTCGATTTGTTTCTTCCCGGTACGCCTTAAACCGCGAGTCCCCCAAAATTTTAGGAATCGCCAGCTGCGGTAACTTGGTAGAGCATACTTCAATCATCTTGGCATTATCAATCGCCTGACAAAGCCTGTTGAAGTCAGCATCTTTGCCACGGTTATAATATTCCATCCAACCACAACGCGCGCCAGGCCATGGTAATTCTTTTGATATTCCCTTCATGGCAATACCTGGCACGTCTTCGATTACTTCTGACAAGGCATACGCTCTTGCACCATTATAAGTGATATTAATATATATCTCATCACATATCAAAAAGAGGTTGAACTCCTTTGCAATAGCCACAATTCGCTTTAGGGTTTCCAACGGATACACCATGCCCGTTGGGTTATCCGGATTGATAATTAGGATGCCCACTACATTCGGATTGTCTTCACCTTATTATACAGATCATCCAAATCAGGACCATTTGTTATTTGGATCAAGTGTGTAAGTTAATGGCTCGTGACTAGCGTGAGCTGCTTCCGCGCTGGAGTGTGTGGAGTAAGCAGGTGAAGGCCCAATAATTCGTGAAGTGGGAGTGATGTATTGGTATACTTTAGCAATGGCATCGCCTAAGCCATTAAAGAAACAAATATCATCTGGCGTAATCTGAGTTCCCTTTCGGAGATTTGTTAGTTCGGCTAGAAACTGCCGTGTTTCCAAAATGCCTTTAGAAGGACAATAACTGTAGGTATCATTCTGCATGGAGAGGTCAGCGATGATTTGCTTCATCCAATCCGGAATCAAATGATTCTTTTGAATGGGATCGCCTATATTCTCCCACTGAATTTCTTTTCCCAGGTTTTTGATTTGCTCGGCTTTCTTTACGATCTCTCGAATTTCATAACTGAGTTCGTTGGCTCCTTCACTTAATAGATGTTGACGCATAGTTGAGTAGTCAATAGTCCACAGTCAATAGTCAATGACTGATCTCGACATTTATCGTATTTCAATCAAAAGTAAAGTTTAGTTGTGCAGATAACAAAACGAAGGCGTTTAATTGCCGTTCGAAAAACTGTCAAATCAAATCCAACCTTACCACATTTTCCACATGTACCGTATGTGGGAACATATCTACCGGCTGCACCGCATTGATGGTATATTTTTCAGAAAGGATTTTTAGATCTCGGGCTTGCGTGGCAGGGTTACAACTCACATAGACAATTCGTTTGGGCAGCGCTTTCAGCAACATGTGGCACACATCTTCATGCATTCCTGCCCGAGGTGGGTCGGTGATCACGACATCCGGGCGGCCGTGTTGTGCTAAAAAAACTTCGGTCAGCAAATCTTTCATGTCTCCTGCAAAAAACTCAGTGTTGTGGATGTTATTGAGTTTAGAATTTGCTTTTGCGTCTTCGATAGCTGCAGCTACGTATTCTAACCCAACTACCTTTTTGGATTGACTGGCAACAAAATTGGCGATGGTACCAGTGCCGGTATACAGATCATAGACTAGGTCATCTCCTTTTAGGTCGGCCAGTTGCGCAGCCACTTTGTAAAGTTCATATGCCTGATCGGAATTGGTCTGATAAAATGATTTTGGCCCCACACGGAATTCAAGTGTCTTTGATCCATCAGAAGCAGGCATCTTTTCGGTGATGTACGGATTGCCTTTCCAGCAAATCACATCTAAATCAGCAAACGTGTCATTGCGTTTACTATTGATGATGTAGTTGAGCGATGTTACACTAGGAAAATGGTCAGTGATGGCTTGTAAGATCAACTCTGTCCACCCCATGTTATCGGATGTTACCTGCAAAATCACCATGACCTCATTGGTGTTAGATGATCGAATAGTGAGGGTTCTCAAAAATCCTATTTGCCTGCGCAGATCGAAAAAAGGAATATTGTTTTCGACCGCAACCTTTTTTACCAACAACCGAAGTGCATCGGATGGGTCGGATTGCAAATGACATTCGGCTACATCAAATACGCGATCAAATGCCCCTGGCAAATGGTAGCCCAAGCCAACCTCATACCTACTTTCTTCCATGGCTTTCGTCAATTCTTCTTTGGTTAGCCAGCGATTGGCCGTGAACGTATAATCCAATTTATTGCGGTAATGATCTGTTTTTGCGGATGCCACTATGGGGCTAATGGCAGGAAGTTGTAACCCACCAAGGCGCTCCAGATTGTCAATAACTTGTTGCTGCTTGTATTGCAGTTGTGTGTTATAGTTGATGTGTTGCCATGAGCAACCACCACACAGCCCGAAATGAATACAAAAAGGCTGCGCTCGGTGAGGAGATAACGTTTGGATCTTCGTTACCCTACCCTTCAGAAAGCTGCTTTTTATTTTGGTCAACTCAATTTCAACAATGTCTCCGGGTGCCCCGCCCTGAATAAAAATGACCAACCCCTCGTATTTGGCAATGCATTTGCCCTCTGCCGCCATCGTTTCGATGGTAATACTATCCAGTTTGTCGCCTTTTTTCATTGGTGGCGAAAATACATAAAGAGGTCGGTTTCACTGCTGAATTGAAATGGTTATATTTCGAATCGGAATCTATATGAAAAAGATACTTCTCACATTTTTGCTGTTGATCGCTTTTCCAGTGATGGCATCCCATATTGTTGGAGGTGAGTTTGAGTTGATTCATCTAACTGGCAATTCCTACCGCCTAAACCTCATACTATATTTTGATGTATTAAATGGGAACCCCGGAGCCCAGGATCCATTTGCGGACGTTCGCATCTTTCGCAAACGCGATAACTTTATCATGGCAAACCAAATCAGGCTGACTTTTGATAGAGAAGAACGCGTGTCATACACCCAACCTGCCTGCTCCAAAGGAGAAATTGTAACGAAGAAGCTCTACTATACAACGACAATCACCTTGCCACCGGAACAATACAATGATCCTCAGGGATACTATGTGGCTTGGGAGCGATGTTGCAGAAATTATTCGATTACAAATATATTCAGCAACGCACCCCCAAGTAGTCAATTTGCAGGACAGACTTTTTATTTGGAGTTTCCTCCTGTGGTAAAAGATGGAGTTCCATTTATCAATAATTCTCCACGCCTGTTTCCACCACTAAACGACTATGGCTGTATTAATAAGCCATACTATGTTGATTTTGCAGGCACCGATGATGATAAAGACTCGCTCGTCTATTCACTAGTGGCGCCACTGAACACTTTTTCTGGAGATGCCCTTCCACCCGGAAATTTACCGCGCCCAGGTCCCTACAATCCGATTCAATGGAGGCCAGACTTTGGGATCAATAAAATTCTTCGTGGAGCACCCGATTTGAAAGTGAGTACAGATGGATTTCTCACCGTTACACCAACCTTGGAAGGTCTTTTCGTTTTTGCAGTAAAGTGTGAAGAATATAGAAAGGGAGTTAAAATTGGAGAGGTAAGGCGAGACTTTCAAATGTTGGTAATAGATTGCCCCAAAGCTGATCCACCAGTAATTGTAGGGAAGAAATCAACTGATGTTACATTTCCCATTCCCAATGCCAATTCGTTATCAGTTTCTTTTGCCAACACTACAACCGATGCAGATCGGTACATCGATGTAAAAATTTCAGATAAAGATGTTTTTAAAGGAACAGCACCCGATTTTTTTTCTGAGAAGATAAAGCTCAAAGTTGTACCTATTAACTTTAAAAGAAAGGCGGGGGATACATGGTTTCCCGAGTCATCGGCTACGTTAACCAATGGGGTAGATAGTATAAAGACCTTCAAGATTTTTTTTCCGCAATGCCCTTATCTGAATGGTCCCTACCAAGTAGGCATTGTTGCTTATGATGATGCATGTAGTCTTCCGTTAACAGACACACTTCGGGTTACCGTCAACACACAGCCACCGCCCAACTCACGAGCCTATTTCACCACACAAAAATTAACAGTGTTGCAACTCACTGAAGGAGACCCGTTGCTGACACTTCCGTTCCAGGCTAAAGATAACGACCTGGACGATTTGGTGGTTTCCATACTAACGGATGGATTTTCGTTGAGCAATTACGGGATGGCTGTGAATTTTACGCAGCAAAAAGGCCTTGTCAATGGTCAACTCACGTGGGATCCCCGCTGCAATATGTTCGATTTCACCAAGCGAACTGCCTTTACGGTCAGGGTATTAGTAGATGATAAAGACCTCTGCAATTTCGGTGACCCCGACACCGTGGTTTATAAGTTGAGTATTAAACTTCCCGGGAATGCAGATCCCAATATCGACACAGATTTAACTACAGCTACAAATGAGCGAAAAGTTAGCATTCAAAAGAAAGTGCTTGAGTCGGTTAGTTTCAACGTAACAGGAAAGGATTTGATCGACAATGATTTTCTTATTCTAAGTGCAAAGGGGGTGGGTTTTAATATCACTGATTTGTCTGCGAGTTTTCCACAAGTGACGGGAAGCGGAACATTGTCTTCATTGTTTTCTTGGAATATTAAATGTGATAAGATTGACCTGAAAAAAAAGGATCTCTACACGTTTCAGTTTATTGTGGTTGACAATGCAAACAAGTGCCGTTTTTACAAAGCCGATACCGTTGATGTTGAGATTAAACTACTTCCGCCCGACAATGCTAAACCTAAGCTGTTGGCCTTTAGTCAGTCACTTGTCAGTATAACGAATAGCAATTTGGAATACCGCTTAGGCCAACCGATTGAATTTAGTCTCTTAGGAACAGACTCAGATTTACTTCCCTCAAAAGACAATCTTACACTAACTTTGATTAGTGCATCGGGAGATGTGGAACCAACGGGATATACATTTGAAAAAGCTGTTGGCCAGTCACCTTTGCAATCTGCCTTTAGTTGGAGTCCGGATTGTAGTATTTTCAAGAATCAGGTTTTTGAAAACAACTATACATTTCAATTTCGACTGGCAGATGATAAGTGTATAACAGCAAAAGCAGATACCATACGAGTCAACATCAAAATCAAAGATGTCGATGGGAGTGACAAGGATTTTTACCTGCCTAATGTATTCACACCTAATGGAGATAAGTACAACGATTTTTTTGCGCTTGAAGGATTTGACTGGGATGAGAGCGGTGTGGACTTTAACGAAAAAGTCTCATTGCCAAAAGATAATTGCGTTAACACTTTTGAATCTGTGAAAATTTTTAATCGATGGGGTGATTTGGTTTTTGAAAGTACCGATCGAAAGTTTAGATGGTATGCCGATAACGAGGCGGCTGGCGTTTATTATTACCGAGTGAAGTATTCCAACAAAGAATACAAAAGTCCCCTCTCTCTTCGAAACTAAAGAACAATAGGGAGAAGATTATTCTCTTTAACGTAGGCATCTTTATCGCGCCATTTTACGCGAAGCCAGATATCTTTTTTTCCCAGAATTGTCATTCGATGTCCCTCTCCAATGATGTCGACAACAGCCGCCCCTGCCGAAGGACCTCCCATCAGGTAGGTTCGGTTGTGAAGGACAATGGCCATTTCTGGGGGACTCGTCAAATTAGCAGTTGCAAAAAGGCAAACTGAAACCAGAACAACCGTTGCAATAGACACTTTCAAGCTCCTATTTTTTCGTTTTTGAAAAACAGCCAGTGAAAAAGAAAAAATAAGTAGAGCGCCAAGTACTCGTGTAAGAGCAAGATTATTCTTTTCGAAAAAATGATAAAGACTAGAAAACTCTGAAGGTTGATAACCTTCCAGACGATGTTTTCCCGCTAGCTCTTCCATTTTAGCAGCTGCTTGCTGATCGTCCGAGGCTTTTTGATAAAGATTTAGGTAATAAAGACATAATCCGGTGTGATTAAGGCCGTCTTGAATAAACGCCATTTTCAGCAGCATTGCAGCCGAATAACTCTTTTTAGTGAGAAGAGAGTCGTAAAGGGCAAATGATTGGGTGTACTGTTTCGCTCTAAAGAGAGAATCAGCGTCTTTCAATTTTGCGGGCTCTTGCGCAAGCGTTGAAAATGAACAAAATAAAACTGAGAGAATAATTGAAATCCGTGTTTGCATTATTTTCTTATTCGATTACCTTTGCGACCTCAATTACGGAAAAGCTTTTTAACTGGCCAAATTCGCAATTAGACAAAATTAGATTCCACCTTCGCCAAGGCTTTGGTGGACAAACGATCTCGTAGCTCAGCTGGTAGAGCATTACACTTTTAATGTAAGGGTCCTGGGTTCGAATCCCAGCGGGGTCACTTTATTGAAAGCCAATCATTTGTAAATCAAATGATTGGCTTTTTTATTTCTTGTTTGGTAGCGGTATTGGTAGCGGTCGGCTACTCACATTAAGTAAAAGGTATCCAGAAAGTCCTTTCTGGTAATTCCAAGAATGCGAAGGTGGTTTTTAATAATGAACTCGGGAACCGGATCTATATGACTTTGTAGTGTCAATGGTCGCAATAAATCTGCTCTTGCATACTGATAGTGGCCTCCTTTTGTCCGGATACACTTACAACCAATGTGATTTAAATATTCTTGGTAATCTTTAAGACTTATATTTCTTAAATGATTGGCTGACATTAAGCAAACGAGGGAATACTTACTTCTTCATCAGTTTTCCGGAATTGTTTTTCGGTAAAGATCTCTTCAAGGTAACCTCTACTCTGTAAAAGTTCAGATAAAGAGGGTGCAGAAATGCTTTTCTTTTTTGAAACATTCCACCCTAAATTTGAGAGTACCTCAGCCGCTGTTTTCTTATTTGTTGTGTATTTGATAAACTCTTCCATTGCAATGTTATATGAGTCCCTAGCTTCCTCATGGGTCTTCCCATATCCGGTTAGGTCTAATGCAGGTGAGTAAACGAAAAACAATCCATCTTCCTCAAATTCAATTAAGCTCAATTTTACATTAACAGTATGCTTTCCATCGTTATAATGGGCTTCGTGTCCTACTTTATTGGGCATGGCAGTGTTTTCGTTTAGGAAATACTTCTGGTTTGAGAGGGTCAATTTAAGAGTAATTATTAGACTTTTGCAACCCCTTGACTGTTAATAAACTAGTATAACGAGCATTTAGTTTCAGCAAACTTGTATAATTGCAAGGAATAGCCTGTTCTAACCCCGAAATGGAATATTCGCTTTATACCATGATGATCTTGAATTTGAGTGTAGCCCTCCCTGTTAACAAAAATTAGTTACTCACATCCATGAAAAGAAATATGCCTGTTACTGTTACCATTGCGCTCTTTGGCGCGATGATGATTTTTGGAGAAAGCTGCGTGTCACCCGTTATGGTATCTGTCGACACCCCATTTGAGCGGGTGGTGGAGGCATCAGGCACCCAGAGCGAGCTTTACCTAAAAGCCAATGAGTGGATGGTGGGTATTTTTCGCAACGCTGACAGCGTGATAGAGTTTAGCGATAAGGAAACCGGAGCGATCATTGGTAAATACCTAATGTTTGGACAGTTGAAGCCTACTGGCTACATGGCTATGACTCTTGATTCGCGCATATTTGCAAAGATTGATGTGAGGGTAAAGGATGGCAAAGCAAAGCTGACAATATCACCAACGGGTAAATGGCAATATCAGGCCGGAACGATTTACAACTACAATGTATCGGACGCAACCCGTGACATGAAGGCAATGGGTGATTCGTTTGCTGCTGCCATGCAAAAGGATGTTAAGCAGTGGTAAAAAAAAGACTAGGCTATGATGCCTGATTTTACATTCCCCCTTTTTGCTTTTATTTATTTTTTGATTCGAGATTGAAAGCTTTCTTTGCCTTGTCTTCCTTCATGGCAAAAATCTTCTTCCGACTTGCCGGGTTCAAACCATACTTGTCTGAAGCTTTCAGGATTTTATCATAACAATCCTTCATAACATTGTATTCTGGTCTAAGAACTTCAAAACCATTTTGAGAGGTTTGGGTAAGTCCCTTCTCATTCAGTATAGCAGAACATTTTGAATACTGATCTAGTGCATTTGCTAGCATTTCAAGGCCATGTTTATCTACATTCATTAACCCCATCTTTTCGGAGCAATGTTTTTTGATTTCTTCAAAAATGATTTGGCCTTCTTGTGTTAGTATCATAGTTATTCGTTGTTTCGGGGTTCATGGAAAATGTGTTAGACAATTATTCTTCTCAAGTGCGCTTAAATCGGTTCTTGCATATAAAAAAACTTATCCACCCCCTTGGTCGGGCTTCTATTGTTTCTATTTGTGGGGATTGAACATAGTTTAACCTTTCTATTTCTAATCCGATAAGTTGAAATTGTGCTTTTTATCTGGTCTGCCTTTCTTTTGGTTAGCCTACCATTTTTCAGAAAGATTCCCGGCTGTTCTCTTTTGGCAATCCTTACAGTTTGCAAAGTCCCAGCTCCATGATCTTCAAAGGATTTTTGAATGCTGAGCAAACCCAGGGAGGAGGCTACCTTCTTTAATTTGCTAACTTTGCCGATAGATATTTGACAAGCTTCAGCAAGAAACCCGGAAGGAATTGAGATTTGATTTGTGAATCCCCTTTCGCTCACTCTCCCTTTTCCCTTCCGGATTGCTTTTTCTATTGAGGTAACCTTTGCCCCGAATAACATTGATTCAAAAATTTCCTTATCCCTTATCTCTCTGGGTGAGGCTTCAAATGATTGGAGGTTGAAACCTTTTTGGCCTGTTATAAACTTCCAACTTCTTAGGAAAATAGTTTTCTGATCTTCACCTATTGAACCGCTATCTATAAGCGATTTAAGAAGCTTTGTAAAAGTCCTTTGATCTTTTCCATACTCCCGGCAAAGTCTCCCTATAAGTGATTTGTGAAAGTATCCGGGCTGAAATCTTACTTTGAGGTAAGCTAACAACCGCGAAGCTTCATTGATAGGTAGGCCGGAAGGAATTGAAAAGGATTTCATTTTATTGCCTCCTCCCTTGCTGCAAATAATTGATCGTTCAAATCCCCATTTAAAAGCAAGCTCTTTGCCGTTACCGGGTCTAAATCTGTTTTGAAAAGATCAAATCCTAAATCCCTTTGAAAAAGGATTAAGGCTTTCTTGTCATGGTCTCCAATGAATGTACCTCCACTAAGCGGAAAGAAACCGGAAACGTGTTTCCCTTTACTCACCAAAGTAAAGGCCGGGCTTCTTTTGTGAATGTAGATCGGATTGAGGAGGTATAAAGTAGGGGTGAAGATGGCTTCACCTTCGATCAAAACAAATGCTGTTTTTGAATCGGGCTTCTTTGTGAATTTATTAAATTTGCATCTCATAATAATAGTATTTAAGCCCCGGAGAATTTGAACCCTTCCGGGGTTTTTTGTTGGTTAATGTTTCTTTTGAAATAAATTTTTGATCTCCTCAGATTTGAGGTAACTTCTCCGGCCTACTTTATAGGTAGATAGTTGACCGTTTGAAATAAGTTTGTAAACGAAAGAGCGACTACTTCCAAGTGTGGCTCTGGTTTCACCAATGGTGAGGTATTCCTTATTTTGTGTTTCAATCATGGTGTAAAAGTCCATGATTGTTTTCAGGTGTTTGTCCCTAAAAGTCGACTATTGGGGACGGATTTTCGCTAACATTTTACCTACTGTGGAGCGTGCTAGTTTTTTCTCTCCATTAAGATTTTTGAACTTCTTAGCCTCTGCTTCATAGTGTATTTTGTCAATAGAGTTGCCTTTTGATTTAGTCAAATCTATTTTTTTCTTTTTGCAAAAATCAAATAACTTTTTCTCAAGGGGAGTAAGCCTATTTATTTGGCTGGGTTTTTCCTTTCTTTTACCCTTTCGGTCAAAGGGTGTATGTTTTTGTATAGCCTCAATCATTGCTATTAACTTATCCTTTTCAGGAAGTGAAGCCAGTGAGTTAAAATCCCAAGGCGTTAGATTTTCAATAGACTCAGGTAAGTTACCGGATTGACGGATTTCATTCCATAGTCTTTTGGCTTTCTTTGATGCACTAAGACTTTTAATGGCTGCTTCTCTCAGCTTTGCAATAGCTTCTTCTAATTCCTTACTAAGCTCAAGTTCTATAATCCCCTTATCAATCCCCTTTATTACTTTCATTTTTTGTAGCGATTAGAGCCTAATTTCAAAAGTTTTAGTTTGCAATTCTAAGCGGTGAAACATCAAACTTTTCGAGTAGTTCTTGGGCTGCAAATTCTTTGTCTTCACTCAGGTAGTTTTTGAGGAGGACTTGAATAGATTTTCCGGTGATCGTGGCGATAGTTGGAATGCTTATTCCCTTCTTCGCTGCAATGTTTACAAATGTCCTTACCATATCATGTGAGCTTATCTCCTCCCAGACAAAAACCTCTTTAAGGTTATCTCCTTCGCCTATCTCAGTAGTCTTGGAAGGCCAAAGGCTTTGATAGATAGCTTTAATTCCCAATCGGTATTTTGTTTCTGGTATGTGTGGGAGTTTATAGTTATTCCTTTCTAACACCTCTTTAGCCAAAGGCAATACCGGGACAAGAACAAGTTTCCCTTTTTTCTTGGTCTTTATCTTGAACGCTTTTTTGTCCTCAGTTAAATTAGCGCAAAGCCTTTGCAGATCGGAAACCCTTACCCCTGTGGAGGATTGCAAAACCATTAAATCCCTAACAAGATTTAGACGGCCTTTAAATTGTGTCGCTGCGATTGTAGCGAGTTCTTTTTCCGTTAGTTGAATCTTTACCCCGGCTGTTTCTGAGTATTCTATATCGGCTATATTGAATCCTAAACGGCCTCCGTTTTTGATATGCCATTTAAGGAAGCTTTTAAAAGTCTTCAAAGATTTTGCAACCCCGTTCGGGGCTTTAGTCTTGGCCTCCTCCTTTTTGCCTTTAGTCCTCCATGCTTCCGGGCTATTAACTAACCAAGCTTCATATTTTTGAAAGTCTATTTGTGTGAATAGTTCCGGCTTTATGTGTTGGCGTTTCTTGCCTGTAAGGAATTTGGAGAGTAGCTCCCGGCTGTTTCGGTTATTGCGGATCGTTCCGTTTGTTCTCTTTCTTCCTTTGTAAAGGGTTTGATCTTGAAACTCCAAGTAATCATTCCACCTAGCTAAAAGGCTATTTTTAAAAACGGCCTCCGGGACTTTCTCTTTTTTATCTTCTTTGTACTTCTCCCATGCCTCTCTAACCTTTGAGGCTTCCGGCTCTCCCTCTACTTTTGAAACCGCGTTTCTATTAAACTCCTTTTTCAAATCATTTAAACGATCTTCAAGTTCGGTGTTATCCTTTGGCTTTCCTTTGAGCGAGTTCTTTTTCTCTGAAATCCAATTATCGAGCGAGCATTTCCGGCCTGTGGCAATTAAAATTTTTTCTTCCTTGTGATTATATCGAAGGTAGATCGGAAATTCCTTGCCTTTGTCTTTGTCTTTCTTCTTGCCAAATCGGAGGATAAAACTAGTATTTGCCATATGGTAGCGGTATTGGTAGCGGTGATAGGTGTCTTTTTGCGTCCTTAATTGTTCACAAATTAGCTAAAAACGCTGTTTTGTGCTATTGGAAGGCAATAAATAGTTTTGGGCGAGTCCCAGCGGGGTCACAAAACACTAATCCAAGGAATATTCTTGGATTTTTTATTTTTAAGTCAATTCTCACGATCTCTTTATCGGTTGCCGGCAGTCAGAAAAATATGCTATTGCGGCAGCTCATTTGTTTGTATAAACAGTATAAAAAACTACTTTTGCGCTTCTAAATTTAGGGATTCAACCATTTAGCAAAAACCTCATTATCAGTTCAATAAAAAAATAAATAACCTATACATGGCGAATAACGGAAAAATCACTCAAGTAATCGGCCCGGTAGTAGATGTGGCGTTTGATGAACCCGGCACAAAACTCCCCAATATCCTAGATTCTTTGGAAGTGCGGAAAGCAGATGGAACACTAGTGGTGCTCGAGTGCCAGCAGCATTTGGGCGAAGACCGTGTGCGCACTATTTCGATGGAGGGTACCGAAGGGCTTGTTCGTGGGATGAAAGTGATCGACACAGGGAGCCCTATTCAAATGCCGATTGGCGAAGATATTAAGGGTCGTTTGTTCAATGTAATTGGTGAAGCTATTGATGGAATTCCTCAGCCATCTGGCAAACAATCTTTACCTATACATAGATCCGCTCCTGCATACGAGAACCTTTCTACTTCGTCTGAAATTCTTTATACTGGAATCAAAGTAATTGACTTGATCGAACCGTATGCCAAAGGAGGTAAAATTGGTTTGTTTGGTGGTGCCGGTGTGGGTAAAACCGTTTTGATTCAGGAATTGATTAATAATATTGCAAAGGCCTATTCAGGACTGTCTGTATTTGCTGGTGTTGGTGAGCGTACTCGTGAAGGAAATGATTTGTTGCGCGAAATGATTGAGGCGGGTATCGTTGATTATGGTCCTGAATTCATGAAATCTCTTCATGCCGGTGGCTGGGATTTGTCAAAAGTAGACCAGAACAAACTGAAAGATTCAAAAGCAACGTTTGTGTTTGGTCAAATGAATGAGCCACCCGGTGCACGTGCGCGTGTTGCGTTGTCTGGATTGACGGTTGCAGAATATTTCCGTGATGGAGATGGGCAAGGAAAGGGCAAGGATATTTTGTTCTTCATTGATAATATCTTCCGATTTACACAAGCAGGATCTGAAGTGTCTGCGTTGTTGGGTCGGATGCCATCGGCCGTAGGTTACCAGCCAACGTTAGCGTCAGAGATGGGTGCGATGCAAGAGCGAATTACCTCAACCAAAAATGGTTCGATTACATCCGTGCAAGCGGTTTATGTGCCTGCCGATGACTTGACTGACCCGGCACCAGCAACTACGTTTGCTCACTTAGATGCAACTACTGTATTGTCGCGAAAAATTGCTGAGTTAGGTATCTATCCTGCAGTAGATCCGTTGGATTCAACATCTCGTATTTTACGTGCTGATATTGTTGGCGATGAGCATTACAATTGTGCGCAACGTGTGAAGTTGATTTTACAACGTTATAAGGAATTACAGGATATTATTGCGATCTTGGGTATGGACGAATTGTCTGACGAAGACAAGCAGACTGTTAACAGAGCAAGACGTGTGCAACGCTTTCTATCTCAACCTTTCCATGTTGCGGAAGCATTTACCGGATTAAAGGGAGCTTTGGTTGATATTAAAGATACTATCAAAGGCTTTAATATGATTATGGACGGTGAGTTAGATCATTTGCCTGAGATGGCCTTTAACTTGGTTGGTAGCATTGAAGATGCTATTGCCAAAGGAGAGAAGATGATCGCGGACGCTAAGTAATTTGAAAGTGAGTTGGTTTGAAAATTTGAAAATGAATTCTGTGTTCAAATTATTCGGCAACAAATCTTCAAATCTTCAAATTGGTTAATTTTCAAATTGTTTTTATGTATTTAGAAATAATAACACCAGATAAAAAAATCTTCGAAGGAGAAGTAAGCTCGGCTTCCTTTCCCGGAGCTGACGGTTCTTTTCAGGTGTTGAACAATCATGCACCTCTTATCAGCCTACTGAGAGATGGAATAGTGGAGTATAAGTCAAAAGAATCAACACAACGACTAAATATCACCGGGGGAGTTGTAGAGGTGCTGGCAAATAAAGTGATTGTACTTGTGGATGGAATAGAATCTTAAGAGCGAATTAAAAAAGGAATAAAAAAAACCCATTCAAAAATTGATTGGGTTTTTTTATGATAAGCGTTAGACGATAGTCTATTGTGTGAGTAGCCATTTCACAAAAAACACAACCCCGATAATCAGCGAAATAGCACCAATTACAACAAAGAATTGCCCGGCCGTACCAAGTAGAAGTCCAACGATTCCTACGGCACCAAAAATGGCAGCTAACTTTAGATTTTGGTCTAACCCCGCAGCTTTTGTAGAACTTACCGACATTTCTTTATTTTGATTTTTAGAAATGGTTTTTATTTCTTTTCTTAACAGTTGACGCACTTCTTTTCTCTCAGGTGTTGACAATTTCACGTATTTATTTCTGAAGTCTTTTTTTACTTCAAGTAAGGAAAGTGAAGGCGTTGACTGTGTGCTGGCTTCCAACTGTAAAACATCAATTTGTGCAGGCGTGGCTGCTAATGGCTCTCTTTTTGACGATTTGGAGTTTTCAACAGCGTAATAATTACTAGCTCGGGGCGGAAAGCTCGCTGTATACTTTGAGCCAGAACAAGCCGCCAGAAAACAGATTGAAATAAAACAGAAAAGATTTCTCATAGTTTATTATTTTTTTGTTTTGATAAATATAGAAATAATTCGGTTAAGAAAACGTTTTTCAAAAGCCCAGAAGAATTGAAATTGCCCAAACAAAAAGCCGTACAATAACAGGAAGATATTGTAGACAGGAAGAATCAAGATATAATAGAGAGTCGAAGCCCAAAGGGGCATTTCTGCCTCGGCAAACCAATATTGGAATAGCGGCTTCTTGAGAAACAAAACAGTGAAACCAGTACACGCAAAAACAACCAGTATGATGATGACTTGGTAAACACTATTTACTTTCCACCGTACCTGGAGTTTTTGCAGCCAACTCATTACCCAAAATTTTTTGTAAAGAACGGAATCAAAAAAAAGGTTTCCAAAATTGATTTTCGGGCAAGTTGGCAATTATCGTTAAAGGTTCTTTTTTAACCGGATGAACAAAATGCAACTCGCGCGCGTGCAGACAGATGCTACCATCAGAATTAGGGGTTGGGTAACCGTACTTGACATCTCCCACGATTGGGCAGCCCAGAGTAGCCAACTGCACTCTAATCTGGTGGGGTCGTCCCGTAACTGGCTTAACTTCGAGTAAAAATACGCCCGCTTTTTGCGCAAGCAGCCGATAGCTCAGCTCCGACCGTTGACCGGAAGGGTTTTCTTTAGCGTAAGCGGTTGTCTTGTTTTTTTTCTCGTCTTTAATCAGCCAGTGAATAAGTGTTCCTTGTGAGTTGGAAGGTTTTTTCGCAACCAGCGCCCAATAGGTTTTTTGAGTGTCTCGGTTTCTAAAGAGTTCGTTCATCCGCTCGAGTGCTTTTGAGGTTCGAGCGAATAGTACGACACCAGTTACAGGGCGATCTAATCGATGCACCACTCCTAAAAAGGCATCGCCAGGCTTTTGATACTTTTCTTTAATGTAATCTTTACAAATGTCAACGAGTGGTCTATCCCCCGTGGCATCGCCTTGCACAAGTGTTCCAGACTCCTTATTAATTGCCAGTAGATGGTTGTCTTCGTATAGGATAGTTAGCATAGTCCAAACTTGAGAAATTTTTATAACTTTAAATATGCAAACCGCAACAATTGATCGAACGAAGGAATGGACAGTAGAGGATTTTCTTCGATTAGAGGAATCAAATCTGCCTTGTGAACTAATAAATGGTGAATTATTTATGAGTCCTGCACCTAGTTTAACCCATCAGGTTGTGTCAAGTAATCTGAATGACATCTTGAAAGCACATGCAAAAAAAATAGGCGGATTTGTAGCTTATTCACCATTTGATGTTTACCTCGACAACAAAAATGTTTTTCAACCCGACTTGCTATTAGTAAGAAAGCAAAATTTAGCCATCATTACTGAGCGAGGGCTGCAAGGCGCCCCAGATTTGGCCGTAGAAATAATTTCTCCGTCCAATGCTTTTAAAGACAGGAACCAAAAAAGAAGGCTTTATCAAAAATTTGGAGTGAAAGAATATTGGATTGTAGATCCTGGAAATAGAACATTGGAAATCTATGATTTCTCTTCTGATGAAACACCTATTCTTTATCTAGTTGGTGAGGGGGAAGTGACGTCCAGTCTATTGCCCGGACTATCGTTTCCTTTCTCAGATTTATTTAAACGCTAATGGCTTCAATCCTTGAACTCCGAGGTAAAATGAAAACTGATTTCGGGGAAATTGTCTTGGACCATTTGCAACCAAGCCCTGGACTCTGCCATAAAAACAATCTTGTCGTCTTTATCTCGGGCAATATGGCGCTGTTTTGAGTCGATAAATTCAGCCAACTTTTTGGGATTTTTACTGCTGATCCAACAGGCTTTGAATATATCTTGACCTGCAAACTCAACAGAGGCACCGTACTCATTTTTTAACCTGAACTGAATGACTTCAAACTGCAATGCACCCACTACGCCTACCACTTTCTTTTTACCCAATTCATAGGTAAATAACTGTGCTACCCCTTCTTCCATCAATTGCAAAAGGCCTTTTTCCAATTGCTTCGTCTTCATCGCATCTTTGTTGATTACCTCTTTGAAGATCTCTGGAGAAAAACTCGGAATTCCCGTGTAGACCATTTTCTCACCAGCAGTCAGCGTGTCTCCAATTTTTAAGTTCCCGGTATCGTAGAGACCTACGATGTCGCCAGGCCATGCTTGCTCAACTGTTTCTCTATCCTGTGCCATGAATGCTGTAGCATTTGAAAAACGAATACTCTTGTCTTGACGCACGTGATAATAATTGCTTCCTCGCTCAAACATGCCGGAGCACACCCGAATAAAAGCAATCCGGTTCCTGTGTTTGGGATCCATGTTAGCGTGAATCTTAAAAATGAATCCGGAAAATTTTTCTTCTTCTGGTTTTACCTCTCGCAAAGTAGTTTCGCGTGCAATAGGTGGAGGGGCAAACTGTATAAACGCATCCAACAATTCTTTCACCCCAAAATTATTTACAGCACTTCCAAAAAATACGGGAGCAACTTCACCATCGAGGTAGGTCTGCACATCAAATTCGGGGTAGACCCCTTCGATCAGTTCTACATCGGCTCTCAGTTGCTTAGCATAGTTTTCACCTACAAGCCTATCAAGCTCTTCACTATATATGTCGGAGATTTCTATGCTTTCCTGTATAGTTACTTTACTTGGTGTAAACAATTGAAGGCTCTTTTCAAACAAGTTGTACACGCCTTTGAACGTTTTACCCATACTGATCGGCCAGCTCAGTGGGCGGACTTTGATGCCGAGCTTTGCTTCAATCTCATCCAGCAAGTCAAACGGATCTTGTCCTTCTCGATCGAGTTTGTTGATAAAACAGAGCACCGGTGTGTTCCGCATGCGGCATACTTCCATCAACTTTTCAGTTTGTATCTCTACGCCCTTTACGCAGTCGATCACCATAATTACGCTGTCGACTGCAGTAAGTGTTCGATAGGTGTCTTCGGCAAAGTCCTGGTGTCCAGGTGTGTCAAGCAAATTGATCTTGATCCCCTTGTAATCAAAGCCCATTACGGAAGTAGCCACGGAAATACCCCGTTGCTTCTCAATCTCCATCCAGTCGCTGCGCGCGTGGTCTTTTATCTTCGATGATTTTACGGCACCCGCTTTTTGGATAGCACCACCAAATAGTAGCAACTTTTCGGTTAGTGTAGTTTTACCGGCATCCGGGTGGCTGATGATTCCGAAGGTTCTGCGTTTAGCTATTTCCTGTTCCAGCGTCATGATTTGATTCTAATAAAAAAAGGGATAGAAAAATCTACCCCTTTTTACTGATGTTTATAGGGACTACGAATTGGATTCCAACTTCGCCTTGAATTTTTTTGCGTTCTGGAGTTCGCTTGACTCCCAATACTTATCGATGATTGTTTGGTAAGCAGCTTTTGCTTTATCTGTATTGTTCAGTTTTTCGTAGGCCAAGCCTGCTTTCATCAAATAAACAGGGGTAAATTCCTTGTTAGGCTTATAGCCGGCCGCTTTTTCATAGAATTTAGCAGCATCCTCATAACTTTTTTGCTCCATATAGGCATCGCCAATCAAGCTGTAGGCGCGGGCTTGTACCAACAAATCGTTTGCCTTGTAGTCTTCCAAGTGAAAGATTGCCAGAGGGAATTTTCCTTGTTTTAGATAGATCGCTCCAGCATAGAAATTAGCAAGGTTTCCGGCTTCGGTTAAGCTGTAATCTTCGACAATCTGAAGGAATCCTAAATTGTTGCCATCGCCATTCAATGCTAAATTCAAACTGTCAGCCTCAAAGTATCGAACAGCTTGAAACATCTCCTTTTGCGCTTGAGCATCTTGATTACCGATCCAGTAGCGATATCCGAAGAAACCGCCTACGGCAAGGACGATTACACCGACTACCCCAATAAGAAGTTTCGGGTTTTTTTCCATCCAATGTTCTATTCCCTCCAATTTCTCCTGGATGACTTCTGGATTCTCTAATAAATCTGCCTGTCCGGTAGACGGGCTTTCTTTTTTCTTTGCCATGATTGTATAAAATAAAACGTCCCGTCCCGATGTTATCGAGAAAATCGGGACGCAAAACTAAGAAATCTGTTGTGTAAACAAAAACCGGATTAGTCAGTAATGAAGGGATAATCCTGCTGCTCGTAAATGTCCTTCAGTGCTTCGGATGGATCTGGGTAAGCTGATTCCTCAGCAAACCTTACGCTTTCTTCCACCTGAGCATTAATTTTCTGCTCGATGGCTTCTAAATCTTGGGGAGAAGCAATCTTCTTTTCCAAAATGGTTTGGCGCACCTGCTCGATGGGATCACGATGTTTGTATTCCTCTACCTCTTCTTTGCTTCTGTATTTTTGTGGATCGCTCATGGAGTGCCCTTTGTAGCGGTAGGTGCGGAACTCTAACAAACTCGGCCCTTCTCCTGCCCGCGCCCTTTCAGCGGCCCGTACAACAGCTTCATGTACCGATTCTACGTTCATGGCATCGACTGGCTCAGAGGGCATATCATATGCTTCGCCCAAGGTGTATAGTTCGTGTACATTGGATGTTCGTTGCACAGAAGTGCCCATTGCATAGCCGTTATTTTCGATCACAAAAATCACCGGTATTTTCCACAGCATTGCCTGATTCAGTGCCTCATGAAATGCTCCTTGGCGAACTGCGCCATCACCCATATAGCAAATACATAGATTTCCGGTGTTGTTGTACATTTCTGCAAAGGCTATTCCCGCGCCAAGCGGTACTTGTGCCCCAACGATACCATGTCCACCAAAAAAGTGATTTTCCTTATCAAAAATATGCATAGAGCCACCCTTTCCTTTTGATGCGCCTGTTTCTTTGCCATAGAGCTCAGCCATCACTTTGTTAGGGTGAGTTCCCAGCGCGAGTGGATGGGCGTGATCGCGGTAGGCAGTTATGTACTTATCGCCTCTACGCAAGGCTGAAACTGAACCGGCAGCGCAGGCTTCCTGGCCTATGTACAAATGGCAGAAACCACGAATTTTTTGCATTCCGTAAAGTTGTCCAGCCTTTTCTTCAAATCTTCGCATCAGCATCATGCTCTCAAACCAGAATAGATAGGTTTCTTTTGAGTAGGCTACTTTTTCTTTTGTCTTGTTCTTTGCAGGAGTTGCTGTTGCCATAGATTCAACAATTATTGAGTTGCGAAAATACATCACAGCCAAACAACCGCCAAACGGGCATTTGTTATCACTATCGGATTAGGTTTTGCCAACTTTTTTCTTTGGTTTGGGAATCGAGAAGCCGAAATAAACAGACCACTCGGCATAGGAGTATTTAGAAGGCTCGATTACGGCTCTTATGCCGACTACCCCATTCCCAGATCCAACAAATAAGAAATGGTAGTCAGCAATAAACGTCCCCTTAAACGAATCACCTCCTGGGATGGATGGCGTTGGGGTGACGTCTGAGTAAGCTCGGATACTTCTTACGAATCCGAGACCAGCTCCAAATCCTACATTGGCTGCGATATGATCAGTTATCTCCCAAGTAAGCGGCACAATAAGAGCCAATTCCACAAAATTAGTTTGAATAACGGCAGTTTGGTTGAGATTATTAATTGTAAATCTTCCAGCACGCGACCCAAAATTCAGCTCTCCTTTCAAATAATGAAATGGGAATAAGGATTCATTTTTGGTGTTGACATTGAAATATCGATAAACCCCAAAAGAGGCAACTGGGTAGTTATTGGTGACTTCACTTGAGACGCTCCCCTCGTTGATACTCCGACTCAATCCAATTTTGATTGCCATTCCGCTCAATTTAGTTTTAAAGTTAAATTGTGAAAAGCTATCAAGGTGTGACGTTACTATTATCACAAGTGTGTAGAAAATTCTCATGGGATGGAACCTACTACCGAAATTGCGAGACCTGTCCAGGCACCTGTCTCGACCCAATCTCCAATACAAGATCCAGTACAATTCACAGCTGCACTACCCGTACCTACGGGGGAAAGAAAGCAGCATACAATGATCCCAGCACCTAATCCAATCAATGCACCATAGACTATAGGAAGTACAAAAGCTACAACAGCTGTCGCAACAACTGCCGTTGTTCTAAAGATTGTAGTTTTACTATGATCCGCTGACAAATTTTCTTTTTGGCTTTCAAAATTACTTGAAAAGATACTGTTTACTTGAAGTAAAAACTCCTTTTCCTTATCAGCTATTTTTGAATTGATTACTTCGTTTTCTACAGTTAGATTTATAGAGATTGCTTCATCCAAGTCTGAGGCTTTTGAAATTTTAAGCAAGGTGGTCTTCAGAATTTCAGTCTGAATGTCACTCAGACTTCCTTCTTTTCGCGCATCTTCAAGTAAGTCATTAACACCACTTTCAGTGTTTGAATATTCATTTAACTTATCGTTTACCTTTATAAAACTTTTCGAGTCAAAATACTGCCCGTTTTCATCATGATACTTTTTTAGCTTTTCCTGCGCAAACAAGATTGCTTCTGGATCTGTCATACCTAAAGTATTGTCGTTTGCCACTAAATTGAAAATCCCAGCATTTTGTGACTTTACCCTCATCTTCTTTTTAAAGTCAACTTGTTTTGAGTTTTGTATCTCTGTTCTAAGAAAAGTTCGAAATTTTTGAACATTCTTTCCGAACTGAGAATATGGGTTTCCCTGAGTATTGTTCTTTATATAGTTTTTTGTTTCGAGTCTTTCTCGAATGTTCTCGATGAGTATGCTTTCATGACTTTTAAGTTCACTACCAATACTGCAACTTGATAGAACGAAGATCCCGAGTAGAACAAAATTTAACCTACTACCAGGGAACCGGGGAGCAATAGATGTTCTCATAGTTTTTGTTTTTTGATTTAACGAATTTAATTTTCTTTTTTGGAGAATTCCAAAGCTTTTTTCGCTTTATTTTTTCTCAGCAGAAAACTGAGCTTAATACTAAATTTTGCCATTAAACCTTGCTCAATACTTACATCATCACCTTGTTTTGAGGGTGTATCATTTGGTTTTTCTGTGCGAAATTAATTTTTTGTTAATCGATTCAGTCTTACCGACCTTGCGTAAAAATTACCTCCGCCTTGTTCCTTCGCAAACTCAATCTCTTTCATTTCAAAAATATTGAGGAGGCTCGTTTAGAGTTTCAGAGCGATGTCTTGTGCTTTTTGGGCAAAAACGGAAGTGGAAAGACCAACCTGCTTGATGCGATTTACTATTTATCGTTTACAAAAAGTGCAATTAATCCGTCCGATGCCCAAAACATTCAGCAGGGACATAGTCAGTTTATTAACAAGGGTGAGTTTGATATGGAAGGACGGACAAAAGAAGTGACTTGCTCATTTCAACTCGGCCAAAAGAAAATGATTCGAGAAGACGGCCAGGATTACACGAAGTTCTCGGAGCATGTTGGCAAATATCCTGTTGTGCTTATCGCCCCGCAAGACATAGAACTTATTTGGGATGGGAGCGAGATGAGAAGGAGATTTTTCGACACTCTTATTTCTCAGTTAGACAAAATCTATTTAGAAAATCTAATTACCTACACCAATCACCTCAAGCAACGAAATAGCTTGCTTCGCATGTTTTCCGAAACTGGTAAAGTAGATAGCGATCTATTGGCCAGTTACGACCAGCAGATCATTCCAGCAGGTAACTACATCAATGCCAAGCGACAAAATTTTGTTGTTGAATTCCTTCCTTTCCTTAAAAGAGACTATAAATTTTTGAGTGAGTCAAACGAAGAAGTCAATATTCAATATAAGTCTGACTTGCAAAAGGCCGACTTCGAAAGCCTGCTTCAAATAAATCTTCAGCGCGATATTTTATTGCAGCGAACCTCTACCGGCATTCACCGTGATGATTTTGATTTTCTCATGAACGGCAATGAATTGAAGAAATTTGGTTCGCAGGGTCAGCAAAAATCTTTTTTGATCGCACTTAAATTAGCCGAGTTTCAGTGCATTGCAGAAGCAAAGCAATTCAAGCCAATTTTACTACTAGACGACATTTTTGATAAACTGGATGACCACCGTATAGGGCAGTTGATGCGTTTGGTGGCGCAAGGAACATTTGGGCAACTATTTCTTACAGATGCACGCGCTGGACGGAGTCAGGAGATTTTAAAGGAGGCTAGTGTCCAGGCGCAGGTTTTTAAAGTTGAAAACGGTACTTTTACTCATGGCTAAATCATCAAGCGAAGAGGGCAATACCCAGCATATTGGCCAGGCCATACAGCAATTACTCAACCGTTATCACATTAAAGGCAAATTTGACGAAGCTAATTTGTTGAATTCCTGGGAGCGGTTGGCAGGTAAGCCTGTTGCCAAACGAACCAAAAAACTATATATAAGGGGAAAAGTACTTTTCGTGGAACTGGATTCGCCCGCCATGAAAAACGATTTGAATCTTCACAAAGGACAAATTGTTGACATTCTCCAAAAGGAGTTTGGAAAGGACGTGGTGAAGGAGATCGTGATAATGTAATTGGTTCTGGGTGAGCATTGGCTTAAGGCCTTACTCAAAATTAATGCTAGAACCTTCCTTTAGAGTTTGTCTAAACCAAAAAACCGTATAATTTTGCGTTCCCGTTTTTTAGGTGAAAGCCAATTTCGGGCAAAAAGCTTGAATTGAACGTATTACAGGCTTTTTTCAATCGTTCTTAGAAAATTTAACAATCGTTGGGGGAGATACTCAAGCGGCCAACGAGGACAGACTGTAAATCTGTTGACTTATGTCTTCACAGGTTCGAATCCTGTTCTCCCCACGAAAGCGATTTAAGATGTGAGATTTATGATCTGAGTTTTTTGGTGTGATACCTTGGAATCAGAAAATCCTAAATCGTAAATCTGAAATCGAATTGCGGGAGTAGCTCAGTTGGTAGAGCGATAGCCTTCCAAGCTATAGGTCGCGAGTTCGAATCTCGTCTCCCGCTCAGATCGTTGTTTGTTATTCGTTATTCGTTGTTCTCATTTCGAATAACGCAGACTAACAACCAACAACGGCTACAAGCTGTTGTAGCTCAGGGGTAGAGCACTTCCTTGGTAAGGAAGAGGTCGAGGGTTCAATTCCCTTCAACAGCTCCATCCTCCATAGCTTTTGCGAAGGAGGATTTGTTAAGTAAGAAACGCATCCTGAGAACGGTCAGGATCATTTGAACTTGAAATATTTTTTGAAAAATGAATAACTGAGCGCCAATGCGTAGCGACCATTAAAAAGGTGTCCGGAAATTCAACGAATAACCCTTATTCGAAAGGCTTAATATGTTTGGGGTGTATGCTTTGTAAAAGAAGCTTAGAATAGTAACTATTTTAATAATTTATACACTTTTAAACTTTAATTAGATTTCAATATGGCAAAGGAAAATTTTGACCGCTCGAAACCGCACGTTAACATTGGTACTATTGGTCACGTTGACCACGGTAAAACCACTCTTACAGCGGCAATTACACAAGTACTTTCTAAAAAAGGGCTTGCTGCAGTTCGTGACTTCTCTTCAATCGACAATGCTCCTGAAGAAAAGGAAAGAGGTATCACCATCAACACATCACACGTTGAGTACGCAACTGACAAAAGACACTACGCTCACGTAGACTGTCCAGGTCACGCTGACTATGTGAAAAACATGGTTACTGGTGCTGCACAGATGGATGGAGCTATTCTTGTAGTAGCCGCTACTGATGGTCCTATGCCACAGACTCGCGAGCATATTCTTTTGGCTCGTCAGGTAGGTGTGCCTGCGCTTGTTGTATTTATGAACAAAGTTGACTTGGTTGACGATGGTGAATTGCTTGACCTGGTTGAAATGGAAGTTCGTGAATTAATGTCATCTTATAGCTTCCCTGGCGATACAATGCCTGTGATCCGTGGCTCTGCATTAGGTGCATTGAACGGTGAAGCAAAATGGGTTGCAAAAGTAGAGGAGTTAATGGATGCTGTGGATAACTTCATTCCTATTCCAATTCGTTTGATCGATAAAGATTTCTTGATGCCAGTTGAAGATGTGTTCTCGATCACTGGTCGTGGTACAGTTGCTACTGGACGTATTGAGCGTGGTATCATCAAAACTGGCGATCCAGTTCAAATCCTTGGAATGGGTGCCGAAAACTTGACTTCTACCATCACAGGTGTGGAAATGTTCCGCAAAATCCTAGATAGAGGTGAAGCTGGCGATAACGTAGGATTGTTGTTGCGTGGTATTGAAAAGGAGCAAATCTGCCGTGGTATGGTTATTTGCAAGCCAAATTCAGTAACTCCTCACGCGAAATTCAAGGCTGAGGTATACGTGTTGTCTAAAGAAGAAGGTGGTCGTCATACTCCTTTCTTTAACAAATACCGTCCTCAGTTCTATTTCCGTACTACAGATGTTACAGGCGAGTGTATGCTTCCTGCCGGTGTAGAAATGGTTATGCCTGGTGATAACGTATCGATTGAAGTAACATTGATCAATAAAATTGCTATGGAGAAAGGTCTTCGTTTCGCTATCCGCGAAGGTGGCCGCACTGTAGGATCTGGTCAGGTGACTGAAATCTTAGACTAAGATTTCTCTTAGATAAATTTATAAAAATCGCTGCCTCGAAGGGGGTGGCGATTTTTTTTGGATACCAGTTTCCAGAAGCGGAAATACGTCCACGCTTCTTCAGTCCTCACTAGATTTATCTTTAAGAAAATTTTTTAAGAATTGGGCAGCCGTCATTACTGGCAATTTGGATTTTTTAAAGTCTCTTAAGTTCCTGGTAATGATTGCCTCGGCTCCATTGTCTAGCGCAGAATAATATTGTAGCGCGTCTTCATAATCTTTAAAATCGTTGTCGTTAAGTGAGAGCCCTATGATTTTTTCATCAAGGCTTACTACGCTGACAATCAGTTTCAGTTTACGTAAAATGAGTTTTGCTTCATCCTGTATTTTTGATTGTAGAAGGATATAGTTTGCATTGGCAAACGTAAGTGCTGAAACATTCAGTGATAGCTTCTTAGTATCGGCTAGCGAGAACAATGTTGCGGCTTCAGTGTAGAAAGGCTCTCTTTTAGCAAATAAGTCTATGACAATATTAGTATGAACGAAAAGTCTCTTCATTTATACTTTTCAATCAGATAGTTCGAATACTCACTTTTGTAATCCCGATCCTTGTCAAGTTGAATGACACCGCTAAGGCTCTCCACTAATGGGGTGATTTCTGTTTCTTTGGTTTTAGCTTGTGAGATACTGTCAAAGTAGGTCTCTACCATCTTTGAAAGACTAACATTGTGAAGATGGGCATAGCTTTTTGCCTTCTCTATCGTTCGTTTCTTTAATCTTAGTGTAAGTTTTGTTTCCATAATAAATCGATAGACGTACAAATTCAACAAATCTATACGTCAAAATCAAGTATTTTGCTTTTTTGATTTTATTAAGACGCATATCACTAAGGTCAGTTAACTGAGATTTTGGACTAAACTTTATCGGATCGAGCTTCACCAAAGGCCGATATTGCTAAATAACTGATAATCAGTACTGAGGCAATTCCCATATTTTTCTCAGAAACGTTTTTGTTTTGTGACCTTTTCCCCTACATTTGCAGTCCTTTTGAATTTAGGGTGGAAAAGGATGGTTTAAAGGGAGGTTTTGAACAAAAGCAAACGTTGCGAAATACAGGGAGAGCAGAATTTATAAACGGGTGTAGCTCAATTGGTAGAGTAGCGGTCTCCAAAACCGTTGGCTGGGAGTTCGAGTCTCTCCACCCGTGCAAATGAAATAGAATGGAAAAACTAAAAAACTATATCATTGAATCTTTTGACGAGATCAAAAACAAGGTCTCTTGGCCAAAATTCAACGAATTGCAGAGTAGTGCCATTTTAGTACTGGTCGCTTCCTTGATTTTCGCTTTGGTGATTGGTCTTTTTGATTTGGGTTTTAATAATGCTTTGGCTTGGTTTTATAAAGAATTCTAAGACATGGCAGCAGCAGTAGGTGAATTAAAGTGGTATGTATTGCGGGTCGTCAGCGGCCAGGAGAAGAAAATAAAATCTTATCTCCTTACGGAAATAGAGCGCTCAAAGTTAACTGGGTTTATTCCAGAAGTGCTGATCCCTTCTGAGAAGGTATATGAAATGAGAAATGGGAAAAAGCGTGTGAGAGAGAGAAACTTCTTTCCAGGATACGTTCTTGTTTCTGCAGACTTGTCAAACGGAGAGGCCTACCACACGGTAAACAACATACCTGGTGTAATCGGCTTCCTAGGCAACAACGGGTCAAGTGCGACAAATAAAGAACCTGTCGCTCTGCGTCAATCCGAGGTGAATCGGATTCTAGGTAAGGTTGATGAGATCGATCAATTTGAAGTAAAATTAGAGACTCCGTTTATTAAAGGGGAGGGCGTGAAGGTAATGGATGGACCGTTTAGCGGGTTTACTGGAACCGTAGAAGAGATTTTTGAAGACAAGAAGAAATTGAATGTAATGGTTAAAATATTCGGACGTAACACTCCGGTAGAACTTAGTTACATGCAAGTTGAAAAATTAGAGTAATAATAGAACGAATTCAATTACAGCGGTATGGCAAAAGTAGTATTAGGTTATTTGAAATTGCAGGTGAAAGGTGGCGCAGCTAACCCTGCACCTCCTATAGGTCCCGCGCTTGGTTCCAAAGGTTTGAATATCATGGATTTTTGCAAGCAGTTCAACGCTCGCTCGCAAGATAAGCCAGGACAAGTTCTTCCTGTATTGATCACTATCTATAACGATAAGTCGTTCGACTTCGTGATTAAGACTCCTCCAGCGGCTGTGTTAATTATGGAGGCCATCAAATTGCAGAAAGGATCAAAAGAGCCTAATCGTTCTAAAGTTGGTTCTATTTCTTGGGATCAAGTAAAGAAGATTGCTGAGCTTAAGATGCCGGATTTAAATGCATTCAAAGTTGATTCTGCGATGAAAATGATAGCAGGTACAGCGCGAAGCATGGGAGTTACAGTAAGTGGAGCAGCCCCTTGGGATAAATAAGTTAAAAGTTAAAGTTATTAGGGCGAGCGACCAAAATCATTCAAACTAATAGCGATAACGGACAACGATTAACTAATAAAAAATGGCACGAATTTCAAAAAACAGAAAAGCAGTTCTCGCAAAGTATGATCCTGATAAGGTGTATACGTTGACGGAAGCTTCTAAAGTATTGAAGGATCTTACCTTCACTAAGTTTGATCCGTCAGTTGATGTAGATATCCGTTTAGGGATCGATCCGAAAAAATCAGACCAAATGGTGCGTGGTGTTGTTTCTCTTCCACATGGTTTAGGAAAGACAGTTCGCGTATTAGTACTATGCTCACCTGACAAAGCGCAAGAGGCAAAAGATGCTGGTGCGGAACACGTTGGGCTAGACGATTATATTCAAAAAATTGAAGCCGGTTGGACGGACATTGATGTGATCATCACAATGCCTACCGTAATGGCTAAAGTAGGTAGACTAGGTAAAGTATTAGGTCCTCGTGGCCTTATGCCGAACCCGAAGTCAGGAACAGTTACCCTTGAAGTTGGAAAGGCAGTGAAGGATGTAAAAGCGGGTAAAGTTGACTTCAAAATTGACAAACAAGGAATCATTCATGCAAGTATAGGTAAGGCTTCCTTCAGCGCAGAAAAGATCAGAGACAATGCTGCTGAACTTATTAATACTGTAGTAAAGTTGAAGCCCGCTTCTTCGAAGGGAACATACCTGCAAAGTATCTCCCTGTCTTCCACGATGAGTCCGGGTATCAAAGTTGATTCAAGCTCTATTTAAAAAGGGTCTATAATATTAACGACAATGACCAAAGAAGAAAAAGGAATTATCATAGAACAGTTGGCTGAGAAGTTTTCTCAGAACAACCACTTCTATATTACCGATGCTTCTGGCTTAACAGTGGCTCAGATCAATGCATTTCGCAGATTGTGTTTTAAAGCAGGTGTGGAATATCGCGTTTACAAAAACACATTGATCCGCAAAGCACTAGAAAGACAGAAAGGTAACTACGAAGAATTATTTGGAGTGCTCCACGGATTTTCAGGTGTCATCTTCTCAAAAGAGTCTGGGAATGCCCCCGCTAAAGTGATAAAGGAATATCGCTCGAAGATGGAAGGCAAGCCCGGTTTGAAAGGTGCGTCTGTAGAGTCTACCATATTTGTGGGCGAAGAACACCTAGATGCACTCGTTAACTTGAAATCGAAGAACGAGCTAATCGGAGAAATTATTTCATTGCTACAATCTCCTGCCAAGAATGTATTGTCTGCTTTATTGAGCGGCAAAAACACCGTGGCTGGTTTAGTAAAGGCATTGGAAGAAAGAAAACAATAACTGAATTCAAAATTTTAAACACTTACAATCATGGCTGACGTAAAAGCAATTGGGGATCAACTGGTAGAACTTACCGTTAAAGAAGTAAACGAATTAGCTTCTTATTTGAAAGAAACATATGGCATTGAGCCTGCTGCTGCTGCAGTTGTTGCTGGCCCCGCGGCTGGTGGTGCTGCAGGTGGCGCTGCTGCTGCTGAGAAAACTAACTTCGATGTAGTATTGAAATCTGCGGGTGCAAACAAACTACAAATCGTGAAATTGGTGAAAGAGTTGACTGGTCTGGGCTTGAAAGAAGCAAAAGATTTAGTTGATGGAGCTCCAAAGACTATCAAAGAAGGCTTACCAAAAGACGAAGCAGAAAACTTGAAGAAACAACTTACTGAGGCAGGCGCTGAAGTAGAGTTGAAATAATTCTTGAGGGCGATCGGTACCGTCTGAATGGTATTTCAGGCCCCATTCCTATGCAAATAGGGTTGGGGTTTGCCTGTTTATACTTGTACCCCAGCTTATTGGTTTTTTAAGTCTTATCCGGGAAAATTTTAAACTGTACGCACCTTGGCAAAGAAGACATCAAATAATAGGATTGATTTTTCATCAATCGAAAAAGTATTGGAGTATCCAGACTTTCTGGATATTCAACTTCAGTCGTTTAAAGACTTTTTACAGATAGAAACTGCTGCCGAAAGAAGGCAGAATGAAGGTCTGTTTAAAGTATTCGCTGAGAACTTCCCTATCGCAGACTCGCGCGAGAACTTCGTGTTGGAGTTTGTGGATTATACCATCGACCCGCCAAAGTATGACGTGGACGAATGTATCGATCGTGGATTAACCTTCTCGGTACCTTTGAAGGCCAAGCTTCGTCTTACTTGTAATGATGAAGACAATGAAGATTTTCAAACCATTGAGCAAGAGGTTTTCTTGGGCAATATTCCGTACATGACGGAGAAAGGATCTTTTGTTATCAATGGTGCTGAGCGCGTGATTGTATCTCAACTCCACCGTTCACCAGGTGTGTTTTTTGCCATGAGTAAACACACTAATGGAACGAAACTATATTCAGCCAGGATTATTCCTTTCAAAGGTTCTTGGATTGAATTTGCCACAGACGTAAATGCGGTCATGTATGCATACATCGATCGGAAGAAGAAATTCCCAGTTACCACCTTACTTCGAGCAATCGGGTATGGAACTGACAAAGATATCCTTGATCTATTTGGATTGTCAGAAGAAGTGGAGGCGAACAAGCCTAACCTAAAAAAATCAGTTGACCGCAAACTAGCAGCTCGGGTGTTGAAAACCTGGACCGAAGATTTCGTGGACGAAGACACGGGTGAGGTTGTTTCAATTGACCGAAACGAAGTGTTGTTGGAGAGAGATCATATTCTCACAGCTGAGGATGTTGACACGATCATTGAGTCGGGTGTGAAGTCGGTCATTCTTCATCGCGTAGATGTAAATGTGGCCGATTACTACATCATTTTCAATACCCTCGCAAAAGACAACTCAAATTCAGAAAAAGAAGCGGTGGAGCAAATCTACCGTCAATTAAGAAATACAGAAGCGCCTGACGAACAAACAGCTCGCGATATTATTCAGAGTCTGTTCTTTAGTGAGAAGCGTTATGACTTAGGTGAGGTGGGTCGTTATAGGATCAACAAAAAACTAGGACTTGACCTAAGCTTCGATCAACGCGTGTTAACGACAGAGGATATAATCCTAATCGTGAAATATTTGATTGGTTTGATTAACTCTAAGGCTGTTGTGGATGATATTGACCACTTAAGCAATAGACGTGTAAGAACAGTTGGCGAGCAATTGTATTCTCAATTTGGTGTTGGATTGGCACGTATGGCCAGAACCATCAAAGAAAGAATGAACGTTCGTGATAACGAAGATTTCAAGCCGGTTGACTTGATCAATGCGAGAACATTGTCTTCCGTGATCAATTCGTTCTTTGGAACAAACCAACTTTCACAGTTCATGGATCAAACGAATCCATTGGCTGAGATTACACACAAGAGAAGAATGTCGGCACTCGGGCCAGGAGGTCTGTCGCGTGAGCGCGCAGGTTTCGAGGTGCGAGATGTACACTATACTCACTATGGTCGTTTGTGTACCATTGAAACACCAGAGGGGCCAAATATTGGTTTGATTTCATCCCTTTGTGTTCACGCAAAAGTGAACAAGATGGGCTTTATTGAAACTCCTTATCGCTCGGTTGAAAATGGTAAAGTAAAGGGCAAGGATGTTATTTTCTTAACTGCCGAAGAAGAAGATACACATAACATCGCCCAGGCGAATGTGAAAATTAAAGCGGGTGGCGAACTTGAAAACGAGAAAGTGAAAGCTCGTTTCGAGGGAGATTTCCCAGTGGTGGATCCAAAGGAGATTCGCTATATGGACATTGCCCCTAACCAAATTGTGTCGATTGCTGCTTCGATGATTCCCTTCTTGGAACACGATGATGCAAACCGAGCCTTGATGGGTTCGAACATGCAACGTCAAGCCGTGCCATTGATGCGTGCAGAAGCACCTATCGTGGGAACTGGCTTGGAAGGAAGAATTGCGTTGGATTCAAGAGCCTTGATATTGGCGGACTCAAGTGGAACGGTTGAATTTGTAGATGCGAAGAAAATTGTCATTAAGTATGACGTTTCAGAAGATCAGCAGATGGTTCGCTTCGATGACGAGTACAAAACGTACAACCTGATAAAGTTCAGAAGAACCAATCAGGATACTTGTATCAATTTAACGCCACTTGTTAAGAAAGGTGATAAGGTGTCAAAAGGCCAACCACTGTGCCAGGGATATGGAACAGCGAATGGAGAATTGGCATTAGGTAAAAACTTGTTGGTGGCTTACATGCCTTGGCAAGGATACAACTTCGAGGATGCGATTGTTATTTCAGAGCGAGTTGTTCGCGATGATATCTACACTTCTATTCACGTGGAGGAGTTTGAGTTGGAAGTTCGAGACACCAAACGTGGTGAGGAGGAATTGACTTCTGAGATTCCAAATGTGAGCGAAGAGGCAATTAAGCACCTGGACGAGAATGGTATTATCAGAGTAGGCGCTGAAGTGAAAGAAGGCGATATCCTGATAGGTAAAATCACTCCTAAAGGAGAGACAGATCCAACGCCAGAAGAAAAATTATTGAGAGCCATCTTTGGAGATAAGGCAGGTGACGTGAAGGATGCTTCAATGAAAGCACCGCCATCGTTGAAAGGTGTTGTAATCGACACTAAATTATTCTCTCGTCCTAAGAAAGATAAGGACGTACGTACCAAGTCTAAAAAGGAATTGGATGCGCTGAAGAACCGGTATAGCAAAAGCTTGACGGATCTCAAGAATGAGATGATCAAGAAACTTACGCATCTGTTGACTGGCAAAACGAGTCAAGGGGTAAAGCATAAGTTTGGAGACGAACTCATCAGTAAAGGAGTGAAGTTCACCAGCAAGGTGATTGAAAGCAATCTGTTCCCTGACAAGAACATCTATCGTGACGAAAGTAACTATAGCGTGCCAGAGGAAGTGAACTTGATTGTGGACATCAGCTTAGATGGTTGGACGACAGACGATGCAACCAATGACTCGGTTTCTGAATTAGTGAAAAACTATCTTAATAAGCGTAACTCTATCGCAGGTACGTTTAAGAGAGAACGATTTACATTGGAAGTCGGTGACGAGTTACCAACAGGTATCGTACAGCTGGCCAAAGTTTATATCGCTAAAAAGCGTAAGCTTAAAGTGGGTGATAAAATGGCTGGTCGCCACGGTAACAAAGGCGTGGTTGCTCGTATTGTGAGAGAAGAAGACATGCCGTTCCTAGAAGATGGAACACCAGTAGACATTTGCTTGAATCCACTGGGTGTACCTTCTCGTATGAACTTGGGTCAGATTTATGAAACTGTGTTGGCGTGGGCTGGAAAGAAATTGGGTCGCAGATATGCTACTCCGATTTTCGATGGTGCTTCGTTAGAGCAAGTTTCAGCAGAGTTGACAGAAGCTGGGTTGCCAGAGTTTGGCAGAACATACTTATACGATGGATTGACTGGAGACAAATTCGATCAACCTGTTACCGTAGGGATGGCGTATATGCTGAAGCTAGGGCACTTGGTAGATGACAAGATGCACGCACGTTCTATAGGGCCTTATTCATTGATTACGCAACAACCATTGGGCGGTAAAGCTCAATTCGGTGGTCAGCGTTTCGGTGAAATGGAGGTATGGGCGATCGAAGCATTTGGTGCTTCTCATATCCTACAGGAAATTTTGACAATTAAATCAGATGACGTGATTGGTCGCGCTAAAGCATACGAAGCCATTGTAAAAGGCGAGAATATGCGCAAGCCGAATATACCGGAATCGTTTAATGTATTAGTACACGAGTTGCGTGGTCTCGCATTAGAGATTACGATGGATTAAATAGTCGATGGTCGATAGTCAATGGTGGGTAAAGCCATCGACTATCGACTGCTAACTATGGACTTATAAAAGAATTAGTTAACTGAAAACTCAACAAGCATGTCTTTCAGAAAAAATAAAAAGATCAACAACGATTTCTCAAAAATCACTATCAGTTTAGCTTCTCCAGAATCAATTTTGGAAAGCTCGCATGGTGAGATCACGCAACCGGAGACCATCAATTACAGAACGTATAAGCCAGAGATGGGCGGCTTGTTTTGTGAGCGTATTTTCGGCCCTGTAAAGGACTGGGAATGTCATTGCGGAAAGTATAAGCGTATTCGTTACAAGGGCATTATCTGTGATCGATGCGGTGTAGAGGTTACTGAGAAGAAGGTAAGGCGTGAGCGCATGGGGCACATCGAATTGGTGGTACCCGTTGCACACATCTGGTATTTCCGTTCGTTGCCAAATAAGATTGGATACTTGTTGGGCTTACCAACGAAGAAGCTAGATCAAATTATCTACTATGAAAGATATGTGGTAATTGCTCCCGGAATAAAAGAGGAAGATGGTATCAATCGTCTTGATTTCTTGACTGAGGAAGAATACCTGGATATTGTAGACAAGCTTCCACGTGAGAATCAGTTATTGGATGATGCTGATCCGAAAAAGTTTATTGCTAAAATGGGTGCTGATGCACTAGAGATGTTATTGAGCCGTGTGAAGCTGGATGAACTTTCATACGAACTTCGTCATCAGGCGGCAACCGATACTTCTCAACAACGTAAAGCGGAGGCATTAAAGCGTTTGAAAGTAGTCGAAGCTTTCCGTGAAGCAAACACTCGCGTTGAAAATCGTCCGCAGTGGATGACCATTAAAATGGTTCCTGTAATTCCACCTGAGTTACGTCCATTGGTGCCATTGGATGGTGGTCGTTTTGCAACTTCTGACTTGAATGATTTGTATAGACGTGTGATCATACGCAATAATCGTTTGAAGAGATTGATTGACATCAAAGCTCCTGAGGTTATTCTACGGAACGAAAAACGCATGTTACAAGAGGCAGTCGATTCATTGTTCGACAACTCGCGTAAAGTAAATGCTGTTCGTTCTGATGGAAACCGTGCGTTGAAGTCGTTGAGCGATATGCTGAAAGGTAAGCAAGGACGTTTCCGCCAAAACTTATTAGGTAAGCGAGTTGACTACTCAGGCCGCTCGGTAATTGTGGTTGGTCCCGAATTGAAATTGCATGAGTGCGGTTTGCCAAAAGATATGGCAGCTGAATTATTCAAGCCATTTATTATTCGCAAGCTGATCGAAAGAGGTATTGTGAAAACCGTGAAGTCTGCTAAGAAAATTGTTGATAGAAAGGATCCGGTTGTTTGGGATATTTTGGAGAATGTATTGAAAGGGCATCCTGTTCTTCTCAACCGTGCCCCAACCTTACATAGATTAGGTATACAAGCATTCCAGCCTAAGTTGATTGAAGGAAAAGCAATCCAATTGCATCCACTTGTTTGTACGGCATTCAATGCTGACTTTGACGGTGACCAGATGGCAGTGCACATTCCATTAGGTCAAGAGGCTATTTTGGAAGCATCTGTATTGATGCTTTCATCTCATAACATCTTGAACCCAGCAAATGGTGCGCCTATTACCGTTCCTTCTCAGGACATGGTGTTGGGTCTATACTATTTGACGAAGGGAAGAAAAGGCGAAAAAGGAGAAGGCAAAACTTTCTATTCTGCTGAAGAGGTAGTGGTTGCTTACAACGAAGGCAAGCTTTCGAAGCATGCCATCATCAAGGTAAAAGCTAACGTAAAAGATAAAAAGACAGGTGTTGTTACTAGAAAAATGATCGAGACCGTAACGGGTCGAGTGATCTTTAATCAAGTGATACCTGAGGAAGTTGGTTTTGTAGATGAACTTTTGACAAAGAAGAAACTTCAAACCATTATCGCGGAAGTATTTAAGTATGCAGGTCAAGCTAAGACCGCTAAGTTCTTAGATGATATCAAGGAACTCGGTTTCCAAATGGCTTACCGCGGAGGTTTGTCAATGGGGTTAGGTGATGTGAAAGTACCAGCTGAGAAAAAGAAATTAGTTGAGGAAGCTCAGAAAGAAGTTGATTCTGTTTGGAATAACTACATGATGGGTTTGATTACCGACAACGAGCGTTACAATCAGGTAATCGATATCTGGACCAGAACCAATACGATGTTGACCAATACGCTGATGAAGCAATTGGAAGAAGATCAACAAGGGTTCAACTCAATTTACATGATGATGCACTCCGGTGCACGTGGATCACGTGAGCAGATTCGTCAGTTGGGTGGAATGCGTGGATTGATGGCAAAGCCTCAAAAGAATTTGGCTGGTTCAGTTGGTTCAATCATTGAGAACCCAATCTTATCAAACTTTAAGGAAGGATTAGATGTGTTGGAGTATTTCATTTCTACACACGGTGCGCGTAAAGGTTTGGCCGACACAGCTTTGAAAACGGCTGATGCGGGTTACTTGACGCGTAGGTTGGTAGACGTTGCCAATGACTTGGTGATTACAGAAGATGATTGTGGTACATTGAGAGGTTTGAAAGTTTCAGCGTTGAAAGACAATGAAGATATAGTTGAGCCATTGTCTGAACGTATTGTGGGTCGTGTAACAGTACACGATATCTATGATCCTCTCACGGAGAAGTTAATTTGTGCGGGCAACGAAGAAATCACAGACGAGATTGCTAAACAAATTGAGGAAACAAGTATTGAAGAAGTAGAGATACGCTCTATTCTTACTTGTGAAACTAAGTTTGGTGGTTGTGCAAAATGCTACGGCCGTAATTTGGCCACTGGCAAAATGGTACAAGAGGGCGAGGCTGTTGGTGTAATTGCGGCTCAGTCAATCGGTGAGCCTGGTACCCAGCTTACACTTCGTACGTTCCACGTTGGAGGTACAGCGTCCAACATTGCGGTAGATGCAAACATCAAAGCAAAGTTCTCTGGAACAATTGAATTCGAAGGCATCCGTACTGTTGATACAACTGATAAGGATGAGAATAAAGTAAAAGTGGTGATGGGGCGTACTGGAGAGATTCGCATTCTGGACGATGAGAAGCGTGTGCTAATTGCCAATAACGTTCCTTACGGTGCTTACTTGAAAATAAAGGATGGACAGAAAGTTGAAAAAGGTGCAGAGCTTTGCTACTGGGACCCTTACAACGCAGTTATCCTTTCCGAATTTGATGGAGAGATCGAGTATGAAGCCATCATTGAGGGTCTTACTTACAAAGAAGAGTCCGATGAACAAACCGGTCACCGCGAGAAAGTGATCACTGATACACGTGATAAGACGAAAAATCCGTCAGTCATTGTAAAAGGGAAGACCGACTCAAAAGGATATAACATGCCAGTAGGAGCTCACTTAGCAGTTGATGAGGGCGAGAAAATCAAGGCTGGACAAGTAATGGCCAAGATTCCTCGTACGATGGGTAAGTCTCGCGACATTACTGGTGGTCTTCCTCGTGTAACAGAATTGTTTGAAGCACGTAATCCTTCCAATCCAGCTGTTGTCAGCGAGATTGATGGAGTGGTGACATATGGTGGTATTAAGCGTGGTAATCGTGAAATATTCATCGAATCAAAAGATGGTGTACAAAAGCGCTACTTAGTTCCTTTGAGCAAGCACATTTTGGTGCAGGACAATGACTTTGTGAAAGCGGGTCAACCACTTTCTGACGGTGCGATTACACCTTCTGATATTTTATCAATAAAAGGTCCGACTGCAGTGCAGGAGTACCTTGTAAATGAGATTCAAGAAGTATATCGCCTGCAGGGTGTGAAGATCAACGATAAACACATTGAATGTATCGTTAGTCAAATGATGCAGAAAGTAGAGATTATTGATTCAGGAGATACGACTTTCTTGCCTGGCGAATATGTAGATAAGTTTGAATTCCGTGAGGAGAACGACATGATCTTGGATAAGAAAGTGGTGATGGATTCTGGCGACTCAACAAGATTCAAAGTTGGGCAGATCATTACGCCTCGCGAATTCCGTGATGAAAACTCTTCATTAAAGAGAAAAGATCAGCGTATCGTAGAAGTTCGGGATGCGTTGTCAGCTGTGTCTCGTCCGACATTGCAAGGTATTACTCAGGCATCTTTGAAAACAGAAAGCTGGTTGTCAGCTGCTTCTTTTCAAGAGACTACCAAAGTATTGAGTGAAGCTGCTATCCGTGGTAAGGCTGATCAATTGATGGGCTTGAAGGAAAACGTGATTGTAGGACATTTGATCCCTGCAGGTACTGGACAACGCAGGTTCAACGATATGATTGTTGGGTCTGAAGAAGATTACCAGCGAATGGTCGATGCTCCTGAACGGAAAGTGAAAGAGTTGCAAGACTAATTGAATTGTCAATTAATCGATTATCAATTAGCCGATGGGTAACCATTGGCTAATTGATTTTATTGGCTAACCGAAAAATTAAGTATTATGGCAGACGACAAAAACATCCCTCCCCAAAATCAGATAAACATTGAGCTATCCGAAGAGATTGCAGAAGGCATTTATTCAAATCTCGCAATGATCGCCCACTCCAATAGCGAATTTGTGATTGATTTCATTAGGCTAATGCCAGGTGTTCCAAAAGCAAAGGTCAAATCGCGAATCGTGATTACCCCCGAACATGCGAAACGCCTATTGGCCGCCTTGAAAGATAACATTAGCAAATACGAGGCAACATTTGGCGCCATAAAGCAAACCAATGACCTTCCCACTTTCCCAATGAATTTTGGAGGTACAATGGGCGAGGCATAGTTGGTTTTTAGCTCTTTTTAGGGCTTCGAAATGGCCAAAAAATGCTCCTTCTGCAAAATTTCTTTACTCCAAAATTTTGCATCCTTCCAAATTTAAATACCTTTGCAGTCCTTATTTTTAAAGGTTTTAAAAGAAAACATAAATGCCTACCATTCAGCAACTTGTGAGAAAAGGACGGACAAAATTGACTTTTAAGTCAAAGTCTCCAGCCCTTGATTCATCGCCTCAGCGTAGGGGCGTGTGTACTCGTGTGTACACAACCACCCCAAAAAAGCCTAATTCTGCTATGAGAAAGGTTGCCCGTGTGCGCCTGACCAACCAGAAAGAGGTAAATGCTTACATCATGGGCGAAGGCCACAACCTTCAAGAACACTCTATCGTGCTAGTGCGCGGTGGTCGTGTAAAGGATCTGCCAGGAGTAAGATACCACATTGTACGTGGAGCACTCGATACAGCAGGTGTCAATGGACGCAAGCAAAGCCGTTCTAAGTATGGCGCAAAACGTCCTAAGGCAGGGGCTGCAGCTCCGGCAGCTAAGGGAGCACCGGCAAAAAAGAAATAAAGCATTCAAAATAGTTAGCCATGAGAAAGTCAAAACCAAAGAAAAGATACCTTCTTCCTGATCCTAAGTTCAACGATACATTGGTCACTAAGTTCGTGAACTATATGATGAACGATGGTAAGAAAAGTATTGCCTACAATATCTTCTACGATGCGATTGAGCAAGTGGAGAAAAAAGCGGGCGGTGAAAATGGCCTAGAGGTATGGAAGCGTGCCATGAGCAATGTAACGCCAGGTGTAGAAGTGAAAAGCCGTAGGGTAGGTGGTGCTACTTTTCAGGTGCCTGTAGAAATTCGCCCTGAACGCAAAATCAATTTGAGCATCAAATGGTTGATCGACTATGCACGGGCTCGCGGTGAAAAAACCATGATGGATAGGTTGGCGGGAGAAATCCTAGCAGCCTCCAAAGGCGAAGGTGCTGCGATCAAGAAGAAAGACGATACGCACCGCATGGCAGAAGCAAATAAAGCGTTCTCTCATTTTAGATTTTAATTAAATCCTCAATCATAACTCTTAATTATAACATCTTTCATGGCAAGGGATTTAAAGTACACGAGAAACATAGGTATCGCAGCGCACATTGATGCTGGAAAAACTACAACCACAGAGCGAATCCTTTATTATGCCGGTGTGAACCATAAAATCGGTGAAGTGCATGAAGGTGCAGCGACAATGGACTGGATGGCGCAAGAACAAGAACGCGGTATTACTATCACTTCTGCTGCGACTACCGTGCATTGGAAGTATCGCCAAAAAGAGTATCATGTAAATATTATTGATACACCGGGGCACGTTGATTTTACCGTTGAGGTAAATCGCTCCCTTCGGGTGTTAGATGGTCTTGTTTTTTTGTTTAGTTCAGTTGATGGAGTAGAACCCCAATCAGAAACGAACTGGCGGTTGGCAGATAACTACAAAGTGGCTCGCATCGGTTTTGTAAACAAAATGGATCGTTCGGGTGCTGACTTTTTAGGGGTTTGTAACCAAGTAAGGGATAAATTAGGTAGCAAGGCAGTTGCTTTGCAATTACCGATCGGTGCGGAAGATAACTTTAAGGGTGTGGTTGATTTGATCAACAACCGTGGTATCATTTGGAATGAGCATGACAAGGGAATGACCTTTCAAGAAGTGCCTATTCCTGACGATATGAAGGAGGAAGCTCACGAATATCGGGAGAAATTGCTGGAAGCAGTTGCTGAATACGATGAGACATTGATTGAGAAGTTCTTTGAAGATCCAAACTCAATCACTGAGGCTGAGATATTGTCTGCATTACGAAAGGCAGTAATCGATATGAAAATCGTTCCCATGGTCTGCGGTTCTTCGTTCAAGAACAAAGGCGTACAAACGATGCTAGATTATGTGATGGAATTATTGCCATCACCGTTGGATAAAGATGAGATTATTGGAACGGATCCTGATACAGATTTGCCGGTGACCATCAGACCTGATGAGAAGGAGCCTTTTGTAGCTTTGGCATTCAAAATAGCCACAGACCCATTCGTAGGTCGTTTGTGTTTCATACGTGCTTACTCAGGTGTGCTGGAATCTGGTTCATATGTGTATAACACACGCACTCAATCAAAGGAAAGAATTTCTCGCGTGTTCCAAATGCACGCTAACAAGCAAAATCAGATTGAAAGATTACCTGTAGGTGATATCGGTGCTGTTGTTGGATTTAAAGATATTAAGACGGGCGATACTTTGTGTGATGAAAAGCGTAAAGTGATATTGGAATCGATGATTTTCCCGGAGCCAGTTATTGGTTATGCGATCGAACCTAAGAAGCAGGCAGACTCTGACAAGTTGGGGATGGCCATTGCGAAATTGGTGGAGGAAGATCCAACTCTTCGAGTGAATACAGATCATGAAACAGGTCAGGTTATTCTTCGTGGAATGGGTGAGTTGCACTTGGAGATTATTATTGACCGCTTGAAGCGTGAATTCAAAGTAGAGATCAACCAAGGAGCGCCTCAGGTTGCCTACAAAGAAGCACTTACTAAGTCAATTGAGCACAAAGAGGTTTACAAAAAGCAGACGGGTGGTCGTGGTAAGTTTGCCGATATTGTGTTCGAGATTGGGCCACGCGAACTAGGTCCTGAAGATAAGCCAGGTCTGGAGTTTGAAAATGACATCGTAGGTGGTGTGATCCCTCGCGAATTCATTCCTGCTATCCAAAAAGGTTTTGAGCAGTCTATGGTGAATGGCCCGTTAGCTGGTTATCCAATTGACTCAATGAAAGTGAGATTGTACCACGGTTCTTTCCACGATGTTGACTCTGATTCATTGTCATTTGAATTGGCGGCTCGCATTGGATTTAAAGAGGCAGCTCGCAAATGCGCTCCTCAATTGTTAGAACCAATCATGGGTGTTGAAGTTATTTCTCCAGACGAGTATACAGGTTCCGTAACGGGTGACTTAAACAGAAGAAGGGGAATCATGAAAGGAATGGATACGAGAGGTGGGGCGCAAGTGATTAAAGCAGATGTGCCGCTGAAAGAGCTTTTCGGTTATATCACAGACCTTAGAACACTTACCTCAGGTCGCGCTTCAGCGAACTTAACGTTCTCTCACTATTCACCTGTTCCTAGAAATTTAGCTGATAAAGTTATTGAAGAAGTAAAAGGCGCTGTTGCCACAAAATAAATCTAAAAGACGTTTAGATCATGAGCCAAAAAATCAGAATCAAATTAAAATCCTACGATCACAACTTGGTTGACAAGTCATCTGAGAAAATCGTGCGCGCGGTAAAAGCAACAGGTGCTGTCGTAAGCGGACCTATTCCCCTTCCTACAGAAAAGGAGAAGTTCACAGTACTTCGCTCTCCTCACGTGAACAAGAAAGCACGTGAGCAATTTCAATTGTGTACGTATAAGCGCGTAGTAGACATCTACTCAAGCAGTACTAAGACGATCGATGCGTTGATGAAACTGGAATTGCCGTCTGGCGTAGATGTTATCATCAAATAAGATTTATAAATAATTTATAAGAAACATCCTGATTAATCGTCAGGATGTTTTTTTTGTACCTAACAGCACGCAGAAATGGCTTTACTTGAGAAATCACTAGTTGTTAAGAAGTCCACATTACCTGGGGCCGGGCGCGGGCTGTTCACTAAAATAGCAATTGCAAAAGGAACACGCATTGTAGAATATAAAGGGAAGAAAGTCACTTGGAAAGAAGTCGAGAAAATGGCAGATGACCGCAATGGTTATGTCTTTTACTTTAATAGTAAGAACTGCATCGATGCGTGGCAAACGAAGAAATCGGTAGCACATTTTGCAAATGATGCGATGGGCATAGCCAGGGTAGAGGGTGTTCGCAATAACTCGGAATATGTTACTGAAAAGAAGCGTTGCTACATTGAGGCATCGAAAGATATTCCGGCTGGCGCTGAAATCTTGGTGGGCTATGGTGCAGAATACTGGCAAGTGATTCGCTACAATATTCGTCTAGAACAAAAGAATCGCGAGAAAGAAGGTAAGAAAGCCACAGGGAAAGAATTGCCACATCATAGCGCGGCTAAACGCAAAAAGAAGTAACTATTAAAACTTGTTGCATCCATCAGGCTTGGGTGGAACTTCACTCTGCTAATTCTTTGCCAACTTGGCCTTTTCAATCGACTCGTTCATTAAGTCTTTGACCTTTTTAATTCTTTCCATTTCAGATTCTAAATAGGCTCTTGCTTTTTCCTGATCGGCAGAATCCGGGAGAGGTTTGAATAGATGCATCCAATCCATCATGGATTGATCGGCAGAGTCCAGTTGAGCAATGACCAATTCCAATTCTTGCTTTTTGTCTGCAACCATGTCTGGACTACCTGCCAATTTTTCTTGCAGTTCTTTCTTGAGTTGATAGATATCCTCTGCTCGAGGCATAATTTCATCGTGAATATCCATCACTTGATCGTACAATGCTTGGTTAGGATTTTCTTCTGAGTTCCCGCCATTGTGGTGATGATCTTCTTGCTTGCCTATTTTAGCGCATGACGCTAGAATTGACAAAGAAATAAATAGTAAGGTTTTGAGATTTTTCATATTTCGAGTTTAAAAGCATTTTAATATGTAACTTATTTACATTTTCTATTCAGGCTGAGTTCTTTGAATCACAATATCAAAAATGGGTCTGTAGATTGATTTCTTTGATATGCAAACTAAAAGAGCATTGCTATCAAGAACGACTTTCACTGCTTAGAGGAGGTGCGTGTATGTGTAGCAGCCCATTCTTCCATCGTACTATTGTCCCATTTATTTTGCTCCCAAAGCTTGTCCATTTCAGCCGTTGCTTTTTCAGCAAAGTAAGAGGAAAGCAATTGCCTGATTTCCGCTAATTGAGTTTCGTTTAGGTTGTATTGAAACACCTTTAGAAGTTCATGCTGTAGGTTAGTAAGTTTATCTTGAGCTACCATAATAGAGCTTTTGTAATTCAAATATATGTAATTTTCAAGCTAACGCCAGTTAGGCGTTTAAAATAATGTTCTGTTGTACAACACCATAGTTGCATATGTCAAGAATTTGCGTTTCCTTCGTTCTATTATTATGAAAATGAAAACTCAGCGATTTTATTTTAGCTTTTATTTTAATCCAGCCCTACCGGGATTAGATAGAGAATCGCTTTGTTGAAAACATAAAAACAAAAGAAACTCAGAAAAGTCCCGGTAAAAGCCGGGACTTTTCTTTTTTACCTGTGCTACGTAGGTTTTGTAGAATGTAGCCATAGTTGATGTAGTAGTAACCGAAGTAGCATAACGATCGGATGAGTAAAAAAAGAAAATTGAAAGTAGCCATACAGGGCATTGCCACTAGTTTTCACGAGGTGGCAGCGCAAACCTATTTTGGAGATTCGATTGAATCTGTTGAGTGCCTATCGTTTCATGCACTTTGCGAATCATTGAAAAAGGAGGAGTCCGACTTTGCCGTAATGGCTATCGAAAATTCGATAGCAGGAAGTATCCTTCCTAATTATTTCCTTTTGCAGGAATACCATTTTTCTATCATTGGTGAAGTGTACTTACCCATACATATGCATCTGTTGGTTTTGCCGGGTGTAACATTAAATGATGTTAAATGCATTGAATCCCACCCAATGGCAATCAGACAGTGCAATGATTTCTTGTTTCGGCTAAGGAATGTAGAGATCAGAGAAAGTGATGATACGGCCGTGTCAGCCAGGAAAGTAAAGGAAAATAAACTGACCAATACAGCAGCGATTGCCAACGAGCACGCAGCAAAAAAATTCGGATTGCAAATTCTGGAAAAGAGAATAGAGACAAACAAGAAAAATTTTACACGCTTTTTGATACTTGCTAAGGGGAGACAAACGGCCCATGATAGTAACAAGGCGTCCCTTTGTTTTGAAGTTGCCAACGAGGTAGGAAGCCTGGCTGAAACACTGATGACATTAAAAAATAACCTGATAAATCTTACAAAGATCCAATCAATACCTATTGTTGGTAAGCCAAGCGAGTATTCCATTCATATTGATGTAGAATGGAAGAAAAGAAAGAATTACGATACCGCGTTGCAGGAGATTTTGAGGCAAGTAAGGAATTTGAATGTGTTGGGTGAATACAAGAGCGCAAAAATTGAGTACAAGTAGAAAGTTGAATTTCGAACTTTGAATTTTGAAAATGATTGAATTTGCAAATAGGATAAAGAACGTAGAAGAGTACTACTTCAGCAAGAAATTGGCGGAGGTGAGAAGTATTGATACGCCCGAATGGCGCGTAATCAACCTGGGGATTGGTAGCCCTGACCAGATGCCAGCTACAAACGCGATTGATGCTTTAGTCGTTTCGGCAAAGAATCCAGCCAACCATGGGTATCAGAACTACAAGGGGATACCGCAACTACGAAAAGCTATTGCGGATTTTTATGTAGACACGTATGATGTATCGTTGAATGTTGAATCTGATATACTTCCTCTTATGGGATCGAAAGAGGGGATACTTCACACCATGATGGCTTTTGTAAATGAAGGTGATGAAGTATTAATTCCCGATCCCGGATATCCAACCTATGCGTCAGTGGCGAAATTAGTTGGCGCCAAGGCAGTTACTTATGACATGAAAGAAGAAGCGAACTGGCAAATCGATGTTGAGGGTCTTCGAAAAAAAGATCTTTCAAAGGTCAAAATAATGTGGGTCAACTTTCCGCATATGCCAACAGGAAGAATTGCTTCACGCAAGGAATTGAAGGAACTGGTTGATCTGGCAAGAGCAAATAGATTTTTGATTGTAAATGATAATCCGTATTCACTCATTTTGAATGAGCGTCCCCTTTCAATACTTAGTATTGAAGGGGCTGCTGAGGTGGCTCTCGAGCTCAACTCGCTGAGCAAATCACATAACATGGCTGGTTGGCGAATCGGTTGGGTAGCGGGTAATGCACATTATGTCGATGCGGTGCTGCGCGTAAAAAGCAATATGGACTCCGGCATGTTTTTAGGATTGCAACATGCTGCCGTGGAGGCGTTGAAAAGTGGCAGGGAATGGTTCGCCAATTTGAATGCGATGTATCAAAAAAGAAAAGATGCAGCATGCAAAATTTTAGATGTATTGGGATGCAGCTATTCCACCCAGCAATCAGGTCTGTTTGTATGGGCAAAGGCGCCTGTTGGAGTGAATGACGTGGAGAAATGGATTGATGAGATACTCTATGGAACACATGTATTCATAACACCCGGATTTATCTTTGGCGAAACAGGTAGAAGGCATATACGGATTTCACTTTGCGCAACAGAGGAAAAACTAAACGAGGCGTGTAACCGAATTCAAGAATTCGTTGACTCTCAAGTCACACTACCACAATCTTTTTAAAATGAAAATAGCAATAGTTGGATTAGGTTTGATAGGAGGTTCACTCGCCATAGATTTGAGGAGTAAGAAAATCGCAACAAGGCTGATTGGTATTGACTTCAATGAAGGGCATGCGAGAAAGGCATTAGAACTAGGGTTGGTCGATGAGATTCTTCCAGAGGAGAAGGCGTTTGCGGAATCTGATGTAGTGATATTGGCTATACCGGTCAACACCATCGGTGCACTTTTGCCCTCTATGCTTGATCGCGTAGCAAAAAATACAGTGGTCATTGATACAGGCTCCACGAAAAGTATGATCTGCAAGTCTGTGGCCCAACACGGCAGACGCGCCCAATTTGTGGCTGCGCACCCAATTTCAGGCACAGAAAACTCCGGACCTACAGCCGCTTTGCAAGGATTATTTGAGGGGAAAACAAATATCATTTGCGAAAAAGAACAATCTTCTGAGTCATCTTTGGCTGTGGCCAAAAACATTTTTGAAAGCGTAGGAATGAACACGATATTTATGGAGCCGGACGAACATGATAAGCACGTGGCTTATGTCTCTCATCTCTCGCACGTCAGTTCTTTTTTATTGGGGCAAACAGTATTGGATATCGAGAAAGATGAAAAGAATATTTTTGATTTGGCGGGTAGTGGTTTTGCATCTACTGTGAGGTTGGCAAAAAGTTCTCCGGCTATGTGGGCACCTATCTTTGAGCAGAATTCGGAATATTTAAGTCAAGCGTTGTTAGAGTATATAATGCACTTGCAAAAGTTTCATTACCATTTGATGAAGAAGGATACAAAAGAATTGATTAAAACATTGAACAATGCGAATGAGATTAGGAGAGTGTTGGACAAGAAGTAAGCAGTAAAGTAGGCGGGTTAGATGATGAATAGATGGTAAGAGACGGTTGGTAAGTGGTAGGTGGTGGTCGGTAAGCGGTGGTTAGAGATAGTAGTATTATTCTAACTTCTAAATTCTAACTTCTGACTTCTTTTTAATAAATAGTAAACTTGAATCTTTAACTTTGAATTGAATATGAAAAAAGGATTAGAACTTGAATCGATTGCTGAATGGTTGGGAGTAAAAAGGCCGATCATTATCAGCGGGCCTTGCAGTGCCGAAACAGAAGAGCAGATGGTGGAAACTGCAAAACAAATTGCAGCAACGGGAAAAGTACATGCACTTCGTGCAGGTATTTGGAAGCCACGTACAAGACCAGGTCAGTATGAAGGCGCTGGAGATGTTGGTTTGAATTGGTTGATGACAGCAAAAAAAGAGACGGGGCTTCCCGTGACAACAGAAGTCGCCAATGCGGCCCACGTTGAAGCAGCACTGAAAGCGGGGGTGGATATATTGTGGGTGGGTGCGCGCACCACAGTCAATCCTTTTTCTGTACAAGAGATTGCTGATTGTTTGAAAGGTGTTGATATCCCCGTGATGGTAAAGAATCCAGTGAATCCTGATCTTGAGTTATGGATCGGTGCGCTGGAGCGATTGAATAAGGCGGGTATTAAGAAGATGGCAGCCATTCATCGTGGTTTTTCGTCTTTTGAGAAAGGTCCATTCCGCAACTTGCCGATGTGGGATTTGGCCATCGAATTGAAAACGAGATTTCCTGAATTGGAAATGATCTGCGATCCAAGTCACATTGCGGGCAATCGAGAATTGATTGCTTTTGTTTCACAAAAAGCACTCGATCTTGATATGGCTGGCTTAATGATTGAAAGTCATATCAATCCAGATGCTGCATGGAGTGATGCGAAGCAGCAAGTAACGCCTGCAGCGTTTGGCAAGATTTTGTCTGATTTGGTTGTCCGTACTGCGTCAAGTGAGAGTAAGACGTTTAAGGATACATTGAGTGTATTCCGAGAGCAAATTGATCAGCTTGATGATGAGATTATGCAAAAGATGTCTTCACGCATGAAGATTTCTGAAAAAATTGGACAATATAAGAAAGATAACAACGTAACAATCTTACAGGTAAACCGCTGGGAGGAGATCATAAAAACACGGGTATCGCTTGGAAAAGCAATGGGATTGGAAGAGGGGTTCATGCGCGATCTGCTGCGTCTAGTACATCATGAATCAATACAGGTTCAAACGAAAGTGATGAACCAGATTGAAGAAAGAGTATAATTCAATGGAACTGCAATTCAAGATTCAACATTCAAGGTTCAAAGTTTTACTTTGCTGCTTTTTTTTGTTCGCTCCTTCATTGATGCTTTCGCAGGATGTCGATAAAAATTACCTGTTAGGTCAATTTGATGAAGCTAAAGATTTACGCTTTGTAAAGCTGGGCGATGATTTCGCCAGAGGAAGTGCACAAGGGAAATATTTACGAAAGGAAGCATACGAAGCTTTTTTGAAAATGGCTTCTGCTGCCAACGAAGATGGGATCACGCTTTTCATCATTTCTGCTACTCGAAATTTTGAAGCACAGAAACGTATTTGGGAAAATAAATGGGAAGGTAGAACCTTGGTCGAGGGGCAAAACTTAACCGAGGTTGCAGATTTGGAGAAAAGAGCTAAGCTTATTTTGTTGTATAGCTCCATGCCTGGTACTTCTCGGCACCATTGGGGAACAGACATGGATTTAAATTCATTGGAGAATTCGTATTTTGAATCGGGAGAAGGATTGAAAATTTATCAATGGCTGACTACACACGCGGCAAAGTTTGGTTTTTGCCAGCCCTATACATCGAAAGCAGCGGGTCGCACAGGTTATGAGGAAGAGAAATGGCACTGGTCCTATTGGCCACTTTCAAAAGAATTGTTGAGGGTTTACGTAAAATCAATTCGCTATTCAGACATCAAAAATTTTGAGGGAAGTAAAACGGCAAATTCTATCAATGCCATAGAGAAATATGTCCAAGGCATTGGTTGTAAGTAAATTTTTCATGGACACTTTTTGTAACGTAAAAAAATGCAAGGCCACCGTTTCATGTTTCAAAGAATCGGCTAGCTGCATTGGTATTCTATTTCTCCTTGTTGTTTTCATTAGTTCATGTGCGCAAAACCCAAAACATAAGTTTGATTTAGTTATTAGAAACGGAACCATCTATGACGGATCAGGTGCAAAACCGTATAAAGGGGATGTGGCTATTCAGGCCGATACATTGGCTGCCATTGGAGATCTATCGTATGCCACAGGAACCGAAGAGATAGATGTCAACGGGCTTGCGGTCTCGCCCGGGTTTATTAACATGCTAAGTTGGGCAGATGGTTCTTTGCTAAAAGATGGTCGTTCCATGAGCGATATCAAGCAAGGAGTAACGCTAGAGGTTTTTGGAGAAGGATGGAGTCCGGGTCCGCGGAAGAAGAATAGTAGCAAAGACACGTTGTGGGGTTCATTAGGTGAATACTTTGACGTGTTAAAAAGGAAAGGCGTTAGCCCGAACTTTGCTTCGTTTGTTGGCGCCACTTCGGTTAGAAATATTGTGCTAGGGCTTAATAATAAAAAGCCGAATCAGGAGGAATTAGAGCAAATGAAAGAGCTCGTTCGTGCTTCGATGAAAGAAGGAGCGATGGGCTTGGGCACGTCATTGATTTATGCGCCTGCGGACTATGCCTCCACTGAAGAATTAATCGAACTGAGTAAAGTAGTGGCTGAATATCAGGGCATGTACATCACCCACATGCGAAGCGAGAGCGACAAAATTCTCCCCGCTATGAACGAAGTTTTTCGAATTGCGAAGGAAGCAAACTTGCCTGCAGAGATTTATCATTTGAAAATTAATAATACCTGGAATTGGAATAAAATTGATACGGTGCTCGCAAAGATTGATAGCGCACAGAGGGCAGGTTTAACGATAACAGCAAACATGTACACCTATAATGCTAGTGGAACGAGTATTACAGCGAGGTTGCCTACTTGGGTGCAGGAAGGCGGGTTGCGAGATATGAGAAAGCGGCTGCGAAATCCTGCCATGAGAAAGCGCTTGTTACGCGACATGGAACAAGGCATACCTAGCCGTAACTCGGACCCCAAAGATGTAATGCTGATGGGTTTTCGAACAGACTCTTTGAATAAACTTTACAAGGCAAAAAGATTGAGTGAGGTGGCCATGCTGCACGGTAAAAATGCCAATGAGACCATTTTGGATTTGTTGGTAGCCGACAAATCAAGTATACCGTGTATTTTCTTTTTGATTTCGGAAGACAACATCAAGAAAATGCTTCCCCATCCCTACGTGAGTATTTGTTCAGATGCCGGATCCATTGCAGATGAGCCTCCTTTCAATGAGAGTGGTACCCATCCAAGAGCGTACGGAAGTTTTGCACGATTGCTTTCGAATTATTCCAGAAAGGAAAAATTGATCACAACAGAAGAAGCGATTAGAAAAATGACTTCACTTCCGGCACATAACCTGAAGATAAAACAACGTGGACTTTTGAGAGTAGGTTATTTTGCAGATGTAGTTGTTTTTGATCCAGCAAAGATCGAAGACCATGCAACCTTTGAAGACCCCCATCAATATGCGACTGGCGTGTCACATGTTTTCGTGAACGGGCAACAGGTACTAAAGGATGGTGACCACACCGGAAAGAAACCGGGCCGTCTGGTAGTTGGGCCGGGGTTTAAAGGCAATTCCAATCGGTAGTACTTCAATTTTGATGCAGGAGTCTGGTGTTAAATGATTACCTTTGATGCTCGATCCTCCCAATTCCCGTAAAAAGCCGTTTTCAACGGTGCGTTCATCAGTCGGTGAGCAGGTTAGTCAAAGAGGCATTAAGTAAACAGTCGTCTCTCATATCAAAAATCAGTATGTCATTTGAAAAATTAAGTCTTATTGAGCCAATTCTTCGGGCTTTAAAAACAGAAGGTTACACAACACCCACACCTATTCAGGAGCAGGCAATTCCCATTTTGTTGGAGCGCAAAGATTTACTTGGATGCGCTCAAACAGGCACTGGGAAAACCGCTGCGTTTGCTATTCCCATTTTGCAATTATTGCACCAAGATGAATTGTATAAGGCCAGCGTTGGCATCAGCACATTAATACTAACGCCAACCCGCGAATTGGCCATTCAAATTGGCGAAAGCTTTGCGGCTTACGGAAGGCATTTGAAATTGAAACACACTGTCATCTTTGGAGGCGTTTCTCAAAAATCGCAGACAGATGCGCTGCGCGCAGGCGTCAACATCCTCATAGCCACACCTGGCCGTTTACTTGATTTAATGAATCAGCGCTATATCAAGTTGGATCATATTAAAATTTTTGTGTTGGATGAGGCAGATCGCATGCTTGACATGGGGTTCATACATGATGTGAAAAAGGTGATTGCGAAACTGCCGCCTAAGAGACAGACGCTATTCTTTTCAGCTACCATGCCAAAGGAGATTTCAGCTTTAGCGAATTCCATTCTTACTCATCCAGTACGTGTTGAAGTAACTCCTGTTTCGTCAACGGCCAATACCATTCAGCAGTCTTTGTATTATGTCGATAAGAAAAATAAAAAATCACTTTTGTTGCACCTCTTGAAAGACGAGTCAATCATCACAGCTTTGGTATTTACACGTACCAAACATGGTGCAGATAAAGTAACAGTGGATTTAAATAAAGCGGGTGTTCATGCTGAAGCCATCCACGGAAACAAATCTCAAAATGCTCGCCAGCGAGCGTTGAGTAATTTTAAACTACAAAAAACTCGCGTGTTAGTTGCAACTGATATTGCAGCACGCGGTATTGACGTAGATGAACTTTCAACGGTGATTAATTTTGAATTACCTAATATTCCTGAAACGTATGTGCACAGAATTGGCCGCACCGGCCGCGCGGGATTAAGCGGTAAATCCATTTCGTTTTGTGATTTTGAAGAAAGAGAATTCCTTCGCGACATACAGAAGTTAATCGGAAAGCCCATACCTGTGATCGATGGCCATCCCTTTCCCATGACGGCTACAAGTGGAGATGCGGATAAGCCTAAAGAAGTCCCTCGTCAAGGCCAGCAGCGTAGACATGGCTCAAGGCCTTCTTCTTCTCCAAGTTCTTCAGCACACGCAGGTAAGAGTTGGGGCGGACGACAAAGACGAACCAATTGAGTGGTAAGTTCTTTATCCAAATTTAACCTCGCTGACTTGGATAGAGGGTGCTAGGTAGTCATCTATTTCAACGTAAAAAGGCTCGTTGGTTAAGTGTGTAACAGCTCGGTTGAGTACCATCTGCACCACATTGGAGTATTTGTCCAAATCCACGTTACCCTTTTTCAAATCAAGCAATTGGTCTTTCACGGACTCAACCATTTTTCGAGTCGGTTTTACATTGAATTTGTAAATAATATAGGTGGGCAGGTCGCTAATCATTCGAGTGATGATTAACTCTCGATGCTCTTTTAGTATTTCTCGCAGTTGCAATAGAAGTACGTCCGGGTTGGTGTCAATGAGTTGCTTCGTGCCCAGCAGGGCAGATTTTAAAGTCTTCATAGAGGATTTAGTGTTTAGGCCGCAAAATGTAATTGGGTGGTTAAGTTCATCCGAATGCTCTCATCGATCTCCAAAAAAAAGTAGTCGTTTTTGATCTTGATTTCGTCCTTCCGCTTCAACTCTTTCAGCAGTGGCTGATAATATTCCATATCTACGTCCTTACTTTTCAGTTGATCGATCTTTTGCGCAATCTCTATCAGCTCATTTCGACTTGGTTGCACGCGAAATTTGAATTCCATGTAGGTGCCTAGATCCGTCAATATTCGGTTCACCAATGCATCACGGTGCTGGTTAAAAATTGCGCGGATTTGAAACAATTGAATATTTGCCTCTCTAGCCCGCACCACCCTCGCCCCAATAAGTCCTGATTTGATGATTTTCATGTGTATTTCTTTGTTTTGATTTTTTCGTTTTCGGTTCAATTTGTTATGGTTCTGACGTAGTCTCCCTTACCCAAAGTGGGTTCGGTATTGATTTCAATAATAATAACAGTGTTAAGAGAGTAAATTTTCATGT
>JADBYQ010000029.1 GCA_020402945.1 Cytophagales bacterium | reverse complement strand
GGCGGGGTCCACCTCTTCCCATTCCGAACAGAGAAGTTAAGCCCGCCAGCGCCGATGGTACTAGAGTAAAATCCGGGAGAGTAGGTCGTTGCCTTTTTTATTATATCAAACCCCTATAAAACAAAATTATAGGGGTTTTTTTATGAACTTTTACGCACCGTGAGAGGTGTGTTTATCCAACTACGGCTAAGTGAAAGCTTGCTGGAGAGAGGTATTCGTTTGTTATCCTCAATATATCACTATCACTCGCAACAATTATTGCCTTATAGAGATCCTGATAATAGGAAGCAGGCAACTTATTCAAACGAATATTTTTTAATTTTTCCGTTACTGCAAATGGATTTGATACCTCTAATTGGAGATTCCCTAAAAAATGATTCTTTGCCGTGCCTACTTCCGTTTTATCAACAGGAACGGACAATAGTTTTTCAATTTCTTTTTCTATTTCGGAGATAGTCTGGTCAGCCTTATTCTTATTTGTTTCAGTTGAAATACTGAACACGCCACTGTTTAAGTATGAAGTGACAGATGAATGAATTCCATAGGTTAAGCCCTTTTCCTCTCTGATATTTTTCATCAGCCGTGAGCCAAAATAACCACCTAGGATGTGGTTTGCTAAAAGTAAACCAGGGTAATCGGAATGATTTCTATTGATAGTCTTCTTTCCAATTTTGATTGCTGATTGAAGGCTCTTGTCTTTGATAATCTTTTCAGTAACTGGCCCGCTTTCGCAATCAGTTGTATAAGGTGTTCTTTTTGATTGAGTCTGTAGGTTACTGATTTGTTTTGTTAGCAATGAAAATTGATGATTATTTAAATTTCCTGTGACGTAGATTTCAATCGGTGAAAATGAGTTAAGAAAGAAAGATCTAAGATCAGTCGTGCTGATCGCATTAATATCCGCTTCTTCTAGATACCTTCCATAGGGATGGTTGCCACCAAAGACATTCTTATTGAAAATCCTTGAGGCCACAAAACCATTCTTTTCATTGTTTACCTTCAGCGTATCTAAAAAAATACTGGACACTAGAGCAAATTCATCCTCAGGAAATGAGGGCACACTAAGAATCTCAATAACTAGGGGCAAAACAGCCTCAAAATTTTTCGTTAGAGAATATAGACTTACGGAAGTAAAGTCTGCTCCGGAAGAAATTTCTAGTTGGGCGCCCTGTTGATCTAAAACGCTTGCAATCTTTTCAGAGGTAAAATTCGATGTTCCTTTTTCCAGCATGTGTCCCGTAAAATAGGACACTCCTTTTTTGGGTTCATGCCATTTCCCCGCTTCAAAGACAAAATCAACCTTTACAATATCTTGTTGGATTTCTTTAAGCCACACTAAAGACAAATTGTCTTTAAGGGCAATGATTTCTGGGCTTGGTAAATTGAATTGAAACTCAGTACTAAAGTTAGGTGGGGTCCTTCGATCGAGCATTCAATTAATCAGTTACAGATTCTTCTGATTTTGCTTTTTTAGCAATGAGGTATTGAATAGTAAAACGAATCGTTTCTGCCAATGGACTTTCTCGTTGGTTTGTGGGCACCAGATAGGCAACGTCTACACCGAAATCATTATACCTAAGTCCAACTCCAGCAGTTAAGTATTTTCTATTCCCTTTCGTTTGATCTTCGTAAAAGTATCCAAGGCGGCCTGAAAAAGTTTGATTATACCAGTACTCCAAACCGCCTGAGATTGTAACCTCGCTAAGTTCTTCTTGCCACCCTCCTGGGGCATCAGAGAAAGAGCCAAAGATTCCATCTAGAAGGGGTTTGTTTCTGCTTCCCGGAGCAGTTGTTGGAACCATTAACTTATTAAAATCCAATGCAAAGGTCAAGCTATTCATTGGATCCAAATCAGCCTTATAAGCACCACCCAATCTCAAATTTGTAGGTATGAAATCAGGGTTTCCTGAATTTGTATAGGATACTTTAGCGCCAATATTAGATATAGAAGCTCCCCACGAAAGCGTGGCATTTTTTGATTTTAGTGGCTTAGTGTAGTATACGCCAATATCCACCGCTGCTGAGTGAGCAGCGGTTGCATCAGTCGTTGGTAAAGCACCGGTTAAATTCGAGTAAATATATCGCAATGTAACACCTGCACTAAAATGGTCAGTCAATAGCCTTGAGTATGTGCCATCGAAGGCAACCTCTCTAGCATTAAAGCGACCCTGAGACACATTCCCATTGTCCCTAAACTCAATTTCTCCTAAATCGAAATATTTCATAGAGGCAGCTACCGCCTCCTCACGGTTGATTTTATAGAAGCCACTTAAATGGATCACCCTCATGTCATTAATTATTTTACCCAGCCATGGTGTGTAAGATAACGAACCGCCATAACCTTTGTCAATGAAAGCAAGCTTTCCCGCATTCCAATAAGCTGACGCTGCATCGGGTGAGGTGGCCACTCCCACATCGCCCATTCCAGCTGCACGGCTATCGGGCGTAATTATTAAGAAAGGTACTGCTGTAGTAATATTCTTATTGTTGGGGTCTTGCCCTACAAGGGTTCCTTGCCCTTGTACTTGAGTTTGAGTAGTCAGGTAGTTAATTGTCCCATTTGGTTGACCTTGGGCTGCCAAATAGGCGCCAAAAGTGAAAATGAAGATCCAACCTTTATTTAACTTATTCATCATCAGCAGTTAGGCGGTAAAGTTAACTAATTCATTATTATTAATCTTGAGGCCAATTCATTATTTGAGCCGTCCGCTTCGGAACGAACAAATAACCGTGCAATGTATAAACCATTGCTTAATTTTCTTCCATCAGGATTCTCCCCATTCCATTCATCCAAAGTTACCTGGTATTGGCTTTCTTTGACCTCATGCTCCTGACTATGAACAATCTGCCCCTGCGAGTTATAGACTACGATAGTGGCAACTAAATCTTCGCCTGGGCGGCTATGTGTGAATCTGAAACGCGTGGATTCTGTAACCGGGTTGGGAAAATTATAGAATTCAGAAATTTGTATTTGGTTTCCATCACTCACTACGAACTCGATTGTTTTCGTACTCGTATTATTGTGCGTATCCGAAACGGTTAGCGAAAGCGAATGCCGTCCCTTTTTCAATGTATCCAGCGGGTAAATAAGCAAGCCTTTTTTGTAGTTATCTTTCTCTGAAATGTAGTAGTCGTTAACAACAAAACGATACTGATTGTCCAATAAGGCCACCATGTTGTTGGTTGGGATAAATGAAGTTGTGTTCAATCCGCTCTCATCAAAAAGGCGAGCTACCAAATTTGTATTTGGCCCTACAACGCCACCGGCAACATAGGTTGTATCGCCCAAAAAAAGTGTGATTTCCGGTGGCGTATTATCGGGTGTCGGTGACGGTTCTAAGCCGCCAACTAGAAAATTAGAAGAGTATCCAAAAGCATCTTGGTTCGAAGCGGTAGCATAAAGACTTAGTTTGCCCGTTGAAGGTATTGCATCCACATTTCGGGGCATCACAAAGTTAACTTCAAAATTACCATTGATTGCCGAGGCTCTTCCACTAAAGAGTACATTATCCCACTGTGAATAAGTGAAAGGCGAAGTTCCTTCGGAGCCTTTCGTGATTTCAACGATTGGCTTATCATAGAGGATGACAAATACTTCGCCATTGAAATTCGCTAGTTTCGTTCCGGCTTCTTTTAGTTGCCCTTTTGCTTTAACTTGGGAGAGCCCTTTTAATGTTGAAGACCCAGAAGTTGTTTTTATTTCATCGATCACGACTTCTTTGTTGCTAAAGCCAATGGTCATTGAAGGATCTCCCAGCAAAGAAAAATTCCGATTGGATACACCCGAAATACTTGTATTTTTTGTATCGCGAAATATTGAGCCAAGATCACGGTACTTGTTGTTTTCCTTTAGAAACAGTGCTGTATAAAATGCGCGATTGAGGGTAAAATTAGTACTTGAGTTGACGGGACGAGCGGTGGTAACAAGCCCGATTCCTCCGCCTTTAGGTTGTAGTAAAATACGTTCCCCGCTTGATATAATAAAAGGATCATCATTCCTGCCAAATTCACAGGTAGCAGTAACAAAGAGTGGGTACTCAGGACTGTTTTTCCAGTTTAAAACTATTGTTTCTGTCAATACTTGCTCTTGCATCCAAACTTTCTCAGAGCCATGCCCTGTGTAATTCACGATTGATTTTCCTTTGCGAATGTCTAGATCAAGCGCCTTTGTCGCTGCGGGGCTAGCCGGACCGGTGTTTCGTTGAATTTGGTCGAAGGAATCCAGATATAATTTTTTGATGTTTAACTCTGGATTCGAAACATCGATTGAATTTGCCATTTGATCTGCCTGGCTTTGGTGAATATTGAAATCTGCGTCATCGGCCACAAAAAGTATTTCCTTCCGCCAAACACCTCTTGCTTTTGGATTTGTTTCATATTCGATCAGTTTATCTACAACTGCCTTGGCCTCTTCTATTTTTTTCACTGGTATTCTACCTATGCCCACATCCATCGTTGAATTTTGTGCAGGGCTTTCCAACCAGGCACCCTCGTTATTCTCCAACATTCCAAAATAGTCGTCTGACGAATATGTTTCGAGTGGGCTTAGCGAATTGAGCGACTCATAGATGGGAACAAAATTCGTGTTGCTGGCTACTCGAGATTTATAATCGTAAGAGCCACGCCCGAATAGAAGTACATTCTTCAGCGATGAGCCTGACTTCCGATAAACATCCCTAATGAAATCGCGAATGGCCGTGACATCTTGTTTGCCTCCGGAATACTCGTGATAGACTTGATCGGTAGTAACAACCAGCGTTGACAAGCCGTTCTTGCTTTGTCGATGATTTGCTAATCGCTCTGCTTCCGACCTAAAAGCGGGATGAGTAACAATGATAAGGCTCTTGTTATCGACTGCATGAAGATTTTGGTTTTTGATCGTGATTTCAAAGGTTGGAGATTTTGTTTTCTCTGAATCAAAGGCAATAAATTTTTTTAACGAAGACGTGGGTGCTGTAGTCAAAAGTGAGGTGCCGCTAAGTGTTAATGACTGTAAAACAGTATTGAAGGGATTCGTAATATCCCATACGACTGTTTTTGAATTTACGGATGTTACTTCAAAAGTTGAAACGGTGTTGTCCAAACTTTTCGAAGAAGTAAAAATGGTCTGATCGCCATATAGAGCCAATTTTCTTTTCATGGTGAAAAGAAAGAAATCCAGGTATCCCACCGATAGCCCAGCGGTGCTCCCTCTGGTAAACTGATATTTCACCTCTTGTGTATTTTGTGCAGACGCTTTGATAGAGGATGAATTAATGCTAATCGTGTCTTTTGTAATTCTGCCTTTAATCCCATACTGGGTATTGGGTATGGCTGTTACAGGCTGATCTAGAATAGGCGTGTTGTTAAAAAATACTTTGAACGTGCAATCGCTGATTGACTGCGCCATTACGTGACTGGCCATTTTGATAGGAGTATTGTCAATAATACCGGCAATATCAAACCGAATGACGGCCTCTGTAGTATTATCAAATTGCTCGCCAAACCATTGTCGCCCTGATTTTAGAAGATTATATTTTTCAGTCTCATAATACGCAAAGTCATCGAATTCTCGCACGATGGGAAATGACCCCTCAATTGTTGCCTGATTAGTAATTCTCTTTCCCGGAGTTGTACCGACAGATAAAAAATAAAAGTTCTTATCTGCATAAAGATGATTCTCGTATTCAAAAATTTGTTTCTGTTGATTGTATACATATTTATCTGGCCCCTGGCCAAAAAACAAAATAAAATCTCCACGATCGAACTTTCCATCGGCTTCCCCCGAAACAAATAATGATAATTGTACCAGATCGACAATTCTTGATTTGTTGTTTGGCTGCGGAAGCATTCCATTGCCACCTGAAAAGAGCTGAATATTTCGAGGATCGATTTGATCGGGGTTAATACCTGTTTTCCTTAAAAGGTCATAGTTGATTTTGTAAATACCATCGTTTTCCACAGAGAATTTATGCCAGTCATCTGTCGAGAGAACTGATGTGACTTGACCGCGCGTTGGGAGCGCCAATGCATAGCAAAGCCAAAGTGTTAACGCTATTTTTAATTCTTTAGTCAAGTCTATTGTTTTTCAAATCGTAGGCCTCCACCTATCAACGATGTGAGGATGTAAAGTAGTATAATCAGAGGAATTGCTGCTACCTGAAAAATGATTAATAATACTGCCGAAAGGCCAATAAAGCTAAAACGTGACCGGTTGTCTGCCCATGTAAAGTTTTTGAACTTGAACGCAAAGAATTTTATTGGAGAAACCATCAAAAGGGAGAACACAATAGTAATTAAAACCAAGAGCCAATCTTGATGTAGCCAGCCAGCTACGGTCCCTGAGAGTAGCGGCAGCGAAGTGATGAAAAGCGTATTTGCAGGAGTATTTAGTCCCTTAAAGGAATCTGTCTGCGATTCGTCTACATTGAAAATGGCTAGTCGCAATGCAGAGAAGGCAGCAATCACGAATGCTACATGGGGTAGCCAAATAACAGATGAAGAAGCGGCTACCAGTTTGTACATCACCAGAGATGGCAATACACCAAAGCTTACTACATCGGCCAATGAATCCAATTCTTTGCCAATAATAGAGTGGACTTTCAACAGTCGTGCAGCGAAGCCATCCAAAAAATCAAACAGGGCTGCGACCCATACAAAATAAGCCGCTGGAATGCTTCTTTCCTCGAGACAGTAAACGATCCCCAAGCAGCCACAAATCAGGTTACAACAGGTCAGAAAATTGGGGATGTATTTTTTTATGTTCATACTCAATGGGTCAGGGCGCAGAAAGGGTTTGATTTTTTTTCTTCGCCTATTGTTGTTGTAGGGCCATGTCCTGAATACACTACCACGTCATCAGGTAATAGAAAGAGTTTTTGTTGTATGCTTTTTAGCAATACGTCAAAATTGCCACCAGGTAAATCCGTTCGCCCAATGCTTCTTTTAAATAGTACATCGCCACTAAAAATAGTTTTCTTTTGCTCGTCATAAAACGCAATATGCCCTGGAGAATGGCCAGGAAGAAATAGAATTTTCCAGTTTGTATTCCCAAAAGTAAAAGACTCATTTTCTTCTAAGAACCGATCGGGGAGTGTGGGCTGGTAGCCTGCAAATCCATAGTTGGAGGCGTATGATTGTACTGCTAGCAGCACCTTTTCATCTTCTCGGTGGATCAGCAAGGGGGCCTTGTATTTTGTTTTGCAATGGAAATTACCCAATACGTGGTCAATATGGCAATGGGTGTTGAGAATAAACTTGACAGTCAAACCTTTCGAAGTTATAAATTGATCAAGCTCGGCTTTCTCAGTTGGTTCGTAGCACCCGGGATCGATGATCACCGCTTCCTTGGTTTCGTCAAATGCTACGTAGGTGTTTTCCGAAAATGGATTGAAAACAAACGATTGGATAGTCATCCAGCAAAATTACAAAAACTTGCTTGGCTGGTACTTGATTAGCTTGCTCCATGCAGTACTTTTGTCTACTATTATTTCCATCGAACCTCAAGTTGACTATATTATTGTTGGCCAGGGCCTTGCGGGTTCTGCGTTAGCAATACGACTTTTGGAAAGGGGTAGAAGAGTGTCGGTTTTTGACCAGCCGCTAAAGAACAATTGCTCACGTGTGGCTGCTGGGTTGTTCAATCCCATAACCGGGATCGGCATTGTGAAGACCTGGTTGGCTGAAGAGACTTTTGCTTCGTTACACGCCTTCTATACCGACTGCGAGAAACAATTTGGGCAACGATTTTTCTTCCCTTCATTACTTTATCGACCGTTTCATTCTGCTGAGGAGCAGAATAATTGGATGGTCAAATCAGCTGAAAATGGGGTGAGTACTTTTGTGGAAAAGATATATACTGAGTCGGGTTTTGGAAACGAAGTAAATGATCCCTTTGGTGGGATTTTGTTGAACACTTGTGGGTATTTGGATACCGTATCTTTTTTAGCCTCGACCAGAAAATTTCTGATTTCGAATAATTCCTGGAGCGATTCTCATTTTGCGGTAGAAGACTTAGAGCTATCGTCCGAGTCGGTTTCGTACCATGGAATGACCGCTCGTAAGATTATTTTTTGCCAGGGAATTGAAGCAAATCCTTTTTTTGATTGGCTTCACATTCGACCTTTAAAAGGAGAAACAGTAACATTAAACTTAGATTTTGAGCCAGCTGTAATTTTTAATAAGGGCGTTTATATCGTTCCATCCAATGGAAACTCTACCTACAAAGCTGGTGCAACGTATGAGCTAAAAAACCTGAGCCATGAGGTCACTGATAAAGCCCGAATTGAGTTAGTTGAGAAGTTAACCGGGCTGTTAAAAAGGCCATTTTCTGTCGTGGCACAGGAGTGGGGAATCCGGCCAACTACTATTGACAGGCGACCGATTATCGGATGTCATCCACTCTACAAAAATTTAGTTATTTTTAACGGGCTGGGAACAAAAGGAGTAAGTTTGGCTCCCTATTTTTCTGCCCAAGTAGCCCAATGGTTAGAGGGCAAAGGGGAAATACTGAAGGAAGTAAATATTAAGAGATTTAATGCGTTATATTCGAAATCTTAAGCCGAACAAAGCAAATATGAGAAGGATTGGGGGGGTATTTTTAGTCTGGATGTTAGCAACGGGTGCAGTTCATGCGCAGCAAACAATAGAAACGTTTGGTCAAAACCGAATTCAATTCAAGAAATTTGACTGGAAATACCTGAGTTCTGAGAATTTTGATGTCCATTTCTATGGAGAACGCAGGAAGGTGGCGGAAGAAGCCCTTCAATACCTGGAGTCAGAGTTTGATAGAATTACTGATTTGATTGGTTTTTACCCATCTCAAAAGACAAAGGTGTTTTTGTATAATTCAGTGACTGATTTGCAGCAAAGCAATATCGGCCTGAACCACACAAGGTACAGTGCGGGTGGCGAGACGGAGTTCATAAAACCCTATGCAGAAATAGCCCATCCGGGAAATCTGGACGAATTCAAGGAAGAATTGATTTTCAAAATGTCTGATTTGATGGTGAATGAGATGATGTTTGGCGGTAGCTTAAAGGACATGTTTCAGAATTCAGTATTGCTGAATTTGCCTGAATGGTTTATTGACGGAAGCTCCTATTATGTGGCCCATGGTTGGGACGAGGAGATGGACGATTTTGTGCGGCAATTAGTACAAAGCAATAGAGTAAATAAAGCATTGCGTTTTTCTGGAAAGGAAGCTGCGTTGGTAGGTCAGTCGATTTGGAACTTTATTGTTGAAAAATATGGGAAGAGCAGCATCAACAATATCCTTAACTATACACGAATCATTCGTAATGAAGAGCGCAGCATTCTAATCACCCTTGGCATACCCTTTAAGCAATTGTTGGTGGATTGGCGCGCCTTCTATAGTGGTATGGAGAAAAAAGTAAGCCAAAGCTATGTGCCTTTACAAGACTCTACTCGGTTTACAGAGAACCATCGTAGAACGTTGACTTACACCACCGTGAAGATCAGCCCTGATGGGAAAAAGATTGCGTATGCTGAAAATGATCGAGGAAGCTTTACCGTAAAAGTAAAGTCATTAGAAAGCGGCAAGGAAAAAGTTATTTTAACGGGCGGGAAGCGAGCCATCAAGCAAACCGTTGACTATCGAGTGCCTTTGCTTAGCTGGGCTGATGCCAATACACTGGGTGTAATTGGCGTTAAGAAGGGTCAGTATATTTTTTGGCTCTATGATTTCAATACCAAAACGAAGCTACCACGAGAACTGGATAAGTTTTCAAATATCCGAAGCTTCAATTTTTCGAATAACGGGCGACTTGTAGTAGTAAGTGCGGACTTTGAAGGTCAGAATGATTTGTTTTTGCTAAGCAGTCGTAGAGATCGCACAAAAAGGCTTACCAACGATAAGTTTGACGATCTGGATCCAGCTTTTATACCCAATACCAATACAGTCGTTTTCAGTTCTAACAGACCGTCAGATTCGTTGAATGTTTCCGTTAAGGGGCTGCAAAAACTTTCGCCTAACTACAATCTTTTTCTGTACAACATTGACACCACAGTGAACTCGTTGAAGCGTGTTACCAATACATTGAGCAAAGATTTCCATGTTCGACCCGTAGATGAAAATAATTTTTTCTACCTCAGCGATCAGCGGGGCATTAACAACTTGTTTAAGTATAATATGTCTACAGGTATCTATTCCCAGCTGACCAACTACAACTCCAGTGTAAAGGATTTTGATATCAACTACACCAACAAGATGCAAGCCGTAGTACTTACTCAATCTTTGAGAGAAAATATTTTTGTAGAACGCAATCGGAATTTTGATCGACAGGTTTTCACGCCCGCTACCCGCAGAAAGGAAGTGGCTCAAGCAAGGGTTTTAACAGAGCGAAAAAAGAAGGAGCAGCCAAAAGCAACCTCCATTAAAGATTTGATCAATGCTCGTCTTAAGGAAAAAATAGATACTGTAAAATCAGAGCCTCTGCAACCGGCTGTGGAGCAGCCAGTAAAAAAGGACACTGTAAAAACCATCCAAAAAAATAACAACATTAATACTGATGATTATACTTTTGATGAATTAGCGCCAGTCGTTGCGAAGGCCGATAGCGTTCCTAAAAAAGAATTGTTGAAGCCGACCGAGAAACCCTTAAACACTGACGACTATGTGTTTGAAGAGGAGGCCATTAAGAATAAACAGCCGAGCGAGACATTCCTGACACGCTATATGAAAGCCAGAGAAGTAAACCGGGTCAAGGGGCCGTTTCCGTATTTTCCAAAATTCAGCTATGAAAATATTGTCACCAGTTTTGTAATAGATCAACTTCGCGGTCCTGGGTTAAAGTTGGAAGTGCAGATGAATGATATGTTGGAGAATTATCGAATTTTTGGGGGTCTTCAAACGGCTTTTGATTTTAAGAGTGGAGATATGTTTGGGGAGTTTCAATATTTGCCAAACCGAATTGATTACAGCGTTCGTTTTGACCGGAAGGTAATTTTCTGGCAGCCTTTGCTACGGGAAACAACTGAAGACGAGAGACAAAAATATTCTTTTCAAAAACTGGAATTAGGCGCCTCCTATCCAATCTCTGTGCGCACACGAGTTACCCTAAAACCATTTGTAGGTTATACGCAATATGTTGATTTAGGAAGAAAAATTCCTACTTCTGGTGTTCCAACCTTTTTGCCTTCGCGGTCACAAACCTATCTAGGGGGGCGAGCGGAGATTGTTTACGATAATTCGATTACTACTGGGTTGAATATTATTGAAGGTACTCGAGGGAAGCTGAGTGCAGTCTTCTATGAAGGAGTTGGCAATTCGCGAAGAAGCTTTAGTCAGGTTTCGGTGGACATCAGACGCTATCAAAAGATATACAAGGAGATTGTTTTTGCCGTGCGCGGTTATGCCGGAAGTTTTTTTGGTGCTGCACCAAAGAGTTATTTATTGGGCGGTACCGACAATTGGTTCAGCAATTGGTTTGGTCCGAATACGGGCCAAGCGTTCAATCGAGACGGAGCATTAAATCCATTGGTTCATCCAGTCGGATCATACAATGAAAATCTACTATTTTCCGAGTTCGTCAATCTCCGAGGCTTTGATTATGGCACTCTTTACGGAAATAGTGCGGCCGTTCTCAATGCCGAATTGCGTGTGCCTCTTGTGCGTGCGTTGTCAAGCAGTCCAATCACGTCAAATTTTTTCAGAAACCTGCAGCTGACTGGCTTCTACGACATAGGGAGTAGTTGGACTGGGCCAATTCCACTCGACAATCAAAGTGTCGGTCGGGTGAGAAATGTCCCCGAACGATTTATTACTGGTAACCCATTTCAAGTTGAAATCCGAGAGTACTTGAATCCATGGCTTTATAGCTACGGGTTTGGATTCCGATCTGTGATTTTTGGTTATTATCTTAAATTCGACCTAGCCTGGCCGGTTGAGAATTTTGTTGTCAAAAGCCCACGTCCATTCGTGGCCATCGGTTTTGATTTTTAAAAATAGACTACATGATTAGATCGATGACTGGCTTTGGCCAAAGCGTTTCCAATTCAGGTTCCCTGGCAATTGCTGTCGAAATAAAGTCCCTAAATTCCAAGTTTCTGGATTTGAGTTTGCGGCTGCCTCGTAAGTTTTCAGAGAAGGAATTGGAACTTCGCACTTGGGTAGCAGATAAGTTGGAACGTGGGAAAATTTCCGTGTCAATAGATTATCAACAAACCGGTCGGCCAGAAGTCGTGCAGCGCTATAACGAAGAATTGTTTATTGCTTACTATATGGAACTTAAGCGTTTGGCGGATAGAGTATTAGCAACAACAGATTCAATTTTTCAAATTGCTCTTTCTTCACCTGATGTAGCTATCGCCAATGGTAAAGAAGAATTGGATCCGGCTGAGTGGGAAAATGTACGTAGTTTGATCGGGGAGGCCATTGAAAAATGCGAATCATTTCGACTTGCCGAAGGCAAATCGCTGGAGAAGAAATTGATCGACTATATTGAAACTATTAGGAAGGGTTTGTTTGCCGTAGAAGAGATCGATCCTAAGCGGATAGAAAAAATCAGGAGTAGAATAAAGGGCAATGTGAAGGAGCTTTTTGGGGGCGAGGGATATGACGCAAATCGACTTGAGCAAGAGATTATCTTTTACATTGAAAAGCTCGATATACACGAAGAGCGCGTACGTCTTAGAACGCATTTAGATTATTTTATCAAAGGGCTCAGCGACAAGCAATCGAGCGGCAAGAAATTGGGCTTTATCGCACAAGAAATTGGAAGGGAGATCAACACGATCGGAAGTAAAGCCAATGACGCACAGATGCAGCAGCAGGTGGTGATGATGAAAGAAGAACTGGAGAAAATAAAAGAGCAGCTAAACAATGTGCTTTAAAAGCACTCTCTACTTCTTGATTTACTCTTGGGGGTAGAAGGCAAATAAAAAAGGGGAATTAAATTCCCCTTTTTTGTAGCTCCTCTATTCGCTCTTTTTTTCTTTCGTGGAAGCTTTTCCCTTTTTTGTTTTGATAGTCAGGACATCACCCGTGCCTTCATAATCGGCCATAATGATAGCCCCCTCTGTCACTTCCCCTTTCAGGATTTCCTCTGCAACGGGATCTTCCAAATATTTTTGGATGGCACGATTTAATGGTCGTGCACCAAATTGTTGATCGTAACCTTTTTCTGCTAAGAAGTCTTTTGCTTTTTCGCTTAACTCAACAGTGTAGCCGAGAGTTAATATTCTGGCAAATAATTTTCCGAGAGTGATATCAATGATCTTGTGTATATGCTCTCGTTGAAGGGAATTGAACACAATAACATCATCAAGGCGGTTCAAAAATTCAGGAGAAAACGCGCGCTTCAACGCATTTTGAATGGTTGACTTCATTACTTCCTCGTCATTTTCGCGGCTGGCTTTGGTGGTGAAGCCGATACCAGAGCCAAAATCTTTGAGATCCCGCACTCCGATGTTAGAGGTCATAATGATGATGGTATTGCGGAAATCGACTCTGCGTCCAAGGCCGTCAGTAAGTATTCCATCGTCTAAAACCTGCAACAAAATGTTAAAGACATCCGGGTGAGCTTTTTCGATTTCATCCAACAACACGACACTATATGGCTTCCTGCGAACTTTTTCGGTTAACTGACCACCTTCTTCGTATCCAACATAACCGGGAGGGGCGCCCACTAAGCGGGACACCGAAAATTTTTCCATATACTCACTCATGTCGATGCGAACAAGTGCATCTTCCTTATCGAAGAGGTAAGTTCCCAAAACCTTCACCAACTCTGTTTTACCAACACCTGTAGGTCCAAGAAAAATAAAAGAGCCAATTGGTTTTTTTGGATCCTTCAGACCAACTCTTGTGCGTTGAATCGCGCGCGTCAGTTTCTTTATTGCTTCTTCTTGCCCGATCACCTTGTTACTCAGCTGTTCGGCCATGCCCAAAAGTTTGTTGCTCTCTTTCTGTGCAATGCGGTTTGCTGGTATCCCCGTCATCATACCAACGACATCAGCTACATTGTCTTCGGTGACCGTGTATTTTTCTGTCCGGGTTTTCTCTTCCCATCTGGCTTTGGCTAAATCGAGCTGCTCGATCAGCTTCTTCTCTTTATCGCGAAGTTGAGCGGCCTCCTCATACTTCTGACTTTTAACAACGCGATTCTTTTCTTTTTTTACATCTTCAATAGCTGCCTCAAATTTCACAATGTCGTCAGGCACATGAATGTTGTTGATGTGCACCCTTGCTCCCGCCTCATCCATCACATCGATTGCTTTGTCGGGCAGGAATCGATCACTGATATAACGGTCAGATAATTTTACACATGATTCTAAGGCTTCCTTGGTATACGTTACGTGGTGGTGGTCTTCGTATTTTTCTTTAATATTCTCCAGTATCTGGATTGTCTCATCTACTGAGGTAGAATCTACCATCACCATTTGAAATCTTCTCGCAAGTGCACCGTCTTTCTCAATATACTGCCGGTATTCATCCAGGGTTGTCGCGCCAATACATTGTATTTCTCCTCGTGCGAGAGCAGGTTTGAACATATTAGAGGCATCTAACGAGCCGGAGGCACCGCCAGCCCCTACAATTGTATGTAACTCATCGATGAACAAAATAACATCGGCCGATTTTTCCAATTCGTTCATGACGGCTTTCATTCGCTCTTCAAATTGTCCGCGGTATTTTGTACCAGCGACCAGCGAAGCGAGATCAAGCGTGACCACACGCTTGCCAAACAAAACGCGAGAAACTTTTTTCTGAATAATACGAAGCGCTAATCCTTCCGCAATGGCCGTCTTGCCCACTCCCGGCTCTCCTATCAATATTGGGTTATTCTTTTTTCTACGACTTAGAATTTGTGCTACGCGTTCAATTTCTTTTTCTCGGCCAACGATAGGGTCCAATTTATTATCCTCAGCTAGTTTAGTTAAGTCACGCCCGAAGTTATCAAGCACAGGTGTGCGCGACTTTTCCATTCCCTTTTTCTCTTTGCCTGTACCTGTACCTGCTCCTGCACCGCTTCCAAACATTTTGGATGAATCATCATCCGGGTCGTCTGTATCTGAGGAGGCGGTAGGTTGCTCGTGCTGGTACTCCAACATTTCTTTGACTACATCATAAGCAACATCAAACTTATTTAGGATTTGTGTGGCAAGATTATCGGGATCTCGAAGAATAGAAAGGAGTAAGTGTTCTGTGCCGATCAACTGAGCTTTAAATACTTTGGCCTCCAGATAGGTGATCTTTAGCGTCTTCTCAGAAGCACGCGTTAATGGAATATTTGCCAAGTTTTTGATTTCATGAGTGGCTGTACCTTTGGAAATTTTTTCGATCTCTCCACGGAGCTGATCAAGGGGCACACCTAATTTTTTTAACACACCTACCGCGACACCTTCGCCATCGCGAATCATTCCCAAGATAAGGTGTTCTGTTCCGATGTAGTCGTGGCCTAAACGCAATGCTTCTTCCCGACTCAGTGAGATTACTTCTTTGACACGGTTGGAAAATTTTGCTTCCATATTTGACATAGTGTATTGATAGGTGTAAATGTAAAGTTTTAAAGACTATAATTCCAAACCCACCCCATTCATCCAATGAAATGACATTTTGAAACCGAACTAGTAACGCTGACTTGAATTTATTTGTTCAACAAGTGCATCGAAGCGCGTAAAAGGTCAATTGACTTTGGCCCTTCACAAAACAACAAGTCCAAGATGCTGAGGTTAGGAACAAAAGTGTTGCCAAACACCTGTTGATAGGATACCGGGTGATAGAATGTCCGCTCGAAGGCCACTAGTTTTGGGCTTATTGTTCCGCGAAGGTCTGAAACAGCGTAGGAAGGCACTTTTTCATACTGCTGCGTATTTGAAAGTTCTACTTTTAGATGAATGACTCGCAGACAGAATGACAGCAAGTCTTTGTTAAGGTTAAATAATTGTTCGTGACCTAGGTAAAATATTTTTTTTAGCTCGTCTGCATAATGTTCAAAGTAGGGTGCATTTCGATAGGCCGATTCGATGCTTCGCCAATGATTGTTTTGCCATTTTTGTTGATAGTCTATCCGTATTTCTTGAATGGAAACGTTGCCGTGTTTTTCCTTTAGGGGCACAATCAACATCTGAACACCTTGCGAAGTGTTGATAAAGCATCTATTGCGAAAAGTTTGTTTGAGGTAGTGTTCGTGAAATTCTAATTCAACCACATCAAAAGAAAGCAGTGCACAAAAGTATTCGAGGCAGGGAAGATACTGCAACTCAATCCGAGCAATCTTCTTCAACGGTATTGAAAAGAATTACTGAAGCATCTTAAGCAAAGTGCTGAGTCGCTGTTTCAGACTTCTTCTATCGATGATGAAATCCAAGAAGCCGTGTTCCAAGACAAACTCTGCACTCTGAAAACCTTTGGGAAGATCTTTGCCGATCGTTTCACGAATCACACGAGGTCCGGCAAAACCAATGAGGGCACCTGGTTCAGCAATGTTAAAATCACCCAACATTGCATAAGAGGCAGTTACTCCGCCTGTGGTTGGATCTGTTAGTAGCGAGATATAAGGTATTTTAGCTTCGTCCATCAAAGCCAATTTAGCCGATGTCTTAGCCATCTGCATCAGTGAAAGCCCTGCCTCCATCATGCGCGCACCACCTGATCGTGAAATCATCAAAAAAGGCGTTCTTGTTTTAAGCGAATGGTCAATCGCTCTTGAGATTTTTTCACCCACTACAGAACCCATCGAACCACCAATGAATGTGAAATCCATACAAGCCACACAAAGATCTAGCCCGTTGATTTTCCCATAAGCTGTTCTAACCGCATCTTTCAATTGCGTTTTAGATTGCGATTCTTTGATCCGCTTTGGGTAGGGTTTCGTGTCTACGAATTTTAGCGGATCGCCCGATTCCATATTGGCATCCAACTCAGTAAATTCGTTGTTATCGAATAAGATTTCAAAATATTCTTCTGACCCGATTTTTACGTGGAAATCTTCTTCCGGAACTACGTATGCGTTGTTTTTTAGCTCACGAGTGTGAATAATCTTTCCACCGGGTGATTTGAACCAAAGCCCATCGGGCACTTCTCTTTTTGATTCTGTTGGGGTGAGGATTCCTTTATCGGTACGTTTGAACCAAGGCATAAAATTCAATTTGAAGATTTTTCAATCTGAAGATTTGAAAATGTAACGACTTGAAAATCTTGAAGCAATTTTCAAAATTACCTAAACTTCAAATTTTCAGATCAACAACTAAGCAATATCAATCGTCTTATCCAAGTAAACATCTTGAATGGCCTGAAGGATTTCTATGCCCTCTTCCATAGGGCGCTGGAATGCCTTTCTTCCCGAGATCAATCCCATGCCACCAGCTCTTTTATTGATTACGGCCGTGCGAACTGCATCTGCCATGTCGCTAGACCCTTTTGAATCGCCACCAGAGTTGATTAGGCCGGCACGTCCCATATAACAATTTACTACTTGGTAGCGGCACAAGTCGATGGGATGGTCAGACGTAAGTTCAGTATAAATCCGCTCATCCAATTTTCCATACGAACTGCCACCTGTATTCAACGCTTTATAACCTCCATTGTTTGTGGCTAATTTTTGTTTGATAATGTCGGCTTGGATAGTAACGCCTAAATGGTTTGCTTGACCGGTTAAATCAGCGGAAGTATGATAGTCAACACCGTCTTTTTTGAATGCGTCATTGCGCGTGTAGCACCAGAGTATGGTGGCCATACCCAATTCATGGGCGCGCTCGAACGCAGAGGATACTTCCTGTATCTGACGGGTGGCATTTTCTGATCCGAAATAGATCGTGGCGCCAACTGCAATCGCGCCTAAGTTCCAGGCATCATCCACTGAACCATACATCACCTGATCTGCCTGGTTTGGGTACGTCAATAATTCGTTGTGATTTATCTTTACAATAAAAGGAATTTTGTGTGCGTATTTCCTAGACATCATTGCGAGCCCGCCAAAGGTTGTAGCAACCGCATTGCATTCTCCTTCGATTGCCAACTTAATGATATTTTCCGGATCAAAATAGATCGGGTTTTTGGCAAACGAAGCGCCTGCGCTATGCTCGATACCCTGATCGATAGGCAGTATTGATAAAAAGCCGGTTCCGCCTAGCCGACCTTTATTGAAAAGGCTTTGCAGACTGATAAGAGTTGGTGTGTTTCTATTGGAGACAGAAAAAATACGGTCTACGAAATCAGGACCTGGCAAGTGAAGATGATCTTTTGAAATGGTCTTGCTCTTGTGAGTCAAAAGTGACTCGGCATCTTTACCAAGTAATTCGGTGGTGGAGGGTCTTGCCATTGTAATGGTTTTAAGTGAGGGACAAATATAGTTTTCCGTGCCAATTGATCCAAGGTATTCTCTTAATGCAAAAAACCCATTTCAACGGGTTGAAATGGGTTTTTTGATTTTTATTTTTTGGATTAGGCTGCTTTAACGGCTGCTAATTTTTCTTTGATTCTAGCAGACTTGCCTTGGCGGCCTTTCAAATAGAACAATTTTGCTCTGCGAACCTTGCCGGCTTTCACAAATTCAATTTTTTCAATACTTGGGCTTAAAAGGGGGAATACACGCTCAACACCTACGCCATTAGAAACTTTTCTTACTGAAAAGCTTTCTCCATTGGTTGAAGTTCCTCTTCTATAAAGAACAACTCCCTGAAATTGTTGAATTCTTTCTTTATTTCCCTCGCTAATCTTTACATGCACGCTAATGGTATCGCCTGACTTAAAGCTTGGTATACCTGCTCTTTTAGAGGCTAGCTCTTGCTCTACAATTTTCATTAAATCGGCCATACTACTCGGTTTTTAAAATGGACTGCAAATATAGGCGAAGAAGTTGAATTTCGAAGTCGGGACACAGAAAAATCCTTTTAAGAAGTAAAACCTATGTTTAAATCGGGCCTTCTGGATTTTGTCCTTTCCAGCGCTTTTTCCTGCTTCCAGTATTCAATTTTGGCTTGATGCCCGGAAAGCAATACATCTGGCACCTTCCAGCCGTTGTACTCTGCCGGGCGAGTGTAAACAGGCGGGGCAATAAGGCCATCTTGAAAGGAGTCGCTTAGCGCGGATGTTTCATCATTGAGCACGCCCGGAAGTAAGCGAATTACCGAGTCGGCCAACACGGCTGCGGCCAATTCTCCCCCAGAAAGCACATAATCTCCTATGCTGATCTCCCGAGTAATAAGATGCTCCCTTACACGTTCATCAATTCCTTTATAGTGACCACACAACAAAATCAGGTTTTCTTTAAGGCTCAATTGATTGGCGATAGACTGTGTCAGCAACTCACCATCGGGGCTCATGTAGATGATCTCATTGTAGGTTCGTTCAGCCTTTAAGGAAGCAATACATCGGTCAATCGGCTCAATCATCATCACCATTCCTGCGCCACCACCAAAAGCATAGTCGTCCGTAGTTCGGTGCTTATTGATCGAATATTCCCTTAGATCGTGGACTTTTATAGTAACTAATCCTTTTTCCTGCGCTCTTTTTAAAATAGAATCTGAGAAAGGGCTGTCTAGCAGACGTGGCAGGCAGGTAATGATATCCAAACGCATAATTCTAAATATCTAAAAAGCCATCGGGCAAAGCAACTTTAATGACTTTCTTGGTTTTGTTGGTGCTAACAATGAATGGACTATTCAATGGAACGAGCACTTCTTTTCCCTTTACGTCTACTGACAATAGCCGGTTGGGTCCGGAATTTGAGATTTCCGTAATACTGCCCAATTCGCCTAAAGCTTCATCAATCACTGTAAAACCAATAACTTCGTCATCATAAAATTCGCCACGCTTCAGCTTAGGGCGCGTTTCCTTTGGCAAGTAAAGGCTACAGCCTTTTATCCCATTGGCTTGTTCTATTGAGTTGATCTCGTCAAATCGTACAAAGGCTTTGTCGCCACGGTCAGAAAGCTCTTTTATAAAGTAGGGCACAAGGGTATTTTTCTGTTCTATGAAAACAGAATCCACGGAATCTAAATCCATTGGCTCTGTAACAATAACTGTTACTTCGCCTTTTAGCCCGTGTGCCTTGGCAACATAACCGATTTTATAACATTCCCCTTTTTCCATGATTTTGTCAAAATAAAAATGCCATCCCGATAAGGCGATGGCATTTTTTTGTATTGAAAATAAAATATTATGCCTGCGCTTCTGCCGCAGGAGTTTCACCTTCTGCTGCTTCACCTTCGGGTGCGGCAACTACTACCTCAGCCTTCTTGCGAATAGCCTCAGCACGTGCTTCTCTTACTTTAGATTCTGCTGCTTTTCTAGCCTTCGCCTGATCTTCCTTAGATTTTGATAATCCGGAGATCTTTGATTGAATGCTAGCTTCTTTTGCCTTTAACCAGTCTGCCAATTTCGCATCAGCAGCTTCTTGTGTTAGGGCACCCTTATCTACACCAATCTGCAAATGTCTCTTGTACATGATGCCTTTATAGGAAAGCATGGCTCTCACCGTATCAGAAGGCTCTGCGCCCACCATTAACCAATGGAAAGCTCTGTCTTCCTGAATCAAAATAGAAGCAGGGTTTGTTGCCGGGTTATAGGTACCTATTTTTTCGATGAATTTTCCGTCTCTGGGTGCTCTCGCATCAGAAACAACAATATCAAACATCGACAACTTCTTGCGGCCTCTGCGGGCCAATCTCAATTTTACCATTTTCTCTTACGTTTTTAATGTTGGAACACGTCCGTTTTTAAAAGGATCGTAAAGGTAATCGGATTTTGAATATATGCCAACGAGGAATGCCAGAAAGTCGAAAAATCATCAATTCATTCAACAGCTAGAAGTCATGATATTGAAAATCAGGCATTAGACACTCCGGAAGTCTCAATTTATATTTAATATTTGTTTAAGCGATTATTAGGTTTTTAATTGTTGTTGTCAGATTATACATTTGGTAGCTTTTTAAATAAATCATGGACAAGTACAGCTACATATCAAATGCTGATACGAGCTATATTGATCAGCTCTATCAAAACTACAACCAAGACCCCACTTCTGTTGACCCTACCTGGCAAAAGTTCTTTGAGGGATATGATTTTTCCTCACAGCGCTACGGTGAAAATGGACAAGTATCTGCCGGAGAAGCGCCCAATATTAAAGAGACCTATGTTCGAACACTGATTTTTGCATATCGCTCTTTTGGGCATTTAAAGTCCGATACAAATCCTGTGCGTGCAAGACGGGATCACGGAGTTCAATTAGATCATACAAAATTCGGCCTAGTTGACGCTGATTTGGATACTGAGTTCGAGGTTGCTTCCGAAATTGGGATGCCGAAATCGTCTTTACGTAAAATCATAGAGCGATTGAAGGTTTTGTATCTGGGTACTATTGGCTTTGAGTATAACTTCATTCGCAATGACGAAGTGAGAAGTTGGTTCTTTGACAAAATTGAAAAAGAGTATTTTAGCTATAACCCAAATCAGGATGAAAAAAAGCGCATCCTTGCCAAGTTGAACGAGGCAGTTGTTTTTGAAAATTTCTTGCACACTAAATTCTTAGGTCAAAAGCGTTTTTCGTTAGAAGGAGGTGAGAACACAATCCCCTCGTTGCAGACCATCATTAATAAAGCGGCCGAGTTGGGCGTGAAGGAAGTGGTTATTGGGATGGCTCACAGAGGCCGGCTGAATGTGCTGACTAATATTCTGGGAAAAATCTATGAGCAGATCTTTACCGAATTTGAGGGCAACATCAACCCTGACCTTACAATGGGAGATGGTGATGTAAAGTATCATCTCGGCTACAGCAGTATTATTGATACCCCGTCTGGGAATCAGATTTATTTAAAATTGACGCCCAACCCCTCACATCTGGAAGCGGTCAACCCATTGGTAGTCGGCTACACCCGTGGACAAATCGATGACGAGTACCAGGGTGACCTGAGTAAGGGTATGGCGATTCTTATACACGGTGATGCAGCTGTCGCAGGTCAAGGCATCGTTTATGAAGTAATTCAAATGTCGGGATTACCTGGTTATACAACCGGTGGAACAATTCATTTCGTGATCAATAATCAAGTGGGCTTTACCACGGATTATGATGATGCCCGCACCAGTATCTATTGTACAGATATCTCCAAAATTGTGGACGCTCCTATCCTACACGTAAATGGAGATGATGCAGAGGCAGTGACCTTCTGCTCCAATCTAGCGGTTGAATACCGACAAAAATTTGGCAAAGATATTTTTATAGATATGCTTTGTTATCGCAGGCATGGTCACAATGAAAGTGATGAGCCAAAGTTTACTCAGCCCAAGCTTTACAATCTGATTGCCAAGCATCCGAATCCACGGGAAGTTTATGTTAAGCGCTTGATAGAGCGTGGAGATGTTGACGCTTCGCTCGCGGATGAAATGGATAAGAGTTTTCGGAGCCAGTTGCAGGATCGGTTGAACGAAGTAAAACAAAAACCACTACCGTATAAGCCACAGCAGGTTGAGAATGAATGGGAGAAGTTACGGAAGTCAACGCCTGAAGATTTTGACCAATCTCCGGATACAAGTATAAAACAAGCCTTGATCGACAAGGTAGCTAAAGCACTTACCACCATACCGGAAGGATTTAAGCCGATCAAGCAGATTGAAAAATTACTGAAAGATCGAAGCGGTGCTTTTTTTGAAACCAAAATGTTGGGCTGGGCAGAAGCTGAGTTGCTAGCGTATGGATCGCTTCTGTCTGAAGGAACTTTGGTGAGAATGAGTGGTCAAGACGTGAAAAGAGGAACGTTCAGTCATCGCCATGCTTATTTTGTAGATGCGAATACCAACGAGCCCTACTGTGGATTAGATCATGTTGATGCGGAGCAGCAAAAGTTTAAGATCTATAATTCGTTACTTTCAGAGTTTGGTGTTTTAGGTTTTGAGTATGGCTACGCGATGGCTTCGCCACATGCGTTGGTTATTTGGGAAGCGCAGTTTGGTGATTTTGCGAATGGAGCACAGGTAATGATTGATCAGTTTATATCAAGTGCAGAGTCTAAGTGGCAACGGATGAATGGGTTAGTTATGTTGTTACCTCACGGCTATGAGGGCCAGGGGCCAGAGCACTCTAATGCAAGGCCAGAGCGTTTCTTGCAGTTATCGGCAGAGTATAATATGATTATCGCTAACCCAACTACACCCGCTAATATTTTCCATTTGCTAAGAAGGCAGGTAACGTGGGAGTTCAGAAAGCCTTGTATCGTATTTTCACCAAAGTCTTTGCTCAGACATCCTGCTGTGATTTCACCTATGAAAGATTTCACCAAAGGGTCTTTCCAGGAAGTTATTGATGACATGAATGTGAATGCGAAAGATGTAAAGAAAGTAGTTCTTTGTACGGGGAAAGTGTATTACGATTTGTTGGAGGCGCAAGCAAAGAAAAAAAATAAAGATGTTGCGCTGGTGAGGTTGGAACAATTGCATCCGTTCCCTGAAAAGCAATTGAATGCCGTATTGAAAAAATACAAAGGTGCTAAGCTAGTGTGGGCGCAAGAAGAGCCATCAAACATGGGATACTGGTCATTTATCTTGCGTTACATGAATGGACTAGAACTCATTTCCCGCAAGGCAAGTGCTTCTCCTGCTACTGGTTATTCTAAAGTGCATAAGGCAGAACAAGAGAAAATTATTTCTTCAGCGCTAGAAGTTTAGATTCATTAATTTTTAAATAAGAGTTTATATGGCTCAACAAGTAAAAGTACCCACCGTTGGTGAATCGATCACAGAAGTAACGATCGCCAACTGGTTGAAGAAGGATGGCGATGTGGTGAAGATGGATGAAGTGATTGCAGAATTAGAATCTGATAAAGCAACGTTTGAGTTAACAGCTCCTCAGGCAGGTGTACTAAAGATTTCAAAGGCAAAAGGAGACGTTGTGCCAATTGGAACAGTCATCTGTGAGATAACAGATGGTGGAGCAAACACCGCGTCTGCGCCAGCTGCCAAAGAAACAAAAACAGAAAATTCTTTAACACAACCTATGAAAGCTACCGGAGCAATTAAGGAAATGAAAGTGCCAGCTGTTGGCGAATCTATAACAGAAGTGACCATTTCAACCTGGTTAAAAAAGGAGGGTGACTATGTGAAGCTAGATGAAGTGATTGCCGAGGTTGAATCAGACAAAGCAACGTTTGAGCTACCTGCAGAGGCCAATGGTATTTTACGCATTGTTGCGAAAGAGAAAACCACACTTCCGATTGGAGGATTGATTTGCAAGATTGAAGTGACTGAAGGTGGTGCACCGGCAGTTACGCCAAGTTCATCTGCAGCTCCCGCATCCCAGTCGGCAACAAGTTCTGCCGTTTCATATGCCACAGGAACACCGTCACCTGCAGCAGCAAAAATTCTTGATGAAAAAGGGATTGCTGCTAATCAGGTTACCGGAAGTGGGGTAGGTGGTAGGATAACAAAAGATGATGCAGTGAAGGCTCAAGCAGCCACAACCGTCAAAGACATCAAGCCATCTATTGCAACGGCTCCTCCGGTAATTGCGTCTGGAGGTTCGAGAAACGAGCGTAGAGAGAAAATGACTTCACTCCGCAAAACCATCGCAAAGCGATTGGTAGCTGTAAAAAATGAAACAGCCATGCTCACTACTTTTAACGAAGTAGACATGAAGCCGGTGATGGATCTCCGATCAAAATACAAAGAGCAATTCAAAGAAAAATATGGCGTGGGACTTGGGTTCATGTCATTTTTTACCAAAGCGGTTTGTGCAGCATTGAAAGAATTCCCTGCCGTGAATGCGTCTATTGATAAAGACGAAATTGTCTATCATGACTATTGCGATATCTCAGTGGCGGTATCAACGCCACGTGGATTAGTCGTTCCCGTCATTCGAAATGCGGAATCATTGAGTATGAATCAAGTAGAGGCAGAAATTGCGAGACTTGCTGCCAGAGGTCGTGATGGAAAACTTTCGATTGAAGAAATGACCGGAGGAACTTTTACCATTACCAATGGAGGAGTTTTTGGTTCTATGCTGTCAACGCCCATCATCAACGCGCCACAGTCGGCCATATTGGGCATGCACAACATTGTAGAAAGACCTATCGCTGTAAAAGGCGAAGTAGTTATTAGACCCATCATGTATTTAGCACTTTCTTACGATCACCGCATAGTGGATGGTCGTGAGTCAGTAAGTTTCTTGGTGAGAGTAAAAGAAATGCTGGAAGATCCGGGAAGATTAATTTTGGGCGTTTGATTTTTATCCAATGATAAAGAGATTAACCATTCAGAATTTTAAGTCTATCAAGCATTTGCAATTAGATTGCAAGAGGGTAAACCTGTTTATTGGAGAACCAAATGTCGGAAAGTCCAATATATTAGAAGGTCTAGGAGTTCAAGCTTTGCAGCAGACGCTGAACCTAGATGGTTTGATTAGAGTCAACGATCTAAGCAATCTCTTTTATGAGAATGACCTGTCAAACATAATATTAGTAAAGACTGATGAAATATCAACTGATATATCGTATAATAATGGCTTAGTCAATTTTTCGTTTTACAAAGACGAAAAGTTTAACAGGCAATGGGCTGCAATTTTTTCAGATCGATCTTTTGTCGGAAAAGGTGCTCCCTGGGATTTTGGCATTCATCCGTACTATTTCAAGGTTTTGAAGAACTTCCCATTGCTTGAAAATGGTTTTTTGTCACTGCCACATGGCGAGAATCTGTTTTTGATGCTGCAAACAAACAAGGTTTTGCGAACGTTGGTTAGTGAATTTATACAGGAAAGAGGCTTTAAACTGAACCTAAGGCAGTCTAAGTACGAAATTGAGATTTCCAAGGAAGATGACAGCATACTAACGTCATACCCTTATAGCGTGATTTCCGACACTTTGCAACGAATCATTTTCTATGTTGCTGCAATTGAGACAAACAAAGAGAATTCTACCCTTATTTTTGAAGAACCGGAATCAAATGTTTTTCCTTATTATACAAAATATCTAGCAGAAAGAATTGCTTATGATTCCGACCATCAATTTTTCTTGACAACTCATAATCCATATTTCTTACAAGCATTAATTCAAAAAACACCTATTGTTGATTTGCAAGTAAACATAATTTGGATGAATGATAATCATCAAACGCAAATCAGACCCGTTTCGACTATTGATGAAGTTGAGGAAATGATTGATTTAGATTCCAATGTATTCTTAAACCTCGATAAGTTTATTGCAAGATGATTTATTTGGAGTGTTACGGTGATGAAGCATTGGTAAAGGCACTTGGTGTAAAGTCGAGGGATGTGAAGCATGCTTTTAGCAAGGGCGAGGTATGCAATATGCTCGGAAAAGTCACTAAATCAATAGGCATCGTGGATGAGGATCCGAATAGTGGGAAGCCTCTTTATGAAAAACGTATGTTAGACAGAATTGTATTTAAGAATCCGTTTCTAATCCTATGTTTGGATACCGACAGCCAGAACAAACTTGTAATTATTCGCCCAAGGTTAGAAAAATTTATTATTCAACTGGCAAAAGATAGTGACACACATTCGGATCAGATACCTAGTGACACAAAGCGATTGAACGAATATTTGACTATGAGGAGAAACACTCAAAAATTTGAATTTTTTAAAAATTTCATTTCGGAGATTCTGAGAAAAAATGAAACTATGAGAAGGTTAGAAGATTTTTTAAAATAGATTCAATATGCAATACAACGTCATCGTCATTGGTTCAGGCCCCGGAGGTTATGTCGCAGCCATCCGCTGTGCGCAATTGGGCATGAAGGTAGCCATCATCGAAAAGTATAATACGCTTGGAGGAACCTGTTTGAATGTCGGATGTATTCCATCGAAAGCATTGCTTGATTCGTCTGAACATTTTCATAATGCAGCTCATACTTTTAAAGAGCACGGCATTGATATCTCTGAGCCGAAAGCTAATATCAAACAGATGATCACGCGCAAAGCGGGTGTAGTGAAGGCGAACGTGGAAGGCATTGCATTTTTAATGAAGAAAAACAAAATTGAAGTACATACAGGAGTCGGATCTTTCGTAGACAAGAACACCATTAAAGTAACTTCAGCGGACGGGAAAGAAGCTACTATTACCGGAGAGAAAATAATTATTGCAACGGGTTCAAAACCGACAGCGCTTCCTTTTGCTCCATTTGACAAGAAAAGAATTATCTCTAGTACAGAAGCATTAGAACTTCAAGAGATACCAAAACACTTGATTATTATTGGTGGAGGAGTGATTGGAATGGAGCTTGGCTCTGTGTATGCCCGTATCGGATCAAAGGTTTCTGTGGTCGAGTATTTGGATAGCTTAGTTCCAACGATGGATAGTACGATGGGCAAAGAGCTTCAGAAGGCTACCAAGAAACTGGGAATGGAATTTTATCTTGGTCATAAGGTAACAGCCGTAGAAAATAAAGGCAAGGAAGTAGTATTGAAAGCTGAGCCTAGAGCAGGAGGAGCTTCTATCGAACTAAAAGGAGATTATTGTTTAGTGTGTGTAGGACGGAGACCGTACACAGATGGACTAGGTCTTGATAAAGTTGGAATAGAATTAGATAAAGGTAAAGTGATTGTTGATGACCACCTCAAAACAAAAGTGGATAACATCTACGCCATTGGCGATGTAGTGCGTGGTGCGATGCTGGCACATAAAGCAGAGGAGGAAGGTGTATTGGTAGCCGAACAAATTGCGGGTCAAAAACCACACATCAATTACCTATTAATTCCGGGAGTCGTTTATACCTGGCCAGAGGTTGCCAGTGTGGGCTACACCGAAGAGCAGTTGAAAGAACAAGGTCGGGCGTATAAAACCGGAAGCTTCCCGTATAAGGCGCTGGGTCGCGCCAGAGCTTCTATGGATTTAGATGGACTGGTGAAAGTGTTAGCTGATAAAACAACGGACGAGATTTTAGGGATACACATCATTGGAGCTCGCGCTGCAGATATGATTGCTGCGGGAGTTGTAGCGATGGAATATAGAGCATCTGCAGAAGACGTTTCACGTATGAGTCATGCGCATCCGACCTACATGGAAGCAGTAAAAGAAGCATGTCTCGCAGCTACGGCAAATCGACCTATTCATTTGTAGCCACACGATGCAGGCGGCCAAATCATAACTTTCACGTAATCCAGAGTTTGAAAAGAAAAGGTAACTTTATCGAGTAATCCTTTTACTATGAGAAAACTAGTTTTGCTTTTCTGTCTCAGTCCAGCTTTACTTTTTGGTCAAACAGCATCTGAACTGCAATCTAAAAGAATCACGCTCCCGAATGGGTGGAGCTTAAGCCCTGCAGGTGAAAGTATGCCACTGGGCGATCTTCCTCTTAATATCGCGATCGCTCCTGATAAAAAATACATTGCTGTAACCAACAATGGACAGAGTACGCAATCCATTCAGTTAATGGATACAAAAGCACGTCAAGTGCTAGATACCAAAGAAATTGGCAAGGCTTGGCTTGGCCTTGTGTTTAGCGATGATTCAAAAACCCTTTATGCTTCAGGGGGAAATGACAATTGGATTGTGCGTTACGATATCAAGGCGCAAAAGCTTGTTATTAAAGATACGATCATCATTGGTAAGCCCTGGCCTGAAAAGATCTCGATTGCGGGCTTGGCATTAGATGATAAGGCAAATCGGCTGTATGTGGTGACCAAGGAAAATAATTCATTGTATGTAGTAGATACCAAAACCAAAAGCACGATAAAAGGAATCGAACTAAAAGGAGAAGCCTATACCTGTATCTTATCACCGGATAAAAAGTTACTTTACATTTCATGTTGGGGTTGCGATAAGGTTGTTGTTTTGGATACCCAACAACTTACCATCATCACGGAAATACCTGTTGGTGACAATCCCAATGATATGGTCTTGACTAAAAAGGGAACCTATCTATTGGTGGCCAATGCCAACGACAATTCTGTTTCTGTCATCGATGTAAAAAGTAATAAAGTGATTGAAGTTTTAAATACGGCACTTTATCCAAATGCGCCTAGTGGCTCTACCACGAATAGTGTAGCATTAAGCGAAGATGAAAAGACACTCTACATCGCCAATGCAGACAACAACTGTTTGGTGGTTTTTGATTTTTCAAAACCGGGCAACTCGCAGAGCAGAGGATTTATTCCGGTTGGTTGGTATCCGACTTGCGTGCGAACGATTGGCAACCAGATTTTAGTTACCAATGGGAAAGGGGCATCTTCTTTGGCCAATCCGAACGGCCCTAGCCCGGTCAAGAAAAAGCAAGACGTTGCCTACCAAAAAGGGGATGCTAAAAAACCTGTGGAAGTGCAGTATATAGGAGGACTATTTAAGGGCACATTAAGCATTATTCCTGTACCTGACGAAAAAGGTCTTGCAGTTTATTCTCAGGCAGTTTATGGCAACACACCTTATAACAAAGAATCCGAGACCGAATCAAAAGGAATGGCAGGGAATCCAATACCAATGAAACGTGGGGATAAGTCACCGATTAAGTATGTATTTTATGTGATTAAAGAAAACCGAACCTATGATCAGGTACTCGGTGATGTGCCAGAAGGAAACGGAGATTCTTCTTTGGTTTTGTTTGGCAAGAAAGTCACGCCCAATCAACATGCATTAGCAAAGCAATTTGTTTTGTTTGATAATTTTTATGTCAATGGTGAAGTGAGCGCAGACGGACACAATTGGAGTCTCGGTGCCTATGCCACAGACTATCTGGAAAAAACGTGGGTAACAAGTTATGGTAGACGAGGCGGATCTTATGATGCTGAAGGCAATCGGGCCATTGCTAACAACAAGAATGGCTACCTGTGGGATTTTTGCAAGAGACAAGGAGTTAGCTATCGCACGTATGGCGAGTTTGCAGATGGAGGAAAGGCCAACATTCCTTCGTTGATAGGACATGTTTGTGCGAAGTATACCGGTTGGGATGAATCAGTCAGGGACACAGTTCGTTACTATCAATGGAAGAAGGATTTTGATTCTCTTTTGGCGATCAATCAAGTGCCACAACTCAACACACTTCGAATCATCAACGATCATACCGAAGGTCTCAGACTCGGCAAGCCTACACCTAAAGCGCATGTAGCCGATAACGATTATGCGGTAGGCCTATTTGTAGAGCACTTGAGCAAAAGTAAAATCTGGAGTGAGAGTGCAGTATTTATCGTAGAGGATGATGCGCAAAATGGCCCAGATCATGTGGATGCACATCGAAGCACGTTGTATGTGGCAGGTGGATTTGTAAAGCGTCAATTTGTTGACCATACCATGTATTCGACTGCGTCAGTGCTTCGAACGATTGAGCAAATCTTAGGACTACCGCCCATGAGTCAATATGATGCAGCAGCTGAAACTTTGTGGAGGAGTTTTACTGACACACCAAATAGCTCAGTTTTTAAATCTATTATTCCAGAAATAGATCTTTCTGAACGTAATACTGCTTTCAATGAATGGCAACGAAAGAGTGAACAATTTGATTTTAGGAAAGAAGACAGCATTCCGGATGATGCCTTTAATGAAGTGCTTTGGTATGCCATAAAAGGATCAGCAACGAAATGCCCTGCCCCAAGGCATGCTGCTTTTGTTAAAGTGAGTGAAATAGAGGAGGATGATTGATGCTTCGATTTTGATATTGAGGGACCCTTTGTTCATGGCATTGTTGCACGGATGAATCGCTCTAAAATTTCCAGCGTTATTCTTTGGTCAGTTATTTCGGCAGCGTTCATTGGGCCGGGTACAGTTACTACAGCCGTTTCGGCAGGATCACAATTTCAATTGCAACTTTTATGGGCCGTAGTGTTTGCGACCATCGCGTGTATTGTGTTGCAAGAAGTTTCTGCGCGCATTACGATTGCAACCAGTTTGTCGTTAGGAGGTGCTATTGAGAAAAAATTTGGAGAGCAAAAAGGATTTTGGATCAAGTGGTTAGTGGGCGGTTCTGTGGTACTTGGTTGTGCCGCCTATGAAGCCGGAAATATTTTAGGGGGAACAGCAGGATTGCTTTTGCTATTCGAAGGCAACGGAAAAGTTTATACCATTCTATTGGCATTGGTGGCAGCTTGGGTGCTTTGGAGCGGTCAGGGAAAATGGATTTCTACGATCATGACCGTTTTAGTGGGCATGATGGGTGTTGCATTTCTATTACTTGCTCTAAATGGAAATTTTACTTTTTCTGAACTTATTTTTTCAAGCGTTATCCCCTCTATTCCGGAGGGTTCGGCATTGCTTACCCTTGGGTTAGTGGGTACTACCATTGTTCCGTACAATTTATTTCTTGGCTCTGGTATTAGCAAAGGTCAGACGATTCCATTGATGCGAATTGGATTGACCATTTCTGTTTTGATTGGTGGGCTGATTACGATCTGGATTTTGATGGCAGGAACGTTGGTCGGAAATTTTTCTTCCTTTTCAGGATTAGCGAATGAGTTTCAACGGAAGATTGGAATGGTCGGTGTCTATGCGTTGGGCATTGGGCTGTTTGCAGCCGGATTTTCTTCAGCGATCACTTCGCCCTATGCGGCTTCCATCATAGCAACAAGCGTGTTTGGTGCCGAAAAGAAAAATACGGTGCGACTGGTTTGGGGAGCAGTGTTGCTGATTGGATTTATTTTTGGCATTAGCGGAGTAAAACCCATTCCGGTGATTCTTACTGTTCAAGCGTTGAACGGATTGATCCTTCCCTTGATCACCGGATTCTTAATCTTAATTGTAAATGATAGAAACTTAGTCCCTGAAAATGCTCGACATGCCGGTTGGTATAATATTATTTTGTTGTTGATACTGGGAAGCGTTTTACTCATTGGGTTAAACAATATTGATAAGGCAATCGTTACCGCTTTACAATTAACATCTAGTCATTTTAGTTTAATGGCAGCCGTGTCAGTGTTAACCACAGGATATGTAGGCTTTCTCCTGTATCGAAAATGATTATTTGATTGAAGGCCTTCTCATGATGGAGACTAAGCTCATCATCGAAACCAATACCCAAACCGCTTCAAGAATAATAAAAGGAGTGTAGTTAATCATCCACGAAGCGAGGCCGGCAAGTAAAGCGCCTATCAAGTTCATGACCACATAAGACAGGCTGTCTTGCGCTATCTTCTTTAATAGATTTAACAGAAAAGCAACCAACAAAATACTTACGCCTATTGATCCAATCCAATCGGCAACGGTCATCTTACTCGGATGTTTGTGTTTTCTATTCGACTCAATTCTTTCAATTCATCTTTCTTGTAAAGTTCTTCTAGATCTTCCAGTTGAATTTTTCCATTTGGGGCATAGTTGATATAATCTGAAAATAAGATACCATTTACTTTTCTGGAATTATACGCCTTTCGCAAGCGATAGCCAATGCCGTCATCTTCTGCATAGGAATAGGCCAGAAAGCCAATCGTATAATCAGAGGTATTGATCCAGTAGACAAATCGATCGTCATGATCTTCGCCACCGCCTTCTTTGTTAAAGGTGATTTCAATTTTATAATAGGTTTTATCATCAATGGTTGTTTCGCCTAAGAATTTTTTATTGACAGGCGCATCATTCAATCCATAAGGTAACAGTGCAAAATAAAGGACTGAGTTTACAGAAGAGGTGTACTTCACCGCCATTGAATCGGGTACTGTAGTCAATGTGTCGTTGATGAATCTTTTAAACCCGTCATTCGATACAATATCGTGGATAGTTTGCGTGGAATCTTTCTCATTTTTAAAAATGCGTTCATACGAAAATTTTCCGCCATCTCGGTTACCCGCATAGTGCCGACCTCTGAAATCAAATTCGATGGTGGAGTGTAAATACTTTTCACCCCCTGCTGCGGCTATCACGTTATCAACAATGCGTTGGGGATTATTCTCAGAACAACCAATAAGCGAAAGAAAAGCTACAACAGTGAACAAATAAATGAATTTCATGATGAATAAAATAAGCCTTACAAAAATGGCTTATTTTACCACAAACACAAATTCACTTCCTTGTTTGTTGGAGCCGAATTTTTCGAACTGAGGAGCTGTTTTTAATTTTTCTAGGTAGGTCATCAACTCACTTAGCGTTAGCAGCCCATCCGTTGAGCCTTGCGAATCAAGTGCGGCAATGAGTTGGTTTGCAAATGGAGAATGGCTACCAGCCACGCCATCAGAGACATATTCTTTGCCTCCGCTAGTAATATATTTTCTTGTTTTGAATTGCAGCTTTCGCACAATTACGTCCGATTGAGAAGCTTCCCCATAGCCGTATCAGCTAAATTACGTCTCTATGTTCGCCAAAAATTCCTCTAAAATATCTCTGCATTTGAGTCAGGCGTAAGTCTAACGAGTAGATTTTCGTTAATTGGATCATAATTGAATCTCTTTAATGTGGTTTAGAAAATGTTAAGGCTTTATACTTTTCTTCCCTACAAAATTGGCACCACAATCACCACACTTTCCATCTCTGCCGCCTCACCAGTACGTTCCTTTTAACATTTTGCCAGAATCGTGGCGTGTTAAACTACCAATTGAAATGCTGTAAAAAAATGTATATTTTGTAGAAATATTTTATTTAAAAAAGGAAAATGGAAAAATCAATTTGGAAAGATGCGGTGGCACTAATCACTGGAGGCGGTTCTGGTATAGGCAAGGCGCTTGCTCTAGCCATTACCAAAAGAGGAACCAAAGTAATTGTTACTGATATTAATCTCAGTAATGCACAACTTGTGGCTGAGGAATGTGGTGATAGTGCGACTTCATTTAGCTTAGATGTAACGGATGCGAGTGCTGTCGAAAAAATAATCAAAGCGAGCTTTGAAAAATACGGCCATCTCGACTTCATATTCAACAATGCAGGGATTGCAATCGCTGGAGAAGTTCAGGAGCTTTCAGCATCGCATTGGGACCGAATAATAGACGTCAACATCAAAGGCGTGATCAATGGAGCTTTAGCAGCATATCCACTGATGATCAAACAAGGTGCTGGCTACATCATCAATACAGCTTCACTTGCTGGCTTAGGTCCAGCCCCATTTCTTACGCCTTATGGCATGACCAAACATGCTGTGGTAGGCTTTTCTACTAGCTTGAGATTAGAAGCCGCAAATTATGGTGTAAAAGTAAATGTCCTTTGTCCGGCTGCCATAGAAACACCGCTGCTGGATTCTGACAATCCCAGAGATTTGCCCTCCGTTCCATGGGTACCAGATATGAGGAGATTTCTTACGTCACTAGGTGGGCCACCTTATCCGGTTGATAAATTTGCAGAGGAGGCCTTAGATGGGATACAGCAAAACAAAGGAGTAATCGTGATACCGGGGCAAGCGCGATTGACCTGGAGAATCGGACGATTTATCCCTTCTCTTGTAGAAAAACTGGGGTTAAAAGCCGTTCAAGTTGAAAGAAGTTTTCGAAAGTAATCGCTTTGTTAATTGTTCGAGTATCCTTTTTTTTAGGAGTTGGTTATCGGCATTATAAAACTTTAAAACAGCACTATTGATGGTACCCGAAGTGATGGTCGAGCCCGAAACTTTCCCTGCTGTGGTTATACCGCTGCTGCTGATCTTTGCATCGGTGATGTTGCCGTCTGTGATGTTGGTGGTTCGAGTCCCCACAAACACTGTTTTTACCACTTGTCAGTGCAACTTTGAAGAATAGCAAATGTGCAAAGGGCGATTGCATGTAACTTTCCTATAACTCATGTAGATCAGATTATTTTGGCCAGCGCACCGATATACCTTTCTGGCAATTCACCTTTTGTAGCGGTTTGATAATCGTTGTAGCTGCATGGCACCATGGTGCTGCGTAAGTAACGGGCACCCGGTTTATGTTGTGAAATTTCGATCCACCACTTTTCAGTTACCTTGCTTTTATAAAACGTAATGGTTTCAGGATCTGTCTGCATGGAGACCACATACCTCAAAAAATCATTACTCTTAAAACTATGTTCGCCTTTGCGGTGATAAAAACCTTCAATAAAATACCAGATCATGGTAGCAACTACCGAGGCTGTTTTTTTCTGGGCATCATCTGCATCCGGATTATATTCATAAAAACCTGCAGAGCTTAACTTTTCATTCATACCTGCATACCAACAGAGTTGGCATGCTTCTTCTCCTGTCAGCCCGAATGGTTGGGCGTTGCCATTGCCCGGAGCATCAGAAGATTTAATTGCGGTGATATCGAAAGAAAGAAGATCAGCATTGCGGATGGCTGGCTCCATTTCGGTGAGGTTGGTGCGCATTTGCCCAATGCGAAAGGCTTCAAAGTATAATTTCTCTAAAATGGCCGTAGACATGGGGTCAACCAAATAGGTTTGATGAGCCAGGTGTGTATAGCTCAACAAGTAGTTGGGTTCGTGCAAAAGTATTTTATGAATGTGTTGGCGTGAAGGTGTTATTTCTTTGCCGTCTTCTACGTCTAAGAATGCATCGATGTTCACCAGGCTGACGAGTTTTTGCATATCCTCGTACCCCTTATACTGGCCGTAGTCCAGATCATGTGTGCCTCCCAGAATAACAGGAAGCACATTATTTTCCAAAAGTATTCTACATACTTCGCTGATCCGAGTATAGGTTTCGTCTAAATCTATTCCAGTGTTTAGGTTTCCCAGATCAACGATACGATAATTGCCTGTGCCTTTTTTTAGCTGGTATAGTTTCTTCCTTATTTCATCTGGGCCCTTTGCTGCACCCATATTGCTCGCTGTACCTCGCTCTTCCTTCACGCCAAAGATCGCCAGTTGCATGCCCTTAAAGTCGGGCATCTTTTCCGTATAGGCTTTTATGTTTTTGTAAAACGAGTTGTTTGGGTAGTTCTCGTTGTAAATGGCTTCGGGAACGGGGGAGAAGAGAATGGTTAAGTCCATAGTCAATTATTAATCTCTTGAATTGCCTTTTCGACCCATGGTCTAAGCTCTTTTATATCTACTGTGGCGACTTGCCAAATCAGTTCAGGCGACACACCAAAATAATGATGGATGGCAATATTTCTGATCCCTTTAATTTTCATCCAAGAAACTCAGGATAACGCGTTCTAACAGAATCTGGGATTTTCCCAACAGCTTCACCTATAATCTCTATTCTTCGAATGATAGCATCTTGTTTTTCCTGACTGCTCAGAAACAAATGGGGATCTAGCTCTTTTGTGTAGAGATCAATTAAATCAATTGATTCTATGATGTCCGTAAGGTATAACAATATAGACCGTGACTCAGCCATAAATCCGCACTTCGCTATTTAAAATGTTTTCTTTAATAACTGGTTTTATTGCCTTGTACTCAACTAAGTCGACAGACTTTTTTAACATATCCTCTAGCTCCAATTTGATTCCAATAAAATCAAGGAGACTCATTGGGTATGTATGTTCGACTAAAATATCAATATCACTGTCTTCAGTAAAATTGTTCTTGGCATAAGATCCGAAAATTCCAGCCTTGGTTACCTTGTGTTTCTTCAAGACAGGAAATATCACTTGCTTGATTTCACTCAAATTCATAGTGTAAAAATAGGTAAAACCCGATACATAAAAAGCTCTGTATTTTACACGTTTGTAGATCGCGGTGGACACAAAAAAACCTCTTTGCAGAGGCCTTCTTGTTTTTATGATCAGGCGGTAACTCTTACCCTCCAAAATCGTCAAATCTCACGTTCTCTTTTGGGATTCCCATATCGTCCAGCATTTTAAGAACAGCTGCGTTCATGAGCGGAGGGCCACACAAATAATATTCGACATCTTCTGGCGCTGGGTGATTGGCCAAATAATTATCGAACAATGATTTGTGAATGAAACCAGTATAACCATCGCTCTCACGATCTTCCAAGCTCTTGCTTACTTTCCAGTTGTCTTCGGGAAGGGGCTCAGAAAGCGCTATATGAAAACGGAAATTAGGGAACTTCTTTTCAATCTCACGGAAGTGCTCGGTATAGAACAATTCTTTCTTTGATCGGCCACCATACCAATAGGAAACTTTGCGGTTCGTTTTCTCTGTATGAAAGAGGTGGAAAATCTGAGCCCGTAGTGGCGCCATACCAGCACCGCCACCGATGTACACCATTTCCCTCTGCGTCTTATTGATATGGAACTCTCCGTAAGGGCCAGAGATGGTAACTTTATCGCCAGGCTTGCGAGAGAACACATAAGAGGAACAAATGCCCGGATTTACATCCATCCACTTGTTGTTCGCCCTATCCCAAGGTGGAGTAGCGATGCGGATATTTAACATTACAATATTGCCTTCTGCAGGATGGTTGGCCATCGAATAAGCACGGAAAATGGGCTCTTCGTTTTTCATTTTCAGATCCCACAACTTAAACTTATCCCAATCGCCTTTAAATACATCAGGATTGCTGTGACCTAATTCCGGATGGGGCTTGATATCCATTGTTTTGAAATCTACCTTAATTGAAGGAACATCAATTTGGATATAACCGCCTGCTTCAAATTTCAATGTTTCCCCGGGAGGAAGTTTTACCACGAATTCTTTAATAAAGGTGGAAACGTTATAATTTGATACCACTTCGCACTCCCACTTCTTGATTCCAAAAATTTCATCCGGAATGCGAATATTTAGGTCTTGCTTCACCTTAACCTGGCAGCCCAACCGTACATGATCTTTCTGCTCAGCGCGTGTCAGATGGCCTACTTCGGTTGGCAATACATCGCCACCACCGGTTTCCACCACACATTTGCACATGGCGCAAGTACCACCACCACCACATGCAGAAGGCAAGAATATCTTTTCGTTCGCCAGCGTAGTCAAAAGTGAGCTGCCTGCCGAAACGGTTATCGTTTTCTCTCCGTTAATCAAGATTTTGACTGGTCCCGACTGCACTAAATGCTTTTGAGCAAATATTAAAAGGGCTACCAGTAGAAGAATAATGGCCGTAAATGCAACAATGGAAGTAATCGCTAACATAGATTGGAATTAAAGACTACAAATATAGGAATCGGGTGTAAAAACTATCAATTCCCCACTTTAAAAATCGCTTCAAAAAGCAAAAAGGCAACCACTTGGCTGCCTCCGTAAACGATTTGTTTAACTTCTTGAATTTATCGATGCTTTGACCTACTCATCAAACGGCCAAAACCTCTTTAGCCGCGTTTTGTTCAGTAGCGTCTAAGTTCAACTGGGGCGCCAGAATGACACTTACATCCTCCCGTTTCGATAGTGATTGTAGTTTTTCAAGAGAGATTGAGCCGGTCATATACTGGTGCCCGGTTCCTTGGTAGCCGCCTTTGAAAGTCTCGAAATCTGAGGGTGAGATGGCTGACTTTTCGTTAAAACTAATGACAACATCTACTTTGGCGCTGTTAGAGAAGGAGAATCCCTCGCCTTGTGTGAACTTTTTGTATTCGTAGCGATAATCAAAAGTTAAGGCTGAAATGTCAGAAAGTACAGCCGAACCTGTAGGGTAACCTCCAGCCCCTTTTCCAATAAAAACCTGCTTCTCGGCAAAAGCACCCTCCACTAAGACCGCATTGTACTCGTTGCGAACTGAAGCGAGCATGTGGTCGGAAGGAATGAATTGAGGAGCAACAAAGCCAACAATTTTGCCCCCCAGCTTGTAGGCACGTGCCACCAACTTGATGGTTAGATTATTTTCCCTTGCGTACTTTAGATCCACCGCAGAGATTTTATCAATACCCACGTTGATGATTTTCTCTGGTTTGACAAATACGCCAAACGTATGAGCGATGGCGATCGTCAACTTGAATTTGGCATCATATCCTTTCACATCTAGCGAGGGATCGCTTTCGGCAAAGCCAAGATCTTGTGCAGCTTTTAACGCCTCTGTATAACTTTTTCTTTCTTCAAAGACCTTCGTTAAAATGTAATTGGTAGAGCCATTAAAAATTCCTTCAATACTAGTGATCAAATCATTGTCATAATATTCCTCCAGATTTCTTAAAATAGGTATGCTTCCGCAAACCGACCCCTCGTAAAGAACAGAACGGTCATATCTTTTCTGGAGAGAGTAAATCTCCTGAAGATTTTCGGCCAACATTCTCTTGTTCGCGGTAACCACATGTTTACCGTTGCGCAAGGCTGCCTTTACGATTTCAAAAGCTGCGGAGGCATCATCGATAAGTTCGACAACAATGTCAATGTCAGGATCGAAGAGAATGTCATTCTTTTCGTACGTAAAAATGGCGCTATCCAGATTGCGCTGCTTGTCTTTGTTTTTAACGCATATCTTTTTGATCTCTGCTTTTACACCATGTGTTTCGTTGAGTACATGATAAAGGCCTTGCCCTACTACACCAAAACCAAACAAACCGATTTTTAATTTTTTCTTCATTTTTTACTGATTATAGTCTTCTAATGATTTGAAGTCGTACGGTGTTTCTTGCAACACTCGTTCATTGTTTTTTGTTTCTGCACGCAAGAATCTCCTTACGATATTCTTAAACTGATCAAACTCTACCAAGAATCCATCATGCCCATAGAGCGAAGTGAGTCCTTCAAACACAGCACCGGGGATGGCGTCTGCCAGAGACTTTTGCTCTTGAACTGGGTATAACAAATCATTCTCTATTCCTACTACCAATGTTTTAGCTTTTATTTGTTTCAATGCATTTGACACGCTACCCCTTCCTCTACCTACATGGTGACTGTCCATTGCTTTTGAAAGTGTCCAATAAGTAAATGCGTTAAAACGACTTGCTAGTTTTTGGCCTTGGTATTTTTGATACGAAGCCGCTCTGTAGTTGTCTATTTTTTCAATCCCTTTCTCGGATTGAGTTGATAGATAGGTGTCATACGTTCTGTAAGAAATCATTCCCATCGCTCTAGCTGCCTTCATCCCTTCAATTCCTGCTCTTGCATCGTTCTCTTTCCAGGTGACATCTGCTTCAATGGCCATCCGCTGGGCTTCATTGAAGGCAATTCCCCATGGCGAATGTTGCGCATTGCAGGCAATAGCGATTAGGTGATCAAACACCGAAGGTTGCGCGATCGCCCACTCCAGCGTTTGCTGGCCTCCCAGCGACCCACCTATTAGAGTGTGGACTTTGTTAATTCCCAAATCTTGTCGAAGCAGATCAAACGCTTGTATGATGTCCCTATTGGTAGTCAGAGGAAAATCATGAAAATAGCTTTTGCCTGTGGCAGGATTAATTGACAGCGGCCCGGTTGAGCCATAACATCCACCCAGTGTATTCGCACAGATGATAAAATAATCGCGCGGGTCAAAGGGGCTTCCTTCTACGAAAAAATCTTTCCACCAATCCGTAAAGTCAGAGCTGCCCGTGAGGGCATGACAAATCCAAACCACGTTGCTTCTGTCTTTGTTCAACTGCCCTAACGTAGTGTATTTAAGTTGAAAGCCGGGGAGCTTTGCCCCCGACTCTAACTCAAACTCTTCTTCAAAATGAAAGATGGATTCTGATTTTATCATTCTTTTTTTGATTACAAGCTACAGGCCACATGCTTCAAACTACTTGTAGCCTGAAACATGCAGCAGGAAGCCAATTAAGCAACTAACTCTTTAGCAAACACCTTTTCAAATGCTTGTTGTAAGTCTGCCTTGATGTCATCAATATGTTCAAAGCCGACAGACAGGCGAAGCAAAGTAGGTAAAACACCTGACGCAATTTGTTCTTCGTCTGACAATTGCTGATGGGTGGTCGCTGAAGGTTGGATGATCAATGTCTTTCCATCTCCTACGTTCGCTAAGTGACTGACTAGTTTCAAACTATCAACAACTTTTGCCGTGTGGTCTTTTGTTCCTTTTACGGTGAAAGATAACACTGCACCAAAACCGTTCTTTAGATATTTCTTGGCCAGTTTGTGGTAGGTGCTTGATTGCAAACCTGGATAATTGACCGTCTCCACACTTGGTTGCTGCTCTAACCATTGAGCTATAGCCAATGCATTGTCAACAGAACGTTGCACACGAAGTGAAAGCGTTTCCAATCCTTGAATCAGTAAAAATGAATTGAACGGACTGATTGCGGGACCAAAATCACGGAGTCCTTCCACGCGCGCACGAATTATAAAAGCGATATTCGGCAGACCAAGTGGATTGCCCTCGCCAAATACGTCCCAGAATTTCAACCCATGATATCCCTCGCTTGGCTCTGTAAAAGCAGGGAACTTGCCATTTCCCCAGTTGTAGTTTCCGCCATCAACAATGACTCCTCCAATTGAAGTGCCATGACCGCCAATCCATTTGGTGGCTGATTCCACCACCACATTGGCTCCATGCTCAAGAGGGCGGAACAAATATCCGGCAGCTCCAAAGGTGTTATCTACAATCACCGGCAAGTCGTGCTTTTTCGCCAATGCGGCAATCGCTTCAAAATCCGGAATATTGAAACCGGGATTTCCGATTGTTTCCAGGTAGATCGCTTTCGTTTTTTTGTCGATTAGTTTTTCGAAGGATTCTACATTATCGCCTTCGGCAAAACGTGCATCAATACCTAGCCGTTTGAATGCAACTTTAAATTGATTGTAGGTGCCGCCATATAAAAACGAAGTGGAGACAAAGTTATCGCCTGCTTGTAAAATGTTATTTAATGCAATGAATTGAGCCGCCTGGCCAGAGCCAACCGCCAATGCTGCTACTCCTCCTTCCAATGCTGCCACCCGCTTTTCAAAAACATCCGTAGTTGGATTCATGATGCGTGTGTAGATGTTACCGAATTCTTTCAGCGCAAAAAGATTGGCACCGTGTTCGGAGTTCTTGAAAACGAAGGAGGTAGTTTGATAAATAGGCACAGCCCGAGAACCAGTGGTGGGATCTGCTTCTTGACCAGCGTGAAGTTGTAATGTTTCGAATCGTAAGTTTGACATACTTTTAAGATTTAAGATTATTGAATTTAGATTTAGTTCAAAGAAGAATTAACGTAGAAGAAAACTTAGCCATAACCATACCCGTCACTCGGTAGGCCGTGCGCTAGTGTGTTGTTGGACGATCAACCGATCATTACCAACAACGTACAGAGCAACAACACATGCTGCACTGTTGATATTGAATGGAATAAAAGAAATTTAGGAGGAGGTGTTTCCCTTGGGTGATTGACTGAATGATAAATCTTTTCATTTTCATACCGGTTTATATTTCCTCAAAGACCTTCTTTGAGGCAGGAATTAGCACCTTTTTCGGGGTTGCTAGCGTTTCAAAGAGCCTGTTCTCTCCACGCTTCTATATAAATCGGTTGGCTTTTGGCTTCACCGATTATGATGACACAAACGTATACTAGTTTAGTAGAGTTTCCAAATGCTTACTTAAAAATTTGTTAAGAAAGTTTTACTCACAAGTGTTTGGTAATACATTTAGATTGAAAAAGTAGATAGACAAAATGCTTTTTATGTCAGCATTCCTCCATCTACCTGTATAACCTGCCCCGAAATGTAAGTCGACATATCCGATGCTAAAAACACACATGCATCGGCCACGTCTTCGGGTTTACCACCTCTCTTTAATGGAATCGCATCGCGCCAGCTTTGCACTGTTTTTTCATCCAGCTTGCCTGTCATTTCGGTTTCGATAAAACCAGGAGCAATGGCGTTAGATCGGATGCCGCGTGAACCTAACTCTAACGCGATTGATTTTGTGAATCCAATAATACCTGCTTTGGATGCCGCATAATTTGCTTGACCAGCATTTCCTTTCAGCCCTACAACGGAGGTCATGTTAATAATGGAGCCTCCTTTTTGTTTCATCATGGGTTTGCAGGCAGCTTTTACGGTATTGAAGCACGATTTCAAATTTACGTTGATGATTTTGTCCCACGCCTCTTCTGTCATTCGAAGCAGCAAATTGTCCATCGTGATGCCGGCATTGTTCACTAGAATATCCAGAGAGCCAAATTCAGTCACCACATTATTGATTAGTTTATCAGCTTGTGCGAAATCTGAAGCATCGGAGCGATAGCCTTTTGCCTTCACACCTTTGGCAGCCAGTTCTGCCTCCAACGCTTGGCCTTGTTCTACACTTGATAAATAGGTAAAGGCAACGTTGGCACCTTGCTCGGCAAATTTGATCGCGATGGCTTTGCCTATTCCTTTGGAGGCGCCTGTGATGAGCGCAGTTCTATTTTGCAGTAGTTTCATAGACTGAATTTGTGTGAGAAATCAACAATTTGATCCCAAAACTAATCTTTTTTCCACATCAGATTTTGGTTTAATTTTGGCCGTTCTAAAAAAGCAAATTCTATGGCGAGTTATGATGTAATTGTTATTGGCTCTGGCCCGGGAGGCTATGTGGCAGCTATCCGTGCTTCTCAGTTAGGCATGAAAGTGGGTGTTGTTGAAAAGGCTGAATTGGGCGGAATTTGCCTGAATTGGGGGTGCATTCCCACAAAAGCGCTTCTAAAGAGCGCAAATGTATTTGAATACATAAGACACGCGAAAGACTATGGAATTGATGTGAAAGAAGCCTCGCCAGATATGGCGGCAATGGTAAAACGTAGTCGCGATGTGGCTGCTGGCATGAGCAAGGGTGTACAATTTCTATTCAAGAAAAACAAGATCGATCAGATTGAAGGGCATGGAAAGTTAAAGAAAGGTGGCAAGGTAGAAGTGACCGATGCCGCTGGCAAGAAAACGGACTACGATGCCAAGCATATTATATTAGCTACTGGTGCGCGCTCACGTGAATTACCTGCACTTAAAATAGACAACAAAAAAATCATTGGCTACCGCGATGCGATGGTGCTTCCCTTCAAGCCACAGAAAATGCTGGTTGTAGGATCAGGTGCTATAGGGGTGGAGTTCGCTTATTTCTACAATACCATTGGCGTAGAAGTTACCATCGTAGAATTTTTGCCTCGCATTGTACCAGTAGAAGATGAAGAGGTTTCTAAGCAATTGGAAAAATCGTTCAAGAAATCGGGAATTACTATTTATACTAGCTCTGAAGTAACGAAAGTAGATACGAGTGGCAAGGGTTGTGTAGCGACAGTAAAAACTCCGACCGGGGAAATTAAAATAGAAGCCGATGTAGTGCTCTCTGCGGTAGGTGTTTCTACCAATTTAGAAAATCTTGGCTTAGAAGAAGTAGGGGTGAAGAACGAAAAAGGAAAAGTAATAGTAGATGCCTTTTATAAAACAAATGTAGCGGGCGTTTATGCGATCGGTGATATTACCAACGGCCCTGCATTGGCACACGTTGCTTCAGCGGAGGGAATTATTTGCGTGGAGAATATTGCAGGCAAAAAACCTGAACCACTTAATTATAATAATATACCGGGCTGTACTTATTGTTCTCCCGAGATTGCATCCGTGGGTTATACTGAAGAGGCTGCGAAGAAAGCAGGCTACCAAATTAAAGTGGGTAAGTTTCCGTTTACAGCTTCCGGTAAAGCAAAAGCAGCTGGGGCCAGTGATGGTTTTGTAAAGGTGATCTTCGATGCAAAGTATGGTGAGTGGTTAGGCGCGCATATGATTGGCGCGAATGTAACTGAGATGATTGCAGAAGTGGTATCAGCTCGTAAGTTGGAGACGACTGGCCATGATGTAATCAAAACCGTGCATCCACACCCTACTATGAGCGAAGCGATTATGGAAGCGGCCGCGGCTGCGTATGGGGAAGTGATTCATTTATAGTCTTAAGTTGAGTTATTAAAAAAGCCTCGCTGATTGCGGGGCTTTTTTGTTAGTTAAATCTCTTTCTCCTCTCTGTGAACAACTCGTAATTGAAGTGAAAACAGTTAAATCACTTTTGCTTTTACTAGCTCCCTTTTTGTTTGGTCTGCCGATTGAAAATGAATCGTGGGCAATCCTACTTTTAGAGCGCCCTCTACGTTTTTGATATTGTCGTCAATGAAAATCGCTTGTGCCGGATTGATTTGATATCGATCAAAAAGTATTTGATAAAATTCGGGAAACGGCTTTCTGGTTTTTTCAACACCCGAAACAACAATGCCATCGAACCAATGAAGAAAGTCGAAGTTGGCTAATGCCCATGGGAACGTTTCGGCAGACCAATTAGTGAGAGCGTAGAGTTTGTATTTTTTAGATTCCTTGATCTCAGCGAGTAGTTCTACTGTTTCGTGAATACGGCCTCCAATGGTTTCTTGCCAGCGCCCATACCAGGCGCGAATGGCTGATTCATGATCTGGAAATTTGGCAATCAGTTCATTCGTAGCTTCTTCAAAAGAACGGCCGCCATCTTGTTTGTCGTTCCACTCAGGCGTGCACACATTTTCCAAAAACCAGGTGATCTCTTCTTCTGTGTTGAAAATCTTGCGATAGAGATAGCGTGGGTTCCAATCGATGAGCACTCCGCCCAGATCGAAAATAACGTTGTTAATTGACGACAAAACTTAGATGGTAAACGAGTGATTAAAGAGAGGGGAGAAAAGTTGGCCATTATCTCGCTTTGATAAAATGTACTTGTTTTCTACCAATTGAAATACGAAACTTTCTTTGGTATCCGGATCAATGATCCAATATTCCTTCACGCCAAATTTTTCGTAAAGATCTTTTTTTACGAAACGATCATGTTTTTCGTTGCTAGGAGAAAGGAACTCTACCAAAATATCTGGGCTTCCGTGAAAGGGTTCAAAGTCCATCGGCTGATTTGGGTTTTCTTTCGAAATGAAAGCAAGGTCCGGCTGAACGGCATTTGAGTGACTATCAAAAAATATATCAATTGGGGAAACAAATAATTCTCCCAGGTCATTTTTGATTATGAAATCGTCCATCAACTTTAAAAACTTTTTTAAAACTCGCTGGTGTTTATTGGATGGTGCTGGTGACATATAAATGTGTCCATTGATTAACTCGGCCAACGTCCCCTCAGGAAGCATTTTAAATACTTCTATAATGGTGCGTGGCGGAGATGGAATTTCAATAAGCATGATTCGAAATTACAAAATTATTTTCCAAAAGCCCATTGCAGAAACACCGGCATCGCTTCAGCCCACGTTTCTAGGTTGTGCTTGCCATCTTTCATTTCATAATATTGAATATCATGAAAAGGGCGATAGCCTTTTTTTGTTAGTTCGGCAATCAAGTCTAGTGTGTCATCAATAGAATCAATTATTCCATTCTTGTTGCGATCACCCATTTCATCCAGTGCACCTGTTTGAAGCCAGAATTTCAAATTTTCTTTCTTTTTACCATGCCGGATTTCCTGATGCATAAGTCGATCGCGGTGATCGGAATAGAACATGCTGTGGCTATTGCGTTTTCGCCACCAAAATGATCCACTAAACGCGCCCACTTTTTCAAAAAGATCCGGGTGATTCCAGGCGATATCCATGGCGCTAAGCCCACCCATGGAGCACCCAGCTATGACTCGATGTGCTGGGTCTGTGGAGACAGGGTACTGATGTTTTAGGAAAGGCAATAACTCACCAGCGATATAGGTCGAATAGGCCTTTGCGCGACTACCTCGTTTTAGGTAGTCTTTTCTGGAAGCCACTCCGTACTCTTGAAGCCGATCACCAGCTACCACACCGGCAATGATAATCGGTGGTATTTGTTGTTTCTGAACCAGCTCCTCTACCGCTTTTTTCACCCGCAGCCCGTCCATATCTTGCCCATCGTTAAGTAACAATAATGGATAGATTGGCAGATTTAGTGCCACAGGAGTCAATATGTTGACGTCCACATTTCTATTCAGCAAATTCGAGTGAATACCCTTTATTTTTTCTTCTCGATAGGCAATGTTTTGGCTGTTTATTGTGGACAGTTCTGACACGGTTTGTCTTTAGATTAATTTTTTACCAAATTTATAAAAATCAAAAGTAGTAAATCTCAACTCAATCCCTGCCTTATGCCTCACGAACATCTACATCGCTGGTATTCTCCTCGTTTGAGCCAACACATTAATGTTTTGGCATTTGGTCATAGGGGCTATCCTGTCATTCTATTTCCTACTTCGATGGGTAAGTATTATGAGAATAAAGATTTCAAATTGATCGAGAGCGTTAACTGGTTTCTGGATGAGGGTCTGGTAAAAATTTACTGTGTAGATGGGATCGATGAGTTAAGCTGGTATAACAAAGGTATCCACCCGGCCGACAGGGTAAAGAATCACATTTGGTATGATCAGATGTTGCTTCATGAGTTAATACCACTCGCTCAGAACGAAACAGGGGTTGGTAGGGTAGCTACAGCAGGTTGTAGTTTTGGAGGTTACCACGCAACTAATTTTGCCTATAAGCATCCGGAAGTTGTCAAGTATGTTTTTAACATGGGTGCTGCCTTTGATATCAAAGATCAATTAGATGGTCATTATGACGATAATGTTTTTTTTAACAACCCCCCGGACTTCCTGCCTGACGCTAATGATGGATTCTTGTGGGACCAGTTTACGGTTCTGGGAACGGGCACTAACGATATGTGTTGGGATGCCAACGAGAAAATGGCAGGCATTTTACGCAATAAAGGGATGCACCATTGGCTCGATGTTCGGCACGGTGCCAATCATGATTGGCCTGTATGGCGAGAGATGTTTCCCCATTATTTGTCGTTGATTAAGTGATCAAGCGTGAAATGATGCGGTTTTGGCAAATAAAAAAAGGTGAGAATTAAGTTTACTATTTCGATCCATAAAGCTAATCTTACATTCAACTAATGATTTTTTCCGTTTACCTAAACTTACCGCTATGAAAAAAATAGGAATTTTACACGGGATGGAGCGCTCATTTCCCGAAGCATTTGTTGAGCGTATTAATAAAGCAGGATTAAAGGACATTAAGGCGGAACCTGTCGTTATTGATATGGTGCAGCAGGGGGTGGGTGATGATTATGCCGTGATCATCGATCGGATATCGCAGGACGTGCCATTTTATCGTGCCTATTTAAAAAATGCCGCTATCAGTGGAACAGCCGTTCTCAATAACCCATTTTGGTGGAGTGCAGATGAAAAATTTTTTAATAATGCATTGGCGGTAAAACTGGGTGTTCCTGTTCCTAAAACAGTGCTTCTACCTTCTCACGAGCGTCCCACAGACACCAGTGATGCATCGTTTGCCAACCTGAAGTTTCCGTTGGGCTGGGAAAAGATATTTCAACACATTGGTTTTCCTGCCTACATGAAACCGCATGCGGGCGGAGGATGGAAGAGTGTATATAAGCTCAACAACATGGATGAGTTCTTTAAATCCTACAGTGAGACTTCACAATTGGTGATGATGTTGCAGGAAGAAATTATTTTTGAAGATTATTTCCGTTGCTATTGCCTAGGGCGCAAAGACGTTCGCATTATGCAGTACGAGCCACGCGATCCACACCATTTAAGATACCAAAGTAATAACGGGCCGGCTTCCGCAAAGTTATTGAAGCAAGTCCATGATTATGTTTTGCTCTTGTGTAATGCTTTAGGCTACGACTTCAATACTGTAGAAATGGCAGTGCGTAATGGCATTCCCTATGCGATCGATTTTTGTAATCCAGCACCTGATGCGGAGGTTACATCTGTTGGGCAGGAAAATTTTGAGTGGGTGGTTGAACACGCTGCTAAAATGGCCATAGAGCGGGCGCAAGCACAGAAGCCTGGCAAGGATAACTTGACTTGGGGCACGTTCGTGTCAGATGCGGTCAGGGCGAGTGCAACGGCCGCTACGCCAAAGGCTGCTGAGAAAACGAAGGAGGCTGTAGCCGATGCAAAAAAGCCGGAGACAAAAGCAAAATCAAAAAAGTAAGAATCTAAACGAACGGTTCCTGCTAGTAGACAGGAGCGAGGACACAAGATCATGGAAAAATTTACACTAGGCGTAGAGGAGGAGTACATGGTGATTGATCCTGTCACCAGGGAGTTAAAATCACACGACCAAAAAATAGTAGAGTTTGCTTCTAAAGCCTATGGCGATCAGGTAAAGGCGGAGATGCACCAAGCCGTGGTAGAAGTTGGGACCAACATTTGTAAAAATGTGGATGAAGCTGGCGCTGAGATCAGAAACCTGCGCAGGCACGTAGCCGAAGTGGCTGCTCGCCTCGATCTGCAAATAGGTGCTTCAGGTACCCATCCTTTTTCTGATTGGAACACGCAATTGATTACGCCCAATCCGCGATATGATGCCATCGTAAACGAAATGCAAGAAGCGGCTCGATCGAATCTGATCTTTGGATTGCACGTGCATGTGGGTATCAAGGATAAGGATATGGCTATCCATATCATGAATACCGTCCGATATTTTCTTCCACACGTGTATGCGCTTTCTGCCAACTCCCCTTTTTGGGAAGGCAGAAATACTGGATTTAAATCTTTTCGCACAAAAGTTTTCGACAAGTTTCCGCGCACGGGTATCCCTGATCAATTTGAGAGTTGGGATGCATTTAAAAATTATGTCAATCTGTTAATTCGCACCAATTGCATTGACAATGCCAAGAAAATTTGGTGGGATGTGCGTGTTCATCCCTTTTTTGATACAATCGAGTTCCGCATTTGTGATGTACCCATGTTGGTCGAGGAAACGATTGCTATCACTGCTATTTTTCAGGCGCTGGTAGTAAAGCTCTATCGGTTACGCACACAAAACATGAGTTTTATTCTTTATAGCAGAGCACTTATTAATGAGAACAAGTGGCGGGCCTCACGCTATGGACTAGACGGAAAAATGATTGACTTTGGTGTGCAGCAAGGAAAAGATACACGTGCTTTGATCGTTGAGTTACTTGACTTTGTGGATGATGTTGTCGATGATTTGGGTAGCCGAAAAGCGATTGAATATGTTCACACCATCTTGAAAGAAGGCACTGGAGCTGATCGTCAATTGAAAATTTTCTCTGAAACAGGTAGTTTAGTCAACGTGGTGGATTACATCACGCACCAAACGCTTGAAGGAGTATAATTATTGATCAACAAACAGTTTCAAAATCCGCTCTTTTTATCTTCCAACTGGCTTAACTTTATTGTAAATTTGAATGATCATTAAAGATCAGACTTTGGAACACTCCGCTGTTTTAAGAGTTGCCATTTTAGACCTCTATGATGGCGCTGCCAACGAAGGGATGCGCAGCATTCGTCAGCTCATTGATGAATTGAGCGCGGATTTTCATCTTCCCCTAAAGTATGACATTTTTGAAACACGACTAACGGGTGCTGTGCCAGATATTAGTTACGATGCCTTTATATCCAGTGGTGGACCCGGCAGTCCTATCGATAGTGAAGGCTCTTACTGGGAAAGCAAGTATTTCAGTTTGATGGATGAAATACAAGCTCACAATCTTCGCAATCCAGACAGGAAAAAACATGTGCTTCTTATTTGCCACTCCTTTCAGGTTTACTGTAGGTACTATGGATATGGATTGGTGAGTAGACGAAAATCTACTTCTTTTGGTGTGATGCCGATGCATAAAACCTTTGAGGGAATACATGATCCATTGCTACGTTCATTGGGCGATCCGTTTTGGGCAGTCGACTCGCGTGACTATCAAATTACAGAGCCGAATGATGAGAAGATCAAAGCCCGCGGGGGTGCTATTTTATGTATCGAGAAGTATCGCCCGACAGTGGAACTGGAGCGAGCTGTGATGGCCATCCGATTTGATGAGGCTTTTTTCGGCACACAGTTTCATCCCGAAGCAGACGCAGTGGGTATGCGCATGTATTTGTTGCGCGAAGACAAGAAACACCTGGTGATAGAAAAACATGGGGAGAAGAAATATTGGGAAATGTTGGATCATCTGAATGATCCCGATAAGATCATGCAAACGAATCACGCGGTGCTACCTCGCTTTCTCATGATGGCTCTACAGCCAACACTAAAATCTGTGGGCGTATGATTGCGTTAGCCCGGGACCATTTCAACAAGCAATTTTCAGAAAAAAAATACCGTGATTTCCTTGACGATCTGAATGCCAGCTATAGCCATGCAATTCCCTTTCGTGTTGCTGAAACCCCCATTTTTGTCGGCCAAGAGTTTAAAGACAAACTGATATCCGGTGCAAATGAGATCATCGATTTTATTGTTCAACCGGGATTTCGAGATCGCATGTCGGCAGCTTTGCCAGTGGCTTTGGCCGTGCCTCGCGAAACAAATCACACTTTATTCCTGGCGTTAGACTTTGCGATTTGCTCTACAGAAACTAACGAGCTCGTTCCGAAACTTATTGAGATGCAGGGGTTTCCTTCGTTATTCGGCTATCAGGATTTCCTCGGAAATAAATTTCGCGAGCACTATCAAATTGACGACAATTGGAATTTTCATTTCGGTCGAACCTCAAGCCAGTATTGGGATTTGCTCAAGAGAAACATCTTAAACGATCACGATCCGGAAAATGTAGTACTGCTTGAAATCGATCCGTTGAAACAAAATACAACGATTGATTTTTTGATTACAAAGGCACATTTGGGAACACCATTGGTGCATATTGGAGATGTAATCATTCGCAATAAAAAATTGTACTACAAGCAAGAGGGTAAAGAAATTCCCATTCATCGAATTTATAACCGGGTGATTTTTGACGAGCTGTTACAGAAAAAGGATTTGCAAACGCAATTCCATTTGACAGAAGATGTAGATGTTGAATGGGCCGGCCATCCGAATTGGTTCTTCAAAATCAGCAAATACACCATGCCTTTTTTAAAGGGTGCTGCAGTGCCAGATTCTCAATTCCTTCATCAGGTATCTGCTATTCCAGCTGACTTAGAGAATTATGTATTGAAACCTTTATTTTCCTTTTCAGGAAGTGGAGTCATTTTTCACGTTAAAGCGGAAGATATCGAAGCCATTCCGGCAGACCAGCGTCATAATTTTATGTTGCAACGAAAGGTGCACTATGAGCCGATTGTGCAAGCGGTTGACGGATTGGTAAAGGCAGAAGTTCGGCTTCTCTATGTTTGGGAAGAGGGAAAAATACGGCCCGAGTTGGTGACCAACCTGGCACGACTTAGCCGTGGAGACATGATCGGTGTGAAGTACAACAAAGATAAAACATGGGTTGGCGGAACGGTCTGTTTCTTTGAGCGATAGATCTTTTCAATTTAGTTGACTCCTCATAATTTCAATTTATGTCCTCGCACCATTTTGTCAAGGAAGATCAGGAGCCGGCTCTGTTGATAGTCAATCCAACAGCCATCTCATTCGAAAAAATTCAAGAACTACTAGAATGGAGTCCTACCGTTATTGTTAGTGCTGAAGCGATAATCACCGTGCAAGGGTGGGGAATCAAAATGGATGCGGTGCTTTGTTTGGAAGGGCAGCAAGAAGAATTGGCGGTAAATTTGGCCGATCAGGTTCCTATTCGCTTTATCACTTTTAGGGAAGAAATGAATACGCTTTCTGTGGGGTATGATTTTTTAAGAACCTCGAACTACAAAGCCGTTAACGTGTTGGTCGAACGATTAGCGGATCTTGAAGTAATTCAACGGTTTACTTCCATGGACGTGGAGGTTTTCTTCGATCAAAAGAGGTGGGTATATATTGAATCCGGAAGATTTGAAAAATGGTTGCCGCAGGGAAATCGATTGTCAATTTATCCCATCGTTCAAACGACATCGATCAACTTAGATCAACATCTTGTTTCAATGCAAGATGGGAAAGTGAAACTAGAGAGCGCGAAATCCTTCTGGGTAGGCGAAGAACTAACATAACTCAGCTCGTATTACTCGATCTTTCCCGTTTATATCGGTTACTATTTTGGTAGTATAACCAGCTTGTTGAAAAAGGTGATTCGTTTCCTCGCCCAACTTTTCGTTGATCTCTACCAACACGATTCCTTTTGGCCGAAGAAGTTGTTTCCCTTTCAGGGCAATGGCTTTGTAGAAGACAAGTGGCTCACTATCGGGCACAAACAAGGCGAGCTCAGGCTCGTAGGCCAAAACATTACGGCTCATTTGTTTCCTCTCTTTCTCCATCACATACGGTGGGTTACTTACGATGAGATCAACATTAGCAAGCGCTATTGTTTGTTTGAGAATATCCGATTCAAAAAAATGGACAACAGCGTTCAGCGTTTCCGCATTGGTTCGAGCAATCGTAAGTGCCTTGTTGCTGACATCTAAAGCATGAACATGGCACGTGGGAAATTCTAACGCGAGGGTTATCGCGATGCAACCACTTCCTGTTCCTATATCTAAAATCGAAGAAGGCCGCATTCTTTCAGCTTTGGCCAGTTGGATGATCAATTCAGTTTCAGGCCGAGGTATTAATACGGAGGAGTTTACGCAAAATTTCCTGCTATAAAACTCCGCTTCTTCTAAAATGTACTGAATGGGTTCTTCGCTGTTAATTCGTTGGACTAAGGTGCCCATCCTTTCCTGATCAATAAATGAAATCTCTTTTTCTGCCAGAATGTCCGTCCGTCTCAATCCAAATTCTTTTTCAAAAAGTAAATAAAGTATACTCTTGATTTCATCCGGATCTTCTGCAAGATGAATTTGCTGGGTGAGCTGTTGAAAGAGTGTTTTTGAATTGATCATTCCAATGTTACTTGTATCCTTACCTTTGCAAAGTAAATTATATTCTGTGACAACAGACGAACGATTTATGTTACGCGCCTTTGAGCTGGCTCAATTGGGTATTGGCACGGTAAGCCCAAATCCCCGAGTAGGCTGCGTGATCGTTGCGGATAGTAGAATTATTGGTGAGGGTTGGCATCAAAAATATGGGGAGGCACATGCCGAGGTGAATGCCATCCGTTCAGTTAGCGATCAGAATCTTCTGAAAGGCAGTACCGTATATGTTAACCTTGAACCCTGTTCCCATTTCGGAAAGACGCCACCTTGCGCAGATTTACTTGTTCAGCATCAGGTTAAGAGAGTTGTGATTTCCAATTTAGATGTGAATCCCTTGGTAGCAGGGAAGGGGATAGAAAAGTTGAGGAGGGCAGGAATTGAAGTGCTGACTGGAATGCTGGAACAACAGGGCGAAGATTTGAATCAGCGCTTTTTCACCTTTATCAAAAAGCAACGGCCTTACATTATATTGAAATGGGCGCAGACGGCTGATGGATTTTTGGCGCGATCCAACTATGATTCCAGGTGGATCAGTAATCAATACTCGAGGCAGCTTGTGCATAAATGGCGTAGTGAAGAAGATGCCGTCTTGGTGGGAACCAGCACCGCTGCCCACGACAATCCATCGCTCACCGTGCGCGACTGGTCTGGACGAAACCCAAAACGAATAGTCATCGATCGCTTCTTACGTCTACCCGAAACATTGCATCTCTTTGACCAGTCAGTAGATACTGTTTGCTATAACCTGCTAAAGCAAGAAGAAAAAAGTCATCTTGTTTTTGTGAAACTCAGTGAGAAGGACTTTATCAAGGATTTAGTCAATGATTTATTTGCAAGAGATATTCAATCAGTAATCGTTGAAGGAGGAGCGCAAACGCTACAACTTTTTTTAGATGGCGGTTGGTGGGATGAAGCCAGGGTATTTACCTCACGACAAACTTTTACAGAGGGTGCCAAAGCCCCGACAATGGAAGCCAGAATTGATAAAAGTGAATTTGTTTTTGACGATCAGCTTTTGATTTACAAACCGAAGTAGGGGATTATTCTTACGTTTATCGCCTGCGTTTGTAAGGCGCTTTAGCTTTACTCTTTCTGGCCTTGTTGTAGCTCGGCTTTCTTTTCTTGATGTTTTTTCGAGAAGAAACCTTTTTACCCATTGACAGTTTTTTTGTGTTTTGGTAGCGTGAGCTGGGAGAGAAAGCTGCCACACGTTTTTGTGCTTTTGCTAATTGCTTTGGTGTATGGCCGCCAGGTGTTCTGCGGATAGAGGCAGTAGTTAAAGCCTTTCTGCGGTAGGCGAGTGCTTGCTTATAATCTGCACTGAATCTTTTTTGGTAATTCTGATCATTAAAATCATAACGAAGCGTAAACTCGTTGGAGGTGCCAGTGAATCCACCAACAGGGCTAGTGATGATCTCATTGGAATAGCCGACTAACAAATATTTGCTAAGCCGATATGCCAACGTAAAATTCATTACGCTTCCGGCACGAGTAGCAGCTCCAGCAGTAATCTTGTTGTTGTAAGTATAGTATAAACCAACATCGTAGGTGTCGTTGGTTTCTGAAAACTTGCGGAATGCAAAATAGGGTTCTAACAAATCTTCCCCACCTCGAATGGGTATGGTGCCTTGAATGAAGCCCGTATAGTAGTTTGATAATTGTTTCTTATCGATTGGCTCAAGCCAAGCCGTAGCCAGCCGATTGGCAGCAACGCCCATTTTAAAAAACCGATTTTGATAAGACAGGCCGAATGAAAAATCAGTTTTGCCGGCACCATTTGCATAGCGCTGATAAGTAAAATCGTTAGTGATATACGGGTCTGTTGCGGGATTGTAGTCGAATCTTAGTTGATTGAATTCTGCCCCCACGCCCATTGACAATCTGCTGAATTTATTGAACGGCAGATGATAGGCAAAAGCCGCGGAGTAGTAGGTGTTTTTTAAAATAGCAACTTCTTCTTGATACACGTTCGCTCCAAATCCAAACCGATGGTTGGCAAAGGGTGTGTGGGCACTGATAAAATAGTTTTTAGGAGCGTTCGATACGCCCGAATAATTACTTCGGTAGGAGGCTGTTATAGATCCAAATGTATTACCCGCCAGTGACGGGTTGTACATAAATGAATTCGTAAGCTTTTGACTGAACAAAGGTATGTCCTGGCCGCTGGCAACGAAACCCGAGATCAGAAATAATAATAGTAAAGGTCTAATCATGCAAGACTATTTCAACACCGTAATCATTTGAGGCTTTACATTTATTTCATCTGCTCCCTTTTTATATTTGAGAATGCATATATAATTGCCGATGGCAAGCTCTCTAAAGTTTTTGCTTTCATCATTTTTGAAATTTTTCCAATTCGCTACTACTACCCCCCAACGATCCAACAATGTCACTTCATTTTCTGGATAGGCATCAATTCCTGCAATAAACAGCGCATCATTTTGATCATCTTTATCTGGTGTAATCAATTTGTGGATAAATACTGTTACTACATCAGCTTTGGCTAGTGCGTAGTATTTTCCCAATCCCGACATTGGGTTGGAGCCAGAAATAAAGGGGGAGTTGACGCTTCCGCCAAGTGATTTTTGGCTAGCAATGGTGCCTGCACCTTCCTTTTCTAAAATGATCGGATCGCCATCAGCTACAAAGAAATCAGAGGTGAGGTTGCTGCTCAACGACAGAAGACTTCCTCCAAAGCTATTGCCGGTGCCTCCAATGGAGAATTCCCAAAAATGATCAGGGAAGACTCCTTTCACTGTTTGTGAAGTAGCGAATCCAACCGTGCTAGGGTTGCTGGCCACAACTTCGAACCCTAAGGGCACATTGGCATCACCATTTTCAATAGCCACCGGAAAATAACCTTTTGCGTTGCCGATCGGGAACGTGCGAGGTCCGCTACTACCCTTAATAAAAATGCGGCCATTAACAAAAGATTGATCACTTCCGTCCAAATCTTTTGCGCCTGTGTAGGTGAGCGTTCCAGCGGAAGCTACTTTATCCACGATTAGGTTGCCCGAGGTAAAAACCAGTTCATCTGATACCGTAAAATCCCCTAACAAAGTGTAGTTTCCACCATTCATGCTCAGTTTTCCTATCGAAAGTGGATTTCCGGTTGTTCTAAAGGTTTCGGTTCGAGTTGAAGCAGAAGCTAAAACTAGTTTTAATTTGCTAAGGTCTGTGCGAGTGCTTTGATTGGTGATAGACAGGTTGGTAACCAAGGTTGCCGTGGCTTCGGATTTTATGGCGGTACCAGCTCCAACAATAAATTGGCCTTTTGCCAAAAGAGATAACCCCAGCAAACAAGTTGATAAAAGCCATTTCATAACTTGAAGGTATTATTTTTTATTTAAATTGCAATAATTCTGAAACTGAAAATTCCAATACTAAATTCGAGCTATTCACTTTTGAACGCTAGCGCTTGCAATCAGGGTTTTCGGGTTGACTTTGCTGTTTCGTAGCGTGGAAATTTAGACGAGGCAATATCCTCTTTTGAAACTCAGGCCTCGAATTAGGGTATTTCCTGTCTGTCGGTTTCGCCCACCGCCTGCCGAAACAGAAACTTGAGATGACGGATGTGATGGATATTGCTAATTTTTTCAGTTTTAGAATAAAATTTCTGGTTCCATAATATGACTTTTCAAATCTACTCTAATTTTCACCATCCGTTTTCGCGCAGGAAAGATGAAGATTTTTATGCGCTCTTCACCGTTCAACTTGGCAATGACCCGGGATATCGCTTTGAGTTAAAGTATGGAAATGTGTATTTGAAGAAAAAATGAGACAAGAACATTTGACAAATCCGGAATCTGATTCCGGATTTGTCATTTTTTATTTCGACTTTATTTTATCCAAATTCCGCCAATTCAGAATCTTGGTTCTGTCCGTTTCCCCGTCTTTGCCAGTAAAAACAAGATAACTAGTTTTTACTTTGGGATTGATTTTTTGCCAGTAGTTGATTCCTTTCAGAAAATCTGAGTTAAAAGTGGATGCCGATTTAACCTCAACGGGAATGGCGCCACTCGGTTGATCGATCAATATATCAATTTCGTTGCCTGTGCGATCGCGCCAGTAGAACAAATTACTTCGTAAGCCTTGATTAAGCCGACCTTTCAGCAATTCAAGAAGGATCAGGTTCTCTAGTAACGCTCCTCGTAGCGGATGGTTTGCCAAGTGCTTTTCATTTTCAATTTCGAGCAGCGAGCAACAAAGCCCTGTGTCATAAAAGTAAAGTTTGGGCATTTGCAGTAAGCGTTTGCCAAGGTTTTTATAAAACGGTTGCAATCGAATTGCAATGAAGCTCGCCTCTAAGATGCCTAGCCAGTTCAGTACTGTTTTTTGGTCAATACCACAGTCATTGGCCATAGAAGAATAATTGATCTGTTGCCCCACGCGCGTGGCACAGACTTTAAGGAAGCGCTGAAAGAGTCCTAAGTTGCTGATGTTTTTTATTTGGCGTACGTCCCGTTCTACATAGGTAAGCAAGTAATTGGGGTAATAGTCGCGTGGCGCAATGCGCTGCTGGTAGACCCGTGGATAACCACCTTTCAAAATGAAGCTATCAAGTGCTTGTTTTTTGAAAGAAGTTTTTGCTAATTCAGCAATGCTAAATGGCAGTAGTTGGATAAAGGCTATCCTCCCAGCCAACGTTTGAGAGATGTTTTCCAACAGGAGGAGGTTTTGTGAGCCCGTTATCACGAACAAGTTTGATTTTTTAGTATGGCTGTCCACTAATTCTTGTAGGTAGGACAACAATTGGGGTGCGCGCTGTATTTCGTCAAACACCGCTCCGTTTTTGTATTGTTTTAAAAACGCACGAGGGTCGTTGAGGGCAAGTAATACAGTATCCTGATTTTCAAAACTCACGTAGGGCTTCTTGCTAAATAAATCTTTTGCCAAGGTGGTTTTACCGGATTGGCGTGGGCCTAATAGGCCAACAACCGGAAATTTTTTTGCCAGTTGAAGGAGCTTGGTAGAGGCGTCTCGAATGACCATAGGCAAAGATAATGAAATTTGACAAATCCGGAATCTGATTCCGAATTTGTCAAATGTTCTGAAATGATAGATTGGGAGCTTTTGATGGTGAAACCTTAGTGGAAAAAGCTCAGTTCAATTTTTTGTGGAAGAACAAATCATAACTAGGCATTAGTTCTGGGTGTGCAATTTTCACTAAGTCTTTCAAAATTAAATCGGGGCGCAGGTAGCCGAGTTCTAAAAACTCGCTACCTCCCTTGGCGCCTTTTCGAGCGTCATATGAATAGACTTGCTGTTCTTTGAAGGGCTTGAATAACGCGTATCGTTCTTCTGTTGCTTTGATTTCTTCTAATTTTTTGAAAGAACCAACTCCAATCCAAAGGTCTGCCTCTTTTGCTCTGGCATAGACAGATTCAACACTCAATTGCAAAAAACCGCTGGTCGAATCGGACGCCCACAAGTATTCGCAGCCTGCATCTTTCAGTAGTTTGGCAGCGTAGTTTTGGCCACCGGGCATGAACCAGGCATCTCCATACACAATGCCGCTGAGTACGGTTGGTTTGGTTTTTACTTCGTTCACTAATTGCTGCGTGCTCAAATATTCTTTTTCGATTTCAGCAAAAACAGAATCAGCTTCTTTTTCTTTGCCGAAGAAGAGCGCCATGAACTTGATCCACTCCGCACGTCCGAGCGGATGTTTTTCTAAATACTCCGCGTTGATCACTACAGGGGTGCCCAGCTCCTGGATTTTTTTAAGTTGACCTAAATCTTTGGTCATGGTGTAAGCCATGACAAGTGAAGGTTTGAGTGTATAGAGCATTTCAATGTTCATGCCTTTGTCGATGCCCAGGTCTTTTACCAAGCCTGCATCAATTCTTTTTCTCATTTTCTCTGAACTGATATAGTCCGTGGTGGGAAAGCCAATGAGTTTTTCTGTTTCGTTGATATAGTCGAGCAAGGGAATGTGGGTCGTGGAGGTGCATACTATATTTTCTACGGGCACAGTAATTACTTGTGTTGTTTCATCATGTGTTGGTGGTTCTTCACCTGTTGGAACTAATAAGTACTGATAGCCTGAAGTCGCGTTTTGGTAAGGTTGCTTGACTTCAACCAATTTAGAATTGCCAACAAGGGTTACTTTAAAACCAACGGCATATTTTGCAACTGAAGTATTTTCTGAATTTGTAGCCGAGTCTTTTTTGCTGTTACATGAAAGCAGACTGCCAACTGCAAACCACAAGGTAAACACCAATCTAAAATCTAAAATCGCAAATCTAAAATCTGTTTTCATCCCACAAGTTTACAGAATTTATTATGTTTGCGCCCGTATTGCGGTTTTTCTGTTGAGTTACATCATCAGAAGATTAAAAGGGAACCCCGTTCGATTCGGGGGCTGTTCCCGCAACTGTAGTCCACGTAATGAACTAACTATCTAAGCCACTGTCCGCCTTAGGCGGATGGGAAGGCGTTAGCGAATGTGGAGAGCCAGGAGACCTGCCGAAATGCAATTAATATCAGTGCTTCGGGTAAAAAGCGACTGTGATTCATTTGAAGAATGTAGTGTCAGGATTCTGCAGGTTCCTATCAGTGCATTTTCATCGTTTCATTTTCAGCCTTTTATTCTTTTTTCAAACCTTTAAACTTTTTTAAAAATGAAGAAAGAAAAAAGAGTCTGGGCAATCACTCTAATTGTCCTTTGGTGGCTGGCGCCAAGTAAAACAACTGCCCAGCAAGCGCAAGATTCCGTGCGCACTTTGCAGGAAGTGGTGGTAACTGGAACTAAGTTTGATTTGCCCATCGAAAAATCAGGCAAGTTTATTTTGCGCTTAAGTGAACAGCAACTACGAGAACAGCCGGGAAGAAATTTTTCTGATCTGCTCAACAACCTTGCTGGCATACAAGTGGATGGAAATTTTGGGACGCCCGGATCTAACCTTAACTACTATGTGCGAGGTGCGCGCAATCGGCAAACGTTGATTTTAGTAGATGGTATACCTATGAATGACCCTTCTGGCATTGATGCGTTTTATGATTTACGTTACATAGCCACCGATCAATTAAAAAATGTGGAGGTGTTGCAAGGTGGATTGAGTACGCTTTATGGATCGGGTGCGGCAGCGTCAGTTATTAACATACAAACAAAAAATGCGGATAAAGCGGGATTGCATGGGAGTATTGATTTGAATGCAGGAAGTTGGAATAGCTTTGGGCAAAATTTGAACTTGAATGGAAAGGCTGATAAGCTTACTTTTCAAGTGCTCGCCAACAACTTTTCATCAGAAGGTTTTTCTGCTGCTACTGAAAAAAATGGTGCTGGTAATTTTGATAAAGATGGAATAACCCGAAGAAACGGATTTTTAAAAGTGGGCTACCAATTCAGTCCAAAATTTAAACTGGATATTTTTGGCGGCACCGATTGGCTGGATGCGAAGTATGATGATGGAGCCTTTCAAGATGCAAGCAATAGTCTGGTGCAATCACAAATCCGTGTTGGTTTCAAAGGGTATTATACCTACACCAACGGAAGTGTACAATTAACAGCCCAACAGCTGAGTAACAACCGAGAATTTACCAGTTTGTATCCGACCGCTTACGATGGGAGTAATTTTTTTACCGAAGTAATTCATACCCATCAGCTAAGTGGTTATGTCAAACTATTGAGTGGGGTTAGTTTTCAACAACTAAAATTCGGAGAGAAGAATGTGAGCACAATCGACACGACCCGGTTTATCATTGTTGATCCTTACACTTCTTTATTTTTAGATTTCGAAAAAGGATTGCAACTACACGTTGGCACCCGATTGAATACACACAGCGAATACGGGAGCAAGTTGTTGTATAATCTGAATCCATCCTGGACTGTAAATATTGCTGCGGATTCAAAACTTAAATTTTTCGGCTCGGTTTCGTCTTCGTTTGTTACACCAAGTTTATATCAACTGTATTCGCCTTTTGGCAATAGAAATTTAAAACCTGAAGAGAATGTCAACTACGAATATGGAGTGAGCTTTGCTAATAACCAGTTTTCCATCAGTGCTGTTAATTTTCTTCGAAATGAACAAAACACGATCGGCTACATTACCCGTTATGAAAATCTGGCCGCTACCCGGAAAGTGAGCGGTGTTACTGTGGATGCTGCTTATCATTTTAGTAACGTACTCAGCTTTCGTGCAGACTATACCAGCCAAAGCAGCGACAATGAGAAGTCTTTCTACCGCATACCCAAAGAAAAGTGGGGTGCAGGTGCGACCTATCGGGTCGGCAAGGGCACGCTTCTCACAGCCACTTATTTGCATACAAGCGCACGAACTGACTTATATTACGATGAAAATTTTATGGCTAGCGAAGTAAAGCTAAATGCTTATGACCTAATCAATTTTTCTGCTTCGCAGGAATTGTTTGATAGAAAATTTTCGATCTATGGATTAATTAATAATCTGTTAAATGAAAAGTTTATTGGCGTTTGCGGCTTTACTACCCAAGAAAGAAATTATGTAGTTGGGGTGAAGTATAATTTTTGACAGGTGGCAAAGAGACTAATTGATCCGAAAGTGGACGCGATCGCTGGTTCTGAAAAGAATGAGTCGCCAGATTTCTATGCGGAAAACGGTTTTATGGTTTTTACGGAAGCCTTTCATCTCAAAAGAGGCTACTGCTGTCAAAGTGGTTGTCGCCATTGTCCAAACGGATTTAAAAACAAAAAGAGTAAATAGCCTTCGTTTTTGATGCCTGTGAATTTTTGGCTAATTTGGTTGAACTCTTTTACCCAAAGCCTTTCATGTCACAACCTCACCTCAAACGTTCACTCACGCCAGCGATGGTGTGGGGCTTAGGCGTTGGCTACGTTATTTCCGGAAACTATTTTGGGTGGAATTTAGGTTTGGAGAAAGGTGGAACGCTTGGGCTCGCGATCGCCATTTTCTTTATCATCATTCTCTATATCACATTTACATTTAGTTACACGGAATTGGCTTGTGCCATCCCCAAGTCAGGAGGAGCTTTTGACTATGCCAATCGTGCTTTTGGAAAAGATGTTGGATTCATTACAGGCATGGCACAGAACATCGAATTCATTTTTGCACCACCGGCTATTGCGTTTGCCATCGGTTCATATGGAAATATTTTCTTTCCTGATATATCGGTTTTACTCTTCTCCATTCTTGCCTACTTCATTTTTGTTGCGTTGAATATTTCAGGCGTAAAAGTGGCTGCTACTTTTGAATTGGTGATTACCATTCTTGCGGTAATGGGGTTGCTGTTTTTTGCAGGGCTTACAGTCCCGAAATTTCAACTTAGCCATTTGCAACAGAATGCATTTCCATTTGGTTATGCAGGTGTGCTCTCGGCTATTCCTTTTGCGATTTGGTTTTTTTTAGGAATTGAGGGAGTCGCTAATTTGGCAGAGGAAGCCATTGATCCAAAGCGCACAATTCTTGTTGGGTTTGGATCAGCAATAGCAACACTCGTCATTTTGTGTATTGTCACATTTGTTAGCTCAATCGGGGTGGCCGGTTGGGAAGCCATTGTTTTTAAATCGAACGGAACGGTTTCGGATTCACCTTTGCCGTTGGCTTTAGCGCAAGTAGTTGATGCCAATTCTTTGAATTTTCGATTTTTACTAATCGTTGGTATTTTTGGTTTGATTGCTTCTTTTCATGGATTGATGTTGGCAGCGGGTCGGTCGACTTATGAATTTGGCCGAGTTGGGTATGCTCCATCATTCTTAGGCAAGGTTCATAGAAAGTTTAAAACACCAGCCAATGCATTGCTTGTAAATATGGGGTTGGGCATATTGGCATTGTTGACTGGCAAGACTGGTGAGATAATCACAGTTGCTGTATTTGGTGCGTTGACTTTGTATAATATCTCTATGTTATCATTAATTCAGCTCCGTAAGAAAGAACCACATCTGGTCAGGCCTTTTCGTGTCCCTTTTTATCCCATTTTTCCTTTGGTGGCCCTTGGCATTGCGTCATTTTCTTTTGTGGCAATGGCGATTTTTAATTTGGAGTTAGCAGGCCTTTATTTTTTGATTATTGGAGTAAGTTATGGCATCTTTAAAGCCTGGAATTCCAAAAATTCTTGAAAGCCATGACTACGCAAGAGATTTTTAAGTTTGTAAAAAATCACCCCTCTGGAAAAGTAAAGATTGCTTATGCAGATATTGACGGCATATTGCGCGGCAAATATATTTCGGCAGAAAAATTCCTTTCTTTCACAGATGGCGCAACGACTTTTTGTGATGTGGCTTTTGGGTGGGATGCCAATGACGTAGCGTACGATAACGGAACCTATACTGGATGGCATACTGGTTATCCTGATGCACCTACGAGAATTGATTTTTCTACGTTTCGAAAAATTCCTTGGGAGAATGATCTTCCTTTTTTTCTGGGAGAGATCATGGACGCGAAAGGAAATCCGGCATTTGTTTGTCCAAGGCAATTATTAAAGAAAGTCTATACCGATTCAAAACACGAAGGTTTTACACCCATCTTTGCGCAAGAGTTCGAATGGTTTAATTTTCAAGAAACACCTCAAAGTGCACAGGATAAAAATTATAAAAACCTGACGCCACTTACTCCGGGCATGTTTGGGTATTCTATTTTGCGAACCAGTTTAGAAAGCCCATTCTTCTCTGATTTGTTTGATTTGCTAAAAAAGTTTGGAGTGCCTATTGAAGGACTACACACCGAAACAGGCCCAGGAGTTTTAGAAGCCGCGATTCAGTATGCAGGTTTGATTGAAGCAGCAGATCGCGCGACATTGTTCAAAACAGCTGTAAAAGAGATTGCATACAAGCACGGCATCATGGCTACCTTTATGGCTAAGATCAGTGAATCTCTTCCAGGCTGTGGTGGCCATGTACATCAGAGTTTGTGGAATAAAGCAGCTAAGAAGAATCTTTTTTATGACGGCAAAGACAAGCATCACATGAGCGAAGCGATGAAGAGTTATATCGCGGGGCAATTGTTTTGTATGCCACATTTGCTTCCCATGTATGCGCCAACAATCAATAGTTACAAGCGATTGGTAGAAGGCGCCTGGGCACCCACCACTTTGACGTGGGGAATTGATAATCGCACAGTTGCTTTACGTGTGCTGGCGAGCGGAAGTAAATCATGTCGGGTAGAGACGAGAGTTATAGGTGCGGATGTAAATCCGTATTTGGTGATGGCCGCTGCGTTGGCTTCTGGGCTGTACGGAATCAAGAAAAAATTGAGATTAGAACAACCTGCCACCGTGGGAAACGGGTATAAGGATTTTTCTAATGGTGTCTTGCCAGGAAATCTTCATGAAGCCACTCAGAAGATGAAACAGTCAGTAGTGGCTAGAGAAATTTTGGGAGAGCAATTTGTAGAACACTTTACCCAAACACGCGAGTGGGAGTGGAGACAACATTTGAAAGCGGTGACGGATTGGGAGTACAAGAGGTATTTTGAGATTATTTAGCACCAATGAGTAAGTCGATAGCTATTACTGACGAAACCGTTATCAACAAAATCTACCGCATCCGCGGCAAAAAGGTGATGTTGGATAGAGATTTGGCGGATATGTACGGGGTCGAGACTGGCCAATTGAAAAGGCAGGTAAAAAGAAATTCTGAACGGTTTCCAGAGGATTTTATGTTTGAGATGAGCCAAGGTGAGCTCCAGGATTGGAGAAGCCAATTTGGCATCTCCAAAGAAGACAAGAAAGGCTTACGTTATCCACCATTTTGTTTCACAGAACAAGGTGTGGCAATGCTTTCAAGCGTTTTGGGTAGCAAAACAGCGATTGATGTGAATATTCAAATAATCCGAATATTCACAAGAATAAGGGAGACGCTTCTTACACATCAAGACCTGCTGATTAAGATGGAACGGATCGAAAAAAAACTTCTTCAACATGACGAAAAATCTAAAAAACATGAGGAAGAAATTCAGATTATTTTTAAAGCGCTCAAGCAGCTTTTAAACCAAGACCAAGAACCAAGAAAGGAAATTGGTTTCAAAACAAAAGGAAAATGAATCCCTCATTTAGTACTAACGAACTATGACCTTCGACAAGTTCTACCAGTACAATTTTCCCACCACCATCGGTTTGGTGCTGGCTCGTGCAACGTTGATTGTTATTGATGATAAATATTCGCCATAGGAAATAGCAAATGAAACAGGACGAATTACAAATTAATAAGGCAATCTACATTGATTTAGTACCGAAATTTAAAGAAAGGATTTGGGAGCATGTAAGATTTAGTCTTTACTATATTCTTTCGCTCAATTTTTTCTTAATACTATTTACATCTTCTTTAATTGAGACAACACAAAACGTTTACTTATTTTCAATAATTGCTTTCTTGATACCTATGACCATTTATGTCATTCCTAAAGTAAAAAGAGGCTCAATTTTTATCTTTAGAATTTCGACTAGTGATAGAATTATGATTGTTGATTTTTTTGATAAAGGAATTGAAAAGTCAATTTCTATTGAACTTAAAATAGCAAAAATCGAAATGAATGTGATTCCGATGTCGTCAAATAGATATACGCTTGATATCTTCTCCAAAGGGAAACGCGTACTAAGACAATTTGACACCGGAGGTTGGGATCGGAGAAAAATGATTAATGTTATCGAAACTTTTTGTGGAATAGATGATCCCGCCAGGAAGGAGCTACCTAACATAAGGTATTATAGTGGTATAGTAGATTAATTAATAAATATAATATAAGATGACCTTCGACAAAATCTATCAATACAATTTTCCTACCACCATCCGTTTTGGTGCCGGTTCCAGCAATGAGTTGCCTGATTATCTCGTTAAGAATAATTTATCAAAGCCGCTGGTTGTAACTGATCCTACCGTAGCGCAACTTCCATTCTTCAAAAAAATGGTGGAGAGTTTGAAGGCAAAGAATATTTCTGTAGAAGTGTTTTCAGATATCCATAAAAATCCGGTGAAGTCGGACGTGTACAAAGGCACAGATGTATTTGACGATACGAAACGCGATTCCATCATTGGAATTGGCGGAGGGGCAGCCATCGATGTGGCACGTGCCATACTTTTACGAATCAATCACCGCGAGGATTTATTTAAGTATGATGATCTGATTGGAGGCGATGTATTTGTGACCAATGAAGTACCACATTTTATTACCATTCCTACTACCGCAGGAACCGGCAGCGAAGTCGGGCGCAGTGCCATCATTGCAGATGATGTAACGCATCAAAAGAAAATTCTTTTTTCACCTAAACTCTTGGCAAAAATCATTTTTGCTGACCCGTTGTTAACGATGGAACTTCCAGCGTTCATCACGGCTGCTACCGGCATGGACGCATTGACTCACAACATGGAAGCATATATAGCAAAGATGCCGCACCCGCTTTGTGAAGGAATTGCGTTGGAAGGAATATCACTGATTCATCAATCGCTGGAAACAGCGGTGAATAAACCAGATCTGGAATCGCGTAGCAAGATGTTGATTGCATCGTTGATGGGTGCCATCGCCTTTCAAAAAGGGTTAGGCGTAGTGCATTCATTAGCGCATCCGCTTTCATCGCTGCTCGATACTCACCATGGGTTGGCGAATGCAGTTAATATTCCTTACGGGATGGAATTCAACATCGAAGGATTTGAAAATAAGTTCAAACGAATTGCAAGTACACTGGAATTGAAGGAGCAATACGGTAAAGCGGTTGTTGAATATTTATTTGACCTGAATTCGAAAATCAATATCCCTCATAAACTTAGCGCGATTGGTGTCAAGCCTGAGCATATAGAAACTTTGGCAGACTTAGCCATTGCCGATTTTGCGCATCCTAATAATCCAAAACCGGTGAGTAGAGAAGATTTTAAGCAGTTGTATTTGAAGGCGCTGTAAAAATGAAAAAGATAACGATAGGCGTTGCTGATTGCAGTAAATATGACAAGTATGCGGCCTGGATATCTCAAGATGCAGATGTGGAGGTGATCAAGTTAGGCTATGCACTCAATGACTTTGAGGAGATCAAGAAATGCCACGGGGTTTTGTTAACAGGGGGAGAAGATGTTCACCCTCGTTTTTATAACAAGCCCGAGTTACTGCAATTTTGTTATCCGGATGATGTAGATGAGAGAAGAGACGAATTTGATTTAAGTGTAATTAACTATACCCAGCAAAATAATATACCCTTGCTGGGCATTTGTCGGGGACTTCAAATCACGAATGTGTTTTTTGGCGGCACATTGATTCCCGACCTACCGTCTTTTGGAAAATTTAATCACTCCAAATTTGGCGAGGGGAGAGATCGATATCACACTATCTCAATCGATCCACATAGTCAGATGAACAAAATTTCTTCAAAAGTAGAAGGAGAAGTGAACAGCGCCCATCACCAATCGGTGAAACATGTAGGCAGGGGTTTGGTGGCCAATTGCTTTTCCCAAGACGGAGTGATAGAAGGCTTAGAGCGAATGGACCCTAAGAACCGACCTTATTTAATGTTAGTTCAATGGCATCCCGAGCGGATGAACGATCAATCAAGCCCATTGACGACCAACATTAAGAAAAGTTTTCTAGATCAAGTGAGAGATTTATAAATCAACAAAATGAAAATCGTTAATCCGACTACCGAAGAAATTATTCGAGATATTCAGGAAGATTCACCTGATTCTGTCAATCAAAAGTTCAAGTTGTTGCAAGCTGCCCAAGTCAATTGGCAAAAAGTTACACTGGCAGAACGAACTGAAATTCTCCGAACTTTTTCCGATTTGTTGGAGATGAATATCGAATCGTTGGCTTCTATCCTTACATCGGAAGTGGGTAAGCCCCTGCAGCAATCTCGCAATGAAATCAATGGAGCTCGGGCGCGCATCAAATGGCTGACCGATCATGCTGCAAAATATTTGTCGGATGAGGTGATGACACAAGAAGAAAACCTCACGGAACGGATTTCATACGAGCCGTTGGGGGTAGTCTGCAATATCTCAGCCTGGAACTACCCTTACCTCGTAGGGGTAAATGTTTTTGTTCCTGCTTTGTTGGCAGGGAATACTGTGATGTATAAACCTTCTGAATATTCTACGTTAACGGGATTGGAAATTGAAAGACTTCTGAAGCAAGCTGGTGTACCCAACGATGTGTTTCATGTTGCGGTTGGCGCAAGAAGTGTAGGTGAACTTTTATTGGAGCTTCCATTTAATGGTTACTTTTTCACCGGATCCTACAAAACCGGAAAATACATTTACGAGAAAGTCGCGCCTAAGATGGTGCCCTGCCAACTGGAGTTAGGAGGCAAAGACCCATTGTATGTGGCTGATGATGTTGCTGACATAAAAGCAGTTGCTGCCAGCACGGCAGATGGAGCATTCTACAACAACGGCCAGAGTTGCTGTGCGGTGGAACGGATTTACGTGCATGAAAAAGTGTACGATCAATACATTGATGAATTCATCAAAGAGGTAAAATCATGGAAGATTGGAAAACCAACGGAGGCAGGTGTTTACATTGGTCCGTTGAGTAGAAAAGATCAACTTAGTTTTCTTGAAACGCAGGTTCAAGATGCCGTTCAAAAGGGGAGCAAGGTTCTGGTGGGAGGAAAGCGTATTGACGGTACAGGATATTATTTCGAACCAACTGTAATCACCAATGCCACTCATCAAATGAGTATGATGCGTGAAGAATCATTTGGCCCTATCATAGGCATCATGAAAGTGAAGAGTGATGATGAAGCTATTGAGTTGATGAAGGATACTGAATACGGATTGACCGCAGCAGTCTATTCTAACAACCAATCGCGGGCAGAGAATATTTTAGAACAAATTAATTCAGGCACTGGCTACTGGAATTGCTGCGATCGTGTAAGTGCTGCCTTGCCCTGGAGTGGACGGAATCATTCGGGTTTTGGGGCTACGCTTTCACATGCTGGATTAAGAGCTTTTACGAAGACGAAGGCGTATCATTTGAGGGGATAATCTTACTCATTCTTCAGCAGCTCTGCCAGATTACCCTTCACCACTTTTAAGGTTGGCGAACCAATCGCCATTACAGCAATCATGTGTATTATTTAAATAGCAGCCTTTTTGAATTGAACAAGAGCGGTAACCCATAAACAGCGATCATTGCATAAGCCATCATTTCATACCCTTTCGCTACCAGATCAATGATTCCGACTTGTGCGAGCACTAGCGAAGCGACTAACGCGGCAGTAGAAATATACGCCTTGTGAATCTTTTTCATGGGTTCAGCACTTCGCTCGGCAACTTCGTTTTCAATGCGATGAATGAAAGCGTGAATCATTCCTGTGGCGGTTTCAACTAATGTCCAGCCCACCACCACTCCAAAAATGACAATCATTACTGTATGAAAAGGCTCCAACATTTTAAGCCAGGGAACAGTAGAGGCCAGCACCTCTTGACTTGGGTAATAAGATAGCAGAGCAAAGTAGGTGAGGAACCATGGAATCGTCATCAGCGCACCGGAAATAAACCCAGCCGCAATACTTTCTTTGCGTGAACGAATATTTCGATAGGTAAAAAACGAGGCAGGGTAAACAGCCAGGTTATAGCCAACATAAAGAATCCCTGTCCAAACCAACAGGCCGAAGTGTGGCGCATCTGGCAAATAGCTGCTATCCCAGTTGGTAAACACATCGGCAATCGCTGAACCTCGGGTGCTAAATACGGCAATTGAAAAAATGATGTACGCACTGAATAGAGCAATTGTTCCAATCGTTTCCAGTTTGGTGATCACCTTATCTCCTTTGTAATTGAGAAACCCAACCAACACCACAATTAACATCACACCCACCCATTGATTAAAACCCAGCGTATTATTTAATATTTCTCCAGCAGCGGCAGCCATCACTGCGATGATCAAGATCGCCAACAACAGGTAGGTAATTTCGTAGGCTATCCATCCTTTGCCAACCATTTTTTTTAACAAGGATTTGTAATCATACACTTGCCACTGACGGCATGCCTCCATTGATAAAATAGAAATAAGGGAGAATCCAAAAAAGATAGCAAGCCCACTGATCCAACCACTGGCTCCAAATTTTCCTCCGTATTCTACAATCTCACGCCCCGTAGCATAACCGCCACCAATCAAGACAGATTGTAAAATAATACCTGGGAGTAGCACACGTTTAATCTGAGAGGCGGGTTGTTGAAAATTTTCCATATTAATGAATCGTCTTCAATATAAGAAGATTAGGCTTCTTGCCTCAACTCGCTTTTGCCATTTCCCAGCCGATGATGCTTTTTTTACGTGTTGAATTCCAACGGTATTCTCCCAGAATTCCATCTTTGCGAATGACGCGATGACATGGAATTAGATAGGCGATGTGGTTGGAACCAACCGCGGAGCCCACAGTTTGCATCGCTTTTGGATTTTGTATTTTCTCTGCTATTCCCTGATACGTAGTTACGCTTCCTAAGGGCAATCGCAAAAGAGCTTCCCAAACTTTTACTTGAAAGTTGGTGCCCTTAACAAATACATGTAATTTTTTCGATGGAGATCTTTGACCAAAAATGGAATCGGTGATACTGGCCGTTAGTTCTTGATCATGATGAAAAATGGAGTGATCCCAATGTTCTTTCATTTTTTCAAGTTCGTAGTTGGGATCTTCATCGGTCGTGATAAACGACAGCCAGCAAACGCCTCGTTCAGTAACACCAAGTAGAGCAAGTCCAAATTGCGTTTCGTGAAAGCCATACTCTATTCGTATGCCCGCACCGCGCATTTTGTATTCCTGCGGAGTGACAGCCTCCAATGTGGTAAACAAATCGTATACACGTGATTGACTCGAAAGCCCTGCTGCTTCTGCCGCATCGACTAGATTTTTGGTTTGCGTTAATTTGCTTTTTAGAAAATCAACAGTCAGGAATTGGAGAAAACGTTTTGGGCTTATACCCCCCCACTCCGTAAAGATTCGTTGAAAATGAAAAGGAGAAAGATGTACTTTTTCCGCCACCTCATCCAACTCTGGTTGGCGGTGAAAGTTTTTCTCCAAGTACTGAATAGCCTGCTCTATTCGCAGGTAATTTATTTTGTCTTCGATCATTATCATAAAGATATTATTTTTTGATGGATCAAATTTGGCGTTTCCGTCTCTCGGATTCAACCTGTTTCTTGCTCTCTTTCCAAAACACATAGTCGATTTTCATGCAATGGCCACAAGGTCGATAACCTAATTCAGTTGCTTCTTTTTGACTTGTAAAGAATACACGATTCATTTTTTTCATTCTCTTGCCCGATCGACAGTCGAGCGAACCATAGATTTTGAGCTTCTTGTTTCCTGCTAATACTATTTTTTTACTTTTTAGGAGCCTGACCAACTCACTCGTTGTTAGTTTTTCATGTGCGATCATATACAAATGAGAAAGATACGTTTCGCCCCATCGAATCAATGTCAAATCAATCATATGGTAAACGTAGAGCTCACCGTGAATCTGTAAAACCCGATTCTTGCTGTTTTAGTGATGCGGTATTTTTATAGGAAAATAATTTTCTAGTATTGTGGTATGGAGTCTTTTCATATTCCGGTTTTCGATGAGTTCAGTTTTAAAAGGTCAGTTGAGTTTCTTCAACGTTCACCAAAAGAGCTTTTGCATTTTGTAGATGATAATCACGTTTCAAAAATGATTGAAATCGGATCAAAAAAAATTGTATTTGAACTGATCCAAGAGAAATCCAACCAACTACAAGTAAGAGTAGTTAGCGGCATACCACTGCAACAATCTGAAAAGGAACAACTTATTCTGTTTATTAAGGAATGGTTTGACCTGGATGCGGACCTGAAACCGTTTTATGCCCTTGTTAAGGATGATAAGTTATTAGGTCCATTAGTAAAGGAATATTTTGGCTATCGCATCATTGGGCAACCTGATTTGTTTGAGTCGTTGGTGTGGGCGGTGATAGGTCAGCAAATTAATCTTCAGTTTGCATACACCTTAAAACAACGATTTGTAGAGCAATTTGGTGAAAAGCATACTGTTGACGGTAGGGTATACTATTTATTCCCCACACCACAGGTAGTTTCAATCCTTTCTGATGAACACCTTTTGCCGCTTCAATTCTCACGACAAAAAAGCAAGTACGTGGTGTTAATTGCTCAGGCCTTTTTGAGTGGAGAGATCACCAAGGAGAAACTAAAGAAACTGCCCTTTCAAGCGGCTAAGGAGAAATTGATGAGTATAAAAGGAGTTGGGAACTGGACGGCCAATTATGCACTGATGAAAACATTTCGATATCCGGAGGCCTTCCCGTTAGAAGACGCAGGTGTTCACAATGCGATTAAGAATTTGAAAAAAATGAAATCGAAACCGACCTTAGATCAAGTCAAACGAATTTTTAAAAAGTACAAAGGTTGGGAGGCGTACGCAACACTTTATTTATGGAAAAGCCTGTGATAACGGAACCTAAGCCGTTAAGCACTTTTTAATACAATACGAAAAGTCGTCCCTTGGGCTTCGTCTGATGATTTGACAAATATTTTCCCTTCGTGATACATTTCTATAATTCTTTTAGCGAGAGCTAGACCTAACCCCCACCCTCTTTTCTTCGTGGTAAAGCCGGGCTTAAACACACTTTGGATAAGCTTTTTTGGGATGCCTTTTCCCGTGTCAGAAATATCAATCAATACCTTGCGGTCGCTTCCTCTTAAAATCTTTATTGCAATTGTGCCTGTATTTTCCATGGCATCTACTGCATTCTTACAAAGGTTTTCCAACACCCACTCAAATAAAGGTGCATGAACGTTGGCCTGAATATTTTCCGACAATGTGTATACTTCGATTTTTACTTTTGAAGAAAGTCTTGGCTGAAGATAGCTGACAACGTTGTTTACCAGATGAAAAATGTTTTCTTTTTTTAGCACGGGTGTCGATCCGATACTAGAAAACCGTTCAGTGACCACCCGTAGTTTCCGAATATCCCTATCTAGTTCGTCTACAAAACTTTTATTTTTTAGTTCGGGATCTTCTCGCAACACTTCTATCCATGCCATTAATGACGAAAGGGGAGTGCCAATCTGATGTGCAGTTTCTTTGGCAAGTCCTACCCAAACACGATTTTGTTCAGAAGTCTTTGAATAACTAAATGCCAAGTAAGCGATAAATCCAAAAATTGCCAAGATCGAAGTTTCGATGTAAGGAAAGATCGTGAGCTCGGCAAGCAGGAAAGAATTTTTATAATATACTTTTTGCGTGGCAAATACTTCTTGACTAATCGGGTCTTTCAAAACTATGTCGATAGGTGGATATGCTTTCTTCATATCTTCCAACTCGTCTTTTAGAACCCGCGCCTGTTCTCCTTTGCTCCAAGAAGAATCGATATCGATATTGCGATAGAAAGTGATGTTATTTTTTTCGTCCAGCAGGATGGTAGGTATCGAGTTGTTTTTGTAAATGATCTCTTCTGTGATAAAGAGAATTTCATTCTCAGTATCATTGTTACTATACTCGATCGCTTTTGCAAAGAGCTGTACTTGATTCTTCTCGCGTTCTTTTAACTGATCAACGAGTATTTTAGTAAATAGAATTGTTCCACCGCTGATGATGACTGATACGGCCAAAATAATCCACTTTAGATTGGTGTTATCGTTGTAGAATTCCATCGAGCCAGATGAGGAGGGATTACCGACCATAACTGGATTGAAGTTAGTAAAAAAATCCGGATGAAAAGATCCGGATTTGATTTTATCGATTGGTTACTTTTGGTTACGCCTTCATAAGGAACCACTTGAGAAGCACCTTCCAACTTACTTTCGTGCCGGTCATTAAAATCCCAACTCTATATATCCTTCCAGCAATCCAAGTTGTAAAAAGAAAACCACCGATTAACAATGCCATCGATAATGCTAGCTGCCAATCTGGAACTCCGGATCCAATTCTACCAACCATAGCTACTGGCGATGTAAAAGGAATCACCGAAAGCCAAAAACTTACACTTCCGTGGGGATCACGTAGAATAAACATAAAAAGTCCAAAGTAGCCGATAAGAAGAGGGAGTGTAATTGGAAACTGGAATTGTTGTGACTCTTGCATGGATTCTACTGCTGATCCAACAGCGGCAAATAAGGCTCCGTATAAGAGATATCCTCCAAGGAAATAGAAAACAAAAACAAACGCAATTTTACCCAACGGTAGTTGAAAGAAGTTATTGAATAACTCGGTTGTTTTAGAGCTCTGTTGATCCATAGCTACTTTTACTTCTTCGTTGTCTATTTGCTTAGCCACTTCTTCCATCGCCTGCTGTTGAGGCATTTTTAAACCAAAGTACCCCAATACCCCAGTCGAAAGCACCGTGATTAAAATGATCCAAATTGTAAACTGTAGTAAACCTACAGAAGCGATTCCAATTATTTTTCCTAGCATCAATTGAAATGGTTTCACCGAGGAGACGATAACTTCTACAATCTTAGAGGTCTTCTCATCAATTACACCTTGCATAATTTGAATGCCATAAATCAAGACAAACATATAGATCAATATACCCAAGCTAAAACCCAAGCCATAGAGAATACCTGAATTGCTGGATTTCTCTTCGCCCGATTCTGATAGATTAATCTGTTTAAGATTGATGTCTACCTTTAATCCCTTTAGGGTTTCCTTGTCAATCTTGTATTCTTCCAGTTTCAAATCTCGAATGCGATCTTGAAGTATCGATTCCAAATTTCCCACTTTTTCAATGCTAGGGTTTTCTTTGGTGTACATCACCATGCCATCTGGCTTGTTTAGATCAAATGGAGGTATATACAGCAGTGCGAAATCTTTTGTTTCGTTGTATGCCTTCTTGGCTTGCTCTAGCGACAAGGAAAGAGGAACAAATGCGAAACGTTTGCCATTCTCGAAAATAAATTTTCCGCTCTCATCGACAACTTGGACTGTGTCAGCCTTAGCCGATTCTGCTTCCTTTTTCATGATGTAAACAAGCACACCGATGATGGCTGGAAAAATCAATGGAACTAAGATGGTGGTGATGAGAAACGATTTTTTTTGTACGCGGTTTAAGAACTCGCGCTGCATGATCAACCAGACTTTATTCATATTACTAATTTAGCGTAAATAGTGATCTATCGTTTGAGGCCGCAAACTTCTTACAACACGCACAAGCTTGCGACCTAGAGCTTGTGATTTGAAGCTTTTATTTATACTTCTTGTAAATGCTTTCTCAAAGCTTCGTCACCATCGGCCTTGATCAATCCAATGAAAATATCAGCCATGGTTGGCAGCTTCTCCTGAAAACTGTATAACTCGGTGATATCTACTAAATCGCGAATGACCTGATTGCCTTTGATGCCGTCAACAGCTTTAATGGTCGTGGAAAACAAATCTTCTTCTATTTTTGTCTGCGACTTGATTTCATATTTTTCAGCGGGCAACGTAAAATGATTTCCACGGTGTTCGATCAAAAAAGTGTTAGAGCGATAACTTTCCTTCACTTGCTTTTTCGCGCCCTCCAGAATTTTCTTTGACTTATTGATTAGTGCAATATGATCACAAAGAGATTCAACCGTCTCCATGCGGTGCGTAGAAAAAATAATGGTGCTTCCGTTGGCTTTTAACTCCAGAATCTTTTCTGTGATCAACTGCGCATTTACTGGATCGAAGCCAGAGAATGGCTCATCTAAAATAATCAATTTTGGCTCATGCAAAACGGTACTGATGAACTGCACTTTCTGCGCCATACCTTTGCTAAGGTCTTCCACCTTCTTGTGCCACCAGTCCTTGATCTCAAATTTTTCGAGCCATACTTTTATGCGAGCCATGGCATCGTGCCTACTGAGTCCCTTTAGCTGAGCCAGATACAATAATTGATCGCCCACTTTCATTTTCTTGTACAAACCACGCTCCTCAGGTAAGTACCCAATAATTTCGACATGATTGGCCCGAAGTTTTTCACCGAATATCAATACTTCGCCACTGTCAGCATTAATGATCTGGTTAATAATCCTGATGAGTGTAGTCTTTCCTGCACCGTTCGGGCCAAGAAGTCCGAAAATGGTTTGTTCGGGAATAGTGATGCTTACATGATCTAGTGCCGTGTGTTCGGAGTAGATTTTGGTTATGTCATTGGCGATGAGTGCGTTCACGTGTATGGTTTTTGTATTAGTGTTAAAAGTAGCAATAGAATTACAATACAACTAACGTAATAATTCAAAATATTAGATGAAGGGAACGAAGACCTATAGATTGCCACGAATGCAAGAATTTCTTCGAATGTTTTGTTTACTGTATTGGGTTGAGATTTCTCTAACCAAGGTTTGCACAGATATAAAACTACCTGGGGTCTTTAAATATAATTTTGCCCATTGATACATCCAGATCAAAGGTCAGGGCGTTTTTAGAATTCTTTGAATAGCTTGCGTTGGCAAACCTATTGGTACCCACTTTTTTTAGGCTTTTGGATAAGTTAAGACTGCAAAGCCATGAGTCGTTTATTTTTAACGTTATGGGTACCTCGTCATTGGGTAATTGAATCACTAGGTTGCCAGCGCCAACACTTCCAATAATGTGATTGCTGGCTGTGGGTTTGTCAGAAAAATCAAGGTACATGTTTCCAAACCCAACGTTAGCAACAACCACTTTAGATCTTGCGAGATTAATATGTTGAGCATTAACGGTACCCATATCTACTTTTATGAAGAATGTATCCATCGTTACCTTGTTTTCGATCCCAGTGCTGTAAGTGATATTTACATCTGCACTGCCGGTGTTAATTTTTAGTTTCTCGACAGATAGCCCCGACAGGTCAATGTTTGCATTCCCCAGCCCATAGTCTAAACTGAGTGAATAAGGAGTGTTTTCTGTGAGGTATACTTTCCAAAATTTTTCAGTCGGGGTCACCTCGCTTCCAAAAACCTGATAAGAAATCTTTTTACCAACGCCCCTTTGACTTTCTTGTTCGAGCGCCAGTTTGATCACGCTGGTTGTGCCTTTGATCTCGTTGCTAAAAGAATGCGAATATTGCTCCAAATCCTGATTACTATAGATATTCAGAAAGTCGGAGCTTTGACTTGGTCGGATAAAACAGTTTCCGGTTTTTGCCTTCAATGAAAGATTTACCTTGTTGCAAGATTCAGCTTTCTCAACAGAAAATTGCTTTTTGATTTGGCCAAAACTGACCAAATGTGCCCCGATGCTTGCCCAGAATAGAACGGTCTTCAACACTTTCTATAACTTTTAGCCTAACCACTAAATCTAATAACCACTAGCGATTTTCAGTTAAGGAAATAACGCACAGTAGAGGTTATACGGGTTGATGGGTAAATAGTTATATTTTTTTTATCCAAAATATTCTTTCATCCGCTCGAAAAATCCCTTTTCGTTCGCGTCAGGGCTGGGTTGAAAATTGGCCGAGCTGCGAAGGCTTTCCAGTTTGGCTTTTTCCTCGCTGCTAACTTTTTTCGGAGTCCAAACATTGATGTAAATAAGCTGATCGCCAGTTCCATATCCGTTAATGTCTTTAAGACCTTTTCCTCGTAGGCGCAGGATTTTACCGCTCTGCGTTCCCGGTTCTATTTTAATGCGAACTTTCCCTCCAATCGAAGGCACCTCCACGGACGTGCCAAGGGTTGCATCAATAAAACTTATGTGCAGATCGTAGATCAAATTTGTGCCATCACGCTTTAGTTCTTTGTCTTCCGTTTCCTCTATCAAAATCAGCAAATCTCCTGGTACGCCTCCACCGGGCGCTTCGTTGCCTTTTCCCGACATGGAGAGCTGCATACCATCGCTGACACCGGCCGGAATTTTAACTGTGATAAGATCTTCCTTGGAAACCAGCCCTGAATTGTCAACTCCAGGAGGGCGTTTGTCGAGGGTTTGTCCCGCACCATTGCAAGTAGGGCAGGTGCTTGATGACACCATCTGACCAAGCATAGTGTTCACTACTTTCCTCACCTGTCCGGTGCCTTGGCAAGTACTACAATTTTTGAAAGTTACTCCCTCAGCGTGAACGAGCCGATTAACTTTTATTTTTTTCTCTATACCATTGGCAATTTCTTCCAACGTCATTTTTAGTTTGATTCGTAAATTTGACCCTTTGCGCTGGCGTGATTTTCCACCCCCACCAAAAAAACTGTCAAACGGACTTCCGCCACTTCCCCCTCCGCCAAAAATATCTCCAAATTGACTAAAGATATCTTCCATGTTCATCTCATGCGAACTATACCCTCCCCCGCCCGAACCTGGCCTGTTATGGCCGAAGCGATCGTATTGAGCGCGCTTCGTCTCATCGCTTAGCACTTCATAGGCTTCAGCAGCTTCCTTAAATTTTTCTTCGGCTGCTTTGTCTCCTTGGTTTTTATCGGGGTGAAATTGTATTGCCGTTTTGCGGTAAGCCTTTTTTATTTCTTCGGCAGAGGCGTTTTTGCTAACACCCAATATTTCGTAAAAATCTCTTTTTGCCATTTGTTGAGGAGTGAATTAGAAGAAAGTCAGAATATAGAATTTAAGAAGTCAGAATTTTAACTCCCAACAACAACTTTCGCAAAACGTATCACTTTGTCATTCAACAAGTATCCTTTCTCTACCACGTCTACTACTTTACCTTTCATTTTTTCATTGGGTGCAGGTATCTGTGTGATGGCTTCATGTAGGTCAGGGTTGAAGTCTGTGGCTTTCCCAAATTCCATCGCCTTCACACTGTACTGCTCCAGTATTTTTTTGAATTTATTCTGAATCAAAAAGAAGCCTTCAGCTTCTTTGTCGTTTTTATCCTGGAACGATTTTTCTGCACGCTCAAAATCATCTGTTACGGAAAGCATCGACTTGAGTAACTGCTCGTTAGCCGATTGAATCATTTCCAACTTCTCTTTGGCCGATCTTCTTCTAAAATTATCAAACTCGGCATATAGGCGCACGTATTTGTCCTTGGCTTCTGCCAATTCGTCTTGTAATTTTTTCAGTGGATCGGGCTGTGCTTCTTTCTTCTCAGGCTCGGTTTGGTCGGGGCTTTGGCCGGATGGCATTTCGGTTGCCAAATCATCGTGCTTTGGCAATTCGGGCTCCATATGAACAGTATTTTCCATTTTTATCGGTTAAACGATGCGGAAAGAGACAAGAATTTTGCCAATTGAGCAATTGTGACATTTAGGCACTTAAGGGAGCCTCCAGGCATTGTATTAAGCAAGGACAATTTGACTTGGCCAATCTGGGCGACACCTAGTGCAAACTCTTCCAAATCAAATCCTTCAACTCAGTGATACCTTGATTGGCGAGGGATGAAATAAAGACTGCAGGGATTTTCTTCGGCAGCTCTTTTTGAATGGCAAGCTTTAACTCTTCATCCAGCAAATCGGATTTAGTGATGGCAAGCAGTCGCTTCTTGTCGAGTAACTCAGGATTGTACTTTTTCAATTCGTTCAATAAAATTTCAAATTCCTGTTTGATGTCTTTCGCATCGGCAGGTACCATGAACAATAACAGCGAGTTTCGTTCAATGTGTTTTAAAAAACGAATACCTAATCCTTTTCCTTCTGCAGCACCTTCGATAATTCCCGGGATATCGGCCATCACAAACGACAACCCATCACGGTAAGCAACCACACCCAGGTTAGGCGTTAGCGTGGTGAAAGCGTAATCGGCAATTTTCGGTTTGGCCGCTGATACAACCGATAGAAGTGTCGACTTGCCAGCATTAGGAAACCCAACTAAGCCTACATCGGCCAGTAAACGCAATTCCAAAATAATCCACTCATCTCTGCCAGGTTCGCCTGTCTGCGCATGCTGTGGTGCTTGGTTCGTGGGCGTGGCAAAATGAGAATTCCCTTTTCCGCCACGTCCTCCTGGTGACAAGATTATCTCTTGTCCGTGTTCGGTGATTTCACACACCATTTCTCCCGTTTCAAATCGTTTGGCGGTGGTACCAAGGGGCACATCTAAAATCTGGTCTTTGCCAAAAGCGCCCGTCATGTTTTGACCTTGTCCTGCTTGCCCATTTTCCGCAAAGACATGCTTGCGATACTTCAAGTGGAGCAGCGTCCACATTTGCGAATTTCCACGGAGTATCACGTGACCACCCCGGCCGCCATCGCCACCATTAGGCCCGCCCTTATCTATAAATTTTTCCTGATGGAAATGCCTGCAGCCTGCGCCTCCGTGGCCAGAGCGTGAATTAAATTTTACGTAGTCGATGAAGTTAACTGAGGACATAATTGGTTGCCAGTTGCTAGTTACCGGTAACTGGAAACCGGAAACAATTGAGACTAATTTTTGTCTAACACTTTACAAATGTCCTCAAAAATAGTCTCTACCGCACCGATCCCATGTACCGTATTCAATCTTCCTTGCTTGTCGTAAAAGGGAAGTACGTGGACGGTCTTAGTGAAGTATTCGGTGATGCGTTTGTTTAGTTTTTCTTCTTCGTCATCCACGCGGTTTTCAGTTGTTCTGCGCTTTGCAATACGCGTCCGAACTTCCTCCTCTGTTACGTCCAACGCTACAATAAAATGAATGGCCGAATTATTTTCTTTCATGAAATGATCCAACGCCTCTGCCTGCGGCACGGTGCGGGGGAACCCATCAAACAAAAAACCTTTTGCCTGTGGATTTTTGTCTAGCTCTTCCTTCAACATCGCGATCGTGATTTCATCCGGAACTAAAGCGCCACTATTCATTATTTCTTTTACCTTTTTGCCCAAAGGTGTATCATTTTTTGTATGCCATCGGAATAAATCCCCAGTTGATATGTGTACGAAGCCATATTTTTGAATAAGCTTTTCGCTCTGTGTTCCTTTACCGGCTCCGGGTGGGCCAAAGAGTACTAAGTTTTTCATCCTTGCTAAGGTTTGGTTTAAGAAAAGACAGGCAAGATAGCGATGATTCTTTAATTCGACAATTTTACAAATGGAGCAGAGTCGCGGTAACTAGGAAATTGATCGATAGAGATCTTTCAAATTTCTTCCCAGACCATCATAGTCCATGCCGTAGCCAAGCACAAACTCATTTTCCAGCTCGAAACCAATGTATTTGATGTCTACTTTTTTTTCTCTTGCCGACTGTTTGCGTAAGAGTGCAACGGTCTCTACCGACTTAGCGCCAAGTTCACGTAAATCGTGCATGATTTTTTCAATGGTAAGCCCAGTGTCAATAACATCTTCGACAATAAGTATATCTTGATTGAAGAGGCTCTCTTCATGGCCAATCAGTGTTTTTAGTTGTCCTGTGCTGTTGGTACCTAAGTAGGAAGAGATTTTTACAAAAGATACCCTACAAGGAACGGTCAATTCTTTCATCAGATCGGAAGCAAACATAAAAGAGCCGTTTAAGATCGGCAACAATACGGGTGTTTTATTGGCGTAATCCTTGTTTAGCCTAACAGCTAATTCCTTAACCTTATCGGTAATCAATGTTGAATCGATAAACTTTTCAAATTCTAAATCTCTAATCTGCATTGGCTGGCCTTAGACAAGTTGCAAAGATAGGTGGTGGCAGCCTAATGAAGAATTTTTTCAGAAACAGTGTCAATACGAATCGTCTATGGCGAAAGAATTTTTTCGTTCTTTCCATTTTCCGCGCGTAAAGTCGGGGAACCGGACACTGGCGCCTTTTTGTTTAATCGATGTTTCAGACAAGGGTGTAATAGCACTCCAGGTTACCGCGTCATAGACATCTTGTGGAGGTGGCATTTTTCTTTTTACAGATTCGATAAACGCATTTAAAACAAACCAATCCATTCCACCGTGTCCTGCGCCAGCCGCATCATTGCCATATCTTTTCCATAATGGGTGATCATGTTGTTCCAACCATTTTTGAGCGTCCTCCCACCGATGTGGCTTTTCGCTTCTGCCTTCAATATAGATTGACTTGTTCACATCCATCCAAATTCCGTTCGTGCCCTGCACCCGAAAGCCGATCGAGTAGGGGCGGGGCAAGTTCGTGTCATGCTGCAACAAAATAGTTTCTTGGTTGGCCGTTTCAATCATGGTGGTAACTACATCTCCCAATTTGAAATTTACTTTTGCGTTGGGATGATTCTCGCCTCCTACTTTTACAATATGCTCATGCAGGCCTCTTGCTTTTGTAGCATAGGAAACCAACTGAGTAAATCTATTTCCTCGATTGATATTCGTCATCATCGCAATCGGCCCTATCCCATGAGTTGGATAAAGATCTCCGTTGCGATCTACAGAATGTTGGGTTCTCCATTGTGCTTCTGAAAATCCTTTTTCACCAAACTCCGCGCCACCTCCATAAGGTTTCTTTCCATCATTGAACTTTACTTCGCGCAAGTCATGCTGATAGCCACCTTGTAAATGAATGAGTTCTCCAAAAATGTTTTGGCGAACCATATTCATAACGGCCATTACATCCCGCCTGTAACAGACATTTTCTAGCATCATCAGATGCATGCCTGTTTTTTCAGAAGTGTCAACCAGTTGCCAACATTCTTCCACCGTCATTCCGGTGATTACTTCACAGCCCACTTGTTTTTTGGCATTCATCGCATCTAGGCACATTACCGTATGCCATTCCCAAGGAGTTGCTATGACAACAGCATCAATGTCTTTATTCTCCAGTAACTTCTTATATCCCTGAGGGCCGTCCAAAATGATTTGTGGTTTGCGTTTGCCTGATTTGGCGATCATTGGAAGGCAGAGATCTATCATGCGCTGTTGGACATCACAAATTGCTACGACCTCCACATCGGGTCTTGCCAAGGCAAGTTCCAAATGATTTTGCCCTCTCAATCCTACTCCGATAATCCCTAGCCTGACTTTTTCCTCAGCGACCGATGAAAATCCTAGAGATGGCATAAAGCTGGCGCCAACAGTTGCCGCTGCTGTCGTTTTTAAGAAAGTTCTTCGTGAAGCATCCATGGGTTTACTATTTAGACCTTTTCAAACTTACTTATTTTCTTTTGATCCTCACGTTTCTTTATATTTGACTATGAATAAAGTAGTGGAACGCCCCCCTCGCACCATTATGGAAGTTTACAAAATGCTTCCAGAAGGAACTCTTGCCGAATTGATAAATGGAAATATTTTTATGAGCCCGTCACCTGTTCGAAAACATCAACGTATCATTGGTAAGTTATTTAGTCAGCTTTATGAACACGTAGAGAAAAATCACCTGGGAGAAGTTTATGTTGCACCTTTTGATGTGTACCTTGACGAGGAGGCCAATTCGGTGCAGCCTGATATTGTGTTTGTGAAAGCCGAAAATTTGTCAATTGTCAGCGATCACATACATGGAGTTCCCGACTTAGTCGTAGAGGTTTTGTCAGAGGGAAATCAGAATTACGATCTAAAAATCAAAAAGAACCTTTATGAACAATTTCAAATAAAGGAATATTGGATTATTCATCCTGAAACCAGCAAGGCAAACGTCTTTTTTCTCAACGATGGAAGATTTGAGCAACTCCCTACGACCATCGGCAGTTTAACTTCGCCAATGCTTAGCCGAGTATTTACTTTTTAGGGCTATCATAATTCTTTCATCAGGCAGGTATATAATTGAATCATATTAGCAATGTCGCCTTTGTGTACTTTCTCAAGGGGCGTGTGGGGGTTCAGTTCGGGTGCACCCACGAAGCACCAATCAAATGGATAAGGGCTCCTCTGTAACTCGCCCCCATCGCTCGAACCAGTTCCCTCTACTTCCAACTGATAGTCAATTTTATTTTTGTCGGCAATGGCAATAATCTTATCGACAAACCCCTTGCGTGGAATATTTCTGTCTCGCAAAGAAATGGCAACTCCTTTGCCGTGTTCAACACCTTCTGTAATCCAAGTGATGTCGGAAATTAACGCTTGTCTCACTTTCCATTTCCGATAGATGTAATCTGCCAGGTATCCAACTGAGCCACCGCCATGTTCTTCCCAACAGCTAAACACGATGACCCCATCTTTTAATGTTGACGCCACCTGCAAGGCGTTATAAATGCCAAGACGATTGTCGAGATAAGCGGTTTCAATGTAATCTTTCGTTTCGCGAAAATTGACTTTGTAGGTGAGACAAGTGCCGCGGTCGATGGGTCTGCCAAATTTGTAGAACGCATGATCTTCCTTATCAAACTCTAATTCACATTCGATGTGCCCGAGACTATCGCGTCCAACGAGTTTTGTTCCCATCTCGGCATCCGGACTGCCAATGCTTAGCAACTGATTAAAGTAGCGAACGGTAAAGCCAATACTATCCATGTGGGCGAAAATGGCTGTTCTGGGTTTTCCAAATTTTAAAATGAGGCAGTCTTGAAATTCTTCACCTGCCACAATGGTTGGCTGAACCTTCCATTTTTTCTTTTCTTTTTTTATCCACTGTCGTAGAAAATCACTCAACGGTTTTTCATGCCCTGACGGAGCCGGGATTTCACACAGGTGTTTTAGCAGGCTCCAGTCTTGTTTGGTGCTTTTTTGCGAAGTGACTTTCATTTTATTTGCAACATTATCCACAACTTTATCTTAAATTTTCGACAGATAAAAGTGAATTTATGGATGTATTTGTTTTAAGTGAACAAAATTCGGTGGCCAATCATTTTTTGGCAGAGTTGCGTGATGTGAATCAGCAAGGCGATCGGCTTAGGTTTCGGACAAACATGATTCGGTTGGGTGAAATTATGGCGTATGAAATCTCAAAAAAAATGTCGTACCGTTCGGCCAATGTGCAAACTCCACTAAAGGCCACACAGATGCAGCTTCTAGAGGAGAAACCCATTTTGCTAACGGTACTGCGTGCCGGGTTGCCCTACTTTCAAGGTTTTTTAAACTATTTTGATACCTCAGACGCTGGCTTTATTGGTGCTTATCGAAAGGAAGGGAAAGAGGAAATCTCGATCGAGTTAGGCTACATGGCGATGCCTTCTCTTGAAAAAAGGCAAGTCATTTTGATTGATCCGATGTTGGCGACTGGGTTTTCTTTTATTCGATCGATTAATGAACTGTCAAAGTATGGTCACCCTTCGCATGTTTTTATTGCTGCACTCGTGGCCGCCCCGGAAGGGATTAAGAGAATAATGGACTCGTTGAAAGTGCCTTTCTCACTTTTTACTGTGGCTATTGATGAAAAGCTAAATGCTGAGTCTTACATTGTACCCGGTTTGGGTGATGCGGGTGATTTGAGTTTTGGGAAAAAGAAATGATCGGCAAATAAAATGCTTGAAGAGATTTTAAAGGCAATTCCAGTAGTGCTTTCGAGCTGTTTGAAATTTGTGTTGGGTCCAATACAGGGTTACGCATTAAAACTACATCCGCTTACTACATCTTTATCTACGATTTTGGGAATGATGATCAGCGTGGTAGCCTTTACCTATTTTGGAGATTGGTTGAAGAGACGTTTTTTCCGGGGCTATTTTGAACCACCAGCGAATCCGTCTATTCTGAGAAGGAAATTCTTAGTCCTGATGCGAAAATATGGGTTAGGTGGGATTGCCTTTTTTACACCGCTGATATTAACACCCATCGGGGGCACCCTTTTGGCACTCAGCACTAATAAGCCGCGTGAGAATATTCTTGTTTACATGTTAATTAGTGCCATTTTTTGGTCTACTTTATTCACTTTTGCCGTGTACTCTTTTGGTCATGCCGTTTTGCCAAATTTTATCAAGTAGTTTTTGCAAGCAGTAGGCGTCTGACCGCTTCGAGCGGTCTGACGCCTTTCTCATATATAGCGAATGACTAAATTAAAATTGCCTCGGTTGCTCCGGTTACTGATTCAAGATTACTTCCGAATTTGCAGCAATTAATTCATTTGCCCGACAACTTTAATATCCTAATTTTGTGAGCTAACCCTACTATTTTATGAGCGTACTCGTTAATAAAGACTCCCGCGTAATTGTTCAAGGATTCACTGGCTCAGAAGGTTCTTTTCATGCAGGTCAAATGATTGAGTATGGCACCAACGTAGTGGGCGGTGTTACTCCCGGCAAAGGAGGCCAGGTTCATTTGGGCAGACCCGTGTTTAATACAGTCAAAGAAGCTGTTGAAAAAACAGGGGCTGATGTTTCGATCATCTTCGTTCCACCCGCATTTGCTGCTGATTCTATTATGGAAGCTGCCGAAGGCGGAATCAAAGTAATTGTAGCAATTACGGAGGGCATTCCGGTAAAGGACATGATGATTGCCAAACAATATGTGAAAGACAAAAAAGTGACACTGGTAGGGCCAAATTGCCCTGGTGTAATTACACCCGGAGAAGCGAAAGTGGGTATTATGCCCGGTTTCGTGTTCAAGAAAGGGAGGATCGGAATTGTGTCGAAGTCCGGAACATTAACCTACGAAGCGGCCGATCAAATTGTGAAGGCTGGTTTAGGGATTAGTACAGCTATTGGTATTGGCGGAGATCCGATTATTGGTACTCCAACCAAGGATGCGGTTGAATTATTAATGAATGATCCTGAGACCGATGCGATTGTCATGATTGGCGAGATCGGAGGTAGCTATGAGCCAGTTGCTGCTCGTTGGATCAAAGAAAACGGAAATAAAAAGCCGGTAGTGGGTTTCATCGCTGGTCAAACAGCTCCTCCAGGACGCAGAATGGGACATGCCGGAGCAATCATCGGTGGTGCAGACGATACAGCCGAAGCCAAAATGAAAATCATGCGCGAGTGTGGGATACACGTAGTAGAGTCGCCTGCCCTTATTGGAGATACGATGTTGAAGGCGTTGGGGAAATAATTTGAAGAGTTAGCAATCAACGTGCTGCCGTAGGAGTAATAAATTCCTCCTTCAATATAAAAATCCAAAAAGCCAAAGAGGTATTCTGTTTTGATAGGCACTTTCAATACCGTCTAAGGCCAGAAAATTATTTTTTGTATTTCTTAGCTGGCTTTCTTTTTTAGCTGATCCTCCTATTTCAAATGTCCATTTTTTGTTAATCAAAAAATCGCCTGAGGCTGGCAAGGAAACCATATAACCCGCATTGTGCAATTGATTGAAAAAAAAGGTTTCACGAAGGCTCCCCACATCGGGTTGATCTTTGAGCGCAAAAGCAAAGTTGGTGTTTTCCAGATAAATCTTATCCGGTTTTTGAAGTGCGGCTACTCCTTTTGGTTGTTGGTAAATTAAATTGAATAAACGCGCGCGTTCTAGATGTTGAATGAAGTTGTTGACCGTATCGCGCCCTAGTTTCATTTTGTTGGCGAGCGAAGCAATGTTGGGTGTAAACGGCACGGATTCAGATAGTACGCCCAGTAGTTTTTTAATGGTGACCACATTGCCAGCTGTGTATCGTTCAATTGCGGCCAAGTCGGTTTCTAGTACAGTATTAAGTACTTGATTTAGCTTAATAATAAAATCTCCTTCCGGCTCGTGGTAGCTAAAAGGGAAATAGCCGTTGCGCAGATAATTTTTAAATAGAGGCAGTATTTTTTTTGGAAAAGTGAGCGCTGAAATTATGCCTTGCGGGTTTTTTACTATGTCCTCTAGACTGAAAATGGGATAAACCTGGTGCTGAAAAAAGTGCAGGTATTCCCGAAACGAAAGCCCTGTCAATTCATAAGATAACACCCTTCTACTGAGATCAGCCTGGCCTTTTTGTATTTCCAATGCAGACGATGCGGTGAAGATGACCTGTAGACTTGGATGTCCATCGTAAATATTTTTCAATTGAGTAGACCACTGAGGATACTTGTGGATTTCGTCAATCAGCAAAGCGCGACCGTCATTTTTCTCGAATTCTTCGGCCAAGTCAAGGAGTGAATGATCATAAAACCAGGGGTGATCAGCAGTTACGTAAAGTCCTTTGCCCGCTAAACCATACTTGAGATGTTGCAGCAATAACGTGGTTTTGCCGATGCCACGCAGGCCTTTGATGCCCAGCATCCGCTGCTTCCAATGGATGGATTGGGAAAGCGTGCGGGTAAACTCGTTGGTGATAGGTTTCAGCAAGGCGGCTTGAAAAGTAAAAAGACGATCCAGCATAATTGACTTGGGTTCAAGTCAAAAATAGTAATAAAATGACTTGAGAACAAGTCATTTATCGCAGTTGTTTCTATTCACCAACAACCCGTTGCCATCAATCTTAGCTTTCTGTGGGTATGAATCTAAGTGGGTAATTCTAGTATTTTACTATTCGCTGAACTCCATCTCATAATGAACGAGCATTAGATCTTGTTGGCTCACGGCAAATCCCGCAATCGTCTCCCCAAACTTATCAGCAAATTCCACCTCAAATACACCATCTGCCAATTTCTCCACAATGGTTCCCACCTGCCCGAAAACCACTCTTTTTTGTGGCACGTCTTTTAAAACAGCCACGGTGTCAAGTAATTTCAAATCCACTTTTTTCATTTTCTTCTTCGTTTTATATAGCAACTCGTCAATGATGAAACGTCATTGCGAGCACCGAGCGCGAGGTTTGTGGTCGGGCCGAAGCCTGCCTTACGGGTAGGGAGGCAATCTCCAGTAGTGATATTCAAACTTCGAGAAGGGGATCGCTTCGTCCCTCCCTCTTCCAGCGCAGGCACTCGCGATGACGGTATGGGATGAGGGATTGCCTGCCTGGCCGGAAAGGCAAAATACTTGAAAAGAACTCAGGCAACCTTTAAATTTACGACCTCCAATTCTGCTCCTTTGGTGATCGCGTCCCCCCCTTTTTGCAAGACCACCTTTGTCATTTCATCCGAAAGATAATAATGGCCACAGGTGGTACAAACTTCAGCGGGCACATTCTTGATTAGTACAATGGTCTGGTTCTTTTCGAGGGTTACGGTTACAAGCCCTTTTTCCGTTGCTCCATTATGGCATAAAACGCAGTTCATGGTTTTTTCTTTTTTGTTCTAAAATCACTTTCCCAAACATCAGTGGTGGCTTCATAGGCCGTAACCACAATACATTTAGCTAGCCCCTCATCGCTCGCCACAACAATGTGCAGATTCTTGAAGTTTGCAAGACCGAGCATTAAATAGCTCGGGTAAGGCTTGTCATCTAAATATTCTCTAATTACTCTCCAGTTTCAATTACGTGTTTAACGTCCCCGACCGAAATAGCACGCTTAAACATTTGATCAATAGCATGATCACTGAAAACAAGAGTTTTACAAATCATTACAGCACATCCTATAGTATGCAAAAATAGTATAGAATCGCGGGTTTATACCTTACGGGTGTATTTCAAATTATAGCAGTTGTTTTCTTCATTGCCCTCAACCATTTAAATTCTTCCATTCCCTATAGCTTGTATCTCCCTCTCCCGAGGGAGAGGGGATGATGAACTGCGTGAACCTAGGACCTCAATGGGGTGAGGGTAGAAAAGGCGCGTCAATTTGAAATACACCCTACCTAATGGGATAGAACCTCCTGCTGTTGGTCTTCTTCACACCTACTATCACTCTCAATTTTTAATGATGAATCAAAAAATCCGAATTGCCGAATACTTAACACTTAGGACACAAATACGTAACCGAATCAACTTATGCCCTGGAAGAACCGTTCAACACTTTTTGACTTTTGCGGATATAATCCCCATCAAATCAAGCTATCCAGAGTGCCCACTCAAAATTTCCGCCATCTACAACTTTTATCACATCAAAAAAATATTCCTTTATAGGTATTGACACCCTCGTGCGTTTTCAATAGGTTTACAACCTAACTCCTGCTTATGAAAAAATCTACCCTCGCTTCTTTTGCCCTCCTTGTTATCTTGTGGCTTCCCACAGTGCTTATAGCACAACCACCTACTATCACCTCTTTTACACCAACCTCTGGCGCAACAGGCACAACGGTTACCATCACTGGCACAGGCTTTAATACCACGCCAGCCAACAACATTGTTATCTTTGGGGCTACGGCCGCCACAGTTACAGCAGCTACCAGTACCCAGCTAACCGTTACAGTACCCATCGGTGCCACCTACGCCCCCGTTACCGTATTGAATGCCACGACCGGCTTATTGGCGTATAGTAACAGCAACTTTACCCCGACT
>JADBYQ010000028.1 GCA_020402945.1 Cytophagales bacterium | reverse complement strand
GATCCCTTGGAACGGTGTCGCCATTGATACAATAGCGCTTCGCTGATCCCCAAAGCCCGGGCAACAGCGGGGACGCCTTGCCCATTGGCCAATTGCCGTAAGGCTCCTTCTTTGAACTGGTTGTCGTATTTGCGATGTTGTATTTTCTTCTCCATGATTACACAAATTTATGTCAGATTTGTGTCCGGATTTATTAGACCAATTCGGAGTAGAATCTTTTTAAAAATGCGAAGGGTCGGCCATTACTTTTCTCATTTGTCCAACGTTAATTTATTTTTTAAAGTCCAAGTTGTCACGAAGCCGTTCAATCGTCTACGTGGGAAATCTTTGTTAGTAGAGTGTCACCCGTTAGATGAGCAATTTGTCCCGGGCCCTATTACTGCCAACGTGAGTATTTGCGTTCGAGCGGGGCTTCCGAAGCCACGTCCTGTCCTCGACACCGAACGGAATAAAGATACGAAAACGTTGGATTACGCGTCAACCCCGCTTGACGCAAATACATTGTTGTGGGGTCGTGGCCGCTACACCGCACTTTTTGATTTAAGTCGTTTGTCAATGAGATTATATAACTTGTCAAAGTCACAATTCAATGTCGAGCTTAATATTGAAGTCGGTGTCCCGTACATTTTGTATGTACCCCACATCAATGTCTTTTTTATTCCCTTCATTTCGTTCATGAATTGCTCGGGGTCAACTAAGTCAATAAGAATAAATTTTGTCGACTTAACTTGCCCAACTCTTAGTCCAACGATTCTGTCCCACTTGATAATATGTCCCGAAGCCGCGCTTGAGTTGTCGAGAATTCCTTTGTCGTCAATTACAAGTCCCGGTTTTGTGTCGAAGAGTTTATAAAAAATATCACTATTGTCCGACTAAAATTTTTAAAGGGCGTCCTTTTTAAGGTCGCCCTTTATGGTTACGTTTAGTTACCACACTTCACATAGCCATGAATAAAGGTAAAAAATTTGTCGGACAGCCGATTCTTTCTCAAATACTTTCTTGCATATCCACGGATATTATCAAGCAGTCCAGCAAGCAACATCGAAGCAATCGGTATTATAAACGTCTCCCAGTACGAGTTCATCTGGTAAGTCTTTTATACGGTGTTTTCAGTTATTGTAATGGCCTTCGGGAGCTTTGTGAGGGCATATTGGCCTGCGAAGGAAAGCTGACACATCTTGGTTTCGATCAGGCTCCCGCTCGTAGTACGCTATCCGATGCAAACAACAATCGCAGTTATCTGGTATTTGAAACGATCTACTTCAAATTACTCAAGCAATATCACAGTTTTATCTCGGACAGCCGGTTGAAAGGTCTCAGTATACGTAACTTGAAAATCATAGACAGTACTACCATCCGCTTGTTTAGCGACATTCTACGAGGAGTTGGTCGTAATCCGCTGGATGGTTCACGCAAGAAAGGTGGTATCAAAGTGCATGCCTTGATGGATGCCTTTTCAGGTGTGGCTGAATTTGTAAGAATGACCGAAGCCAAGGTACATGACCGTAAATTCCTCTACCACATTAAGTTACCGGCCAATAGCTTTGTCGTATTTGATAAGGCGTATAACCTGTATCATCAATTTGTAAAGTGGACAAATCAAAAAGTATGGTTCGTAACACGCATGAAAAGCAATGCCGTGTACCATGTCACCAAAGTAATTATCGACAACACTCAAAGGAAAAATGCAAAGGGTGTTCTCAAAGAGCAGTACGTCACAGTGGGCTACAAAACCGCAGAGCAGACCTTGCGATTAAAACTCAGACGGATTACTTTCAAATCCGATGATGGCAAAGTGTTCATCTTCATAACCAACAACTTTACGCTACCCTGTGCGCAAATCGCTTTGATTTACAAGTGTAGATGGATGATTGAGCTCTTGTTCAAACAAATCAAACAAAATTTTCCACTGCGCTACTTCTGGGGTAACAGCGAGAATGCGATTAAAATACAAGTGTATGCAGTGCTCATAGCTCAACTATTAATGGTCGTTATCCGCAAAAAAGCACAGACTAAAAAATCATTTGCCAATATGATTACTGTGATACGGCTACATTTGATGAGTTATGTTGCCTTGTTCGATTTCATCAAAGATACGTATACCGCTTGGCGAAAAAGCAGCGACCCTCCTTTGTTCATCGCGTAAGGCAACTACCCCTAAAAACGAAGCGTCATTTTAAGACCTAATTCCCCTACGGAATTATGACTTTTTAGACTAGTTTAGTCGGACAAGAATGTATTTCTATATAAGTCCTAAAATTATTTTGTTTTCCATTTTGCAGTTTCTTAAGGTTGCCCATAACGTGAGTATTTGCGTTCGAGCGGGGCTTTCGAAGCCACGTCCTGTCCCCGACACCGAACGCATTAAAGATACGAAAACGTTGGATTACGCGTCAACCCCGCTTGACGCAAATACATTGTTGGGCGTTCGTGCGTTAACTACTCTCTCCCAAATGCATAATGAATATTTTTTCGCCTGTCACGAATAAATATTCTTCACTCATATGGTCTCCCCAATGCCATGTGCCCCAGTCTGGGAGTAGTTTAAATACTTCTATGTCCTTGTCTTTAAAAAAGTCTTTCAATAGAGAGTTTACTAAATACTCGGATAGAAGATAACCATTCTTTCCATGTATTCCTGTTAGCTCAATGTCGCAAGTCCAATTCTGAATTAATTGTTGTAAGTTCTTTTTCCAATCATCAATTTTTAAAATTGATATTTTATTCAGCGTGTTCTCAAAGAACCTATCATCGAAGCTATTTTGATAATAGTCTTTGTGTTTTGTCATAAATGATTTGATATCAGCCAGTACATCACGATTGGAGTTTCTGTCAATTGAGAAAAACTGATTGAATCCCCCCACGTGTGGAGTAACAATATCTTTTACTCTCGAAACGCACTCTAGATATCCGCTTATATAGTCCTCTGTCATTGTAGTCTTTTTAGCATGACGCCCAACGTGAGTATTTGCGTTCGAGCGGGGCTTTCGAAGCCACGCGGTGTCCCCGACACCGAACGCAATAAAGATACGAAAACGTTGGATTACGCGTCAACCCCGCTTGACGCAAATACATTGTTGTAGGCTCGGGCGCGTCTACCGTTACTTTTTTGTCAGCGACTTGTCTCAAGTCGTCCGTAACGTTTTGTTGACGCGTTCGAGTCCAATGTAAATGAACTTTGATTTTGAAATAAGGTAGGAGTCCACGTTGATGAGTCGGTC
>JADBYQ010000027.1 GCA_020402945.1 Cytophagales bacterium | reverse complement strand
GGCCAATGTGGTCAAATATTATCGCAACGCAACGCTCCTCTACATCAGTGCCATTGCCCCATCATTGCCACTCCTCGTAGATGTTTCCATTAATTCAACGGGTGGAACCATCACCAACGCAATCGTCTCCAATTACAATACGGGCACATTTACCGCCACAGCCACCAATGCGGGCACACCCTCTTTCCAATGGTTTTTAAATGGAAGCCCCATCGGTGGGGCAACCTCATCCTCCTACACCAATACTTCGCTGGCCAACAATGACATTGTCACCTGCACCATGCTGCCAGGCCTGAGTGGTTGTACGCTCGTGCCACCTTACACTTCCAACTCCATTACCAATAAAGCCGTGCCAGCTCCAACAAGTATCGACTTTTACCTCTCAGGCACCATTTCAACTACTGCCTGCACAGAGGCTATCGAACAAGTAGTATGGAAGATTGCAGATCTGGTAAACACTCAGGCTACCGGTAATAACCTGATAAAAATTAACGCAACCGGTTGGAATGGTGGTGCCGCTTCTTGGAATACCGTGGCAAACAATGGTTACCTAGAGTTCACTGCAAGTGAAACAAACACAGAACGCATGATTGGGCTAAGCACAACCAATGCCAGCGAAAGCTTTACTACGATCCAATACGCGATTTACTTAGTGAATAACGGGACAGTGAGAGTCTACGAATCAAACTTGGATCGGGGCGCTTTTGGATCTTATGCGACAAACGATGTCTTTCGGGTAAGTGTGGAAGCCAATGTGGTAAAGTATTTTAGAAATGACGTTCTTTTCTACACGAGTACAGTTACACCTACGCTTCCACTTCTTGTCGATATTTCAATCAATCAAACCGGTGGAACGGTCACCAATGCTCGTGTTGTCAATAACTCAAATGCAGGTTCATTTGCCGTAACGGCCATCAATGCAGGGGTGAACCCCAATTTTAACTGGCAGGTAAATGGTTTCACCGTGCAAACGGGCACAAGCACAACGTATACCAATACGTCCCTAGTGTCCGGTGATGTAGTCACCGCTATTTTAACGCCAAATCTGGGTGGATGCTCGTTGACCAATTACACCTCCAATTCCATCACAATTAATGGCCCTGGGGCATCACCCACCACCTGGACAGGCGCCATCAATACTAATTGGTATAATGCAGCGAATTGGAGCAACGGTATACCCACTAAATTTAAATCTGCAATTATCAACTCGGGTACACCCAACAATGTTTCATTGAATGCTTCTGCCAATGTCTATGACATCACCGTTCAACCAGGAGCCACTTTCACCATTGCTGGAACGAATCAACTTTACGTATTCAGGAATTTCACCAACAACGGTACTTTTGTCGCTAACTCCAGCCGCGTGCATTTTGTTGGTTGCTCCAATGCGAGTTTGTTAAGTTCGGCAGGCACACAAACATTTTTTAACGCAACGGTTAACACAAGTTTTGGCCTGACGATTTCCTCTGGAACACATCAGGTATCCAATAACTTCACATTCACCAATGGAATTGTTACGCAAAATGCCACATTGTTGTTTTTAGCTGGATCATCAACAACAGGAGCTAGTGCATTGAGTTATGTAAATGGCCCAGTACAAAAGGCCGGAACAACCGCTTTCACTTTCCCGACAGGGAGCGCCACACGTTTTGCGCGCATAGGAATTGGAGCACCGACTGCTTTAACCACGTTCACGGCTCGTTATTTCTCCGCGCCATTTGGCACGTACACCAATGCCGCAACGCCTGCACCCGTATTCAATAATGTGAGTGCCCGCGAATATTGGACACTCAACCGAACTGTGGGATCAGGTAATGCTACTGTAACTTTGTTTTGGGAAGATTCGCAATACAGCCAAATCAATGATTGCAGTACTGCAGACCTGCGCGTTGCCCAATACAATGGAACAGCTTGGCAAAATAATAACAATGTGGTGACCACCACGGGCGCATGTTCACTATCCAGCGCGTTGGCCGGAACGGTTAGTACTACAGCCGTGGTTACTCAATTTGGCCCATTAACATTTGGCTCACTTTCCAATACTGTCAATCCATTGCCGATCGTTTTAAAGAACTTCACGGCAAACTTGGTCGATCTGCAATCAGTATCTTTGAACTGGGTGACTTCGTCTGAGCTCAACAACGATTTCTTTGAACTACAACGGTCAACTACCGGGGAGTCATTTGAAAAAATTGGAACGGTGAAAGGTGCCGGCACTACGGTGAAAGAAACGCGTTACCAATTCAATGATAAATCCCCTGTGAGAGGAATCAACTATTATCGCTTGAAGCAAGTTGACTTTGATGGGAAGCACACCTACTCTGACTTAGTTTCCATTGAGGTTGATTTTGACGTCCCTGTCATCCCTGTGTTCTTACCCACTTTATTTCCCAACCCAACAGATTCAGAAAACATCAACGTGCGCGTTGAAACATCTGATAAGCAAGAGCCCGTTCGCCTTCGTATTCTGGATCAACTCGGAAAGGTGGTATTCGTTGCAACCATTGAAAACGCGGATGGTCAACCAATGGAAATTAAACTAGCAAGCAAATTAGCCGCTGGTCTTTACATCGCCTATTTTGAACAGGGTGTCAAGCGCGAAATGATTCGCTTGGTGATAAAAGAATAAATTGGACTATGGAAGAGGGCGTTAAGCGTGAAAGGCTTCCGCTTTCTTGCATGATTTCTGTTTGTTATCGAGCAATGTGTTATTATTCGAGCTACTGACTTTTTTAAAGGTTAACTTATTTTTACAAAAATGAGCGAAACAAAAATCCAAATACCGTCTCGTGATTGCTTCCAGCTCGACTCCATCTTGTTGGAATCTAAGTTATCTGCAAAAGGTGTAGTACAACTTGCTGGCGGTACTGGTATCAAAAAAGAATTTTACCTGAACTTCGCCCGCTATCTGCAAGAACAAGGTTACCATGTTTTACTATTTGACTATCGCGGCATTGGCGGATCAAAGCCCAAATCGCTGCGCGGTTTTGAAGCCAAAAATCATGAGTGGGGACAAAAAGATATGGCAGCCATATTGGATTGGCTATATGATCGCTATCCCTTATTGCCCAAATTTTTAATTGGGCATAGCGCAGGTGGTCAACAACTGGGTATGATGGACAATCATCACAAATTCTCAAAAGCACTTTTAATTTCAAGTTCAACGGGCTATTGGAAATGGATTGCCTCGCCTTACAAATACTTTACGCTTTTTGTTTGGCACGGCCTTACGCCACTTATGCTCAACACCGTTGGCTACTTGCCAGCCACCTGGTTTGGGTTGGGTGAAGACTTACCTAAAGGAGTGGCTGCGGAATGGCGAAGCTGGTGCTTAAATTCTACATACTTTGGAAAGTACTTTGGTACTGTCATTCAAAAGCAGTTTTACAGCGAAGTGAAAATACCCATGCACTTTCTCTATCCCGAAGACGACACAATTGCCACTGATAAAACCGTTGAAAGCCTGCGCGGATTTTATACCAATGCCACTACAACCACTGAAAAAATAATCCTCGCAGAAAACCATTTGCAAAAAGTTGGACATCTTGGATTTTTCTCACGCAAATCAAAAGGACAATTGTGGGGGAAGGCAGCTGCATATCTTGATGAAAATTGATTGGAAGATCACCTTGCACAACGTCTGCTTTAGAATTAAAAAGGGAGTAGCCTCGACAGGAATCGAACCTGTATCAAAAGTTTAGGAAACTTCTATTCTATCCATTGAACTACGGGGCCATTGCTTTTAAGAACTCCTTACCAACTCCGGACTTTAAATACTTTTCTCGAACTTTAGCTTGGGTGCGCAAATGTAACGATTCAGTATAAATCGATTGCCAAGGAGTATAGCCTTTTGTCGATTTTGTTTTGCCAGCATTATGCTCCGACAAACGCTTTGAAACATCATTTGTCATTCACACATATATGCGACTGTCAACTAAGCTTCTGATTGCGTAAACGAAATACATAATCGTAACAAACAGTGGGAAACCTCCCTGCCTGCCGGCAGGCAGGTATTCTATCCATTGAACTACGAGGCCAAGAACGAAGGCAGCAAAGGTATAAAAAATACGTTGTGGCTGCTCTCTCAGAACGAGAAAAATGGCTTTTGCCATCGATCGTCACCAAGATAAAAACGGATGTCTTTGGCCACGATGACTGCGAATTCAAACCAATTTTGAAGGCCGATCAATTCAGCAAATTAGAATCATTCTCAAGAAGAAAACGCGTTCATAGAAGTCAAACAACCCAAACAAGTAACGTGATGCCAACTGTCCACTCATGTAAAATCAATAACCATTTCTTCGGGCAGGCGTGTAACTTGCACCATTTATATCCGACTAAAAAAACAAACCTTTCGATTCTTGGTTAATCAGGCTGTTTTCGTCTGTAACCCTAGCATTGGCGAATTAATCTAATGAAAAATATTTTTTATATCACTGTATTATTAAGCGTAAGTTACTTTGCCGCGGCCCAAACTGAAGAAATCCTCAAAGGCAACGGAAAAATCACAGGTATTGTGCGAGATTCTACAAACACTCAGCCCGTTGAGTTTGCTAACATTGCATTGATAGACCCAAAAACAAACAAACCAATTAATGGTTCGGTAGCAGATGAAAAAGGCAAATTTTCTATTGTAAAAATTCCGAACGGAAGTTATTTCGTTGACATTTCGTTTATTGGATACAGAACAAAAAGATTACCTATCAAGATTGCTGAGAAGAAAGGAGACATCGAATTGGGTTTTGTAACACTTAGCCCCAGCGATAAAGTGCTCAATGAAGTAGTTGTTCAAGGACAAAAAAACCTGATTGAAGAAAAGGTTGATCGCACGATCTACAATGCCGAAAACGATGCCACAACCCGGGGAGGCGATGCCACAGACGTGCTCAAGCGAGTACCTATGCTCTCTGTGGACCTGGACGGAAACGTGTCGATGAGAGGCAGTCAGAACATTTTGGTATTGATTAACAACAAGCCTTCTACCATTACGGCAAGCAGTGTGGCCGATGCATTGAAGCAGATTCCTGCCGACCAAATAAAAACAGTTGAAGTAATTACATCGCCTTCTTCAAAATATGATGCTGAGGGAACATCTGGCATTATCAACATCATTACCAAGAAAAATACATTGCAAGGCCTAACCTTGAACGTAGATGCAAGCGCTGGTTTACGCGGATCTAACTTGGGGTTGAACGGAAACTACCGCACCGGAAAGATGGGCTTTTCGCTGGGTGGATTCGGGCGATCCAACTATAATCAACCCGGAAGTTTTACAAATGATCAATCAATATTTGAATTTGACACTGTTATGCAAGCTCGAGGACGACTGCTTTCTACAAACATTCAATCGGCAAATACGAGAGTTGCAAATATTTTTGGTCAATACACATTGGGTTGGGATTATGATATCGACAAGAAAAACTCGTTGGCGGCATCCTTACGATTTGGCTTGCGCAACAATTACAACTGGCAAGATGGCTTACGCACGAACCGCAATGGAACTGATGTTTCGCTGAGCAACGTAAATACTGATGACAAATCGGGGACTTCTGATTTCAGCTTAACCTATACTAAAACATTTGACAAACCTCAGCGAGAATTGAGTTTACTAGGGTTGTATAGCGTAAATAACCGTACCAACGATTTTGTTGATCAACAATTAAACGTTGTAGTGCCTCCTAGTAGAGTATTCAGAAAAAATGATAACAAGAGCAAGAACGAAGAAATGACAATACAGCTTGACTATCAGACACCCGTTGGCAAAGGATCTATTTTAGAAATGGGAGCCAAACAAATTATAAGACGTGTAAATAGCGATTTCGTCACACGGTTTGCTGATGCAGATGGAATTTATGATCCTCCAACAACTGATGTGAATTTATCTAATGCACTTTTTTACAATCAAAATGTAACAGGCGGCTATACATCTTTCACAACCCAACTTGCAAAAACACTTAGCTTGAAGGCAGGCGGCCGCTATGAGTACACCACCATCGATGCATTTAAGCGCAATAGTGAAAAATTGGAGATTCCTGACTACGGTATTTTTGTGCCCAGCATAAATGCATCAAAGCGCTTTAAAAATGGAAGCGCAGTGAAGCTGGGTTACAACCGCAGAATTCAACGACCTTCTATTCAATTTCTAAACCCCAATATACAAGGAAGCAATCTATTGAACATCACGTTGGGAAATCCCAATTTGCAACCTGAGTTTACGAACAACTATGAATTATCGTACAATACATTCGTAAAAGGAAGCTCCATCAGCATTTCGAGTTTCATAAGAAATACGTTTGGCTCTATACAACCTGTGCGCGACACTATTCCGGGTTCGCCTGGTGGCGTTCAAACTTCTTATCAAAATATCGGAAATGAAGATGCGTATGGTGCCAGCATTTTTGCAAATGTGAGTGCAGGCAAGCTTTCCCTGAATGGTGGTGTCGATACCTACTATGCTGTGTTGAGCAACAACGTAACAGATCGAAGATACAATGCGAGCAACTCCGGCTGGGTGTACAATGCGCGGTTATTTGGAAGTTACAACTTAGCCAAGGGCTGGGGGCTTCAGTTTTTTACCTTCTATCGCGGACGTCAGGTGCAATTGCAAGGGGTACAGGGAGGATTTGGCGTGTATAGCCTTAGCGTTCGTAAAGATTTAGCGAATAAAAAGGGAAGCATTGGTTTTGGCGCAGAGAATTTTTTCTTCCCCTCCATCACGATTCGAAACGAGCAAAATTCTCCGGTACTAAGTCAGAATATTGTGAACGAAATAACTAACCTCAATTTCAAAGTCACATTCAGTTATCGCATTGGTAAAATGAGCATGGATGCACCACGCAGACGGAAAAAATCTATCAACAATGATGACTTGAAGGACGAAGGCGGTGGTGGAGATGGAGGACAAGGTGGCGGCGGTGGCGCACCGGCTGGAGCAGGTGCTGGTGGCGGACGTCCGCAAGGTGGTGGTCCTGTAACGATTCCTTCGACTACAAAACCTGCTCAAACTGCAGCTGCTAAAGCTGATACAATAGTATATGAAGCAGCGGGTACCTGGAACTACACCATCGAATCACCACAAGGCGGAGTGGGTACGTTGAAAATTAAGAAAGAGGGAAGTATTTACTCAGGCACAATTGCTAGCAACCGATCGCCACGCGAAATTCCATTGAAAGATGTCGTATTTAAAAACAATGAGTTAAGCTTTACTTACGAAGTCAACTTTGGAGGAAACACTGCGGTAATAGCTGTCAAAGGCATTATCACCAAAGATCAATTTGCAGGCACAATGTCTGTTGGGCAATTTGGATCGTTCCCCATGAATGGGACGAGAAAGGTGGAGTAATAACGATTGCTCCTAATTCAAACAAAGCCTCGGGGATTATCCTCGAGGCTTTTTATTGAACTCAATCTTCATTTTTTGGTTTTTGTGATCACTAATCCTTTCGCGACATTTGGGTAAACTCAATTACCCATGAAACAGTTGCGTACTCTCTTGATATTACTTACCACCATCCTCCTTGTTCAATGCAAGAAAACAACCAACCAACCAGCAAGGGTACAGATTAACCCAGCTTTTGCCGAATTTATTTCTACCTACACGACGGGTGTAATCGGCTCGGGCTCATCGATCCGAATCATCCTTTCTAAAGAAGCTGTTGACTCTACTTCTGTCGGGCAAGAAACTTCGGTGAAGCTTTTTGAATTTAGTCCGTCACTAAAAGGAAAGACAACGTGGCTCGATCGAAGAACGCTGGAATTCAAACCTGAAACCAGAATGACGTCCGGGCAAGTTTATACGGTAGCGTTCAAACTCTCAAAACTTTTTGAAGTGCCCAAGGAGTTGGCTTCATTTGATTACGCCTTTCAAATCATGCCTCAGCACTTTGAGTTGACTATCGACAACGTTAAGCCTTACGTAAAAACAGAACTTAAGAAACAAAAGATTGAGGGAACATTACTAACAGCTGATTACGCAGAGACCGAGGCAGTAGAGAAGATCGTGTCGGCCCAACAAGAGGGAAAAAATCTAAAAATCAATTGGCAACACGGTGGCGAAGGAAAACAACACACCTTTATTATTGAAGATGTTGCCCGCAAAGAAGAAGCAAGCTCGGTGATGTTGTCGGCAAACGGAAAAGCCATTGGTGTGGATCGCACCGAAGAAGAAAAAGTAGAAGTGCCTTCGCTCAGCGATTTTAAATTGACGACCACGAAAGTAATTCAAAATCCTAACCAATATGTGGTCTTACAATTTTCTGATCCTATCAAAGAGAAGCAACAACTACTCGGCTTAATTACTATCGGTGAAGATCGTAATCTCACCCTCGACTTTGATATTCACGATAACGAAATCTGGGTCTACCCTCCCATTCGGCAGGCAGGAACGAAAACAATTTATCTGGAAGCAGGCATTCGAAATATCAATGATTATAAAATGAAGCAAGCTGCCACTACAGAAGTGCTGTTTGAACAATTGAAACCCGAAGTGCGATTCTTGGGCAAAGGCTCGATCCTTCCCAGTACCGATGGTCTGATTCTGCCTTTCGAAGCGGTCAATCTAAAAGCAGTAGACGTCAGCATCAACAAAATATACGAAAGCAACATTCTTCAGTTTTTACAAAACAATCGGATCAATGGATCGAGTGAGTTGCACCGCGTGGGTAAAAATGTATTAAAGAAAACGATTCAACTAGATAATACAGGTATCACTGATTTGGGAAAATGGAATCGCTTCACGTTGGACTTAGCGAAACTACTCAACACCGAGCCCGGAGCGATTTATCAAATCTCTTTAAAGTTTAAGAAAAAATATTCGGCCTATCTCTGCGAAGGTGAAACGGAAACAGAAGTGGAGATTGAAGATAATGAACAAACCGACTATTCGGGTTATCGCGAATATTACTATGAAAATGACTACGATTACTACGATGGCGACTACGACTGGAACGAACGCGACAATCCCTGCAATGGCTCCTATTACTCTTCTTCTCGCAAGGTTCAAAGAAATGTACTTGCTTCTGACCTTGGTTTAATCGCCAAACGAGGAGATGATGGCACTACTTCTGTTTTTGTAACGGATCTAAAAACGACAGCTCCCCTTTCAGGAATAGCTGTAGAAGTTTACGATTTTCAACAACAACTTCTCTCCACACTCACTACAGATAGTGAAGGCAAAGCGGTTTACTATTCGAAAGAATCTCCTTTTGCATTAATTGCTAAAAACGGAGTACAGCGCGGCTATATGCGTTTAGTCGATGGCGAATCATTGTCACTGAGTGGCTTTGATGTATCGGGTGATGCGCTCAGCAAAGGGCTGAAAGGATTTTTGTATGGCGAGCGTGGTGTATGGCGCCCGGGCGATTCGCTCTACCTCAGTTTTATTTTGGAAGACAAGAACAAAGTACTTCCGCCTACGCATCCGGTCGTCTTTGAATTGCAAAATCCACAAGGGGTGGTTACCAGTCGCCTGGTACGATCAACTTCCGAGAATGGATTCTACCGCTTTGCCACGATGACTTCACCCGATGCACCAACGGGTAACTGGATGGCGCGTATCAAAGTAGGCGGCACCGAATTTAGTCAAAACATAAAAATTGAAACGGTCAAACCCAATCGCTTAAAAATAAATTTAAACCTCGGAAGCGAGCGACTTACTTCCCGGCAAGTACAAGGCGATTTAAATGTAAAGTGGCTGCATGGCGCGCCTGGAAAAAATCTAAAAGCGGAGTTTGATGTCACCGTACTCAAAAGCAATACGTCTTTTGTAAAATACGATGACTTCGTTTTTGAAGAGCCCTCTTCCAATTTCAACTCTGAAACACAAACTTTCTTTGAAGGATTCACCAATGCCGATGGCAACGCCACGATGAGTGCTTCTCTTCCTGAGGGCAATTATCCCGGGTTCATGACAGCCGTTTTCAGAGGAAAAGTATTTGAAGAGAGTGGTAATTTCAGTATCGATCGATTCGCGCTTCCCTTCTACCCTTTTGTATCGTATGCAGGAATTCGCGTGCCCAAAGGCGAAGAATACAGTGGCATGCTGTACACCGATACCCCACAAAAGATAGATTTGGTTTTTTTGGACATTGATGGTAAACCGGTTGACAGAAACGAAGTATCTGTCAACCTTTATCGCCTGGAAAGATATTGGTGGTGGGATAATACCTATGACAACATTGCCAATTACGTAGAAGGCAACAACTCAAGCTTGATAGCAAATGAGAATATCAATACCGTTGGCGGAAAAGCAAGTTGGTCTTTTAACATTGCCAATGCCGACTGGGGCACGTACTATATCAAAGTGTGCGATCCAGTCTCAGGTCATTGCACGGGCAAAATTATTTATGTCGATCAGCCGGGCTACTTTGGTCGCAATAGCCGCGAAGAAACCAAAACCGCAGCTACACGCCTCACCTTTGCCGCTGACAAAACAAAATACAACGTAGGTGAAAAAATAAATATTTCTATTCCCGGCAGCGGAGAAGGTCGTGCACTGGTTTCCATCGAAAATGGAAGCAGAATTCTTTCCACCCGATGGATTGAAACAAAGAAGGGTGAAAACAAACTTTCCATCGATGCCACCGCAGAAATGACGCCCAATATTTTTGTGAACGTCACGCTACTGCAACCGCACTCTCAAACCATTAACGATTTACCGATTCGCTTATATGGCATCATCCCTATAGGAATCGAAAACCCGAAAACACATTTGGAGCCCGTCATTGAAATGGCCAACGAAATTGAGCCGGGACAAGAGGTAAAAATCAAAATTTTTGAAAAATCAAAACGCAAGATGACGTTTACACTTGCGATGGTGGATGAAGGGTTGTTAGACATCACCCGATACAAAACACCTGAACCGTGGAACAAATTCTATGCGCGCGAAGCATTGGGTGTAAAAACTTGGGACTTATTCGATGACGTAATGGGCGCCTTTGGCTCACGCATTGAGCGAATACTGGCAGTCGGTGGCGATGCCGAGCTACGGGCCAAAGAAGATGATCCGCGTGCTAATCGTTTCAAGGCAGTGGTAAAATATTTTGGTCCGATTACTATTGATGGCGGAAGTCACGAGTTAAAATTCACCATGCCACAATATATCGGCTCGGTAAAAGTGATGGTAGTAGCTGGCTATGAAGGTGCTTATGGAAATACAGAAAAAGCAGTGCCCGTTCGCAAGCCACTAATGGTATTGGCCACGTTGCCACGCGTGCTTGGCCCAGACGAAAAAGTAAAACTGCCCATTACCCTTTTTACACAAGACAAAAAATTGAAAAATGTCAAAGTAGAAGTAAAAGTAGCGGGCGCAGTTTCATTAGCGGGTGAATCCACACGATCTGTCGTTATTCCTTCCTCCGGTGATCTTACCATTGATTTCGATCTAAATGTAAAATCCGAAACGGGTATTGGAAAAGTAACAGTGATTGCCACGTCCGGTAATATTAAATCAACAGACGAAATTGAAATTGAAGTTCGAAATCCGAACACACCCGTCACCCAAGTGAGCGAGATGTACGTAGAGGCAGGCAAGTCGTGGAACAGCGCTGTTGTTCCGGTAGGAGTAGCCGGTTCTAACTCCAGCACATTAGAAGTGTCATCCATCCCACCTATCAACCTGGGCTACCGCTTGCGCTACTTGATCGAATATCCGCACGGATGTATCGAACAAACGACTTCAGCTGTTTTCCCTCAGTTGTATTTAGATGTGGTGAAAGAATTAACCGATTCGGAAAAATCCAGAACCAAAAACAATATCACACGAGGAATCGAGCGATTGAAATTATTCACCGCGCGAGATGGTGGCTTCGGCAATTGGCCGGGTTATCAAGATTCTGATCAGTGGGGAACCACCTATGCGGGTCACTTCCTGTTATCGGCTATCGACAAAGGATACTATGTGCCCGATGATATGATGAAGCGTTGGAAAAAATACCAGAAGAACAAAGCAGCCGAATGGCGAAGCAATCTGCACGCGGGTTACTATTACACCGATTTGATTCAAGCTTATCGCCTCTACACATTGGCATTGGCCGGTGTGCCGGAATTAGGCGCTATGAATCGTCTGCGTGAGTTAAAAGAAACAACCTTGCAAGCCAAGTGGATGCTGGCAGCAGCCTACGCGAAGGCGGGCCAGCCTGAAGCGGCTCAAGCATTGGTAGCTAACCTTACCATGCAAATAAAACCGTATCAGGAAATGTCTGATTCTTATGGTAACGACCTGCGCGATAAAGCAATCATTCTTGAAACGTTGGTGCGACTCAACGAAAAAGCAAAAGCATTTGAGTTAGTGCGCGAAATTTCTAAATCATTGAGCAACCAAAATTATTGGATGAGTACACAGACAGTAGCTTACTGTCTAAAATCGATTGGTCAGTTCGTTGCTTCAGAAAAACGAGGCGGCCTCGCCTTTACCTATACCTACAACGGCAAATCGATTAATGCCTCTTCTCAGTTGCCGCTGGCACAAATACCAATAGAAATAAAAGGTGTGCAAAAAAATTCAATCAGTTTAACTAATTCAAGTAATGCGGGTTTGTTCATTCGAATAATCAACACCGGCACGCCTTCTCGTGGCAATGAAGAAGCACAGCAATCTAATCTAGTTGTGAATACTTCGTTCACTGATTCAAAAGGCAATCAACTTGACGTAACTAAGTTGGAGCAGGGCACCGAGTTCTATGCAACTGTCACAGTTAAAAATCCAGGCTTGCGTGGCTCCTATGAAAACATGGCACTCGCGCAAGTGTTTCCATCCGGTTGGGAGATCAACAACTTGCGCCTCACCGATGACGAAGGCACAGAGAAAACAGACCGTGGTGACTACCAGGACATCCGCGATGATCGGGTGTACACCTATTTCGGTATTGGTGCCGGCAGACAACGCACCTTCCGCGTATCACTCACTGCCAGTTTTAGCGGCACGTTCTATTTGCCTGGCGTAAGCTGCGAGGCCATGTACGATCACAGCGTGAGTGCCAAAGAAAAAGGACAGGTGGTGGAGGTGGTGAAGAGGGTGGTTCAATAGTAAACGAGACGATTGGTGCAGCCAAACTGTAGTTACAAGCGAAATACCCGCAACCGAGTTGCGGGTATCCTAATCTTGGCAGTAATATGGCTCGGGACCATTTGGCCATCGCACAGTTGGTACTCTTCTCTGCTCAAAAAAATGATAATTATTATTAATTTTAGAAAAATATCAGTCTATGAAAAACATACACTTCTACTATCTTATTACCTGCCTGTGCGGCTTAGTTGGCAGCACTAAGGCGAACAATCTTGTTATTGGAACCCCAACAGTATCAGGCGCCAACCTCCAGTTTACTATCCAATGGGACAATAGCTGGAACACCGCTTTGGGGCCAACTAACTACGATGGCGTTTGGGTTTTTGTAAAAAGGCAAGTTTGCAGTGGTGCTCAAACCTGGGACCATTCCCTTTTAAGCACTATTTCAGGCAACCACTCCGTTACCGGTGGTGTTTTACAAGTTGATGCTGTAACTGACGGTGTTGGTGTCTTTATTCGAAGATCAGCAACAGGCAATGGAAACATTGCATCATCAACAGTAACCCTTGATCTGCAAACAGATGCAAATTTGATTGATAATTTTCAGGTGTTTGGTATTGAAATGGTTTTTATACCCACCGGTAATTTTATAATTGGTGATGGTGTCTCTAATAACGGGTTTAACGGCATAACTATTACCGCGGCCACACAGGCTGCCGGTTTTGCTACTGCAGGGGCATATCAAGTTAGTAGCCTTGGTTCAACTGGCAGTCCAAGCCTTCCATCCGCATACCCTCAAGGGCATAATGCCTTTTACTCTATGAAATATGAAGTTAGCCAAGAACAATATGTTAAATTTTTAAACTCACTTACCTTTAACCAGCAAACTGCACGCACCAATATTTCTCCGGCTTCTGCAACCGGTTCTTGGCCTATACAAACAGCTGCCCCAAACAATGCTCGAAATGGAATACGTATTATGACTCCGGGTACAGCTACAACAACGCCAGCTATTTACGGGTGCGACTTAAATGTGAATGGAACCTTTAACGAAGCAGCTGACGGCCAAAATGTTGCTTGCAACTGGCTATCATGGCCCGACTTAATGACTTACTTGGATTGGTCTGGTTTGCGCCCAATGACAGAAATGGAATATGAAAAAGCTTGTAGAGGTTCTGGAATTCCTTCTGTTGCCAATGAATACGCCTGGGGTAGTACAACTATTCTTCAGGCCACCTCGGGTGCACTAACAAATGGTGGACAAGGTGCTGAAGTTTCAACCGCCTCTGGTAATGGCTTGTGTGCATATGGATCTGCAAATGCTACTACTTTTGGTCCACTTCGTTGTGGTTTTGCTGCCGGTGCTGCCACCACCCGCGTTCAAGCTGGCGCATCTTATTATGGGGTAATGGATATGAGCGGTAATGTTTTTGAACAATGTGTAGGTGGTCGTAGTTTCGATTATAGCAGTTTTAATGGTTTAAACGGTGATGGCACCATAACAGCGGCCGGTTTATTTAATACGGCTAACTGGCCTACAGCTGGTGGTGGTAATGCTGGTGGGATTACAAGAGGTGGTTCATTTAATTCAGGAGCACCAGGTGAATTAAGACTTAGTGATCGCAGTCGAATGGATAATAATACTAATCAATCAAAACAAGCTGTTGTTGGTGGCAGGGGAGTAAGAATTCCATAATTGTCAGAAAAGCTTGAACAAGTTACTACCTATAGTATTATTAGTGTTTACAGTTAACTCCGTTATAGCACAATATACGGGTGGTGATAACGAAGGGTATAGTGATGGAACTTTAATACAATCTACTTGCCCGGACCTTACCCCAAATTTTATCTATTATGGTGGTAATGACGATGGGTATAGTGATGGAACCTTGACACAATCTACTTGTACCAACCTTACCCCAAATTTTATTTATTATGGTGGTAATGACGATGGGTATAGTGATGGAACCTTAACACAATCTATTTGTACCAACCTTACCCCAAATTTTATCTATTATGGTGGTAATGACGATGGGTATAGTGATGGAACCTTAACACAATCTACTTGTACAGACCTTACCCCAAATTTTATTTATTATGGTGGTAATAACGATGGGTACAGTGATGGAACCTTAACACAATCTACTTGTACCGACCTTACCCCAAATTTTATTTATTATGGTGGTAATAACGATGGGTATAGCGATGGAACTTTAACACAATCTACTTGTACCGACCTTACCCCAAATTTTATTTATTATGGCGGTAATAACGATGGGTATAGCGATGGAACCTTGACACAATCCACTTGTACCGACCTTACCCCAAATTTTATTTATTATGGCGGTAATAACGATGGGTATAGTGATGGAACCTTAACACAATCTACTTGTACCAACCTTACCCCAAATTTTATTTACTATGGTGGTAATAACGATGGATATAGTGATGGAACCTTAACACAATCTACTTGTACCAACCTTACCCCAAATTTTATTTATTATGGCGGTATAAGTGATGGATTTGGATGGCACTTCATCCAGCCAGTAATTTGCACAACTCCACTTCCAATTCAATTATTGGAGTTTAAAGCCAAGCTTGGGAAAGAAGGAGTAGAAATATCGTGGATAACCGCCACCGAAATTAACAATGACTTCTTCACAGTAGAAAGAAGTAGTAATGGAATAAACTTTACCACGCTAGCCACAGTAAAAGGTGCGGGAAACAGCACACAAACTCTGAAGTACTATGCTACTGATGGCTTTCCCTTCGATGGTCCTAATTATTACAGATTAAAACAAACTGATTTTGATGGAATATTTAGTTATTCTAATGTTGTCGTAGTTTATTTTGGTCAGTCGTCAAGTTCTGCCATTACAATTTATCCAAACCCCAACGATGGCAAAAGTTTTTATGTGAAACTGGCAGGTTCAGGCCAGAGATTGATCTCATTAGAAATTCACGATGTAACGGGTAGAAAAATTCTTAGCGAATCGATGTATCTCGAATCAAACATATTCGAATTTGTTCCTTCCGTTGCTCTTACACCTGGTATATACCTCATTTCCATTATTGAAGATCAGAAAATCAGCAAACAGAAATTGGTTGTGAAATGATCTTGTTATCCAGGCTTATAGTAATCTCATTTCTTCGCAGAGTTACTCGTTTCGAGAACTCTACGAAGAAATAAAATAAATTAGGCCGGTGCGACTTCCGTATGCAATATTTTGATTGTGGGATCTAGATAGCTAAAATATTCTACCTCAAATTGGCTATTTTGCTTTATGAAAAAATTCCTCAAAATCCTCCTCTTCATACTAATAACCGCCATAGCAGGCTTTTTTCTCTTTGTCCCGCGTTACCTTGATCAAACAAGCAATAAAGTCACGCTGTCTGGTGCACCAATAAAAAACGTTTGGTACGATTCAATCCCCTTCATTGCGGACTTGCATTGCGATGAATTGCTCTGGGATAGGAACCTGTTAAAAAAAATTAACTATGGCCATGTAGATGTGCCTCGCATGCAACAAGCGAATATGGCGTTTCAGGTTTTTACCATCGTGAGCAAAGTGCCGGCAGGCAGCGCACCTTCCGCGTGTCACTCACCGCGAGTTTCAGTGGCACGTTTTATTTACCAGGAGTAAGTTGCGAGGCCATGTACGATCACAGTGTGAGTGCCAAAGAAAAAGGGCAAATGGTGGAGGTGGTGAAGAGGGTGGTGCAGTAATTGAAGTAACATCATCGGTTGCCATAAGCGAAATACTCGCAACTGAATTGCGGGCATTCTAATGTTGGCGGCTATTATTCCGGGGACGACTAAACCGTGAGACAATGAGAAGAATAATTTGCCTAGTTTTGTTATGACAATATCCTGTTCAACTCAAACATCTAGCTCAGGACTGGAGAAGAGTGGACCAGCAACAATTAACTTTCTAGAACCAAAAATTGATAAAGCAAATTTATTTATTTCAACAGTACAAGGTCTAATTGCTGCTGTTTTATTAATTACAATACTAATTGAGGTAATTGAATCATTAAGGGAATACAAACAAAAAAATAATATTAATTACATAAAAGTAATTATTGAAATTGCAATTATCGCTGTGGTTAGACATATTTTAATAATGGATTTCGAACATATAAATGGCAATACTTTATTAGGTGTTTCATCATTAATTTTTGTTTTGGGTTTCTTATATTTTATTCTAAATAAAAAAATTAAACTTGGTAAAAATGAAGAGTAAATTAAAAAATGGGCTTATTTTATTTTTTTTTGTATCAACAACTGTTTGTGGGCAAACTGATTCGTTATCTATTGAAAAATTAAGAACAGAATCGGGTGTTGATCCTACACGAGTAAATTCTAGAGTTGGTTACTCTGGTTTGTATTTTGATAAAGCAAATAATGCTTCTTCTATCAGTAATAAATTCAGTCTTGTATTAGGGGTAAATCGATGGAGTTTTTCTGTTAAACCGGAAATAATGACTACTCATAGTGGGGTTAGTGGAACTGGATTTCAATCATCATTTTCTGATGTAAAATTTTCGATATTAAATGCTTTTTATGTCAAAGGTAAAAACTCATTAGCAGGCTCAGTAGAATTCAATTTGCCAACGGGAAAACAAGGTTTTGGTAGCCAACTATTTTCTGCGACACCAGCATTAACCTACTCCTACACCATAAATCAAAGTTTGTTTTTAGCCATTCAACCGCAATATACCTTTGCCATTGCCAAAGATGATTTGTATCCCGATTTATCAATTTTAACCAATCGTATTTTCATCGCAAAATTTACAAAAACTGGACTGTTTTATGTTTTTGAACCCCGAACAATCATCGATTTTGAAAACAAAAATTTTGATTTAATTCTCTCCCCTATAGTTGGTAAATCATTGGGTGCAGGTTTCAATTTAGTTGGATTGATGGAAATCCCCACTAAAAAATCAACAATTGATGATAGAGGAATACTGTATCAAATAGGTTTCAATAAGAACTTTTAAATATTTTATTTATGAAATCAAAATCACTACAACTAGGTCTGTGCGTTTTGTTAATTGCAATATCATCAAACATTAGTGGGCAAGGACATTACATTGGAGGAAGTTTCAATACAAATGATTATTTTATTCCATCTGCTTCAGGTTGGGTATTTTCATTATACTATTCTTTTTCAGAAATGAATTATTATAATGATTCAGGAAATAAAACTGATGTCATTCAAATTAATGATAACCCTCCTTTTTCCGTTAATTTAGGTCAGAACGTGAAAACACATTCTATTATCCCAATGATTAGCTATTTTGGTAAAAGCAAAATTCTAAATGCTAAATGGGGAATACTTGCTCTACCCATGTTAAACAATCCAAATGCAAACATTGCTTTAGATTTTTATTCAGGTCAAACTACAGTTGGTAGTACAAAAATCAACTTAAATTCCTTTGGGCTCGGAGATTTTTATCTACAGCCTGTGTGGCTTACTTGGGAGAAAAATAAGCTTTCAACCACCTTCTCCTATGGAATATGGGTTCCGATAGGAAAATATGAGGTGAACAGTACTGAAAATGTAGGCTTAGGGTATTGGTCTCACAATTTTAGGGTAATGGGACGGTATAAACCGAAAGACAAAATAGGTTTAACCTCCGGATTAACCTACGAAATAAACAGTAAACAAAAGGGAACCGACTTTAAAGAGGCATCTCATTTAACTCTAGATTATGGCGCAAGCTATAATTTTACAATGGGACACGAAGTAGGTTTATATGGTTTTGGAACGTGGCAAACTGGTGATGATAAAGGTGAAAAAGCTGTTTTAGATAAAGACCAAATATATGGTTTAGGAATTTATGGTTCCTATTGGCTTAAACCTGGTAAACTTGGTGTTTTATCAAGATTTACTAATAACTTCGGCACGAGAAATAGATTTGGAGGAGCATCCTTTCAAGTAGGTATTAATTATTTATTATTCTAACTAATTTTAACTATTAAATAAACACAAATGAAACACCTTAAATTAATTTCAATCATGAGTTTGGGAGTGCTCATGTTTATCTCCTGTAAAGAAGATAAAAAATCAAGTAAATCCATTGAAACAGTTCCAACAGAAACTCATAGTAGTTATCCTTCAAAAAACCCTTTTTTATCACAAGGTATTTATGGTGTTACACATGTCAACTCTGGGCAAACAAACTGTGTTCCCTATAAAATAAACGATGGCGAATACAAAGCAGATTTAAACAAACTAATACCAATTTGGGGTGGTCCGGTAAATAATGTTACCTATGCCTCTGCTGATACTAATTATATGTGGTCTGTATCAACAGATCGTATTGCTTTGATTGATAAATCGGGTATTAATTGGAATATAGTTACCGATATTGACCTTCCTGGCGCAAAGCGATTAACAATTGACCAATTAAAATCAATAGCAGACGTAAAATACACATCACTCGATTTTGCTACTAAACATCTTAAAGGAATTTTAGGACCAAATCCTGGATTGGTATTACCAGCAGGCGTTTATGCTTTGGTAAGTTCAGAGGATTATGTATATTCTAATGCGGGAACAGTAGTTTCTGCAGTGGGTTTAATTGATAAAAAAGATTTAAAAAAAGGCCTTGAAGTAAAATATAGATTTGATGTTTCCTCTCTTATTCCTGCTGCCGAAGTTGCTCCAGGTGTAAAACGAATTAATATGGTAGGAATGAATATGACTTATGATGGTCATATTATAATTGGAGCAGTAAATGGAATTTCTGTGATTGATAAAGAATTAAAAGGACCCGGGAAATTCTATGCCTTTAATGACTCCGAATTATGTACCAATTCAATGGCAGTAGATGATAAAAACGGCATTTACGTGGCTACCGGAAGTAAAACGCCTAGAGGAGACGGAATGATGCGTAAACTGGTTTGGACAGGAACTGAAATTTCGGATAAAGAAACCGATGGAGCTTGGATAAGCCCATATAATGGAGGCGATTGGCCACCAGCTATCAAGGCAGGAACTGGTGCGGGATCCACACCAACACTAATGGGATTTGATAAAGATGACGATAAATTGGTTTTAATTACCGATGGTCAAAACCGTATGAATTTAGTGGCTTTTTGGAGAGATGGAATTCCCGAAACACACCAACAAAAAGCAGGGGCTAAATCAAGAAGAATTGCAGGTTTAATTCCAATAAAAGCTGGTTTGCCAGAGGATAGAGAATGGGTTCAATCGGAGCAAACAATTGTTGTAAATGGTTGGGGTGCGTTCTTAGTTAATAATTTAATTGACGAAGGTCATCCGGATAGAATTATTGATGTAATGACAGTTGGTCCGCTTCACCCCGGTCCAAAAGGAATGGAGAGAGTGGAATGGAATACAGAAAAAAATGAATTCGAATCGGTTTGGACAAGAAACGATGTAGTATCGACAAGTATGGTTCCATTAGTTACCAGTGGTTCAAACATGGTGTTAGTTAATGGATATACTAAAGAACGAGGTTGGGAAATAACAGGATTAGATTGGAATACTGGAAAAAATAGAACAAGAATTGAATTTGGACAAACGAATAGAGGAAATGGAGCTTATGCTATTCTTCAACTTTTAGAAAATGGAGATTTGTTGTTTAACTCTGTTATTGGCCCATACAGAATTCCGCTAAAAAATTAAAGCCGAACCGCTAACAGCGGTTTGGCGTAATGGCGAGTGCAGTGCTTCGTATGACAGTTTTGTGATTAAACAAACAGTAGTGCTTCGTATCAACATTTGTGGTGGAAATCCGCCATTACGCCAAGCCGCGAAACGTTATGAGGAACAATTTAGTCTTTGAAAGACCAACAACAAACTAGAGTAAATTTCTGAAGATTGTCAGAGACAATTATTAACCATATCAACTTAATCTCTTCCAAGAAAAATTCCCAGAAAAAATCCTGGGCGGCAATGTGAGAGATTTCTTTCTGCATAACTTGCCTGAATAATTTTTACTTATGAATGATCATCTTTCCTTTTACCTGGGGCTCACATTTATACTCATGCACGAGATGGATGCTGTCCGTTGTAAGGAATGGAGAATTTTTCCAGGACTATCGTTGTTAAATGACATCTGGGGCTATCGCATTTTTATGCTGGCTCACATTCCTCTTTTCTTTTTTTTATTCCGTGGGCTTGCGCAACCCGACAACGGTCGGCTCATTTTTGGGCTAGATGTTTTCTTTGTCATTCATGCAGTTTTACACGCACTCTTTCTCCTACACAAGAAAAACGAATTTAAAGACTGGATCTCGTGGACGATTATTTTAGGGGCGGGAATGTTTGGCTTACTTGACCTGATTTTTACCGGAGCCTAGCCTCGAAATGTAGCAGCAGTACAGGCAATCGCTCTGCGTGACGTTGTTGATTAGGGGCACACCGAAGTCAGTTTTTCAAAAACCTTAACATTGCGGTAATCTGCGATCGGCTAATTTACCTCGATTTCAACTATGCTGGCTTTTCAAATCATAATCGGCTTGCTCGTCTTGCTTGCAATTGTCGACTTAATTGTTGGAGTAAGTAACGATGCGGTCAATTTTCTGAATTCGGCCGTTGGCTCTAAAGTCGCCTCTTTCCGCATGATCCTCATCATTGCGAGTGCCGGTGTGTTGATCGGCACACTCTCTTCCAATGGCATGATGCAAATCGCCCGCAACGGCATTTTTCAACCAGAGTTTTTTACGTTCGACAAAGTGATGATCATCTTCTTAGCGGTGATGCTAACAGATGTAATCCTACTAGATATTTACAATTCATTGGGGCTCCCCACCTCCACTACAGTATCACTCATATTCGAGTTATTGGGTGCCTCGTTCACGGTAGGCGTTTTGTATGTGCTCGACCAAGGAAAGCCCTTTGCTGAATTAGAAACAGTTCTTAACTATCGAAGCGCCCTCACTATTATTGGAGGCATTTTTTTTTCAGTCTTAGTGGCGTTTGTGGCAGGCACCGTCATCCACTTTTTTTCGCGCCTGCTATTCACCTTCAAGCTGAAGAAGAGTTTAAAAATATTTGGCCCTGCTTTTTCGGGTATAGCAGTAACAATCATGATTTACTTTTTGCTCATCAAAGGCCTCGAGGGAAGTGCGTTGGTGAGCATGAGCCAATTAAGCTGGATTCAACAAAATACCCTTCTCATTTTGGGGATCTCATTCGTGGCGTTCTTTCTGGTCACGTTTTTCGCGATGCGCTTTTCAGAAATCAATCCGCTAAAAATCATTGTGTTGATTGGCACGTTTGCATTGGCGATGGCTTTTGCTGGAAACGACTTGGTGAATTTTATAGGTGTTTCAGTGGCCGCTTATTCGGCCTATGCAGCTTGGTCCGTTTCCGGTGTGGCGGCCGATGCCTTTAATATGAATGTGCTCAATGAGCAGATTACGACACCTGTTTGGTTCTTGTTAGTATCGGGAGCCATCATGGTAGCCACGCTGTGGCTCAGCGCAAAGAGCAGAAAGGTAACTGAAACGGAAGTGTCGCTAGGCAGGCAAGACGAGGGAGATGAAAAGTTTACTTCCAATCCAATAGCTCGTTGGTTGGTAGGTGGTGCTATTTTTTTTGGCAGCAAGTTCTCCCATAACATGCCCAAATCCTGGCGGCAGAGTATGGAAAATCGACTGCGGCAACCAAAAGAGTCGAAGAAAGGAAAATCACAAGAGCCTTCCTTTGACCTACTCCGCGCAGCTGTAAACTTGGTCGTTGCCAGTGCGCTCATTGCGTGGGGCACCTCACAAAAGCTTCCCCTGTCCACTACGTTCGTCTCGTTTATGGTAGCAATGGGTTCTTCTTTTGCTGATCAAGCCTGGGGGCGAGAGAGTGCCGTTTATCGGGTAAGCGGAGTACTACAAGTGATTGGTGGCTGGGTGCTTACTGCCTTTGTGGCCTTCGCGGGGAGCGCACTAATTGCGCTATTTCTATATTTTACAGGATTTGCCGGAGTGGTGATAGTAGCATGCATTACCCTTTCGCTGCTTGTCTACAGCCAGATCACATTTAAACGCAAACAAAGAAATGAAGCAAAAGCCGATAAACTGCTGTTAAAAGAAACCATTACCGTGCGCGAGTTACTCGACCAAAGCAAATTAAATGCAGCAGAGAACTTGTTAGGGATTGAGCGGCTTTTGCAACACTGTTGGGATGCTTTGCTTAGTGAATCGCCTAAGAAACTTGAAGCCCAAAAGAAAGAGGTAAAAAAGGTAGCGGCCGAAAATAAACGCATCAGCGAAAAGATAGTTCGCTACATACGGAAGACAGAAAATGCCGGATTACCAGCCGGCCGATTGAATCTATTGGTTTTCGATATCCTGCAGGACCTTTATCAAAGCAGTTCGCTGATCAGCGAGTCGTGCAGTGAACATGTCGCCAACTTCCACCCTACTCCAAACAAAAATTTCCAAAAAATGCTTGAATCCATTGAATCACAGTCAGGCAATTATTTCTCCATTGTTCGTTCAGAAATCTCAGGATTGAGTTTCAACAAAAGCAAAGAAGAGGAAGTATCTTTTCAACAATTAAAAAAATTCTTGGATTCCTGTTTAGATTCAGAAATCCTTCGTATTCAACAAAATGAAATTAACAACAAGCTTGCCACGTTGCAGACACGCATTTTATTGGAGATGACAGATATCATAGAATCCACTCAGCGTCTTTACCATCTTTACAAAGATTTCATAATGGGTCAAGGAAAATGAAAGTCGCCTCAGTGCAGTCGTACGATTTCCAAAAAGTATATGATCAATTGGATGAGTTGGTTCAGTTGATGATTGCAACTGAGAAGAAGCATGCGGGGCTTTTAAAAACAACTCACCCAAATTTCCAACCTGGCGCTACCAACCTGCTGCATTATTTAGTTTTGCGAAGTGCCGAAATTCGCGAAGCCCAAGAGTACCTTCATAAAATCGGTCTCTCATCAATAGCTAATTGTGAAAGTCATACCATGGCTCAAGTGCAAACAGTGCTTCGATGGCTAAACTCGAACCATGTTGAACGACATGAAGCTCCTTGCGGGTTTGAAGATGCCGCACGGCTAAGAGCCCGTCACAATGAAGAGCTGCTGGGCATTAGTCCTTCTACGGGGCGGCCACACATCATGGTCACGTTTACCGAAGAAATGGCAAATGATCGCTTGATGGTCGAAGAAATGCTACATAGCGGAATGTCAGTGGTAAGGATCAATTGTGCGCACGACAATCCTGAGGTCTGGATCAAGATGATTGATGTCTTGCATAGATCTGTTTCCAAAACAGGTCATAATTGCAAACTCTACATGGATTTGGCAGGCCCCAAGATTCGCGTGGCTGCATTGTCACCTCAAATAGATGCAGAAAAAGGACTTCATCTGCATGAAGAGGAGGACGTGTTGTTACTGCCGATGTCAGCCCCACAACCTGCCAAGAAAGAAGGCACCCCTATCTGGATTGAGCCTGCGTCAATCTTTGAGATGATCAAACCAGGCGAGCATTTGTTTTTTGATGATGGGAAATTCGAAGCGAAAGTGATCTCAGTAGAGCCCAACTCTGCTCACGTTCGCATCACTCGGATTTCCACCAAGAAGCCATTTTTAAAGCCTGAGAAAGGAATCAATTTGCCTGATAGCGATTTGAATATTCCTCCACTGACAGAAAATGACAAAGAGAATATTCCGTTTATCTGCAAGCATGCTGATATGGTTGGCTATTCTTTTGTTAGCGATCCGCGAGATATTGAGATTCTCCGTACCGAGCTACGCAAACACTCTCGAAAGAAAACACCTGCGATCATCTTGAAGATTGAACGACTATTAGCCATTCAAAATTTACCAGCACTTTTATTTAATGGTATGATGGATGGTTCAGTGGGGGTAATGATTGCTCGTGGCGATTTAGCGGTTGAAATTGGATTCGAGCGATTGAGCGAAATTCAGGAAGAGATCCTGTGGATATGCGAAGCCGCGCACGTGCCAGTAATCTGGGCCACGCAGGTTTTGGAAACGCTCAATAAAACGGGCTTTGCCACCCGATCAGAAATTACAGATGCCGCCTATGGTGTAATGGCGGAATGTGTCATGCTCAATAAAGGACGGCACATTATCAAGACCATCAAAACACTTGATGACATCTTACGAAGGCAGGTTTTGCATGTGGACAAAAAAAGATACATACTAAGACCACTAGGGATCGCGAAAAACTTTCTGAGGCAAACTCTTTGACAATAATTTATCATTGTGCTGTTTTTCTCGCTTAGCATAATCCAATCTGTTTAGTATTTTTGATTAAAAAATGCCGCGTCTTTTTCAAAGTATCGCACTTATTTGGCTGGTGTGTTCTTGTTCGCCAAGAATCCACCAACTGCAAAGCCGGTTTAATGCTTCCCCAGTCCCCCCATCACCCAATTACAGTTTGCCTTCTACTTGGGCAGCCTTGCCCACTAAAAAAGATGCAGCTGATAGCGTTCCCAGAAAGTCAAATCTGAAAGATTTACAAGCCACCGCACAAGCCGATGTCTTTTTTATTTACCCTACTATTTTCATTAAAGAGCCACAGAATAAATATCTCTGGAACGCGGATGTCAATGATGCCGAACTCAATCTTCTGATTCAAACCAGCACGATTCTTAATCAAGCTACCATTTTCAATGGTCCGTGCAGAGTCTATGCACCCTATTATAGACAAGCACATTTATATGCGTTCTATACTTCTGAAAAGGGAGATGCGGTGGGTGCGCTAAATCTCGCCTATCAAGATGTTAAAGCTGCGTTCGAATATTATCTAAAAAATTACAATCAGGGTCGACCGATAATCATCGCATCACATAGTCAAGGGAGTTATCATGGTATGCGGCTTCTGCAAGATTACTTTGATGGCAAGGAATTGCAAAAACAATTAGTGGCGGCTTACCTGATTGGTCGCGCTATCAAACCTGATACGTTTAAAAATATCCGACCTACCCAAACACCGGACGAGTTGGGTGTGTGGGCATCCTGGAATACGTTTGGACGAAATTATTTTCCCGATAATTACAACTCGTATTTCAAAGGCTCTCTGTCCACGAATCCGCTGCTTTGGAATAGCAGTGACTCACTGGCCACCAAAGAACTCAATAAAGGTGGTGTTGCTTTTAAATTTACCTTCGCGCCTCAACTGGCGGATGCTCAAAATCAGGATGGGATTTTGTGGATACATCGGCCAAATATTAATGGGAGTTGGTTAGTAAAAAACAAAAATTGGCATCGTGCTGATATGAATTTTTTCTATGTGAATATACGAGAAAATGCTGCGCTCCGAATTGAAAAGTTTTTTAAGCAAAAAGAAAGCTCCCCAACAAATCCTTAACTTTAAGGGTGAGAACTAATTGGCAAAAAATTAAATGGCTATTTGCCATTAGTGTTTGTGTTTTGCTTACACTCTTCTACGTCAGTTTGCCCAAGGTACTTTTTACTGATTCCTATTCTACCGTATTGGTAGATCAAAATAATAACCTTCTATGTGCAAACATTGCTTCGGATGGTCAATGGCGGTTTCCAGAAAGAGACACTGTTTCGGATAGGTTCAAAACGGCAATCGTTGCCTATGAAGACAAGCGTTTCTATCACCATTTTGGTATTGATCCTATTTCCATAGGTAGGGCCATTCGGCAAAACATCCGGTCAAAAAAAATTAGTAGTGGAGCCAGCACCATCACTATGCAAGTGATTCGACTGCATCGGAAAAATCGTGGCCGAACTTTTTTCGAAAAAATTATAGAGTTCATCCTCGCCACTCGCCTGGAGCTTCGGCATTCGAAGAATGAAATACTATCACTGTATTCCACTCATGCTCCCTTTGGCGGAAACGTGGTTGGGTTGGAGGCGGCTTGTTGGCGTTACTTTGGTCGTCCGGCTGATCAACTCAGTTGGGCAGAGGCAGCAATGCTCGCAGTGCTACCCAACAATCCTTCGCTTGTTCATTTAGGGAAAAACAGAAATTTATTGAAAGCCAAAAGAGATCGGCTGCTTACCAAATTACATCGAGAGAAAAAGTTGGATCAACTGGAGTTGGATCTGGCAAAAGCAGAACCCATCCCTGATAATCCATTACCATTACCTCGACTAACTCCCCATCTGTTAGACAGAGCTATTAAAGAAGGAAAGAGTCAACAAAAAATAATCACTACCATCGATTACGCCTTGCAACAACAAGCGCAAAGCGTGCTTCGTGACCACATGGAACGCCTTCGTGCCAACCAAATCTTCAATGCAGCTGCTTTGGTGGTAGATGTAAAAACGGGAAACACTCTTGTCTATATTGGAAATGTAGAGGCGGGAAGTAAGCACGAGGAGCAAGTAGATGTCATCTATTCGCCTCGTAGTACCGGAAGTATATTAAAACCCATTCTCTATGCAGCCATGTTAGACGAAGGTAAGATGCTACCTAAAACGCTTCAAGCTGATGTACCAATCACGATCAATGGCTTTTCCCCGAAAAACTTTTCGAACCAGTTTGATGGCGCTGTACCTGCCGATCAGGCCTTAATTCGCTCACTTAATATTCCCGCTGTGGAAGAGCTACGAGAGTTTCGCTACGAAAAATTTTATGAACTACTAAAAAATGTGGGACTCACCACCCTTAACAAAACAGCAGATCATTACGGGCTCTCGCTCATTCTTGGTGGTGCGGAGGGAACGTTGTGGGACATCACCGGGATTTATGCCTCGATGGCTCGAACTTTGAATAATTACTTTGAACACCCTGGAAAAAATAGATACAATAAGAGTGATTTTCACCCACTCCAGTACTCAGTTTCTGGTTCCACGTTCCTAGTTTCCGGTTACCAGTCACCAGCAACTGGGAACTTGCAACCGGGAACAACCATATCAGAATCCACATGGCTCAGTGCCTCATCTATTTATCTCACCTTCGATGCACTAAAAGAATTGTACCGGCCGGGTGAAGAAACGGGATGGAAATACTTCAGTAGCTCCAAAAAAATTGCCTGGAAAACCGGAACCAGTCATGGCTTGCGGGATGGCTGGGCATTGGGCGTAAATCCCAATTATGCAGTGGGGGTATGGGTGGGGAATGCAGATGGCGAAGGCAGGCCGGGTTTGACGGGAACAGAAACAGCCGCACCTATACTTTTCGATCTATTTGCCTTGTTGCCAGGGAAAACGTGGTTCGATACTCCGGAATCAGAAATGCAACGAATCTCAGTGTGTTCGAAGAGCGGCTACCGACCTTCTGAATTTTGCGAAAAAGTAGACACGATGTGGGTAGACAAATCAGGGCTGGGTACATCGGCATGCCCTTTCCACAAGAAAATACACCTTAGCCAAGACAGAAAATGGAGAGTTCATTCCGGTTGTGAAGAATTGAACAAAATGATTCCATCGAATTGGTTCATTCTGCCTCCAGTTCAAGCATACTATTACCAACGCGGAAACGAATATCTGCCACTGCCACCCTTTAAAAAGGGGTGCGATTCAAACACGATTTCAAACACATTCGACCTGATTTACCCTAAACAAAACACCAAAATTTTCATTCCACGGCAATTAGTTGGAAATAATGGGCAAGTTGTTTTTGAAGCCGTCCATTCCGATCCGAATGCAGTTATTTATTGGCATATGGACGGCATTTTCTTCGGAAAAACCACAAAAACACACAATTTGGGACTAAATCCAGAGCACGGATCTCATGAGCTTACACTTATTGACAGCCGAGGAGAGTCGATAAAGCGTTCTTTTGAAGTGCTCTAAAATCAATAATTTTTATGTCATAACTCTTTGTTATATAAGGTTTTGATTACATTGGCTTAAATTAATTAATTAGTATGGATGACCTTTGTGGCACACATAAACAACACCCTATGAAAAAGAGGTTGACTTTAATCCTTTTGATATTGACAGTTGCGCTCAATTTTAAGGTCTCTGCCAGCAAGGGGCAGTTGAGCAGGAAAGCATCAAACTACGTAGTGATTGGGGCTTTTTCGATACCCAAAAACGCAATTGAATTTACAAATAATGTAAAACCAAGTAATCCGAGTGCTGAATTTTCGATAAATCCACTCCGGAAACTATTTTATGTTTACGTGCTTACTACCACTGATATTGAAACAGCATTTAACGAGGCAAAAAAATTGCGTCAAGGGGGCTTTTCCGATGCATGGGTATTCAGTGGTGTTTTGGGTGACGACCAAGAGGATACAAGCAAAGGCACCGACACTAATCCGATTACAAGAAAATCTATCGAGAAGGTAGAAATATCAGACAACAAAGCCGTACAGAAAGGCAGCGCCTCCGCAATAGAGACCGTCATAGCTAATGTACCGACCGAAAATAGCACGCCACCCATTGCTGACTCAAGCACTACAGAACAGAACACTACCCCAACAGTAGTACCGGGCTCGCCAATTGAAGAAGTAGAAGCAGGAAGTAAAAAATTTCTATTCAAGGTCTTTACAAATAACCAAATGGAAATCCAAGGAGATATAGATGTGATGGATCTAGATAAAACAAAGCCAAGAAAAGTGGCATCCTATCGCGCCAATGAGCCCGTTAATGTAAAGCCCGCGAACAAATCAGGAAACATTTCTTTCGTGTGCGAGGTTTTTGGCTATCGTAAGATTCAAACTGTTGCTAATTTCAACCAGCCAGAAGCTACCGAAGGGATTACGGTTGAGGAAAATAAAACCGTGGTCCCTTTTGAGTTAGTACGGCTGAAGAAAGGCGACTTTGCAGTGATGTATAATGTTTACTTTTTCAAAGACGCAGGCATTATGCGCCCAGAATCAAAATATGAAGTAAATAGTTTGCTCGATATGCTGAAGGAAAATCCCAAATACAAAATCAAAATCCACGGGCACACGAATGGAAATTCTCATGGTAAAGTAATTTCAATGGGAGACTCTAAAAACTTCTTTGCCATGACAGTTGATGTAAAAGAAGGATTTGGTTCTGCTAAAAAACTCTCCGAAGAAAGAGCGTTGGTCATTCAAAACTATCTCGTCAGCCAAGGAGTAGATCCAAGCCGTATGCAAATAAAGGCATGGGGCGGTAAGAAGCCCGTTTACGAAGAAGATCATGCGCTGGCGTCAGCTAATGTACGCGTGGAAATCGAAATCTTGGAAGACTAGTTTTTTATGGCGAAATTTCCGAATGGAGAATTTTAAGAGTGACATTTCGGGAAAAGAGTTTCCAGAAAATCTGAAGGTACACGCTGGCCAAATTAAATCTGGAATTCTTCAAAAGATAAAAGAAGCAAACCCAGGCTTTAACGAAACATGCAGTCTTTCATTATCCGAGCTGAACGAATACCGGAATCGTTATATTCAATCTTCGCTTGAGCTAGAGGTTGGAACGCTCTCTCAACTGGAAAAAGAAGTGCTCGAAGCGCTTCACAAAAACAAGTTGATTTCTGACGATGTTAACGAAACGATTGATGAGACGTTGACATATGGCCAGCGACTGGCTGACAAGATCGCTTCATTCGGTGGAAGTTGGACATTCATAATCTTTTTTTTCTGTATCCTTTTCAGCTGGATTAGTCTGAACCTTTATTTTTTCAGAAGGCCGTTCGATCCGTTCCCCTTTATTTTACTGAATCTTATTCTTTCTTGTTTGGCAGCTTTACAGGCACCTGTTATCATGATGAGCCAGAACAGGCAGGAAGAAAAAGACCGGGAGCGTTCGAAACATGACTATCAGGTGAATTTAAAAGCAGAGCTCGAAATCCGAATGCTTCATGAAAAAATGGATCATTTGATACTTCACCAACAACAGCGATTATTTGAAATTCAAAAAATTCAAATAGAAATGTTAAGTGAGATCACCAAACAACTGGATTCAAAAGTAAACCCATAACTCTTTGTTTAGACTCCACAAAAGCTACGCTGTAATCGCCTTCAAGATATCATGCTGCGTAATAATATGCGCGCGTTCGTGTTCATCTCGAACCAACAATGCTTTATTATTTCTATTCAATAGCGATGACAAAACATCAAGAGTACTATCCAACGCAACTACCTGCATCGGCTTGTCCATTATTTCGCCCACTGATTTATCCTTCAATCCAGGATCATAGATAATTTTCTCGATTAAGCTGGTTGTTGTAACGCTGCCTACAAATTCTTTTCCCTCCGTCACCGGCATTTGATCAACACCTTCCTTATTCATTATTTTAATGGCTTCACCAATCGTGGAACTTTTTGTTACCGTTAACAAAGCATCTTTTCCATTTCTTCCGGCAATGATTTCCCGCGCGGTGCCGTAAGTACGCTCTTCTAAAAACCCATGATCCTTCATCCACATGTCATTGTACACCTTTCCCAAGTAGCGGGTACCGTGGTCTGGAAGAAGCACCACCATCATATCCTCTTTTTTTAAATGCTCTCTGGCATATTCCATCGCACCATGCAATGCCGACCCACAACTCCATCCTCCAAAAATTCCCTCCTCGCGTGATAGCCTACGCGCCATAATCGCACCGTCTTTATCCGTGACTTTAATAAATTGATCAATGACATCAAAATCAACATTCTTTGGCAGGATATCTTCTCCAAAACCTTCTGTGAGGTAGGGATAGATTTCATTCTTGTCAAAAATGCCCGTCTCTTTATATTTCTTAAAAACAGAGCCATATGTATCGATGCCTATTGCCTTGATGTTTGGATTTTGTTCTTTTAAATATTTGGCAGTACCACACATTGATCCGCCCGTTCCTACGGTCGCCACATAGTGCGTGATTTTCCCACCCGTCTGCCTCCAAATCTCAGGGCCAGTCGTTTCATAGTGTGCTTTTGCATTGGACGGGTTGTCATATTGATTGGGATAGATCGAATTCGGAATTTCTTTGTTTAGTTTCCTGGCTACAGAATAATAGCTGCGTGGATCTTCCGGTTCCACATTTGTAGGGCACACAATTACTTCAGCACCTACGGCTCTCAAAATATTTATTTTTTCTTGCGATTGTTTATCAGCCATTGTAAAAATGCATTTGTACCCCTTCGCAACAGCTGTAAGCGCAAGCCCCATTCCTGTGTTACCTGAGGTTCCCTCAATAATTGTTCCTCCCGGTTTTAACAACCCAGCCTTCTCGGCATCTTCCACCATCTTTAACGCCATTCTGTCTTTGGTCGAATTCCCGGGATTGAAATACTCCACCTTTGCCAACACGCTTCCGTTAATGCCTTTTGGAATTTTATGTAAACGAACAATGGGCGTATTGCCAATCGTTTCGATGATGGAGTTGTATATCATAGCTTCAACAATTTATCGCGATTGCAAAAATAACATTTCAGACGGGAAAGCTAACGTTTATTAGGAGCGTAAAATTAGTAGAAAAGGTGGGGCTTCGTGGCTTTAATAAGGCGAACAACTGAACGTCCATTACTGGTCAGGAAAAAAACCAATACAATAAAAAGCCCTCCTAAGCAAAAGCTTCGGAGGGCGAGTGGAGCTGCAGGGAATCGAACCCTGGTCCAGAGAAGATGAACGTGTACCTTCTACATGCTTAGTTGACTTTGATTGTCGGGAACTAAAAGGCAGACAACAGCCTCATCAATTCCTTAGTTACTGTTTTCTCGACAGCCCCGCGCAACAACGGAGCGGCCCAGTTCAAGCTGTCGACACCGCTGATCCAAACCCGCAGAACAGAGGTTTGGGCGATGATGGCCTCCCACTTCTTAAGCGGGACAAGCTAATCTAACGATACGTCAGATTAAGCAGCCATGGCGTAAGTATTTTCGCCACGTAAATTGTTGGGACCATCTTTCAAGGCTCTCATCCCATGAGCCTGCATGCTTACTCACACCCCCACGCGTCCTGTCAAAACCGGTCAGCCCCTTTATCCTCCGTAGCTTTAGCGTAGGAGGGTTATCCTCCGTAGCTTTAGCGTAGGAGGGTTATCCTCCGTAGCTTTAGCCTAGGAGGGTTATCCTCCGTAGCTTTAGCGTAGGAGGGTTATCCTCCGTAGCTTTAGCAAAGGTGGAACTAAACAAAGCCTCTCTTGAGGAGGAAAGCCCTCCTTCGCCAAGGCTTCGGAGGACGAGACAAAAGTACAGTAAAAAAAGTTCAGTTGGCTATTCAATCACTTCAAAGCCGGCTCCACGAAGTGCCTCTATAGCTGTTGTTAACTTTGCCTCTTCCACAAGGATATAGTCTGTATTGTAAGTGGCAATTACGGAAAGGTTTACACCTGCTTTTGCCAGGGCCGTTGAAAATTGAGCCGTGATGCCCGTCAACGAAAGATCCAGTACTGCATTGATCTTTAACAACCGCCAGCCCACACTTTTCACGATTTCGTCCTGCACCAAATCCTCTTCACAAACGACTGACAACTCATTTGCCGTTTTAGACAAAGTATAAAATGAGGAACTAAATAGCCAATTCGGCAAGGGCTTTGTCATCTCTAGCTGACAAACCGCAAATCGCTTCGGTAAAACTTCAAACTGAAGCACAATCAGTTCTTTTTGAACCGCTGACCACGGCCAGTAACAGCTGCTACGTTAAAAAAACCAAGTGCCTTTTTTCCGTTCTTGTTAAGGTTTACAATGTTGGTAGACACATTAGAAACTGGTCGCGCGAACAATTCTCCAAAACCGCCAGGTCGGTCAGTCTGTACTTGCACTTGCTGCAAATAATCAAATGCTTGAACAGTTATCGAATTGATTTCAACATACACCGAATCGCCTGGCACATAGGGCGAGACCGCGGCATCATTGGCATCGGTATCGTTCGGGTTTATTCCTCTTCGAATGGGTGTAATGAAAATAAACCCATCAATATTTCCTCCCGCAGAAAATCCAGCATCGTAAGCGACATTTAGGTCTGACGGCTTATTGAGCAAGACACCATTTTTGGTCGCACGAATCCAATAGGTATCCCCAGCTCCCGCAAAGTCCCTGGCAATAAACTCCGCGAAATAAAAGTCTGGATTAGTCTGATCCGGCTCGTTTTTGGTTAAAGTAAGTGTGTCAATTTTTGGCACGCGCCCCATGGTTGAGTTTGCCTCATATACTTCGCCTTCGGCTTGAATTGTCAGCTTGTAAGAAGTACCCGGTACACCTAGCCGCTCATTGCCTACCGGCTTCCAAACATAGGTACCCTTGCTAGCAGGATCTTCATTAAAAGCAAAAACTTTTCCGGCATCGTCAACAACAGACACAACAGCACCACCAACTGCCGGAGGCAGAGAACTATCAAAATAGGATTGCGTTTTTGTAAGTGTGATTACTTGATTGCCCAGCTTATCATTGACCCATGCATCTACAACCAAAAGTGCATCCGCATTTTCAAGTGTAGGATTGATTTTTGTTTCGCACGAGAGCAAAGACAAAAAACATAACGTGGCAGTTATCTTTAGGCTTAGGCCTACAGCGATTTCCCTTGAAAATCGACTAAAAAATTCGAGTAAAGTCATCTTCATTTAAAATTTAAAGTTGTAAGAAATGGAAGGCACCACTGAACCTATGATAGAAAGCTGAGTGGCCTCTGAAGAAATAGGCTGGCCTGGAGACACTCGTTGGTCTGCCTGCGAAAAATAAATCGAGAATGGGTTTTGTCGTGCATACAAGTTGTAAACACCAAAGACCCAATAGTCACTGTTCTTCCTGTCTTTACCCCTCTTCTGTTTTTTTCCTTCTAAACGGAACGAAACATCTAGTCGGTGGTAGTCCGGAAGTGTTACATTGTTGCGTGAATCGTTTCCGTTGTAAGGAACCAGCAACCCTTGGCTGATGTACCGTGAAGTAGGGAAAGTAGTCGGTGTGCCAGACGTGTACACAAAATTGGCGGAAAACGACCATCTTTTCGAGATGTCATAGAACGCAGCGATTTTCAAATTGTGTGCTTGATCGAAACGAGTACGATACCAGTCACCTTGGTTAATACCATTCACTTTTAACTCTGTGCGAGCTAACGTGTAACTCACCCATCCGGTAAGGCGTCCCGCTTTCTTTTGAAAATAGGTCTCGACACCATAGGAGCGCCCTTCGCCAGAAAGCAGGTCACCCTCCAAAAATTCGTTGATCAATAAATCAGCTCCATCAATGTAATCGATCTGGTTTTGTGTATTCTTCCAATACCCCTCAACCGACAATTCATACATTCTGTTTTTGCCCAAATCTTTAAAAAATCCTATTGTGTACTGGTCAGCAAGTTGAGGTTTGATATTCTTTGAACTCGGATTCCAAACGTCAAGCGGATTGGACGCAGTAGTATTTGAAATCAGGTGTAAATACTGAGCCATCCGATTGTAACTTCCCTTAATCGAGCTAGTTGGGTTCACTTGCACTTTAAATGATACCCGAGGCTCGAAATTTCCATAAGTGGCAATCACTTCTCCATTTTTGTATTGGCGGCTGCTTACCGTGTCTCTTCTTACGCCTGGAGGATTGTTATTGTAAGTATAGGATTTACCAGGGCCAAAGGCATTGAACAACGAATAACGTATGCCGTAGTCGACTGAAACCGCTCTGGATATTTTTTGTGAGTTGCTTAGGTAAAGTGACGACTCTAAGTTGTATTTCTTGCTTAAACTAAAGTCATCAGGTTCGCCCTGACTCACCCCACGCGCGTTGGCTGGCTCGAAAATGTAGTAAATCAATTCTGCACCAAAATTCAACTCATTGTTATTGTTGAGGAAGTAAGTAAACTGGGGCTTAAAAATATAGTTGGAGATGAGCGAATTCCATTTAAATGAGTTCTGATCATCTCGACCAAACTGGAGACTATAGTCATAGTTACTATAAAGAGCAGTGAAATTGGAGAACAAGCGATCGTTAAAAATATGATTCCAGCGCAACGTGGCCGTAGCATTGCCCCAGCTAAAGCCTTGATTTCGATCGAACTTAAAATTATCTCTCCCAAAATAACCTGACAGGTAAACTCTGTTTTTTGGATTGATGTTATAATTTGTTTTGAGTGTGACATCATAAAAATTCAGCGCACCACCATTTTGCAGAACGGGTGCGAAAGGTCGAGCTAGAATGTCAATATAGGATCTTCTGGCGGCAACAATAAAAGACATTTTATCTTTTATGATTGGCGCCTCCACCGCTATCCGACTAAAAATAGTACCGATACCTCCAGTTACCTCCAATTTCTTGCTATTCCCTTCTTTCATCCTAACGTCCAAGAGCGAAGAAAGTCGCCCGCCATACCGAGCCGGGATTCCCCCTTTGTAAAGTTTTACATCTTTGACCGCATCTGGATTGAAAACTGAAAAGAAGCCAAGCAAGTGAGATGAATTATAAACAGGTGCTTCATCCAACAAAATCAAATTCTGCCCTACGCTACCACCGCGCACGTTAAAACCACTTGCCCCCTCTCCTACGGTGCTCACTCCAGGCAACAATTGCAAACTTTTAATCACATCGGCTTCACCCAAAAAAGCAGGTATTCTCTGAATGGTTTTAATATCTAATTTATTAGTACTCATCTCCAGATTCTGAACGTTGGCCTGTTCCAGTTCTGCCTGAATAACTACCTCCTGCAGTTGTTCCGCCTCACCGGAAAGCTCAATATCAATACGATTGCTCTTGTCAAGTTGCACCGATTTTGTAACGGGCAGGTAGCCGAGGTAACTATAGTGTAGTGTATAGGTGGCGGCTGGTAACGTGATAGAATAGAAGCCGTACTCGTTCGTAACACCACCTCCTTGTGTCTCGGTAACGTACACAGTCGCACCAATCAATGCTTCGCCATTGCTGGCATCTTTAATATAACCGCTGATTGTGAATTTGCCGGTGGTTTGGCCAAATGCGAACGTGGACGTAAAAAGCCACGCAAAAAGAATCAATCTCATAGAATAAGTTAAGCTAACCTTAAAGCGTAAAAAGGGGTGTTTTGTTACGTCTAATCGAAAATTTTCGCAAAAAGTTTAGACAATTGTTGCGATTAGGAAGCGGAATCGATTCCAATCGTGTCAATCACCAAATAGTCAGCCTTGGAGACCGACTGCCGGGCAAGGAGTTCAGCAATAAAACCGGTTAAGAACAGTTGAACCCCGATTACCAACGCGGCCAGTGCCAGATAGAAAATAGGCTGATCGACCACATCACGCTTCAGCGGAATTTTGGAGATGAAGAGCGCATCCAACTTATCCCAGAATATTTTCACCGTAAATCCAAACCCAACCAGAAAGGAAACGATGCCCCAGGCGCCAAAAAAGTGCATGGGTCTTTTTGCAAAACGTCCAACGAATGTAATAGTGAGGAGATCCAAGAAGCCACGAACAAATCGTTCCCAACCAAATTTACTTACTCCATATTTTCGTTCACGATGCTCTACTACTTTTTCAGTGATCTTAGTAAAGCCCGCCCACTTGGCTAGAACGGGGATGTAACGGTGCATTTCACCGTACACCGTAATGTTTTTTATAACTGAATAGTGATAGGCTTTTAATCCACAATTAAAATCATGCAAATGAATACCAGAAATTTTTCGCGTGACATAATTGAAAAACTTGGAGGGCAGCGTTTTTGAAATGGGGTCATGACGTTTTTTCTTCCAACCGCTCACTAAATGAAACTTCTGCTCTTTGATCAGTTTATACAACTCCGGAATTTCATCCGGGCTGTCTTGCAAATCGGCATCCATGGTGATCACCACTTCGCCCCGTGCAGCCTTGAAAGCTGTATGCAAAGCTGCGGATTTTCCAAAATTACGATTGAACTGAATTCCTTTAAAAGATGGATTCGCTTCACTTATTTTTTTTATTTCTTTCCAGGTGCCATCCCTGCTTCCGTCATCAATAAAAATTACTTCATAAGAAAAGCCGTGTGCTTGCATCACACGGCTAATCCAACTACTTAACTCAGGTATTGATTCTTCCTCGTCTTTGGCAGGAATAATGAGAGATATATCCATTTATGACAATTCGACTGGCTCATTCTTTCGAACGATCAACGCTGAAATAAGCGCCATGATGGCCGAAAAAATTAATATAAAGAAATAGCCTTTCAATTGACCTACAATGGTAAACTGCTCCTTCGAACTTTCCTCAGCCTTAATCACTGCTTGATCTATGGCATCTTCGGAAGCCCCAAAATTTTCCATCATGGCACGTGTGTTCTCGATGGATGCGTCAGTTAATTTCTGGGGAAGTTCGGTATCTATCACATTATACAACACCACGTTGAACAGCGTGGCAACCAAAGCGGAAATAGCAAGAATCAAAAAACCATGTTGAAATGCTTTACCATAGGAAATAAACCCACCTATCGATTTCCGATAGTCTATTCCTCCGTAGATGGCCAAGCCCAAGTAGATCGCGAGCGCGATAAACAATACCTTTAGTTGAACCATCAAGGTATAATCAATCACATAAAGCACAATACTAAAAACAATGCTTACTCCGCCAGTGATAAGTCCCCAGCGAACGACATTGCTCAAAAATGTTGATTGTTGTTTTGTTTCTTCCATAAGTTGCAGATGTAGGTTAGAGTTTTCAAGTTAGAAACTAAGCAAAAGGCTCAGGATTTTTCTTTTGAGTGAAAATGGTAACAATAAGCGCGATCACCATACCGCCAATGAGCGCTCCGATTACTGCAAACACCCAAAACAATTTTTTCGTCCATTGACCGGCTGTCTCAATTGCATTTTCATCACTTCCAGCCTCCTCCATCTTTGCTGTTTGTTCATCTAGCATTAACTGCAATGGGCTGTAATCGACATAATTGATGTAGACGTACATTACTACTATGGCTAACAACGCTGAGGCAACAGTAAACCAAAACCCTATACCCATGCCCTGGCCATATGACATAAAACCATCACCTGAATCTTTAAACTTCTTGTGTGCAAAAACCAGCAGCACAATACTTGCCACGGTGCCAACATAATTCAAGCCCCCACCGAAAGGATTGTACCCCAAAAAAGAGGCTATCAAAAATACTGCTGTAGAAATTGCACCAGCATATAGACCAAAGGTCAATCCGATGGTTCTTGCATTTGGAACTTGAACATTCTCGTCCATATTTAATCGTTTTTAGGTTGACGCCTTAAAATTACTGATATTATGATGCTAATAAAAAAACTGATCACAAAGCTTTGCCAGAAATAGTGTTTGGCTAGAATGTAACTATTGGTAGCAGAAATGTACTCCAAATTACGTTGATACTCAATTTTTCCTATCCGCCCAATCGCTTCTGCGGGCATTGCTTTCATCTGTTCCACTGCTGTGGTCACATAGTCCGACAAAAATGCTGGAAAAATTCCACACCAAACCAAAATCAAAAATGAGGTTATGCAGGCAAAAAGTGTCGTGAACAAAAAGTTAGCAATCATCCCCTGCCAAAAGAAAATGATCCCATCTTGATAGTTGTCTCTGATTTCCTTTAAAGTGAGCGTCATGAAAATGGCAAAGAGGAAAATTCGAAAATCAAAAAAAATCATGAATAAGAATGGATGCTTACCCAAAAAATAGAGCGCCAGCAGGATGGTAAACCCCAGCACTCCGGCAATCGCACCATTTCGCAAGGAGACCGACACTAGAGGAGGCGCATTCTTAAGCATCAATCCACTGCTTATTGTTATTGAACACTGCCACCGCTTTCCCCTTCAATTCTTGACCCCACCACGGAGAATTCTTCGATTTTGAGAAATTGGTTTTCTCGTCCAGCCGCCATTCGCGATTAGGGTCAAACAAAGTCAAATTGGCTTTTTCATCTACCTCAATAACAGGCACCGGTAACTGAAGAATAAGTCGGGGTGCTGTGGTCACCTTTGCAATAAGGTCTTCTACATCAACCCATTTGCATAACTGAGTCAGTTGGGAGGCAAATGTCTGTAGGTTTGTTATGCCAAATTCAGCGTGATCAAACTCCAACAATTTACTTTCATCGTCTTGCGGCAAATGCCCGCTTGACAGAGCATCAATCGTTCCATCCTTTAGGCCCTTTATCAGCGCGTCATTATCAATTTTCTCCCGAAGTGGCGGGTTGAGCTTATAGTTGGTATCAAAATCTTCCAGATAGCTATCATCCAATAAAGCTTGATATCCGACTACATCGCAACTTACTTTCATTCCTTTTTTCTTTGCCGAACGAATGAGGTCGACCGTCCGGCCAGTTGATATTCGGGACAAGTGCAACCTTCCCCCCGCATACTCCAACAGCTCCAGGTTTTTTCGTACTGCGATCTCTTCAGCAATTCGGGGCATACCTTTGAGCCCCAACGAGGTACTATTCTCACCTTCATGCATTTGCCCAAATAAATTCAGCCAATGATCTTCGGAATGATCGATGAGAAGCCCATCAAACTTCTGGATGTATTGCAATGATTTTAGAAAAAGATCGGTATGAACAAGTGACTTTAGCCCATCAGTAAAAGCTACTGCGCCCGCTTCGTGCAGGTCGATCATTTCAGTCAGCTCTTCTCCTTTGCAATTTTTTGTCACCGCAGCCATTGCATGCAGTTGCACCAACCGAGTTGTATTTGCCTGCGTAATATAACTGATCTCATTTTTTGATTGTACCGCTGGTTGTGTGTTTGGCAAGAGTACTACTTCTGTAAAACCACCGGCCGCAGCCGCTTTTGTCAAACTAAGTAAATCCTCTTTGTGCTCTAAACCCGGATCGCCCACGAACGCACCCAGATCCATCCAACCGATACTAAGGAGCATGCCGTCCGCCTCAATCACACGATCTGCTGAATAGTTTTTATCGCCAATTTCAGTAATACGCCCACCAGAGATAACCACATTCTTCCTTTTGAGATGATAAGGGGAACCGGGAGAAACAATTTTTGCGGATTGGATGAGTACTTTCATAATTAACCGTCCAGAAGACTTACAATTAAATCTTTCACTTGGTCTGATTTTTCCTTTTTGATAGAACCTGCTTTGTATTGAATAATTGATTTCTCAGCCGTAAAAATTCTACCGGGGCGAATGTAACTTGCTCTTGCTAGTCCTCCTTCCAAGAAATCATCTATACCCAGCTCAATGGCTAACTTATCTCCTTTGTTTTTACTGGTAACTTGGCAAAGCACAATGTCATCGCCTGACAAAACGAAAAGGACTAATGCCGGACGCTTTTTTACCGATGATAAATCTGAAAATGGAAAAGGGACGACAACCACATCACCTCTTACAAATTCTTCCATGCCTCGTCTTCTTCTGGTGAATCCCAATCCCGGGACAATGATTTTTCTGATGCAATGTGAGTAGGAGTTTTATCCGACTGCTGCTTTTGTCTTAAAAAAAGCAAATAATCGTATAATTCCTTCAGTAATCCCTCTGGAGTATTCTTAATCTCTTCGGAAAGGACTTCTCTTGTTGACATCTAACAAATTTACTTTAAAAATCGAATCAATAGTATTTCGGCAAGTAAAAAGACTAACGCCAAAACAATCGCGTACTTCCACAATGGCGTGCCCAAATATCTCTCTTTTATCTCGTTGCGGAAAGCGTCTGTACTGCCGGCATCAAAAATGGAGATAGACGGGCTACCACCTAACCGAAGTTTGACCTGTTCCGGCTTTAGGTTCTCCAGCAGCGACTCTTCCTTTGTAAGGTTAAACGCAACTAACCCCAGCGTGTCTTTCTGGAGAACCATCGAATAAAATCCTCTTTCCAGCAAAAATTTTGGCAACTCCAGAACGATACGGCTACCCACCTTCCGTTGGGTCGGTATCACCTCCTGCTTTCCGATCATTTTAATAGGAATCTCCCCCAACAAACTGTCACCCTCAAAGGAGAAAACCGTTGAAGAAAGTGAGTGATACAAACGCTCCTGATTCCGGCTACCCAATGAAGCCAGCCGGTACATCACAGGCACAAAAAGTGCATGGGCATAAAAATCGGTGGTCGACTTAATGAGGGGACAAGCCAGTACGAACAAATCGTTCACCTGAGATAAGAATGGCCTTCCGTCTTTGAAGGTTAGAATGGCAGAACGATCTGCGCCCCAGTCAAGCACTTTTGTGGCAACGGGCATAGCCATGGCGGTGTTTACTTCTTCGAATACATTTTGAAAAAGTGGAGCCTTAAAATCCGGAACCGCCAACGCCAACGGTTGTTCTTGTTTATTTATTTTCAATGGTGCTCTCACGAATTGTTGATACGAATCTGCATCGGGTAACAAACCGGGAATCAATACTATCGAATGGTTTTTTCGAAGGCTGTTTAATGTGGTCAATAGCGGCAATTCAATTTTTTCTAATTGATTGACTACAATCAAGTCAACGTCATTCAGCAAACTGTAGTTCAAGTTGGCCGCCTGAAAACTATCAAACGTAAATAGCTCTTTATTGCCAAATACGCGCTCGACCGGAGTAACTTCTTTGACGCTTTTAATCTCGATCACTTTCAACCTAGAGGTCAAATTCAGGGTGAAGTAAAATTCATTATCAAAACTTACTGGATAGTCACTGAACGAAAGCACTGCCTTATTCAACTCATTCAAATTGGTTGGCAAATCGAAAATAAGAGAGTTCGTACTATTCGGTTCAATGTTGATCGATGCGGCTGATGCTTGAACGGAATTGATGGTCAGCTTTGTGACTAAGCCCTCCACGGATCGATGGCCCACATTTCGAAGGCGAACGTGAATGGTATTTTTTTCACCCTTTGTTATTGATGGATTTTCCAAGTAAACTGTATCGACCAGCACGTTTGACAATTTACTGGTTTTGATAGGCACTAACTTGATCAACAGGGACGAGTCCGTTTTTGAAACGCTCCCAAATGTTGCGCTTTGAAAATCTGAGATCCAAAAGAGTGTATTGGCATCACCCAATAGTCGACTTTCAATTTCTTGAGCATTTCTGCTAATGGACGAAAGTCTAAGTCTTGAAAGTTCATCTTCAACTTCTGACTTCGCTTTAAAAGGGTTCGAGAAGGAAGCAAAATCATTTGTGATCAATTGATACTTAACATCGGGAGGTAAGGCCGTTACAATCTCTCGCACCCTTTCGCTGGCCTCATCAATCGCTCGCTTCTTTTCAGCCACCGGTGCCGACATGCTCAATGAATTGTCGATATAAATGGCAACATTTTTTTGAGAGCCCACCTGCTCGGCTGCTGGCAGAAAAGGTTGTGCAAAAGCCATCACTAAAAAAAAGACAAAAAGAAGCCGAGCGGCCAAAATCAAATACTGCTTAATCTTTCTTTTCTGTGTGGTCTCCTGCTTTACTTGCTTTAAAAAACGAGTATTCGAAAAGTAGATCTGTGTCGTTTTGCGAAAATTGAAAAGATGAATGAGAATGGGTATCAGCAAGGCACCGAGTGCCCAAAGAAAGGAAGGGAACTGAAAAATCATTCGCGCAAAATTACGACATAATGTTGGAAAATGTTTGCCCTAAAGGGACAGTTAATCGCGTAGATTCTTCCGCAAGTACTTTTGACAAATCGGGCAGTTTTGCCAAACATGGCCACGAGCGGGGCAATAAGCTCTGCCAAAATAAATAATTTGCAAGTGCACTTTATTCCAACGGTCTTCCGGAATCAATCTTTTCAAGTCTCGTTCTGTCTGCTCCACATTTTTACCCGGAGTCAATCCCCAACGAAAAGCAAGTCGATTAATATGCGTGTCGACCGGAAAAGCCGGCTTACCAAACCATTGGGTCATTACGACCGATGCTGTCTTGTGCCCTACTGCAGGAAGTTCTTCCAATGCATCGAACGTATCAGGCACCTGGCCCTCATACCTTTCAATCAGTATCTTTGATAAACCCCAAATTCCTTTCGATTTCATGGGCGATAGGCCGCAAGGTTTAATAATCTCCCTGATCTCTTCCACCGACATCTTTAGCATGTCGAAAGGATTATCAGCTTTCCTAAAAAGTAAGGGAGTAATCTTGTTTACTCGTTCGTCTGTGCATTGTGCAGACAGCAGCACGGCAACAAGCAACGTATATGCATCTTTGTGGTGAAGCGGAGTCTCGACGGTTGGATAAAACTTATCTAAAATATGTAAGATGTCACTTACTTTCTCTGGTTTGGTCATTGCCCCAATGAGTATGCGAAACTAACAATAGTGGGAATCGAATGTTTCAACGATTGATCATTTCTTGACCTTCACGACTATTTGCTGATCCCCTTCTGTATCAGGATAGAATAAAAGTAAACTCTGATTCTTATCGAACGCAAGTTTACCGGGCGTGCTGTAAACTTGGAATCCATTGCCAAAATGAAAAGAGGGAAGAAAAATTTCGGTAGGCGCATTAATGGACTTATTGCGTTTGAACTTCAGGTAAAATTCTTTTTTTTCAACATTGAAGAAATATTCGAGCGGCTCGCCTGCGACTTTATAAGGGTAAGGTCGGATGGCTGCCGCCAACGCTCTGCCGCCAGAGTTGATATCGTCTTTATTTTTTTTGCTGCGACCTGCTAAAGATCGATAGATCTTCTCCGTTCCATTGATCACCATGTTTATTTTCGTTATCTGCAGTGTAATTCCACAATGTATAACTGAGTTGATTAGATTCCATCGCTCTGAATGAACGATCCAGGCACGCTTCCTGATCAGCAAAGTCTCCGGTACTAAATGCTTTTTTTTCACCCATGTCAAAAGGAATTCCGAATTCGCCAATGAGTGTAGGATTATTTCCTAAGGAGCGGGCGGTTTCTTCTTTGTGGTGAGCCATGTTATCATGAAATGCTTCGCGAATGGCGTGTCTTCCAAAAACGGGCTTCCCTTTAATTACATCCACGCCAAACCAGGCAGAATACTCTTTCGTGAGTAATGTCGCAGCATCGTACCAATGGCCGGCATTCACCAGCCTATCTGCCTCACGCTCCGAAAACTTTGGCATTTTGTGAAAAAGAGCCGGCTCGGCAAAGATGAGCCAGCTGTCATCTACCGAATGCATGGCTTCTTTAAATCTACGTGCGAAGGGTCTGAAATAATTTTCGGAGAAATCGACTTTGCTTCCTTTAACAATTGAAAAATAATCGGGGTTTAGTAACTCTGGTTTTCCTTGGGCATTCTCGCTCCAAACCCCCGCTGTTTTCCAAATATCTTTTTTAGTTTCTTTCCATACCGAAAACCTATTCGGGTTCACCAACACTTTTCCCTTTAGCTCCGAACCCGTAAGTGCGAATTCATACCTATCCACTTCGATGGCATTACCTGCACCCAACACCATGCCCTCAAAAGGCGTAGGCATGATTCCGTTTTTTAAAAGACCAAATGCATTCAAATCGGTCATTCCAATGTAGCCGGATCCAGGTTCATTGAATGTATCAAAACCAATCACATTGGGAAGGCCTTTTAGTTTTAGTGCAACTTGCTTGATTGCATTGATGTAATGTAACTGTAAATAATCTTGTGCACCTACACTATCGATCTTTACCTGAGGTGCAAAATCATTCCCTCCAAAGAAAAGGGTGAACATAGTGGCGGCACCTAGCTTATTGTAGTTGGTGGGCCAAATCATTCGGGGAAAAGGATCACCCTTGACATTGTGAATTATAGCCGAACCCGCCTCGGTAAACTTGAGCGGATCAAAACCCACTTTATCGAGTGTCCAATAGGGAGCTCCGTCACCACCTGTGAATCTGCTCCAAACATCCTGATGAGGATCGATAAAGACATTGATATGGTGATCATCTGCCTTCTTAACGATTGCTTGGATATAATTGAGGTAATTCTCGTCATACAGTCCAGGGCCGGCATGTTCGATGGCCTCCCAGGTCACCAACAACCGAACAAACCGATAACCCCACTGATAGAGTCGCTCAAAGTGTTCATCAGCCTGATTGAGTGGAAATGGCCTTCCCACAGACGATACGTTATAGACGGTCTCATAAAACTGTTCTTTTTGATGACTCGGAATCAACGGTTCAAATGGAAGTTTCGTACTCCCCCCAGGTTGATACCATGTAAAATCATGGCGCGACCAGTTGGATCTACAAACCAACTGCCAATAGATGACACATTTTTTAGTGTAGAATCAAAAGTTTTTTGAATCGACTTCCCGCTGGAGATCTGGGTCCATTCCACCTTTTTCAACCCATCGGTTGAATAGGAAGGATAAGGGTCATCAACAAACAAGAAAATGGCTAGAACCACGACAACTATCGCGATCAAAACAAAAGCGATTTTAAGAACTTTCATATCTAAAAAATGTAATTATCTTTTTTTGAAATTATCCTTTTCAAATGTAATACTATTTGAATTGCTTATTGCCTTGCAGTATATTAGAATCTTTATCTGGACAGCAAGATTAGATGGCACTCAATAGTTTTTTAGCAAGAATTAGTGGTTCGGATAGCAATTTTGAATTAGAACACCGCGTATTCAACACTCTAACCTTTTCAACAACACTTTTGTGCGTTTTTGCTTTTTTTTCAAATATGCTTCTAGGGTTGAGCCTTGTTGGCTCCCTTCTGGCTTTGATTGGTGCTATTATTTCATTTTCACTTTTCTACTTCTCGCGAATAAAAAATAAACTTAACAGTTTTATGCTGATCGTTATGATTGGCTTTGCACTACTATTTATTGTGTCCGTCTACCCAAGTGACTCTGGATCCAAAGGCCCCCTCGCTTTCGTTTTTATATCGCTCGTCCATGTATTTATTGTAATCAGCAAGGAATCGTTGCAATTAAAAGTCTTTTTCTCGATGGTGTTTACGATTGTTTTACTGTACGCCATAGAGTACCTTTTCCCACATCTGATTCATTACGGTTACAATAACGAAGGAGCCCGGCTTCTAGATTTTGCAATAACGATGATTTACTCGCTTTTTTTTGTACTCATTACCACACTCACTTTTAAGCGTAGTTATAATCGAGAAAGAACAAGGGTAAACAATCAAAATGGCGAATTGCAGACCCTGAATAAGAAACTATCTGAAAAAACAGCTCAGATCGAAATGCTGATGAAAGAACTAAGCCACCGTGTAAAAAATAACCTCCAAGTGGTAACAAGTCTTCTCAACTTGCAGTCCAATCGTATTAAAGACCCGGATGCCAAAGCAGCAGTACTAGACGGCCGAAATAGACTTTTATCAATGGTGTTGCTTCATCAAAAATTATATGTGACCGACAAACCCACCATTATTGATATGAAAGAATACATTATCGATTTGACAAACAACCTTGTGGAAGCAAACAAGCTTGAAGTAACAAAGAAAGTTGTTTTTAATCTTGAGCAAATATTCCTAAAGATCGAAACAGCTGTTCCGCTTGGTCTAATCATAAATGAATTGATAACTAATTCGCTAAAATATGCATTTGAAATTGACTCCCCGGCTGACGAACTGCGCGTTACGTTCGAAAAGCAGGGGGTTGAGTTGGTTCTAACCGTTGCAGATAATGGAAAAGGCTTCGTGCGAGAGCCTTCTACCAATTCGTTTGGATTGCAATTGGTTGATTCGTTGGTTTCTCAATTGGAGGGCTCCTTCTCAATGGATTCCTCTAACGGAACTATCACGGTGATTAAAATGAAAACGAATGATGAAAGCTGATTTCAAAATCCTAGTTATTGAGGATGAAGTATTGGTGGCAATGGATATTAAGGAAATGCTGACGAAGCTAGGGTATAAAGTTGTGGGAATAGCGGATCGAATGGAGAAAGCGGTAGATCTATTTCTAGTTCATCACCCCAATCTTGTTCTTTGCGATGTAAAAATCAAGGGGGAAAATTCAGGTATCGATACAATCGTGCAGTTACGAGCTACCGGAACACCTTTTGAAGTCATATACCTAACTGCATATGCTGACGAAAAAACGTTAATCCAAGCATTTGGCACTGAGCCAAAGTCATACCTACTAAAACCATTTACGGAAATTCAAATTGAAGTTGCGGTCAGTCAGTTGTATCACCAAACAACACGAGATTCAAACTTGGTGGCTGGTGACAGCCCATTTACGGAACGCGAACTTGACATTCTAAAGCTTTTAATAAAGGGATATTCTTCCAAAGAAATTAGCGAGCGCTTGGCAATAAGTATCGACACGGTTCGCACACACAGGCGCAACATGATGGGCAAAGTCGATGCTCAAAATTCACTTCAACTCATCCGCATTTCAATCGACAAATCATGGATAAAGGCGTAACTAACAGCAAGTTGAGACTACTGGTAGATAAGATATCTCTTACGTAGATTTCGATAGCTATCTAGCTCTTTTTTCCACGTTGCTTTAATTTGTCTTTCCGTCATTCCCTTTTTGATTTGCTCTTTCAATTGTTTTGTGCCCACCAATTTATCAAAGTAAGGGATGAAAAATTCTTCTTTGTCAGCAAATTGATTGTAGAATTGAATCAGGTATTTCAATGAGATTTCTTTTCCCGTTTTCTCTGTACTCAAATCAATTCCAAAACAAACTTCATTCTCGTGTGGAGGCTTCTTAGCCATTCCCTCGATGCTGATCGGTGTAAATTGAAAAGGTTGATTTTTTAGATCAGGGTGACCGATCCACTCAAACGGGTGCTGTGTGCCGCGGCCAACACTCAATGCCGTTCCCTCAAACAGACAAGTGGAGGGATAAAGTAAAACCGACTGCTGGTTGGGAAGATTGGGAGAAGGCTTGATCGGAAGCGTATAGGGTGTCTGGTGTGTATAGTTTTTAAGCTTAATGATTTCCAACTCACATTTTCTTTTTCCTTCCAGCCAACCTTCACCGTTGATCATTTGCGCGAGTTCACCTACCGTGAGACCATGTACAATGGGAATTGGATGCATGCCCACAAAAGATTTTAGAGCAGGATCGAGTAGAGGCCCATCTACATAACTTCCGTTTGGATTTGGCCGATCTAAAACAATCAGTTTTTTATTTTGCTCTGCGCAGGCCTCCATTAAATAGTGAAGCGAACTGATGTAGGTGAAAAAGCGCACACCCACATCTTGGATATCAAAAACAACAATGTCTACATCGCTAAGTTGCTCGGCTGTTGGCTTCTTATTATTGCCATACAAAGAAATTACAGGAAGGCCCGTTTTAGTGTCAACTCCATCAGTAACGGTTTCCCCGGCATCGGCATTGCCACGAAATCCATGCTCGGGAGATAGAATTTTCTTGATGTCCACACCTCTTTTTTGAAGCGAGTCAACCAAGTGGGTTCTACCAATCACGGCAGTATGGTTGACTAAAAAAGCCACGCGTTTGTCTTGGAGCTTAGGAAGCAACAGGTCCAATTGTTCTGCCCCTGTCTTGATACCAGAGGATTGACCATGTCCTGCGATCGCTACAAACAAACTGAAAGTAAGACTAAGTATCTTGTGCATTTTCTTTTACTTTGTAATCGGTAATTTTCAAATTTAAGCATTCTTTGAACGTTTCATACTTCATTTCAAAAAGGCTTCGCCAAGGTACGCTGGATAATTTCTCCTCCATTGTACACAAGATCGCTGTGGCCAGCATTGCCATTGGCCTGGCGGCTGCGATTGTTTCATTTTTGGTTATGCACGGGTTTCAATCTGCCGTAAAAAATAAGATCTATGGCTTTAGTAATCACTTATTGGTTACCAAGTTCACGATGAACAACGCAGTGGAAGAGCAACCCTTCGATTTCAAAATACCACTCTATGAGCAAACTGCCCAGTTTCCATTTGTAAAAAGTGTCCAAGAGTTCAGTCACAAAGCAGGATTAATAAAAACGGAAAATGAAGTACTCGGTATCATATTCAAAGGTGTGGGAAGGGGCTCGAACAATTTTGCCGTCAATGGCACTTACTTTAATGAAAATATTATTGAAGGTCGATTCATTCATTTTTCCGACTCGGGATATTCAAAGGAAGTTCTCGTCAGCAAAGTGATTGCCAATAAAATTGATGCCAAAGTAGGTGATGATGTTATCTTGCATTTCTTCCAAAATCCACCTCGGTTTCGGAGATTAAAAATTGTTGGGCTGTATGAAACCAATTTGTCCGACTATTTCGATGGAAAAGTTTTGATTGGTGACATACGGATGGTTCAGCAATTGAACGGATGGAAAAGCAACGAAGCAGGTGGACTTGAAATAGCTCTTGACTTAAACTATTTCAATGCCTTCGACTTGTGGGAAAAAAGTTTACCAATCCCATTCTTAAAAGAAACCCAAATCGACACGGTGAGTGCTCAGGAACTACCAACTGGCTCATTGCCTCCTTTTGAATTTGATCGCGCAGCGGTAGACGAAGCGGCAAATGCCATTGGCGAATCGATGGATTATGATCTTAACTTAGAATCCGTACGAGACAAATACATTCAAGTATTTGAATGGTTGGATCTGGTAAAACGTCAGGTAAAGATCTTGTTAGGTGTTATCCTCATAGTCATTTGCGTCAATATGATTTCAGTGATCCTTATTTTGGTGATGGAGCGCATCCCCATGGTGGGCATCTTGAAGGCCGTTGGCGCGAGCAATCGAACCATTCGCATGGTTTTTATTTACAATGGGATGAATCTCATTAGTAAAGGGCTCCTGTGGGGCAACGTAATTGGCATTAGTATCTGCTGGCTACAAGATCAGTACAAGATCATTAAGCTAAATCCACACGACTATTACGTAAGCTATGTACCCATCGAATGGTCTTTTGCCTCAATCGCAGTGTTGAATTTGCTCATTTTTGCAACCGTCACGCTGGTGCTCCTCCTGCCCACAAGATTCATAACGAAAATCAGCCCGGTTAAAGCCATACGGTTTGACTAATCCACAAAGTGTTGTAGACTGAGTGCCTTGCGTTTGGCAATGCCAAACTAACTGGTTAGATTTGGCTTGGTGAAAAGACTTTTGACCTCATTTTTGCTTGGGCTTTTTCTACTCAATATTGTTGGGTACTATGGCGTATTTGTTGGAATCAGTCTTTCGGGTGCTGCAGCGATGCGCGAGCAATTCGATACCGAAAAATCTTTCCAAGATGAAGTGCTCATCAAAGTTCCAATCGCCATTCCGTATGCCGTAGATGCAACTGACTATCAACGAGTAGATGGAGAATTTGAGCATCAAGGACAAGTGTATCGTTTGGTAAAACAGAAATTACAGAGCGATACTTTATATATTGTTTGCGTAAAAGATGTTAGTGCCTCGAAGATAAATCTTGCGCTTGCTGACTACATAAAAACATTTACCGACAAACCTGCAACGACAAAATCAGGAACCGCTCCAATCTTTCAATTTTCAAAAGACTATTTATCTATCACAACGAAAATCACTCAGACTACGAGTGGCTGGGCTGCCCCCATTCTTTTTTCAACGGATGATTTCAATTTATCTACTGTTTCGCGAGACATCCAATCTCCTCCCCCAAAAGCCAGCTAAACTGACTGTCGAACTTACACGACCAGTCCATCCATCCTGAAAGAATCAAGTAACGATTCTTTTGGAATGTTCTATTAACGGTATTGCCTTGACAAGTGTTGCTTTGCAATAGGCGAACCTATTCGATAATTATTGTATACGCTAAAAATTACAAATTCATGCAATTAAAAATTACAATTGGTTTTGTTCTAGTGGTCGCCCTATCTGCCCAAGGTCAGGGAATGGTCGATGGTTTTATGCGAGGTCGTGGCAACCTAACAACTGCCCTTAGTTATAGCACAGAATCCTATGATACCTACTACGTAAAGGACTCCGCAGTCAACAACCCCAATCTGGGTACTATCTCTACCACGAGCGTCAACCTTTTTGCCGCTTTCGGTGCGACCAAGTATTTGGACGTTGTCATTGGACTTCCATTTGTATCAGCGAATGCATCTCAAGGATATTGGTCCACGCAAAGCGGGTTACAAGATTTTTCCATCTACCTAAAAGGGCGGGTCTACGAAAAGGATTTTGGCGCGCTGGGGAAATTATCGGCTATGGCTGCAGCTGGGTACATTGTGCCAGCGAGCAACTATGTGCCAGATGCACCGGTTGCTATAGGTCACCGTTCCAAGAATCTGGAGGGACGACTATTAGTCCAATATCGATTGCCCTTCGGTCTATTTGTGATGACACAAGGTGGTTACATACAACGAGGAAACATCACCATTGACCGAGGTTATGAAGTAAGTGTGCCTGACGCCTGGGACTATGTAGTAAGGGTCGGTGGCTCTTACAAAATATTTTATGCTGATGCGTGGCTTAACATTCAACGCGCACGTAGCGGAACCAACATTGGCGCGGGTGTTCCATTTCCTACTAATGCAGTTTCTTATCAGCGAGCAGGTTTTACGCTCTACTCAAGCGTCCCACCAATAAAAAATCTCGGTGTAAGTGCCGGCATGTCGTTTACGCTTTCCGGTGAAAACATTGGAAAAGCCACGCGCTTAAGTATTGGCATCGTCTACAATTTGCCCGTCATCAAAGACAATAATAATTAAATCGTCAACGAACCACTAGACATGAAAAAATCAACAAGCCCTATGAAGTCGTCTAACAAAGCGTATGTCTTCAAATGGAAGGCAGCCATAATGCTAGTTATCACATTTTCCCTTTTGCAAAGTTGCGATGAGGACATCCCAAGTATCAAGTCTTTGCCTATATTAACCCCTACAAAAGTTGATGAAACGGCCGGCAACTGGAAAACCGTTTTAAATATAAACGCAAGTTCTATTTCGCTACCCACTGCCGAAGCTATCTCCAGCGCGGCCTATCAGGCAGAACTAGCAGAGCTAGTTAGTTTGTCTACTAATCGCACCGCCAGTCAAACAAATACGGCTAACTACTGGGCAGCGGGCGCTGTCGTTCGCTGGAATGAAATTGCTCGTGCGCTCGTGGCAAAATACAACATAGCCCCGGTAGTAGGGGCACCGGCAAATCCGAATAAGCCTTTTTCCAATCCTCCTTTTGCGGCACGTGCTTACGCCTTGCTTAGTGTTGCACAGTATGACGCATTGGTGACAAGTTGGAAATTCAAATACCAGATTAATCGCCCTGCACCAGCATCCAGCAATGCTAGCATCAAATTATTAACCCCTGAAACAACATTACCTTCTTTTCCCTCTGAACACGCGGTGGTCGCTGAGGCTTCTAGAAAGGTGTTAGAATTCTTGTTTCCGGCTGAGAAAGAATATCTGCAAAAGTTAGCTGACGAAAATAAAAACAGCCGCAAATGGGCAGGTGCCAATACACAAAGCGATTTAGATGCAGGCACAAGCCTTGGTTCGCAGGTGGCTACGCTTGCCATTAATAGAGCTAAAACAGACCGCATGAGTCAAGCTGGAAGCCAGACAACTTTTATCGACTATTTTAACATAGCAAGAATTGCTGAGTCCGATCGATGGATAAGTCTTGAACTACCATACCGTCCACCTATGCTTCCACTGTATGGAAAAGTGAAACCATGGTACGACAGCGTGTCTGCTTTTGCAGCGTTGCCGCCAGCTCCCCCATCTCTTTCCTCATCTGAATTTAAAAACGCCTTGCAAGAAGTACGAACGATTGCTGATAACCGCACCCGCGAGCAATGGCGCATTGCCGATTTTTGGGCAGACGGTGCCGGAACGTTCACCCCACCAGGTCATTGGAATCTAATTGCCCAAGAGTTAATTGTAGAAGCAAAATGGAGCGAGGTAAGATCGGCACGTGTTTTTTCGCTAATGAACAGGGCTGTGATGGATGCCGGCATTTTATGCTGGTATGCAAAATATCAATACTATTTGCCGCGCCCTTCGCAGGTTGATCCAGCTATCAAAACCGCTACAGGAATACCTAATTTCCCGGCTTACACATCTGGGCATGCAAGCTTCTCAGCTGCTGCCGCCACGTTGCTGGCTTATCTGTTTCCTTCCAACGCGGGTCAACTATTAAATCAGGCTGATGAAGCTGCACTATCCAGACTCTATGGTGGAATTCATTATCGATTTGATAACGATCGCGGAAAAGAATGTGGAGCAAAAATTGGTCAATTAGCGGTGGCCTGGGCACAAGCTGATGGCGCGAATTAGGAGTTAGTTTTTATTTGTTTTAAGGTTGACGGTGTCGGGGACGAACAAACCCGGCACCGTTTTTTTGCCCAAATCCTCGTGTTGCAATCAGTTTCAAAAATTTATCTCGCGACCCTCCTCTTGCATCCTAACTTTCGATTGCTATCGTTAACTAATGCCATTTAGTTCTCTCGTTACCGATTACAAAGCACCACCCAATGTTTGGGATGAAATGTGCGATCAGCAAGCGATCCGCAATCACTATGAAGTATTTCTACAAAGCCTCAAAAATGATTCAATAGTCGAGTTGGCCAAGAAAAACGAATTAAACAAAAAAAATATTCATCAGTCAGGGAATCACCTTTACGGTGTATAGCGATGGTGAGGGGATTGAGAAGATTTCTCCGTTTGATATACTACCAAGAATTATCACCGCTACCGAGTGGTCGATTATTGAGCGCGGAATTAAGCAGCGAGTAAAGGCGCTAAATATCTTTCTGGCAGATGTCTATGACGACCAGTTTATCATCAAAGACGGAAAGATTCCAGCCGCTCTAATTCTCTCATGTCCAAATTTCATGAAAGAGATGGTGGGCGTGGATGTATCGCATGGAATCTATACTCATATATCCGGTATTGACCCCATGGGAGATAGCGATGGCAATTTCTACTTGCTGGAAGATAATCTAAGAACGCCCCTGGTGTTTCGTACATGATGGAGAACAGGAGTATGACCTACAGGATTTTCTCAGGGTCGCTTCCAAAAAACAATGTGCGTTCTGTAAAAGACTACCCAGATCTGCTATTGAAAAATCTAATGGCACTTTCTAAACGCGCCATCAGTAATCCCACTATGGTACTACTTACTCCCGGGATTTATAACTCAGCTTATTTTGAACATACTACACTCGCCCGTTTAATGGGTGTTGAGCTAGTCGAAGGTCGAGACTTGGTTGTAGACAATGCCAAAGTCTACATGAAAACAACGGCCGGACTTAAGCAAGTGGATGTAATTTACCGAAGAGTAGATGATGATTTTCTAGAGCCATTGGTATTCAACCCAAAAAGTATGCTCGGTGTTCCAGGCCTGTGCTTTGCGTTTCGCTCAGGTAACGTGACCATCATCAACGCGCCCGGTAATGGTGTTGCAGATGACAAGGCTGTCTATCCTTACGTGCCGGAAATGATTAAGTATTATTTGAACGAAGAGCCCATCTTAAAAACGGTATCTACTTACTCGATGAGCGACCCAGAACATTTTTCATTAGTTTTCTCACAAATCAATAAGACGGTGATCAAGAAGACGAATGAAAGTGGTGGCTACGGCATGCTCATGGGCAACGCAGTGACAGAAAAAGAAGTCGCGGAGTATAAAAAGGAAGTGGAGAAAAATCCTCGTCAGTTTATTGCGCAGCCGATCATTAGTCTTTCTACTGTGCCTTGTTTTATTGATAATAGAATTCAGCCACGTCATGTGGACTTACGCCCTTTTGCCTTGTACGGCCCTCAAGGTATTGAAATTGTGCCAGGTGGCTTAACAAGAGTTGCTTTACGCGAGGGCTCATTAGTCGTTAACTCATCACAGGGTGGTGGTAGTAAAGATACGTGGGTATTAGCCGGATAAAAAATGACCGTCAACGTAGAACTAAATTTAGAGTATGTTAAGTAGAGTGGCCGACTCGGTTTTTTGGATGGCTCGGTACTTAGAGCGCACCGACAACGTACTTCGTTTGTTGCGCACCGACTACATTGCATCTCAAGACGAGATTTTAAATTTCGATTGGCAAAGTGTAACGGATACACTCAGCACAAAGAGTGAAACACCAATAGTCGTTACCTCTTATCGAGAAGCACTTTATCATTTGGTTCTAAACAAAGACCACGATGCTTCGGTATTTACCAACATCGTTCGTGTGCGTGAAAATGCCCGATCGGTGCAAGACTACATTACCAAAGAGCTTTGGCAGTGCCTGAACGACTACTACCATATCGTACGCGACCCGCATACAGAAGACCTACTTCTTCAGCAAGATCCAGTAACAGCGCTGGATATGCTGTTGCGCGAAAGCATCATTTTTTACGGTACTGTAGAAGTAACCATGAACCGCGGTGACGGTTATACCTTTCTTAACTTGGGCAAGTACATTGAGCGATCTCTTCAAAGTTTAGATTTGCTGGAAATGAAGTGGGATGTTGCAGAAGAAGTCACAGAGCCCGTTAGCTGGAAATATCTACTCTATGCGTTTTCGGGATTTGAATTTCATACGAAGTTCTATAAAAATGCACTACAGACAGAGGATGTCATTCACCAGGTTTTATTCAATAGTCAGTTCCCCCATTCGGTCAGCTACAGCTTAAGTCAGATCGATCGCTACTTTCAAAGATTGAAAGAAACCTCTCTCACTGACAATTTTAAAGAAATGGAATTCTTAGCTGGGAAAATGGTAAAGGATATTCAGTATACCACCGTGAACAGAAAAGATAGTGTGGCGGTGCGTGAGTTGATCACCGCGACAAGAAATCAAATTTTAAATTTCAGCCACAAGCTCACCACACTGTATTTTGGTTATACATAACGTAGTTTAGTTGAATGCCCGAATTCTATATCCACCATCGAACTTTGTATAGCTACCCTGAGAAAGTAGTAGACTCTGCAAATCAAATCAAACTTTACCCTTTCAACGACAATCATCAACAGGTAGTAAGCCATCAGTTGAAGATCTCCCAACAGCCATCTATTTACACTCTGCAAGACTATTTCAATAACACAACCGGGTTCTTTTCTTTATTGCAGCCTCACCAGGAACTTTCCATCGAAAGTTTTCTTCGCGTACAAATGAGTAATCCCCTTTACCCATCGCGGGACGCTTCTACTGAAGTTTGGGACAAAATTTTGAGCGAAGAATTCCAACAAAGATTTTTTGACTACTTAAGGGCAGAAATGGCGGTATGCGAAACCGAAGTTCGTGACGTCCTAAAAATAAGTGACGATAAACTGATTCATCCATTAGATTCACTCACTTCGTTGTCGGGTTTTATTTACAAAAATTTCACCTACAAAAAAGGAGTTACCAATATCGAAACGCAAGTAGATGAAATCTGGAAACTGAAAGCTGGAGTTTGCCAAGACTTTGCTCACTTGCTTTTGTATATGATGCGCTTGCTGAAAATTCCAGGGCGTTACATTAGTGGATATATATGCCCTGGCTCAAGTGAATGGCGGGGAGAAGGTGCTACGCATGCCTGGGTAGAAGCATGGCTACCCGATTTAGGGTGGGTTGGCATCGATCCTACCAACAATTGTCTGGCGGGTGAGCGACATGTACGACTAGCTACAGGACGAAATTTTACAGATACCACTCCTGTTAAAGGAACCTATAAAGGAGCCGAAGAGTACATATTGGAAGTGACCGTACAATTCAGCACTACTGAATTTACAGAACCTCAATTGGCAGGAGTATTACCAATTAACTTGGTAGCCATCGAGCCTGAGATCATGGCGCGCAACTCTTATGTTGCTTACATGCAAATGCAGCAACAGCAATAAAAATTATCCAAGATCATCGGGATAAAGAGAAAAACATCCTCCTTTCCGGCCATCACATTTCTAATACTACCGTGTCATATTTAGAATTATATTTAGCTCACAAATCCAATCCACCATGAACAAAAAAATCATATTATCTTCTTTGCTGTTCTTTTTCGCACTCTGGAGTTTTGCACAGGAGAGCAAGAAAGAATCGACTCCAAACACAAAGGCAAACGCACCTGCCGTAGACCTTAACTCCTATTTTAAGCCTGTCAAGTGGCGAAGTATTGGCCCTTTCCGTGGAGGTCGTTCAGTATGCGCAACGGGTGTGGTCGGTGACATCACCACCTACTACATGGGCGCGACAGGCGGTGGCCTTTGGAAAACTGAAGACATAGGCCTTACCTGGAAAAACATTTCTGACGGGTTTTTCAAAACCGGATCTGTCGGTGCAATAGCCGTAGCTGAGAGTGATCCGAACGTAGTATATGTTGGAATGGGTGAACATGCAGTACGCGGTGTAATGACACATCATGGAGACGGAGTTTATAAATCTACCGATGCAGGAAAGACCTGGAAAAAAATGGGGCTTGATCTTACTCAACACATCGCTCGGATTGCCATCCATCCACAAGATCCAAATGTAGTTTTCGTGGCCGCACAGGGCGCTCTTTACAGCAACTCAAAGGAACGCGGTGTTTACAAATCGACCGATGGTGGAACTACCTGGACGAATGTGCTTTTTGTGGATGATAAAACGGGCTGTGTAGAGCTATCTATGGACATGAATAATCCCCGCATTCTCTATGCCGCGATGAATGAATATGGTCGTCAACCCTGGAAGGTTGTAAGTGGTGGCCCGGGGAGCGGACTTTACAAATCCACCGATGCGGGGGCGACTTGGAAAAAAATTCACGAGGGCCTTCCCAAAGAACTAGGAAAAATGGCGATTGCTGTTTGCCGTTCTAACTCTGAGCGTGTATACGCGCTTATAGAAAGTGACTCTGACAAAGAATTAGGCGGCTTATTCGTTTCTACGAATGCAGGCGATAGTTGGAGCCGTATGACAAACGATCATCGACTGCTTCAGCGTGCGTGGTATTATATCGAATTGTTTACTGATCCAAAAGACGAGCTAACACTTTATGTAATGAGTGCTCCCGCTCTAAAATCAATTGACGGAGGAAAGACCTGGGAGAATATTTCAAATACGCATGGGGATTATCATAACCTATGGATTAATCCAAACAACCCAAAGAACATGATTATTTCTGACGATGGCGGCTCACCCATAACTGTCAATGGCGGAAAAACCTGGTCGACACAAAACAACATGCCCACTGCGCAATTCTATCGCATCAATGTGGACAACGGGTTTCCCTATAGAATTTATGGCGGTCAGCAAGATAACAGTTCGGTTTCTATTGCTAATCGAGAATTTGGAAGTGGTGGAATTTCAACATCCAGTTGGACTTCTTCTGCCGGTGGCGAGAGTGCTTTCCTTGCGTTTGATCCAAACAATCCAAGTTACGTGATGGGCGGAAGTTATCAAGGAACTATTGATCTACTAGATGTGAAAGCCAAAGCGAGCACGAATGTCATGGCGGCACCCATTGAATATTTAGGACGCGATGCCAAAGACATGAAGTATCGATACAATTGGAATGCCCCGATAATCTGGTCCAAGCACGAACCAAATGCCTTTTACCATGGCTCTCAGTTGTTACTAAAAACAACTGACATGGGAATCACCTGGAAAGAGGTGTCACCTGATTTAACCCGCAACGAAAAATCGAAGCAGGGAAAGCCTGGTGTACCCTACACGAACGAAGCCGTTGGTGCCGAGAATTATGGAACTTTGAGTTATGTTATTGAGTCTCCTCATGAAAAGGGTGTTTTCTACACTGGCAGTGATGATGGACTTGTGCATCTCACTAAAGATGGTGGCACTAGCTGGCAGAACATAACCCCACAGGGCTTGCAGGAATGTTTGATCAATGCCATTGAAGTTTCTCCGTTCGATCCCGCTACCGCTTACATCGCTACCACTAGATATAAATTCAACGATCATACTCCGGGTCTTTATAAAACAACCGATTATGGAAAGACTTGGGTAAAAATTAACAATGGAATTCCCAACAATGCTTTTACGAGAGTAGTGCGCGAAGACGACAAACGAAGAGATTTACTTTTTGCAGGCACTGAGTTAGGTGTTTTCGTTTCGTGGAACGGTGGAAAAGATTGGGCACCCTTTCAGTTAAACCTGCCAGTTACTCCGATCACCGATTTAAAAATTCATCAGAGCGATTTGATTGCCGCTACATCGGGAAGGTCGTTCTGGATTTTAGATGACCTAAGCTTGGTACGTCAGTATAAAGGAGGAGAAAGTACATTTGCACTTTTTCAACCTGAACCCACCGTGTTGGCAAGTGCCTACAGCGAATTGGATAAATCGGATCCCGAATTTAATGGAACCAATCCCTACCGCGGAGTAAATCCAGCAACTGGATCTGTTATCTACTACCAATTGCCTGAACTAAAAGAAAACGAACATATCTTATTGGAGATAAAAGATTCAAAAGGCAACTTAGTTCGATCATTCAGTTCGAAAGCAGACACCACTTTTCATCACTATGATGGCGGCCCAAATGCTGACCCCACGCTCACTAAAACCAAAGGCGTCAATCGTTTTGTGTGGAATCTCCGATATCCAACCATGGTTGGCGTCACAAATGTTTTTGTCGAAAATAGTTTTAGTGGACACAAAGCTTCGCCCGGTAAATACGTTGCTACACTTAAATACAATGATAAAACGGTAAACACCGAATTAGAAATTTTATCCAATCCCGTTTACTCAATTACTGCCAAGCACTACGAAGAATATCATCAGCTGATGAGTGCTTTGGAGGCCGAGCAGAATAAGATGAGTAAAATGGTAACATTGCTTTATAACAAGATGGAGCAACTGAATCAATTGCTTGCCAATCTGCCAGCTGAAGAAAAATTTAGTTCTTTACGGGCAAACGGACTGGCCTTGACCAAGCGGATGAAATTGTGGGATGAAGACATGGTTCAACGCAAATCAAAGGCGTATGACGACATGGAAAATTTTCCGAATAAGTTTATCACTAACTATATGTTTATGATCAATCATGCAGAAAGTGATATCCCAAAAGTGACTCAATCGACACTAGACAGGCAGAAAGAGTTGAATGCTGAATGGGCAAATCTTGAAGCACGAGCAAAACAAATTCTTGAAAAAGATTTGCCTGGTTTTAACAAACAACTTTGGGAGGCAGGTATTGGCGCGGTATGGAGTAAGTAGAAATAAGAGTTTGAACAAAAAGGGTTGCCTTTTTTCAATGGCAACCCTTTTTCATTTTAAAGCCATTCTCTCATCTGAGCCCCGGTAAGATTGCCACCACATAAAATAGTTGCTACTTGTTGAGACCGAAAATCGTTCTTGTTCTCGAGAAGCGCGGCAATCCCCACAGCACCAGATGGCTCCACAACTAATCCCGCGTGCTGGTGAAGCAGCTTCATCGCTTGTAGAATCGATTTCTCGCCCACCAATAAAGCATCATCCACTAATCCTTTCATGTCTTCCAAAGCCTGCTCGACCGGAAGACGAACACCAATACCATCTGCAATTGTCTCAATATGTTCATAGGAAATCAATTTGCCCGCGCGCCAAGAATCAACCATTGCAGGCGCGCCCTTGGCTTGCACAGCAACTATTTTTGTAGACGGTGATTTCTCTTTCATTATCCTTGCAACGCCATTTAGTAGTGCACCATTTCCCAGTGCCACCAATAGAATGTCAATAGATGGAAAGGTTTTCGTCATTTCAAGGGCAATTGTCCCAGCACCTGCAAGGGTTTCAATATCTACGCTGTCTTCAACAAAACGAATATTTTTTTGTCGCGAGATCTTCCTCGCCTCCTCTTTCGCTGCGTCAAAATCTTCACCAAACAAAATCACGTCCGCACCAAGCAGCCGCACCCGATCTACCTTCAACGGGTTTGCATTGACCGAGGCATATACGATCAACTTCTTTTTTGCCTTTCGGCAGGCATAGGCCATCGCCTGTCCAAAATTGCCGGCACTCGCACAAATTAACTGTGTCTCTGCAGCTTTCGATATAAGATAGTCAGCTCCTCGGCCTTTAAAGCTTCGAATTGGGTTTATGGTTTCAACTTTCAATACTAACTCAAAATTAAAGAAACTACTAAGTGGCTCGCAAATGTATTGAGGAGTATGAATAAATTCGGGCGAACCAACAGCGTGTGCTTCCTCTACTTGAAGGACAGATAAACGATGACTCATCATAAATTCTTTTTCATCGTTAGTAATGTATACTGACCTACTTTCTTTTCACCTGATACTGTGTGATACCCTAAGTCCGCATAAAATTTTTCAAGGTAAGCATGTGGACTCAAGGTTAATGTTTCAACGCCCATTTCAATCGCTACCTTCTCTAATCGCCTCACCACCTCCTGGCCCAACTTCAGCCCACGATATTCTTTGTAAACAGCAATGCGTGAGATAACTCCTGTACTTCCATTTATAGTCAATCGCCCGGATACCACGGGAGCACCTGTCTCTTGGTGATCCCCAAGAATGTGTATGCTGCTATCGTCTAAGCCATCATCATCGAGTTGATGAGCAATACCTTGTTCGATGGTGAAAACCTTGTACCGCATTTCCTTAACACTTTCCAAGTCTTCCGTAGATGATGCTATCTTGAAAACAATCTCATTCATCTTCCAACAGTTTATCCAAACGCTCTACTACTTTTTCAAATTCTTTGTGGGCATTATTACAAAGTACAATCAAGGTTTTATCCTCATCTAAGTGCCGGATGATTTGAGTTTTATAGCCTGGGTTGTCGCCATTGTGTCTTACGATTCGCTTTCCGTTTGGGCTTGTTCGAATATCCCACCCAAAGCCGTAATAAGAAAGCGAATCATTGTTTAAGCGGGCAGGCGTAAATGCCTCCTCCAGTGTCAGCTGCTTGATAATCCTTTCGGAATACAATGCCCGATCCCAACGCAACAAGTCAGAACTAGTCGAGCTGATTCGGCCAGGCCCCTTGCGATTGCCCAGCCAAATTGTATAATTCGAATACGGAAACGAATCAGCTTGAACGTATCGTTGTTCTTCAGCTACGTAAATATGACCCCACGCAAAGTTTTTAATGTTTGTTTTCTCTGGCAAGGTTCGGATGTCAGTGGCATTCATACCTACAGGTCGAAAAATTTTGCTTCGCGATAGTTCAATGAAATCCTCTCCAGAAACCAGTTCGGCAATGCTCGCCAGCAATACGTAACCGGTGTTACTATACTCATACTGTGTACCTGGCTCAAACAACTTAGGTGGATGGTACTTCCTTAAGTATTCAATAATATCATCATTATCGGCTACTTTAGATTTATCCCAATGGGCGTCCATAATCGCTTGATAGTCCGGCAAGCCTGAGGTATGGTTCAATAAATTGCGAATGGTGATGTTGCCATAGTGTAGTTGCCCTAAGTACTTTTCGATTCCATCATCAAAATTGAGTTTGTTTTCCTCTTTCAACTGCATAATGATCATTGCTGTAAACTGCTTGGAAACAGATGCCAACTCAAAAACACTCGCTGTATCGACTTTCTCTTTTGTAACAAAGTTTTGGTAGCCAAAAGCGCGATGATAAATCGGGCGCCCGCCTTTTGCCAATAATACAACACCGCTAAAATCAGGGAATGTCGACATCAATGAATCTGCCCTCGTTGAAAATAGGTTGTCCGCGTGTGTGTGTTTTGCTTTGCACCCGCTGCAAAGAGAACCAACGGCTAAAAATATTACCAATGAATTGACAAGCTGTTTCATTATTTTTGAGTTTTATAGTGGGCCAGAAACCCAACACATTCTTGAAATAAATCTAAATTCCAGCCAATTGCAAGACGCAGCCATTATATCCCACTATTTCCCGGACTTGAGCGAAAAACAAAAAGAACAATTCGCTCAATTGGGTCCCTTGTACAAAGAGTGGAACGAAAAAATCAATGTCATTTCCAGAAAGGATATTGACAACCTCTATGTAAATCATATTCTTCATTCGCTGGCAATTGCTAAAGTGATTCAGTTCAAGCCGGGCGCAACCATTCTCGATGTAGGAACGGGTGGTGGCTTTCCTGGAATACCGCTCGCTATTCTTTTCCCGGAATCTGAATTTCATTTAGTAGATTCTATTGGAAAGAAAATAACGGTGGTAAAGGAAATTACAGGAGCCATAGAATTAGACAATATCAATGCCGATCAAATTCGCGCAGAACAACTAAAGTATAAATACGATTTTGTCGTGAGCAGGGCAGTCACGCGGATGAAAGAATTCTATGGTTGGATCAACACAAAAGTAAAATCCCATTCAAGCCATGATTTAGACAATGGTATCCTTTACCTAAAGGGCGGAGACTTAGAGGAGGAAATGGACGAACTTAAAAAAAGATATAAGTTGTACGATCTTACTGAATTCTTCAAAGAAGATTTTTTTGAAACAAAGAAGATTGTCTATCTCCCGGTTTTTAATTGATTTGTTCCCCTAGGTACAAGCCTAGATAAGTTGCTGCAAGGCACAACAACAAACTAGCCAAAACATACACCAGACCCGAAAACGGAAATCCGTTTTGAATGAGTGTCAGCGTCTCACTACTAAACGTTGAGAAAGTGCTAAATCCACCGCAAAAGCCAACTGTCCAAAATAAGCGAGCATTCGGGGAGATGATTTGTTTATGGTCTGCTACGCCAACCAACGTTCCAAGTACGAAACAAGCAAGGACATTCACAAAAAGAGTTCCGTAGGGGAAATGATGAGAATGAAACGAGGATATCCATGTTCCGAGGGAAAAACGCATCACACTTCCGATTCCTCCGCCAACAAAAATTAGAAGCATCTCGCGCATCGTTAAAATTTAGTATTTACTTTTTCGTTGCATCCAAACCCCGCCCTAAAAAAGGAATGCTCTATGAATTCCTTTTTATCAGTTGTTGCAAAACCTCAAAGGTATGATCCTTCAAACGCTGAACTTGGTCAACCCCATCCAGTACCGGAATCGCATCCCCCACAACGATTTTTATTACTCCGGGTTTAATCCTCAACGTACCTGGTGGCATTAGCGCACCTGCACCAATTACTGCTAAGGGTTGTATTGCCTGTCCGGTATCAACGGCTATCTTGAACGCCCCTTCCTTGAAAGGTTGCATGATTTCTTTTGTCCGATTCTGTGTGCCTTCCGGGAAAATCAAAATATTGATTCCAAGGTTCAGAATTTTCTTTAGATAGCCAAGACTCTTTTTTCTGCTTTCCTGGCTTCCCCTATCTACAACCACACAGGTCGCTCGCGTCACCCACCCAAACACTGGGATTTTCAACAACTCTTTTTTTGCCAATGGCCGAAACTGCCCGCGAATCATCATCGAAATACCCGGCAAATCCAAGAAAGAGGTATGATTGCTAACATAAATAAACGCCTTTCCTTTGGGAATTTTTTCTCGCCCAATCATTTCATATCGAATGAACGTGAGCTTACTAAAGATCCACGACCAGAGTTTCATGAAAAAATAAGTTACGGCAACAGCCCTTGGTCCGAAAAATGCGGGCAAAACTATACCGGGCAAAAACAACAACATGAAAAAAGAAAAAACAAATAAAACCCAAAAGGAATAGACCTTTATTAAAATCGTTTTCATCAACAATGCTCTGTTACTTTAATTTTTTTAGGCGTGCCATAAAGAAGCCATCAAACCCAGCGGAAGGCAAAACCGTCTTTTGCTCAAGCAATTCAAAGTGCTGGGGTTGATTTTTTAAAAATGTTTCCACCTGTTTTTCATTCTCAGATGGAAATAGACTACAGGTAGAATAAACCATCTCTCCACCTGTTTTCACCATCGAACTATAGTCGGCAAGAATTCGCTGTTGCAACTCTTTTACTTGTTCTATAAAGTCAAGTGACATTTTCCATTTCGCGTCTGGGTTTCTTTTCAAAACGCCTAACCCGGAGCATGGAACATCCAATAGTAAACGATCGGCAGAATTTTCCAATCGTTTAATCGTCTTTGACGATTCGATCAATCTTGTCTCCACGTTGGCAACTCCTGCACGTCTTCCTCTCTTCTTCAATTCGTCTAATTTCCACTCCTCGGTATCCAAAGCGATGATGCGTCCTTTGTTTTGCATTAAGGCGGCTAAATGGAGCGTTTTACCGCCTGCACCTGCACACGCATCAATCACACGCATGCCCGGCTTCACTTGCAGAAACGGAGCAATCAATTGCGATCCGCCATCTTGCACTTCAAATAATCCGTCTTTGAATTGCTGTCGGGTAAAAATATTCTGGCGCTCTTCGAGCAACAATGCATCCGGAAAATCAAGCGGTGCATCTGTCAAAATGTTTTCTAGTTCTTCCAATTGCTTTTGAAGCTCTTCTCTTGAAATCTTGATTGTATTAACTCGCAAAACTACTTTAGCCTCTTCATTTAACGCTGCTATCTCCTTTTCCCATTTCGTACCAAGTTCTTTAACCCCCAACTCATCCAGCCAATCAGGAATAGACTCTCTGATCTTCCGGTTCGCTTTCAGCTGTTCATAATTTTCAAGTATTTTCTTTCTGTTCAAACCTTTTAACTCCTCCCAGTCCGGGAAGTCCACTTTATTCCAAAGGCACCAGACCGCCAGTAATTTCCAATAATCATCCTCATCCGCACCTGTGAGTTCGATAAACAGTCTGTACCAACGAACGATATCATAGATCGTTTCAGCAATGAAACGCCTATCACGAGCACCCCACTTCGGATTGCTCTTCAGAATCTTCTCAATAACCTTATCGGCATACTTTTTTTCGGTGAAAATAAGCTCCAAACCATTAACAACCGCCTCACATAAATTTCTATAGAGTTTCACCGTTGGTTTTTTTTGCGGAAATTTAACCATGATTTACCATAATCCCTCACTCCTTTCACTATGAAGCAAATCAAGCTGTCCGTTCTGGCATTATTTATTGCGTTCACCTCCTCAACTGCGCAAGACGATTGGTTTACAAAGGCATTGAAAAAAACAGCTAGTGAAACCAGCGACAAACAAATGGGTAAACTTGACTCGATTGATTTCCAATTTGTCATGTCCGTTAGCGAAGGATCGAGCTTATTTGAAATAGAACAAAAAGGCGAATCTACCAGTAAGATGTTTAAATTCTTAGCGGAAAACCAAACGAATAAAACGAAGACTACGAAAGAAATAGCTCGAGATACTCTCCAATGGGCTATTTCACTTTATGAAATTCGCTCTTATAAATTAGCAGCCGAGGGGTTTACGAACGCTAAGACTTACATGGAAGACAATGAATTGACCAATGAATTGAATTATTTAAGATGCATTACCAGTTTGGGGATCATGTATTTAGTACAAGGCCGAAATAATGATGCCCTCCCCCTTATCAAGTACGCACTTGATCAAAGCAGTCAACTCCTTGGGCAAGCAAGTGCTGCCTACGCTGCTAACTTGAATAGCCAAGCCAAGCTAGATCAACTCAATGGAAAATATAATGAAGCGGAAAAAGAATTTGATGAAACCTTACCAATTGTTGAGAAGATTTTTACCGATAAGAGTATGCAATATGCAATCGTTCTTAACAACAAAGCTATGCTTTATCAGGCCATGGGCAGGTTTGGCGAAGCAGAACAATTGATGAAAAAAGCCATCGCTGCCTCCGAAGCGGCACCGAAAAAAGCTGGCCAAGGAAAAAAGTCGTTTGACAACCGGAAATTTTTGATCAACCTGGCAAACACATTCCAGTTAGGAGGTAATCTTATAGAAGCAGAAAAACAGTTCTTGTTCATTAAAGATGTATTCGAAAAGCGATTATTAGTTGGCCAAAAGGGCAATCCCGAATATGCTAACCTCCTGAATCAATTAGCTATTCTGTATATCCAGATGGGTAAGACAGATCAAGTCGAAAGTCTATTAAAAAAATCGGCCGAAGTCTATATGAAGAATTTTAAAGAAGACAATCCATCTTTCGCCAAAGTGCAAAATGATCTGGGAAACTTTTATAGGATGCAAGGTCGCTATGCGGAAGCTGAACCTGCTCTTATCAAGTCCGTTGATATTCGTCAAAAAGTCTTAGGTGAAAAACATCCTGACTATGTTAAATCAGTAGAAAACTTGGGAATTCTTTATTGGAAGAAAGGCGATTTAGAAAAAGCCTATCCCTTTCTTCACAAATCTGTCGATCAATCGATCGATTTTATCAATAATTACTTCCCCCCAATGAGCGAGACTGAAAAAACAAAGTATTGGGATATCCTTCAACCGCGTTTTCAACGATTTTACAATTACGCTATTGAGTATGCCAGTGCTAACCCCTCTATATGGAAAGATGTGTACGATTATCAAATCTCCACCAAAGCCTTGCTGCTAAACTCTACAAATAAGATTAAAAAATCGATTTTGAATAGCGGTGATCAATCATTGATAAATGAATACGTCTCTTGGATTAGTCAAAAAGAAAACTTGTCGAGGTACTACTCGCTTTCAAAGGAAGAATTGAAACAACAAAAAATAGATCTTCCAGCGTTGGAGAAAACGGCCAATGCAACTGAGCGGTCACTTTCGCAGAAGTCTGCCGATTTTTCAAAAGGCTTCTCAACTGAAAGACAAAGTTTTACCAACGTGGCAGCACTATTGAGCGAAACCGAGGCCCTCGTTGAAATCATTAGAATAAGGACATTCGAAAAAGACTTTATAGATGCAAGTAGATACGTAGCGTTGATTCTCACCAAAAACACTACTCAACCGACCGTAGCAATAATTGATAACGGTAACCAATTAGAAACTCGTTATGCAAAGTACTATAAGAACGCCATTCAACAAAAAACGATTGATGAATTTTCTTACGATCAATTTTGGCTGCGCATAGAGCCATTGCTAATGGGCAAAAAAGCTCTTTATCTATCGCCTGATGGTATTTACAATCAAATTAATCTCAATACGCTAAAGAAAAAGAATGGCGACTACCTGTTGAGTCAATATGACTTAATAACCATTGGTAATTCGAAAGATCTGATTGTCTTGAAACAAAGAAAGCAGGTGGTGGCTAAAAAGGATGCGTTCTTGCTTGGCTTTCCAGATTATGGCGCTGTGGCCGTTCCGTTGCCGGGAACAAAAGTTGAAATTGAGGGAATTAATAAAATACTAATTGCCGCTGGGTACAAAACAACATTACGTCAAGAGAGGTTAGCTTCGGAAGCCACATTGAAAGCGGTAAAAGCACCTACAATTATGCACATCGCCACACATGGATATTTCTTAGCAGATGCTGATTTGCAGGGGGGAGACGCATTGGGTGTTAGTGCAGAGAGCGCAAAGAACAATCCGTTACTTCGGTCGGGCTTAATCTTAGCAGGCGCTCCAAAACAGAGCAATGATGTAGATTTGTCGAGTAACGACAATGGAATACTAACGGCCTACGAAGCAATGAACTTAAATTTAGAAGGAACTGATTTAATTGTGTTGAGTGCCTGCGAAACCGGGCTCGGTGATGTTAGATCTGGCGAAGGTGTGTACGGCTTGCAAAGAGCTTTTATCGTAGCAGGTGCGAGCGCACTTGTAATGAGTCTCTGGAAGGTAGATGATGCCGCCACACAACAATTGATGACTAATTTTTATACGAATTGGACAAAGACCGGAAATAAAGTAAAGGCATTCAAGTTGGCACAGCAACAATTGATGATGAAGTATAAAGAACCCTACTATTGGGGTGCTTTTGTTATGGTGGGAATGTAAAAAAAACCAGACATCGAAGCAGTTGGGTTTAATTCGCAAATCTGGTTAAAACATTTTTCAATCTATTGGCCTTCCAACCCGACCATGCATAAACCCAGATTTTGCAGTAGAACTATCCAGTCGATTTCTTCACTTTGCTTGATGACCGCAATCCTACGGGCTTTGCCCCAGCCGCCTTGCTGGTAGTTTATTTCCGATACCCATAAGCCTTCGCCTATCGCATTCCATTGGGTGATACCATAAATGCTGGCTTGTAAATTGGCATACAGCTTACAGGCAATGACGTAGGGGATATTTCTCTGCGCAATGAAATCCAAGGCAGTACTGGTACAAAACCCACTATCGGATCTGAACAACCCTACTGTTTTGTTTTTGAGGATGGCAAATGTGTCTTCTAAAAAATGGATGCAGTTGCTGTTGCACCCTGAATTGCCGCTGCGGTTCCAGCAATTGGCCACCATGCGTATGTGATTGACAAAAGCAAACAAGGGATGATGGCTGCCACGGCCAGGCTTCTTGGGGTAGTACTCTTTTTTGCTTCCTGTTCCCCGTAACGGGTGATCGCACTGCTGTCCATATCCAACGTGTAATTGTCAAATTGGATATGCTCAAAAAACCACGTGTACAGTTCAATGAAAATTTGGTGGTTCATTGAGGGCATAAATTTTTTAAAGAAACGCCCGAAGGTGGTTCCCGAAGTAACCTGCTTTCATCCAAATACCTGGCGCAACACTTCATCAACCTGCACCACCGCTGTGTGACTAAAACGAAAGCAACCAATCCAGATGCCCACCCAAAAACTCTCTATTATACCCACGGCATCTATCCTGTTGTTACTCTTGCTCTCAGGCAAACCAAGCTCGGCCAACTTCTTTCTGGTCCCAGTTTGGTCAACCAATATTTTCATTTCTTTCATCACGCCACAGGCTGTTACTAACTTATCGGTGTAGTGGTATATTCAAATATAGGACACCTTGTCACTAATTTATTCTACTGCAAAATATGGGTTTAATGCATGCTCTTATCAATCCTTTTTTATGCTGTTATTCAAGTTCATCAAAAGCAAATCCTCATTCATCTTGTCTTTTGGTGAACTCGCGCTCATTGCCCCTCACGCAACACCAACAAGGGCGAGAGAAAAGAAAAACTGGATGAGGCCTTATGATTACTTGCACCGAGGCGTGACTTACTTTCAACTTAAAAATTACACCGCTGCTCTGGCCGACTTTGAAAAACAACTAACCGTTTGCAAACAGCTGGCCGACACTTACTACTACAGGGGCTTAGTGCATGAGGCTCAAGGCTCTCCCGCGAAGGCGAAAGAGTACCTTCAACAGGCTTACGAAAAATACACCTCCACCGGCTTTCACTGTACCGATCCTTACTCAGTAACACCAGATCAGGTGTTTCTGCTAGAAATAGAACGGAAGCGGAAATGAAATTTCAAGTCATTTAAAGTTCCGATACCGAATACTAATCGTAGCAGCTAGACGATTGTTCCCTGCCATACTGGTATCAGTTTGGCATCCTTTTCTATGAATAAGAAAACAGGTAAACTGAAAATCGATTTGGGCATTCCCGAATCAAAATAAAGGTACCAGAATAAGCTGAATCTGCATCGTATTGCTCATACCTTAGCGATTCGGCTGGTTAAATTAGCTATTTTTAGTGCTTATGACCATCAACGAATTCTTTCTGCAATTTGTCGACTTCAATGAAGCTGAATTAGCTCATCTCAATGCCCTTGCTAAGCACGAACAAATCAAGAAAGGGGAATATCTTATTAAACACGGACAAGTTTGCGACAAGCTTTATTTTGTAACCAAAGGAATTTTCAAACTAGGTTACACCAACGAAACCGGAGAAGAAGTTGTTTTAGATTTTATTTTTCAAAATAGCTTTGCTGTGGACTATGTGAGTTTTTTGCTCCAAAGACCCACGGAAATGGATATCATTGCGGTGAAAGATTGCCAGCTACTTAGTTTTGAAAGAAAATCAATCCTCATGCTCTATGAGGAGAATATCAAGTTCCAAAAGATGGGCCGCTTGATTTCCGAATTTTACTTTATCCGGTTTGCCGAACGGATCAAGGAAAATTCCTTGCCCCCGAAAGAACGGTATGAAAAGTTAGTGAGTACGAGTTGCGAACTCATTCTGGAAATACCCCAATACCTGATTGCCTCCTATTTAGGAATTTCTCCCGAATGGCTCTCAAAATTACGCGCCAAGAAGTAATTTCTTGAATTAGTTCAATAAAAGTGGTGGACATGGTGCGACACCTTTGTGGTATAATTTAAACCAAATAAGTATATGAAAACCATCTCAGTCCTCGCATTATTTTTGTTATTTTCAACCACCTTGTTAGCCCAAAATGAATCATCAGGTACTTTCTGGAAGCCTTCACCAGCCAATTATGAAGTAAAACGTGCTTTGGAAATTGAGGCACTTCCTTTTGTTTATCTGAGCCAAGGTTACCATGTGGCAGTGGGCTATCGTTTGCAAAAATTCCGTTTTAGGGCGAGTATCATAGATGCCGGAACTTTTAACTCAGAAAATTCGAATGATAAATTTGAGAGATTTGAGACCAAGGGAACGTTTGGTATTTTCGCTGGCTACAACATTTGGAAAAATCTCGAGACATACGTATTCGTAGACAGGCAAGTATTTGACATCAAACAAAAAACCACTTCTGAGACGAAACAACTAACCTCCGTTACCCCTGGCCTCGGCATTAGCTACCAGTTTTTTATCGGTCGTTACTTTTATGTTCAGCCCGGCCTTCATTTGTACATGAGAGGCAGTCAGGAGGCTAAGTTTTCTGACAATACGACTTACTCTCTTTCAACGGTAGATTTTTTTCCTGTCGTGAGATTTGGAGTGAGGCCTTGGAAGAAATTTTAATTTAACGTTTAGAAATATGAAGGTGAAAAGGACATTTTTGATTATCGGCCTCTTGGCACTTGCAACCTCATTTTCTCCTGCACAATCAGACACTGGAAAGCCTGAAAAGAAAACGACATTTGGCCTCGAAGCGGCCGTTGTTCCCAACATTCTCGGTGGCTACCATGGCTCGGTGGTGGTTGGGTACAACCAATGGCACTTTAGCGGTGTTTTTCGTGGGATTGACAACTCCAAACTCGCTGCTTGATGACGGGTTTTAAAGACAATAAGATCATGGTAGGAGCTGTTATGGTCGATTACTGCTTTCAACCCAACTGGAATAAATTTTTTATCAGTACAGGGGTTGAATACCTAAGTGAAAACTTAGCCCACGAACAGGCCACCTCTACGAGCAACTACAATTGTATGCTTTGGACTGCCGGTGCTGGATTTGTATGGAAATTCGCCAAGAACTTTTACCTCGCCCCGCATGTGGCTTTTACGGTGCGAGTGTCTGGCGATAGCAAGGTAAATGTAAGCAGCTATTCGCAGTCGATCCACGCGTTCCAGCCTGAGGGGGGATTTTTTCTGTGTCGTCAGGTCTTCCGACCTGATCGTTTTTGAGCAACTAGATTTATTTCTTTTGTTGTGGGGTGTATATGTCGGTCGGAAGACTTGACATCATGGAAAGATTTCAATATTCTGCGCAGAATTTGAAAGTCGATTCTAAATCATCGAGAAGCAAAAAGCCACCCCTTCGCAGAGGTGGCTTTACTGTTTTATTCCTCGGAAAGACTAATGCATAACCATCACTTTATTTCTGATGAGCGCACCATCTTCTGCTCGAATTTCCACAATGTACACACCACCGGCAAGACCACTAGGTGGGTAATAAGGGCCAGTACCGTCATTTTTAGTTAGAATTTTATTGCTTAGTGAACATCCCATCAACGAAAAAAGTATTATTGGGAAAAATATGTTCAACAGCTTATTCATTCGAACTATTATATCTGGTATTTATTCTGTAGCCCAAATGAATTCCTCCCCAGAATTGGAATTGTTTGTATTCAAACGAATTTCCATTTGTAAATGCAACATCGTTTGCGAAGGAATAAAACGGGGCAATAAAAGGTGTGAAATAAAAGCCGTTCAAATTTTCCCGTTGCTTTTTAAATGGCATAATTCTATAGCCAATCCTTAACCCAGCCAATAATTGGTCATTGTTGATTTTTTGTTTGTAGCTATTTTCTATTTCGTCTTTGGAGTATATTACAACAGGGCCTACGAACAATCCATTGTTGTTTTCTTTGAAAAAATAGTCAAGGTCAAATGCTACTCCAAGCATGTTTTGTTTGAAGTCCTTATTGCCATGTATAAATTCAGGTAATTCCGTTTTATACGGAACTAGTCGAATGGCCCAATGCGGGATAGAATATCCGAAATTGAAGTTGTAGCCGTTAGTAAAAAACGAAGTTGGATCTGTTTCAAATTCAAAGGATTTTGTTTGTGCATTTGAGTGTTTAACTCCAAAAAGCAGGAGAAATGCTGCTGAGATAGTTATTTTTTTCAAATACAGGACACCTTGTCACTATTTTATTCTACTGCAAAATATGGGTTTAACCCAAATTACGCAATAGGATTTTCTAATGCGTAGCAATAGCTATTTTAGTGTTATGGAGTTTGAAATTGGCTATACAGACAAGGAAATCACCCCTTGGGGAGGGATGGTTTTCATGCGTCAGATGT